>NZ_JAPEVV010000002.1:0-598982 GCF_028201335.1 Thermomonas mangrovi
GTTCGAGCATTTCCACGACGAGGCGGCCGGCGCGCTCGCGGCGGAGCCGGCCAGTCCGCCAGCCGCGGCGGCGGCGTCCGCGCCCGCACCGCCACCACCCGCGCCCGCGATCCAGGCCAAGGCGGCGATGCGCGATGCGCCCCCCGCCGCGCGCAACGAGGCCGAACGCGCCGCCGACGCGACCACGCTCGATACCGTCAGCGTCGACGACCCCGGCGAGGACGTGCCGCCGGCGACCATGGATTCGCCGGAAGCCCGCGAGGCCTGGCTGGAACGGATCCGCGACCTGCTGCGGCAGGGCGAGGTCGATGCCGCCAAGGCCAGCCTCGCGGAATTCCGGCGTCGCCATCCCGACACCGCGCTGCCGCCGGACCTGCGCAAGCTCGAGCGCTGATCGCAGCGCCGCCAGCGGCTACCATGCACGCATGGATTCCCCCACCCCGGCGCCGGCCAAGGCGCCCATCGGCTCCCTGCGCGCGCTGTGGCCGTTCGTGCGCCGCCATCGCGGCCTGTTCGGCGCCTGGCTGTGCGCGCTGGCGCTGTCCTCCGCCGCCTCGCTGAGCCTGCCGGTCGCGTTCCGCACGATGATCGACGAAGGGTTCCGCAGCGGGAGCGCCGGCGACATCGACCGCGCCTTCCTGCTGCTGTTCGTGGTCGCGGTGGCACTGGCGGTCGCGACCGCCGCCCGCTTCTTCTTCGTCTCCCTGCTCGGCGAACGCGTGGTCGCCGACCTGCGCACCCAGTTGTATGCGCACCTCATCAGCCTCGATGCCGGCTTCCACGACCGCACCCGCAGCGGCGAACTGGTCTCGCGGCTGACCGCGGACGTGGAGCTGATCCGCAACATCGTCGGCAGCGTGATGTCGATCGCCCTGCGCAGCACCATCACCGCGGCGGGCGCGCTGGCGATGCTGTTCGTGACCAGCCCGCGGTTGGCGGCCTGGGCGCTGGTCGGGATCCCGGCCGCGGTGCTGCCGGTCGTGCTCGGTGCGCGCCGCATCCGCAAGATCTCCCGCCACAGCCAGGACCGCGTCGCGGATGCCAATGCCCTGGCCACCGAGACCCTGGGCGCGGTCCGCACGGTGCAGGCACATGCCCGCGAGGACTACGAACGCGGCCGCTTCGCCGATGCGGTGGCCAATGCGGTGGCCACCGCGCGCAAGCGGATCGGCGCGCAATCGCTGATGACCGGGACCACGATCACCCTGTTCTTCGGCGCGATCACGTTGGTGCTGTGGTCGGGCGCGCACGACGTCATCGCCGGCCGCATGAGCGCCGGCACGCTGATCCAGTTCGTGCTGTACGCGCTGTTCGGCGGCGGCTCGGTGGCTGCACTGGCCGAGGTGTGGAACGAGCTGCAGAAGGCCGCCGGCGGCATGGGCCGGATCAACGACCTGCTGCAGGAAGCGCCGGGCATCGTGCCGCCCACGGATCCGCAGCCGTTGCCGCTGCCGGTGCGCGGCGAGATCGTGTTCGAGGACGTGACCTTCCACTACCCGCAGCGCGCCGACACCGCCGCGCTCGCCGGCTTCCGGCTACGCGTCGCCCCGGGCGAGACCGTGGCCCTGGTCGGCCCTTCGGGCGCCGGCAAGAGCACGGTGCTGTCGCTGCTGCTGCGCTTCCACGACCCGCAGTCGGGGCGGATCCTGCTCGACGGCATCGATATCCGCCGGCTCGATCCGCTGCGCCTGCGCGAGGCGATCGGCCTGGTCCCGCAGGCGCCGACGATCTTCGCCGCCAGCGCGAGCGAGAACATCCGCTACGGGCGGCTGGACGCCAGCGACGACGAGGTGCGTCGCGCCGCCGAGGCCGCCGAGGCCGATGAATTCCTCGACGCGCTGCCCGAGGGCTTCGCCAGCGAGCTGGGCGAACGCGGCGCGCGCCTGTCCGGCGGCCAGCAACAACGCGTGGCGATCGCCCGCGCCCTGCTGAAGGACGCGCCGGTCCTGCTGCTCGACGAAGCGACGTCCGCGCTCGATGCGCAGAGCGAGCACGCGGTGCAGCACGCGCTGGAGAACCTGATGGCCGGCCGTACGACCCTGGTGATCGCGCATCGGCTGGCGACCATCCTCAAGGCCGACCGCATCGTGGTGATGGACGCGGGCCGGATCGTCGCCGAGGGCACCCACGCCGAATTGCTGGCGCAGGGCGGCCTGTACGCCGACCTCGCCAGGCTGCAGTTCCTCGACTGACCGCAATGGCCCCGATCCTGGTCACCGGCGGCTCCGGCTTCATCGCCGCGCATGCGATCGCGCGGCTGCTGGCCGAAGGCCATACCGTGCGGACCACGGTGCGCGGCCCTGCGCGCGCGGACGCGGTGCTGGCGATGCTGGCGCAGGCCGGCGTCGAACCCGGGGACAGGCTGCGCTTCCACCACGCGAACCTCACCGAGGATGCCGGCTGGACAGCGGCGGTCGCCGGCTGCGCCGGGGTGCTGCACGTCGCCTCGCCCTTCCCCGAGCGCCTGCCGCGGCATCCCGACGAGCTGATCGTGCCGGCGCGCGACGGTGCCCTGCGCGTGCTGCGCGCGGCGCGCGATGCCGGCGTGCGGCGGGTGGTGCTGACCTCGTCGTTCGCGGCGGTGGGCTACGGCCATCCCGACCGCGACGCGCCCTACGACGAGGCGAGCTGGACCGACCTCGAGGGTCCCGGCATCTCGCCCTACATCGCCTCCAAGACCCTCGCCGAACGCGCGGCCTGGGACTTCATCGCGCGCGAGGGCGGCGGCCTCGAACTGTCCGTGGTCAACCCGGTCGGCGTGTTCGGCCCGGTGCTCGGCGCCGACTTCGCGACCTCGGTGCTGCTGGTGCAACGCCTGCTCGACGGCGCGTTGCCCGGCTGCCCGCGCCTGGAGTTCGGGGTGGTGGACGTGCGCGACGTGGTCGACCTGCACCTGCGCGCATTGCATGCGCCGGCCGCCGCGGGCGAACGCTTCCTCGCCACCGCAGGCGACTTCATGTGGGTGCGCGACATGGCGCAGGTCCTGCGCACGCGCCTGGGCGACGATGCGCGGCGGGTGCCGAACCGCACTCTGCCCGACTGGCTGGTGAAGCTGGCGGCCTTGGCCGATCCCGCGGTGAAGCAGATCCTGCCGGAACTCGGGCGGCGCAAGAACGCGAGCAGCGACAAGGCGCGACGCCTGCTGGAGTGGGCGCCGCGCAGCCGCGAGGACGCCTTGGTCGCGACCGCCGCGAGCCTGCGCGCGCAAGGCCTGTTGCGCGCCTGATCCCGCCCGTGGCGCAGAAAAAAGCCCCGCCAAGGCGGGGCTTCAAGATGCCTGCGCGCGCTGCGCTCAGGCGACGGGCTTGACCCCGGCGGCCTGTGCGCCCTTGGCGCCCTGCTGTACTTCGTAGCTGACCCGCTGGCCTTCCTGCAGGCTGCGGAACCCCTTCGCATCGATCGCCGAGAAATGCACGAAGACGTCTGCGCTGCCGTCCTCGGGGGAGATGAAGCCGAACCCCTTGGCGTCGTTGAACCACTTCACGGTGCCGTACTGCATGGTGCGATGACCTCTTGCGTGAGCGTTGCCGGAAATGCCGCCGCATGCGGCGGCGCGAGCGAGTATGCAACAACCGGCGACGCTTGCAACGGCGGCCGTTATCCGGCGAGCAAGGCCCCGAGCAGCGCGGGCACGCCCGCCATCGCCGCGGCCACGTTGTCCAGCACGTCCTGCAGGGTGATCACCTCGTCGACGTCCGGACCGGCACCGGCGGCCCAGTTCGCGACGATGGCGAGGCTCGCGTAGTCCAGCCCGAGCTCGCGGGCCAGGCCGGCTTCCGGCATCCCGGTCATGCCAACCAGGTCGCAGCCGTCCCGGCGCATGCGTGCGATCTCGGCACGCGTCTCCAGCCGCGGCCCCTGGGTGGCGCCATAGCAGCCGCCGTCGACGACCGCCACGCCCGCGCGCGTCGCGGCGGCCATGACCTCGGCGCGCAGCGACGGCGTGTAGGGATCGCCGAAGTCGACGTGCAGCACCTCGCTGCCCGGCTCTTCGCACAGGGTCGAAATGCGGCCCCAGGTGTAGTCGATCAGCTGGTCCGGGCAGGCCAGCACGCGCGGACCGAAGCGCTCGGTGATGCCGCCCACCGTGTTGAGCGCCAGCACGCGGCGCGCGCCGAGCGCCTTCAACGCGGCGAGGTTGGCGCGATAGTTGATCCGGTGCGGCGGCAGCGAATGCCCCTCGCCGTGGCGGGCGAGGAAGGCCACCCGCTTGCCGGCACACAGGCCGACCCGGATCGGCCCGGACGGCGCACCGTAGGCGGTGACCGGCTGGTGGGATGCGACGTCGGCCAGTGCGCCCAGCGCGTAGACGCCTGTGCCGCCGATCACCGCGAGTTCGATGGTCATCTTTTGCTCTTCCCTCGGATCACTTCGATGAGCATGCACGTGCCGGTGGCGCTTTGCCGGACTCTCGGCGACATGGATGTCGCCGAGAAGCCTACATGGACGTATTCACGGCGTGTCCGGCAAAGCGCCGCCGGCGCGGGCATGCAACGCGTTTACTCACCCAATGCGTAGATGACCGGCAGGTTGCGCCCCTGCTCGTGGAAATCCATGCCGTAGCCGAACACGTACGCATCCGGCACCTGCACGCCGACATGGTCGGCGCAGATGCCCTCGACGCAGCGGTCGTGCACCTTCTCCGCCAGCACCGCCACCCGCACTTCGGTCGCGCCCTGGTCCTCGCACCAATGCTTGACCGCGAGCAGGGTATGGCCCTCGTCGAGGATGTCGTCGGCGAGCAGCACCTTGCGCCCGCGCATCGGCGTGGCCGGCCGGTGCAGCCACGCCAGCCCGGAGCCGGTGGTCTGGCCGCGGTAGCGGGTGGCGTGCAGGTAGTCGAATTCCAGGTCCAGCCCAAGTTCGCCCAGCGCGAACGCGAGCTGCGCCGCGAACGGCAGCCCGCCGTTCATCACCGTCAGGTACAGCGGCACCTCGCCCTCGGCATAGGCCGCGCGGATCTCGCCGGCCATGCGCACGATCGCGGCTTCCAGCGTCGCGCGGTCGTGGACCACGCACGCGGTGGCCAGCGCATCCGCCAACTTCGGCGCGCTCATGCGATCCCCTCCACGCGGACGTAACCGGCATCGTTGGCGCCCGACGTCGCCGCCGCATCGGCATCCGCCACCGGCACCCCCGCCAGCCGCGCCTGCGCCACGTCGCGACGGGCATCGGCGAGCAAGGCATCCCAGCCGAGCGCGCCGCGACCCAGCAACCCGGCCAGCGCCATGGTGTCGGAACGACGACCAGCCATCGCGGCCAGGGCTTCCGGCACGAGGTCCGGATGGCAGACCGGCACCACGTCGCAGCCGGCATCGAGGTGCGCGTCGATGCGGGCCTTCACCCCGCCCGCGCCGAATGCCGCGGCCATGCCGATGTCGTCGGCGAACACCACGCCGCGGAAGCCCATGTCCTGGCGCAGGATCTCCTTGATCCAGCGCGGCGAGTAGCCGGCGGGTTCCGGCGCCACCTGCGGATAGGTCACGTGCGCCATCATCACCGCGTCGGCACCGGCGGCGATGCCGGCTTGGAACGGCACCAGGTCGAGCGCGCGCAGCGCCTCGAGCGGGCGATCGTCCACCGCCACCTCGTAGTGCGTGTCCTCGGGCACCGAGCCATGTCCCGGGAAGTGCTTGAGGGTCGCGGCCATGCCGGCCTCGTGCATGCCTTCGACGTAGGTGCGCGCGAACGCGGCGACCACCTCCGGCGCCGGCGAGAACGCGCGGTTGCCGATCGCGCGGTTGCCGCGCCCGAGGTCGACCACCGGCGCGAAGCTGAGGTCCACGCCGGTCGCGCGCACTTCGCTGGCCATCAGCCACGCGTGCTCGCGGGCCAACGCCAATGCGGCCGCGGGATCGCGCCGGTACAACGCATCGAAGCCCTGCAGCGGCGGCAGTGCGCTGTAACCGTCGCGGAAGCGTTGCACGCGACCGCCTTCCTGGTCCACGCAGACCAGCAGCGGGCGCGGCGCGGCCTCGCGCAACGAGGCGGTGAGTTCCGCCACCTGCCCGCGCGAGGCGAAGTTGCGGGCGAACAGGATCACGCCGGCGCAGGCGTCGTGGTGCAGCCACTCGCGCTCATGCGGCGCGAGCGTGTGTCCGGCGATGCCGATGATCAGCATGACGCGGGCTCCTCCAGGTCCAGGGCACGGCGTTCGTCGCCTTGCCATTGCGAATACGGGCGCGCGGCGAGCGCGAGGTTGTAGTAGCGCTGCGCGTGCGTCGCCTCCGGTCCCAGCCAGGCGGGCCGCTCGAAGGCTTCGTCGACGTCGTCCAGCTCGATCTCGGCGACCACCAGGCCGGCGTTGTCGCCGAGGAATTCGTCGATCTCCCACAGGTGGCCGGCGCGTTGGACGTAGTGCCGCCGCTTCTCGACGATGCCGCCCACGCACAGCGCGAGCAGCGCGCGCGCATCGGCGACCGGGATTTCGTAGTCGAATTCCTGCCGGCTCGGGCCCGCTTCGCGGGACTTGATGTTGAGGAAGGCGGCATCGCCCTCGATGCGCACGCGCACCGAGGCCTGCATCGCGCCGGAATCGACCATGGCCAGGTCGTTGAGGTAGCCCTGCGCCATCGGCACCACCCGCTGCGCGGCGGCGCGCCAGTCGTCGCCGACGACGAGGAACTTGCGCTCGATCTCGATGCCCATCCTCAGCCCTTCTTCGGCGGGTCGAACACCGCGATCGATTCGACGTGCGCGGTATGCGGGAACATGTCCATGACCCCGGCCTCGCGCAGGGTCCAGCCCGCCTCGTTGACCAGCCAGCCGGCGTCGCGCGCCAGCGAGCCCGGGTGGCAGCTCACGTAGACGATGCGCTTCAGGCCCTTCAGCGGCAGCTGCTTGAGCACCTCGATCGCGCCCGAGCGCGCCGGGTCGAGCAGGAGCTTGTCGAACCCCGCCTTCAGCCACGGCTGGCCGGCGAGGTCCTGCGCCAGGTCGGCGGCGAAGAACTGCAGGTTGCCCAGGCCGTTGCGTTCGGCGTTCGCACGGGCGCGCTGCACCAGCCCGGCATCGCCCTCCACGCCGACCACGGCGCCGTCGCCGCTGGCGCGCGCCAACGGCAGGGTGAAGTTGCCGAGGCCGCAGAACAGGTCGAGCACGCGCTCGCCCGGCTGCACGTCGAGCAAGTCCAGTGCCCGCGCGATCATCGCCTCGTTGAGCTTGGCGTTGACCTGGATGAAGTCGAGCGGGCGGAACAGCAGGTCCACATCCCATTGCGGCATCCGGAACGTCAGCTGCGGCGCCTCGCCCGACAATGGCTGCACCGAGTCGATGCCGCCCGGCTGCAGGAAGATCGCGAAGCCCTGTTCGGCGCCGAACGCCTCGAGCCTGGCCTTGTCGGCATCGGACAGCGGTTGCAGGTGGCGGAACACCAGCGCGGTCCGTGCCTCGCCGGCGATGAATTCGATCTGCGGGATGTCGCGGCGCGCATCCAGCCCGTCGACCAGCGCACCGAGCTCGGCCACCTTGAAGCCCAGCTGCGGGACCACGACATGGCATTCGGCGATGTCGGCGACGAAGCGCGGGTCCTGCTCGCGGAACCCGACCAGCGTCTTGTCCTTCTTCTCGACCCGGCGCACCGAGAACCGGCCCTTGCGGCGGTAGCCCCAGCTGTCGCCACGCAGCGGCGGCAACACCGTTGCCGGGGCGACATGACCGATGCGCTGCAAGTTATCCAGTAGGACCTGCTGCTTGTAGGCGATCTGCCGGTCCTCGGCCAGGTGCTGCAACACGCAGCCGCCGCAGGTGCCGAAATGCGGGCAGCGCGGCGTGACGCGGTCGGGGGACGCCGCGATGACCTCCAGCGTCTTCGCCTCGTCGAAATGCCTGGAGCGCGCGGTTTGCTGCACGCTCACCGTCTCGCCCGGCAAGGCGCCGGCCACGAACACGGTCTTGCCGGCATGCGCATCGCCTTCGGGCCAGCGCGCCACGCCGCGGCCGTCGTGGCTGAGGTCGACGATGGAAACGGTCTTCGGGGTCTGGTCGAGGCGGGCCACGGGAACGGGGACGGCGGATGGCCGCCTATTGTCGCAGATGCCGGCGCGCCGACGGCCCGCGACGGCGGGCCGCCAGGTGCCGTACCAACCGGCTTATTTCTGCTTCCAGGCGCCGCCGGACTGGTACCACCAGCCCGCCTTGGCGCTGGCCACCCACTGCCGCGCGAACACCTCGCGGATCTGCGCTTCCCACTCCGGATGGCCGTTGGCCACCGCGATCTCGCGGTACACCGCCTTGCGGTCGCGGTTGTCGTCGGCGACCGCGGCGTTCACCGCCACCCGGTCCTTCAACTCCAGCTTGCCGGCATCGCGCACCGCGACCATGCCGTCGGCGGTGAAGCCCAGCGCGCCGCTGTCGAAGCCGCCGCGCAGGCTGGCGTCGAAGCGGCTTTCCATGCGCGCCTGGATCGCCTGGATCGCCGGCGTCTTGATGGTGATGTCCGGCGCCGACTGCGCCTGCGCGCTGCCGATGCCGACCAGCATCCAAGGATCGAAATCGAAGCGACGCTCGAGCATCGCCATCCCGCCACCGCCCGCCGGGGTTTGCTTGACCTCGACCTTGTCGGCCTGGTCGATCACCTTCTCCACGAACTCGCGGGCAGCTTCCTTCGCTTCCGCCGCCGGGAAATACACATTGATCGTCACGCAGGCGCTGAGCAGCAAGGCACCTGCCACCGGGATCCCCAACCATTGCCGCATCGCATCGCTCCTCGTCATTCGACCACCGGGGCCACTTCGCCCGAACCGACCGCGCGCAGGCGTTCGACCAGGGTGGGCCAATCCACGGACCTGTTGTAGCCGACCACGTCCAGCCGCGGCAGGCCCGCACCTTGGACGATAGTAAACGCGCCCTGCCCCTGACCTTGGTGTGAATGGGGCAAGCCGGACATGCTGCAGACCTCATTGGCGAGGCGGCAGCCGATGCCGAGGCGGCGGTAGCCGAAGTCGTCGAAGAAGCCGATCAGCCGGCCCTGCAGGCTGGTCACGAACGAGGCATCGCCCACGCTGCTGATGTCCTGCACCGCGCTCTGGCTGATCCGCTGTGGGACCTCGGGCGCGGGATCGCTCTCCAGCCAGGCGTCGAAGGCGACCGGCGTCCAGTCGACCAGGCGCAGGCCGTCGATGCGGCCGTCGAGGCGGCCGGTGACGCTGCCGAAGCCCAGCACCTCGGTCAGCCGCAGCAGGTCGAGGTCCTCGAAGGTGATGTCCGCGCCGAGGCTGGGCGCAGTCCCGAACGGGCGCTCCAGCGCCAGCGAGGTGAACACCACCTGGCCGTCGAACAGTTGCATCGACAGGCCGCCGTCGAAGTCCACGCGCTCGTTGGCGTAGTGCGCGTTCGGGATCGCCCCGCTCAGGCGACCCTGGAACGCCGGCAGCCCGACCACCTGCGAGACCCGCCCGAAATCGACATCGTCGAGCACCAGCCCGAAGCGGATGTCGGCGCCGGCGTCGCCCCGCGGCGGGCGGATGACCACGTCGTGCACCGTCAGGCGGCCGCCCATGAATGGCATCCGCGCGTCCTCGCGGAACCGCAGCACGCCGTCCGCGCTGGCGAACGGCAGCCGTGCCTCGCCGAACTCCAGGCCATAGAGCTTGCCGCCATTCCAAGCGAGTGCGCTCTCCACCGCCGCGCCCGCGGAGTAGCGCAGGTCGCCTTGCAAGCCGTCGAACACGAAGCGCTGCGCGGGGTCGCGGATGTCCACGCCCTGCAGCCGGGCATCGATGCGCGACAGCCCCGCCGCGTCGACCTCGGCGGCGACCTGCAGCGCGCCATGCAGGTCGAGTTCGCCCAGCCCGGCCAGGCCCAGCCAACCTGAGAGGTAGCGCGAGCGCACCGGCGCAAGGTCGTCGCTGCGCGCATCCACGTGCATCCGGGTCAGCGCGCCGGCGGTGTCGAAGGCCAGCGAGGCAGTTGCCTGCAGGGCGGCGCCATCCCGCCAGGCGAGGCGCGGCACGCGCCAGCCGGCGCCGGTCGCGCGCCGGGCCGCGACTTCCAGCCCGATCGGCGTCTCCGGCAGGGCCACGTAGGTATTGCCGGCGAGCAGCTGGCCACCGCGGAGCTGGCCATCGACGTCGACCGCCGCGGCGTCGGCAGCGCTGCGATAGCGGATGGCGAGGTCAGCGCCCACGCCTTCGGCGGCGATGCTGGCATCCGCCGTTTCCAGCGCCACGTCGCGCAGCCGCAACGGTCCTTCCACGCGCAGCGCGCCGCCGCTCGGCGCAGTGACCAGCAGGCGCCCGGCCAGCGTGCCGCGGTTCAAGCGGGCGTCCGCCCACGCCTGGGCGACGAGCGCCTGCACCCATGCCACCGGCACCTGCCGCAGGTCGAGGGTAGTGAGGTCGGGGCTGGCCGCATCGCGTTCCAGCGCCACCCGCGCGCCACCCCGCGACAATGCCGCGTGCGTGCTCGACGCATCGAACGCGACCTCCAGTTGCAGCGGCGCGCCGTTGCCGGCACGCAATGCGCCCGCGCAGCGCCAGCCGGCATCCTCGGCGCGGCGGAGCGGGCAGCGCCAGTGCAGGTCGCGCCAGCGGTAGCCGAGGTCGGCCGCATCCGCCCGCGCGACCCATACCTGCAAATCGCCGACCGCCGCATCCGCAGGCCAGTCCACGCGCAGGCGGACCTCCTCGAGCGTCGCGACCGGGGTGTCGACCCGCGCGATGCGGGCCTGCATCGTCCGCGCGCCGGCCAGCGCGGGCACGAGCAGTGCCAGGCAGGCCAGTAAGATGGGGATGCGCCGCATGCCCGCAGCATACCCAGCCCGCCGGAGTCCGCGATGAATCCCCGCCTGCCCTGCCTGCTGCTGGTCGAGGACGACCCCGTGAGCGCAGCATTCCTGCGCGATGCCGCGGCCACGTTGCCGGCCCGGGTGGTCGGCGCCGGCACGCTCGCCGAGGCCATGGCCGAAGCCGCCGCCACCCGATTCGACCTGTGGCTGGTCGACGCCAACCTGCCGGACGGACGCGGCGAATCGCTGCTGCAGGCGCTGCGCGCGTGCGGCGATGCCACGCCCGCGCTCGCCCACACCGCAGCCGCCGACGCGCCGATGCGCGAACGCCTGCTCGCGGCGGGGTTCGCCGACGTGCTGTGCAAGCCGATCGGCGTGCCCGACCTGCATGCCGCGCTGCTTCGTCACTTGCCGGGAGCCCCCGGCGCGCCGGCCTGGGACGACGAGGCGGCGCGTACCGCGCTCGGCGGCGAGCAGGCGCACGTCGACGCCTTGCGCGCGCTGTTCCTGCAGGAGTTGCCCGGCCAGCGCGAGCGGATCAGGGCCGCGGCCGCGACGGGCGACCACGCGGCGATGCGCGACGCGCTGCACCGCCTGGTCGCCAGCTGCGGCTTCGTCGGTGCGGCGCGGCTGGCCGAGGCCGTGCGGGCGTTGCAGGCATCGCCCGGCGATGCCGACCGGCGGCAACGCTTCGATGCGGCAGCCGGCGCGCTGCTCGACTAGTCGCCGGGCGCTGGCGCCAGCCGTGCCAGCGTGCCGAGCATGTCCCAGGAGGCGAGACCGCGCCCGCCGAGGTGGTGCAACAGGACTGCGCGCATCGGCAGGCGCAGGCTGGCCAGGTCGGCGGCCGGCGGCGGCTGGTCGGCGGCCAGCGCGAGCAGGGCCAGGCCGGTGGCGCTTTCGCGGCGCTCGCCGGCGCGTTCCCCCAGTACGCGGCGCGGGCCGTGCTCGGCCTCCAGCCGGTAGCGCGCCGCGGGATCGATGCCGGCGCCGTCGCCGTCGCACTGCCATTCGAAGCCCAGGCCGAGCGCCTCCAGCAGGTCGCGCTCGAAGCGACGCAGCAGCCAGGCCAGCGGCTCGCCGGCGCGCAGGCGTTCGCGCGCGCGCGCATAGGCCAGGTGCAGTTCCGGCTGCGGCGCCAGGCGCGGCGACAGACGCAGGCAGAGTTCATTGAGGTAGAAACCGGCCATCGCCGCATCGCCCTGCAACAGCGGCGCGGCATCGACCGCCTCCGCGGAAGCCAGTTGCGCGAGCTCGCCCCGCTGCACGGCATCGAAGCGGATCGACTGCAGCGGTTGCAGGGCGGCGCGCAACACGTGGCGCTTCGGTCCCTGCACCCCGCGCGCGACCAGGCCGACGCGGCCGTGCCCGGCGCTCAGCACTTCGACCAGCAGGCTGGTCTCGCGCCAGGGGCGCGCATGCAGGACGAAGGCGGGTTCGGCGGCGTAGCGCATGCCCGATCGCTAAAACCCGTTCACGATCCGTCGCGAGCGATGGCAGGCGGCCAGTGGCGAATCGCAGGAAGCGGAGTGGATGTGCCGATCCACGGGCATTCCGAGCATCGCACGCTGGCCGTATGCCGAGCGCAGCAGGCGCGTGAACGGGTTTTCAGTCGTGGTAGCCAAGCGCGCGCAGTGCCGCCTCGTCGTCGCTCCAGCCTTCGCGCACGCGCACCCACGTCTGCAGGAAGACCTTGGCATCGAACAGGCGCTCCATCTGCTGGCGCGCGCGGCTGCCGATCTCGCGCAGGCGTTCGCCGCCCTTGCCGATCACGATCGCCTTCTGGCCCTCGCGCTCGACCCAGACCACGGCGTCGATGCGGTACATCACGCCGGCCCTGGGCGAGGGTTCCTCCTCGAACTTCTCGATCTCGACCGTGGTCGCGTACGGCAGCTCCTCGCCGAGCTGGCGCATCAGCTGCTCGCGCACCAGTTCACCGGCCAGGAAGCGCTGGCTCTTGTCGGTGATCTCGTCCTCGCCGTACATCGGCGCCGCCTCGGGCACCAGCCCCAGCAGCGTCTGCACCAGCGCGTCCAGACCGCTGCGCTTGAGCGCCGAGAGCGGGTGCACCGCGGCGAAATCGCGGCCCTCGGCGACCTGCGCGATGAACGGCAGCAGCGCGCCCTTGTCCTTGATCCGGTCGACCTGGTTGACCACCAGCACCACCGGCAGGCCGGCATCGCGCAGCGCGTCGTAGGCCAGCCCGTCCTCGGCGTCCCAGCGCCCGGCCTCGATCACCAGCACGGCCGCGTCCACGCCTTCCAGCGCGCCGCGCGCCGCGCGGTTGAGCATGCGGTTCATCGCCTTGCCCGAGCGCCGCCCCTGTTCGCCGTGGATGCCGGGCGTGTCCACCAGCTGCAGCTGCCCGCCCGGGAAGGTGGCGATGCCCAGCAGGCGGTGCCGGGTGGTCTGCGGGCGGTTGGAGGTGATGCTGACCTTGGCGCCCACCAGCGCGTTCACCAGCGTCGACTTGCCGACGTTGGGACGGCCGATGACCGCGATCGCGCCGCTGCGCTGCGCGCCGGCGGCCTGGGGTTCGTCGTTCATGCTTCGATGATCCGTAATGCGGCGTCCGCCGCCTGTTGTTCCGCCGCCCGGCGCGAGCTGCCCTCGCCCTCGGTGCGCACCGGCGGTTCGTCCAGTGTGCAACTGGCGCGGAAGATGCGCGCGTGGTCCTCGCCCCCTTCCTCGACCACCGCGTACAGCGGCAGCGGCTTGCCGCGCCCCTGCAGCCATTCCTGCAGGCGGGTCTTGGCGTCCTTGCCGACCTTGTTCGGCGGCGGCAGCGCCTCGATCATGCCCGCGAACCACGGCAGCACCACGTCGCGGCAGGTCGCGAAATCGCTGTCGAGGTAGATCGCGGCGACCAGCGCCTCCACCGCATCGGCGAGGATCGAATCGCGGCGGTGCCCGCCGGTCTTCATCTCGCCGGGCCCCAGCGCCAGCCGCGGCCCGAGGTCGAGCTGGCGTGCGATCGAGGCCAGCGCGGATTCGCGCACCAGCTCGGCGCGGGCACGGGTCAGTGCGCCTTCGTCGGCCTTGGGCCAGTATCGGTACAGCGCCTCCGCGACAAATTGGTTGACCAGCGCGTCGCCGAGGAATTCCAGGCGTTCGTTGTGCGGGCTGCCGGCGCTGCGGTGGGTCAGCGCCTGCGCCAGCAACGCCGGATCGCGGAACGCATGCCCGCCGGGCGCCCGCGCCCCGGCTTCATTCGCCGCCGGCACCACGCGCCATCACTTGCTCGGCATGGAACTTGCCGACCACGTCCAGGTTGGCGATCAGGGCTTCGCGGCGCTCGTAGTCGACCAGCAGGTCGTAGCCGGCATCGGTCGTTTCGATCTTGAGCATCTCCGGCTTGATCACGGAGACGTAGTCGATCTGCATGTGCCGGGCGAAGCTCGCGCGGATCTTGTCCTTCGGGGCGTTGGCCAGGTCGGCTTCCTTGGCCATGCTGGCCAGCGCCTTCTTCACCGAATAGAACTCGATGTACATCGGGACGATCTTCATCGCGCAGTAAGCCAGGAGGATCACCACCGACAGGGTGATCAGGAACCCGAGCATGGTCATGCCGCTTTGCAGGCGCTTCATCGTGGTACTCCCCTCTCCGTTCGTCCAACGTGGCTCAAGGAATCCGGCTGCCGATGCGCGAGGCATCCACCCAGCGGTCGGCGCTGCTGTCGAAGTTCATCCAGACCAGGAACGCCTTGCCGCGCAGGTTGGCCTCCGGCAGGAATCCCCAGAAACGGCTGTCCTCGCTGTTGTCCCGATTATCGCCCATCACGAAGTAATGCCCCGGCGGGACGATCCACTCCCCTTCGCCCTGCCCTTGCGGGAGGAACGCGACATCGGGGTGCTCCAGGACAAAATGCGGACGTCCCGGCAGGCCTTCGGTCAATTCGGTGGCGCCGGTCGCATCGGCACCCTGGCCCACGCCCTGGTAGATGCGCTCCACCCGGTACGGCAGCCGCTTGCCGTTGATGCTGACCTGGTTGTCGTGGTACGCGACGGTATCGCCCGGGACGCCGATGACCCGCTTGATCCAGTCCTCGCGCGGATGGTGCGGCGGCCGGAACACGACCACGTCGCCGCGCTCGGGCTCGCCGATGTCGATGAACTTCTTGTTGGTGATCGGCCAACGCAGCCCGTAGGCGAACTTGTTGACCAGGATGAAGTCGCCGATCAGCAGCGTGGGCATCATCGAACTGGACGGGATCCGGAACGGTTCCGCGATGAAGCTGCGCAGGCCGAGCACCAGCACGAGGATCGGGAAGAACGCCTTGGAATAGTCCACCAGCACGGGCTCGCGCGCCGGCTCCAGCGGCCCTGCCGCCACCGCGCGCCGCTTCGCCAGGACCAGCTTGTCCAGCAGCCACACCAGCCCGCTCAGCGCGGTCAGCACCACCAGGATCGTCTCGAACCACACCATCATGCCGCGTCCTCCTGAAACCCCCGGCCCTTCCGTGGGGTCGCCTCGCACCTGGAGGCCGGCGGGCGCCCACCCGCCACGCGGGGGCTGCCCATGCCCGGAGTGTAGCCCGCCGCCGGCATCCGGCCGCGGGGCACCCCGTGGCGCGCCGGCCCTACTTGTTGTCGACCTGCAGCACGGCGAGGAAGGCCTCCTGCGGGATCTCCACCCGCCCGACCTGCTTCATCCGCTTCTTGCCTTCCTTCTGCTTCTCCAGCAGCTTCTTCTTGCGCGTCGCGTCGCCGCCGTAGCACTTGGCCAGCACGTTCTTGCGCAAGGCCTTGACCGTGGTGCGGGCGATGATCTGCGCCCCGATGGCGGCCTGGATCGCGACGTCGAACATCTGCCGCGGGATCAGGTCCTTCATCTTCTCGGTCAGCTCGCGCCCGCGACGGTCCGCATGCGAGCGATGCACGATGATCGACAGCGCATCCACCTTGTCGCCGTTGATCAGGGTGTCCACGCGCACGAACGGGCCGGCCTCGAAGCGCAGGAAGTGGTAGTCCAGCGACGCGTAGCCGCGGCTGACCGACTTCAGCTTGTCGAAGAAGTCCAGCACCACCTCGGCCATCGGCAGTTCGTAGCTCACCTGCACCTGGCTGGCCATGTAGGTGATGCCGACCTGGACCCCGCGCTTCTCCTCGCACAGCTTGATCACGTTGCCGATGTAGTCCGGCGGGGTGAGGATGTTGGCGCGGATGATCGGCTCGCGGATCTCCTGCACCATGTTGACCGGCGGCAGCTTGGCCGGGTTGTCCATCGGCACGATGCCGCCGTCGGTCTTCAGCACCTCGTAGACCACGGTCGGCGCGGTGCTGATCAGGTTGAGGTCGTACTCGCGCTCCAGGCGCTCCTGCACAATCTCCATGTGCAGCATGCCGAGGAAGCCGCAGCGGAAGCCGAAGCCCATCGCCTCCGAGCTCTCCGGCTCGAAGCGCAGGGCTGCATCGTTGAGGCGCAGCTTCTCCAGCGCCTCGCGCAGCGCCGGGTAGTCCTCCGCATCCACCGGGAACAGGCCGGCGAACACGCGCGGCTGCATCTCCTGGAAGCCCGGCAGGGGCGCCGGCGCGGGATCGTTGGCGAGGGTCAGGGTGTCGCCGACCGGTGCGCCGTGCACGTCCTTGATCGATGCGGTGATCCAGCCCACTTCGCCGGCGGACAACTTCGGCAGCACCTTGCGCTTGGGCGTGAACACGCCGACCGCGTCGACCTGGTGGGCGCGCCCGGTGCTCATCACCAGCATCTTGTCGCCGGGCTTGAGTTCGCCCTGCATGACCCGCACCAGCGAGACCACGCCGAGGTAGTTGTCGAACCACGAGTCGATGATCAGCGCCTGCAGCTTGTCGGTGTCGCGCGGGACCGGCGGCGGGATGCGCTGCACGATGGCCTCGAGCACGTCGCCGACGTTGAGCCCGGTCTTGGCCGAGATCGCCACGGCATCGGCGGCATCGATGCCGATCACCGCCTCGATCTCCTCCTTCACCTTGTCGATGTCGGCGGTGGGCAGGTCGATCTTGTTCAGCACCGGCACCACTTCCAGGCCCTGCTCCACCGCGGTGTAGCAGTTGGCGACGGACTGCGCCTCCACGCCCTGCGCGGCGTCGACCACCAGCAGCGCGCCTTCGCAGGCGGCCAGCGAGCGGCTGACCTCGTAGCTGAAGTCCACGTGGCCCGGGGTATCGATGAAGTTCAGCTGGTAGGTGGTGCCGTCCTTCGCCTTGTACGGCAGCGACACCGACTGCGCCTTGATGGTGATGCCGCGCTCGCGCTCGATCGGGTTCGAGTCGAGCACCTGCGCCTCCATCTCGCGGTCCTGCAGGCCGCCGCAGAGCTGGATGATGCGGTCGGCCAAGGTCGACTTGCCGTGGTCGACGTGGGCGATGATCGAGAAGTTGCGGATGAACCGCATGGCGTCGGGCTGCATGGGGACGTGCTGTGCGAATCTTCGGGGGGCTGCGCCGGCCGCGCGGGCGGCTGGCGTCCAGTCAACGGAACATTATCGCACAGCGGCGCCCCCGCCCCGTCCGGGCCAGGGCGCCGAGGCCGGGCGGTCAATCCTCGCCCGGCGTAACGGTGAGGTACTGCGTGCCGCCGCCACGGCGCACCAGCAGCATCACCGGCTTGCCGGCGCCGGCCGCGCGCAATTGCGCGTCCAGCGCGGCCACGCTGCCGACGTCGTTGCGGCCCACCGCCAGGATCACGTCGCCGGCGCGGAGGCCGGCCTCGCGGGCGGCGATGCCGTCGACCCGCGCGACGCGCACGCCCTCGCCGGGCTGCAGGCCGAGCCGGCTGCGCTGCTGCGCATCGAGGTTCTCGCCGATGATGCCGAGCGCATTCGCCGGCGCCGCGGCCGGCGCGCGCGGGGCCAGCTCGCCCGCGTCCGGATCGTTCGCGGCGGCACGCTCGTCCAGCGCGTTGAGGGTCGCGGTCACCGTGCGCGGCTTGCCGTCGCGGATCAACTCGATCCGCACTTTCGCGCCCGGCGCCATCCCGCCGATGATCGGCGGCAGGTCGCTGTACTCGTTGATCGGCTGGCCATCCACGCTGCGGATCACGTCCAGCGCGATGATCCCCGCCTTCTCCGCGGGGCCGCCCGGGACCACGCGCTTGACCATCGCGCCGCGATCGTCTGGGAGGTTCAGCGCACGCGCCTCGTCGCGGCCCATCGGCTGCATCTCGATGCCCAGCTGCCCGCGGGTGACCTTGCCGGTGGCCTTGAGCTGCTGCACGGCGTTCATCGCCACGTCGATCGGGATGGCGAAGCTCACGCCCATGTAGCCGCCGGAATTGCTGAAGATCTGCGAATTGATGCCGACCACCTGGCCGCGCGTATCCAGCAGCGGGCCGCCGGAATTGCCGCGGTTGATCGCCACGTCGGTCTGGATGAAGGGGACGTAGCGCTGGTTGGCGTAGGGATTGGCGCGGCCGACCGCGCTGACGATGCCGGCGGTCACCGAATGGTCCAGCCCGAACGGCGAGCCGATCGCGACCACCCACTGGCCGGACTTCAGCGCCTTGGAGTCGCCGATGCGCAACGTGGGCAGCCCGCTCGCGGCGATCTTCAGCAGGGCGACGTCGGACTGCTCGTCGCTGCCGACGACCTTCGCGGTGAACTCGCGGCGGTCGGCCAGGCGGATGCGCACGGTATCGGCGCCATCGACCACGTGGTGGTTGGTCAGCACGTAGCCGTCTGCGGAGATGATGAACCCGGTGCCCTGCGACACCCCGCGCGGGCGCGCGCCGCCCTCGGGCATGCCCGGCATAGGCATGCCGGGGCCGAAGAAGCGGCGGAAGAACTCGGGCACCTCGTCATCGTCCGGCGCATCCGGCACCTGCGGCTGCGCGCGTTGCGCGGTCGCCGCCGGCTTGCCGCCGGCTTCCGCCTCGACGCTGACCACCGCCGGTCCGACCCGGTCCACCAGCAGGGTGAAATCGGGCAGCCCCGCGACCAGTTCCGGCGCCGGCGCGGCGGCCTGCGACTGCGCATGCGCGGAGGAGTACCAGCCGGCGGTGCCGCCGGCGGCGACCGCCAGTGCGGCGGAGAGCAGGACGGGGCGGAGCAGCGCGGCACGCGGGGTGTCGACGGGCATCGTGGGATCCTCGTGGGGTGCGAATCGTGGAAATGCGGCGACGCCGTCTCAGGGACGCGGGGCGTCCTCGGCAGGGCTCGCCTGCGAGGCTGGGTCGTCCTGCGGCGCGGCCTCGGCGAGGGCGGCATGCGGCGCCGGCAAGCCGGCCAGCGCGGGCGGTGCCGCGAACGGATTGCCTTCGGACAACAGCGCACGCGGGGCGTCGCCGAAGCCCACGGCCAGCCCCTCGTTCGCGTACTGCGGCAGGATCGTGCGCGGCCAGGGCTTGGCCACCAGCTCGGTGGCGGGCGCCGGGACCTCGGCGACCAGGGCGGGGACTGCGGCATCGGGGCGGGCGCCCTGGCGCGGACCGGCACCGACGGGACGGCGGGACTCGCGCAGCGGGCGCGCGACGGCCGCCACGGCGGTGGCTGCGGCAAGCGCCTGTTGCGCGGCGCCCTCCCCGGATGCGCCACGATCGGGGGCGTGCACCGGTGCCGGGGCGGGATCGGCCACCTGCGTGGTGGCCACCCGGGCCGGGATCGACACGCCGGCGGGGGTTGCATCGGGTGCCTGGCGGGCCATCAGCGCAACCATCGCCAGCGAGGCGGCCATCGCCCCGCCCACGCCCCAGCGCACCCAGGACGGCGCGGTGGCATTGCGCGCGGCAGGCATCGCGACCGGCGGCGCGTCGTGCAGGGCGGCGGCGACGCGCGCGGCGAAATCGGCAGGCAGGCGCTGCGCGGGAGCGAGCCCGCGCAGGGTTTCGCCGGCGATGCGCCAGCGTTCCCAACATCCGGCGAGGGCATCGTCGTGCCGCAGGCGGCGCAGCAGGAAACGGGTCTGGTCAGCCGGCAGGGCGCTGTCCATCAGCGCCGACAATTGTTCGCGGCTGCTCAGTTGGGTGAGGTCGTTGGCGGCGTGGTCGGTGTTCATGTCGGTCGCTTTCATGCGTGCGAACGCTTGCGGGCGGTGTCGTCCTGGTCGAGCAGCGGCTTCATCCGTGCATCGATGGCCTCGCGGGCGCGGAAGATGCGGGAACGGACGGTGCCGATGGGGCAATCCATGCGCTCGGCGATCTCCTCGTAGCTCATGCCTTCCACTTCGCGGAAGGTGATCGCGTCGCGCAGTTCGGGCGGCAGTTCTTCGACCGCGCGCAGCACCGTTTGTTCCAGCTGCTGGCGCATCAGTTCGCGCTCGGGGGTGTCGTTGTCGCGCAGGCGCAGGCCGGACTCGAACTGCTCGGCATCCTCCAGCTCGATGTCGTCGGCGGGCGGGCGGCGGTTGTGCGAGACCAGGTGGTTCTTGGCGGTGTTCACCGCGATCCGGTGCAGCCAGGTGGAGAACTGCGCGTCGCCGCGGAACCCGCCGATCGCCCGGTAGGC
Organism: Thermomonas mangrovi; assembly: GCF_028201335.1. Lineage (NCBI taxonomy): Bacteria > Pseudomonadati > Pseudomonadota > Gammaproteobacteria > Lysobacterales > Lysobacteraceae > Thermomonas > Thermomonas mangrovi. The sequence goes on from NZ_JAPEVV010000002.1 coordinate 20,146, forward strand.
GCGGATGAAGGTGTCCTGCGCGACGTCCTGCACTTCCGCCCAGTCATGGATGTAGCGCGAAATGAGCGCACCGACCCTGTGCTGGTACTTGCGCACCAGCAGGTCGAAGGCGGCGCTGTCCCCGCGCTGCACGCGGGCGACGAGATCCTGGTCCAGCGCTTCCGACACGTCATCCTCGGCCATCGCGTGCCGGTCCCCCGTTGGGCCCGGCGTCCGGGCGTTGTGACCATCCTGCGCCGCGGAAGTTCCCGCGACCGTTCCTACCTGAAGCCGGTTTGACACGTATTCAAGTGCACGCGGGCTAGGATACGGGTTCCTCCATACTCCTCCGGATCGTACGCCCATGGCCGACGCCTCCGCCGCGCGCTTCGATGGCCTCCGTCTCCGCCACTGGCGCCCCGAGCCGCGCCCCGATGGGGTGCTGGTGCTGTACTTCGACCGCGCCGATGCCGCGGTCAACGCGTTCTCGCAGGACGCGCTGCTGGAACTCGCCGCGGCGCTGGAACGGATCGCGCTGGATCCGCCGAAGGGCGTGGTCGTCGCCTCCGGCAAGGCCAGCGGCTTCATCGCCGGCGCCGACCTCAAGGAATTCCAGGAGTTCGATCGCAAGGGCACGGTGGACGACGCGATCCGCCGCGGCCAGGTGGTGTTCCAGTCGCTGGCCCGCCTGCCCTGCCCCACCGTCGCGGCGATCCACGGCTTCTGCATGGGCGGCGGCACCGAAATCTCGCTGGCCTGCCGCTACCGGGTGGCGAGCAACGATCCCTCCACCCGCATCGGCCTGCCCGAAGTGCAGCTCGGCATCTTCCCGGGCTGGGGCGGCAGCGCCCGCCTGCCGCGCCTCGTCGGCGCGCCGGCGGCGATGGACATGATGCTGACCGGCCGCGCGCTGTCGGCGAGCGCCGCCCGCGGCATCGGCCTGGTCGACAAGGTGGTCGAGCCGGCGAACCTGGTCGACGCGGCGGCAACGCTCGCGTTGCGCGGCACCACCCGCCCGTTCAAGCAACGCGTGCTGGGCTGGGCGACCAACACCCTGCTCGCGCGCAAACTGCTGGCGCCGCAGATGACCAAGCAGGTCGCGCGCAAGGCGCCCAAGGCGTTCTACCCGGCGCCGCATGCGCTGATCGCGACCTGGGAACGGGCCGGCGGCAAGGGCCTGCAGGGACGGCTGGATGCCGAACGCCGCGCGGTAGTGAAACTCGCCGGCACGCCCACAGCGCGCAACCTGATCCGCATCTTCTTCCTCACCGAGCGCCTGAAGGCGCTGGGCAAGGGTGACCCCGGGATCGCCCGCGTCCACGTGGTCGGCGCCGGCGTGATGGGCGGCGACATCGCCGCGTGGGCGGCCTACAAGGGCTTCGAGGTCACCCTGCAGGACCGCGAGCAGCGCTTCATCGACCCGGCCCTGCAGCGCGCGCAGGCGCTGTTCGAGAAGAAGGTCAAGGATCCGGCCAAGCGGCCGGCGGTGGCGGCGCGACTGAAGGGCGACCTCGCCGGCGATGGCGCGGCCACCGCCGACCTGGTGATCGAGGCGATCATCGAGAACCCCGATGCCAAGCGCGCGCTGTACGAAACCCTCGAGCCGCGGCTGAAGGCGGATGCGCTCCTGACCACCAATACCTCGTCGATCCCGCTGGTCGAGTTGCGCGAGCACATCGACCGCCCGGCGCAGTTCGCCGGCCTGCACTACTTCAACCCGGTGGCGCAGATGCCGCTGGTCGAAATCATCCACCACGACCGCATGGCGCCGGAGACCGAACGCCGGCTCGCCGCGTTCTGCAAGGCGCTGGGCAAGTTCCCGGTGCCGGTCGCAGGCACCCCGGGCTTCCTGGTCAACCGCGTGCTGTTCCCGTACATGCTCGAAGCCGCCACCGCCCATGCCGACGGCATCCCCGGCGCGGTCATCGACAAGGCCGCGGTGAAGTTCGGCATGCCGATGGGGCCGATCGAACTGCTCGACACCGTGGGACTGGACGTGGCGGCCGGCGTGGGCAGGGAGTTGGCGCCGTTCCTCGGCCTGCAGGTCCCGGCGGCGCTGGGCGGGGTCGAGGCCGGCAAGCGCGGCAAGAAGGACGGCCAGGGCCTGTACGCCTGGAAGGACGGGAAGGCGGTCAAGCCCGAGGTGCCGGCAGGCTACGAGGCGCCGGCCGACCTCGAGGACCGGCTGATCCTGCCGCTGCTCAACGAGGCGGTGGCCTGCCTGCACGACAGCGTGGTCGCCGATGCCGACCTGCTCGATGCGGGGGTGATCTTCGGTACCGGCTTCGCGCCGTTCCGCGGCGGCCCGATCGCGCACATCCGCAGCGTCGGCCCGGACGCCCTGGTCGCGCGGTTGCAGGCGCTGCAGGCCACGCACGGCGAGCGCTTCGCCCCGCGCCCGGGCTGGGACAACCCGGCCCTGCGCGAAGCCAATCCCTGAGGTTGGCCGCACCCTGTCCGTCGCCGCACACGCGGCAGCGGCGTCACATCGTCTGGGTCGGCTGCTCGGCGCTGAGGGTACCCGCCAGCACGGTCTCGATCTTGCCCCGCACCGATTCGCCTTCGGCGGTGTCCGCGAACTGCACGCCGATCCCGGCTGTGCGGTTGCCCTGGGCACCGGTGGGCGTCACCCAGCAGACCTTCCCGGCGACCGGCAACCGCTCGGAGGAATCCGGCAAGGTGAGCAGCAGGAAGACCTCATCGCCGATGAAGTAGCGCCGCGTGGTCGGCACGAAGATCCCGCCCTGCCGGATGTACGGCATGTACGCGTTGTACAGCGCGGCCTTGTCCTTGACCACCAGCGACAGGATGCCTTGCCGCGCGCCGCCCGCTCCACTCATGCGCCAGTCCCCATCAGTTGCTCCATGCCACCAGCCCCTCGGCGACGGCGAGGTCGGCGCGCACCGTGGTGCGCAACAACCCACGCGCCCGGTTGGCGGCGTCGAATCGCGCGGCCAGCCTGCGGGTTCGCACCGGATCGGTCAAGCCCGAGGCCTCGCGCAACGCGAGGTCCGCCAGGTGCTGCAAGCGCTCCGCAGCGCGCCCGTCGGCCACCCAACGCGCAGCCAAATCCACGGCGGCCGCCTGGCCGCGCTGCAGGGCCTGCGCATCGGCGGCGACCTCGCGCCGCAACGCCAGCCCATCGCCCGCGAGCCAGGCATCGGCCAGCCCCGGATCGCCGCGCGCCGCATCCAGCGCCTCTTCGGCCAAGGCCTGCGCATGCCCGCGGCCACGCAGCCAGGCCAGCGCCTCGTCGCGTGGCGGCAGGCGCAGCTCGAGGCGTTGGCATCGGCTGCGGATGGTGGCCGGCAAGCGCGCGGGATCGGCGCACAACAGCCACAGGTAGCGGCCCGGCTGCGGCTCCTCCAGCGTCTTCAGCAAGGCGTTGAAGGCGTTCCAGTTGATCGCCTCCACTGGATCGACGATGACGATCTGCGCACCGCCGAGCTGCGCGGTCAGGCCCAGCTTTTCGGAGATCGCGCGGACCTGCTCGATTACCAGCTCGGTGCGCGGTTTGCCGGTTTTCTGGTTGACCTCGTGGCCGACCAGCAACAGGTCGGGATGCGCGCTGTGGCCCCAGGGATGCGCGGGCATTCCATCCGGCCGCACCTCCATCGGGTCGTACTGGGCGCGGCTGGCGAACAGGTGGCAGGCCTTGCAGTGGCCGCAGGGTTCACCGTCGGCCTGCGGTGCCTGGCACAGGACGCGTTGGGCGAGGCGTTCGGCGAGCACGCGCTTGCCGATACGGGCGGGGCCGACGACCAGCGTCGCGTGGCCGAAGTGCCCGGCATCGATCGCCGCGCAGGCCTGGGCGTAGGCGCGCTGCTGCCAGGGCGCGAGCGGCGGCAGCAGGCTCATCGCAGCCCCGCGCGGTAACGGGCCAATGCGGCGACGGCCGCCGCGGCGACGGCCTCCGCGGCCGGGCTGGCATCGATCACCTCGACGCGATCCGGATGCGCCCGTGCGCGGGCGAGGAAGCCCGCGCGCACGCGTTCGAAGAAATCGTCGCGTTCGCGCTCGATGCGGTCGGGGCCGGCGCCCCCCAGCAGGTCGCGGCCGCGGGTGCGTTCGCGCCCGTGGGCGACGCCGAGGTCGAGCAGCAGGGTGAGCCCGGGTTCGATCCCGACCACGCGCCGTTCGAGTTCGGCGATGAAGCCCTGGTCCAGGCCACGCGCATGGCCCTGGTAGGCATAGCTCGAATCGGTGAAGCGGTCGCTGACCACCCACGCGCCACGGGCGAGCGCCGGCAGCACCACCTCGCGCACGTGCTGCGCGCGCGCGGCGAACATCAGCAGCAATTCGGTCTCCGGTGCCGCCGGCTCGTGCGAGGGATCCAGCAGCAGGCCGCGGATCCGTTCGGCCAGCGGGGTGCCGCCGGGCTCGCGGGTCGACACTACCTCGAACCCGTCGGCCACGAGCGCGTCCCGCAATGCGCGCAGCACGGTGCTCTTGCCCGCGCCTTCGCCACCTTCGATGGTCAGCAGGCGCGATTCCCGCCGCAGTCCGCCGCTCACTTCGGCGCCGCCTCGCGCTGTTGCGCGCGGTAGCGCTGCACATAGGCGCGCACCGCCGCGTTGTGCGCGTCCAACGACGCGCTGAACACGTGGCGGCCACTGCCATCGCCGACCGCGACGAAGTACAGCGCATCGCCGGGTGCGGGGCGGGTGGCGGCCCGCAGCGCGGCTTCGCCCGGCATCGCGATGGGCGTCGGCGGCAGGCCGGCGCGGGTGTAGGTGTTGTAGGGCGTGTCGGTGGTGAGGTCGCTGCGGCGGATGTTGCCGGCATACGCCGCGCCCATCCCGTAGATCACGGTGGGGTCGGTCTGCAGGCGCATGCCGGTGTGCAGGCGCCGCACGAACACGCCGGCGATGGCCGGGCGTTCCTCGGCGATGCCGGTTTCCTTCTCCACGATCGAGGCGAGGGTCAATGCTTCGTCGGGCGAGCGCAGCGGCAGGTCCTTCGCGCGTGCCTCCCACGCCGCGGCCAGCGCCTTCGCCATCGCCGCATGCGCGCGCCTGAGCACGTCCAGGTCGGTATCGCCGCGGACCCAGGCATAGGTCTCGGGCAGGAAGCGCCCCTCGGGGTGCTGCCCGGGCTGGCCCAGGGCACGCATCAGCGCGGCATCGTCCAGCCCGGCCGCCTCCTGCCGCAACTCGGGCACCTTGGCCAGGGCGCGACGCAGGTCGCGGATGTTCCAGCCTTCGACGATGGTGAAGTTGCGCCGCAGGACCTTGCCGTCGCGCATGGCCAACAGCAGCGCACGCGGGGTGGTGCCCGCATCCAGCGCGTACTCGCCGACCTGCAGGCGACCGGCCGCATCCAGCTCGCGCGCCAGCAACTGCCACTGCAGGCGCTCGCCGGTGTCGACGCCGGCGTCGCGCAGCTTGCGCAGCACCGCGTCCAGCGAATCCCCGCGCGCCACCACCAGGCTCGACCCGGCCTTGATCCCGTCCAGCGCACCGTCGGCGAAGCCGCGCTGCCGTTGCCAGGCCCATGCACCGGCCAGCAATGCGACCACCACGACCAGCAGGAGGAAGCGGCGCAGCGCCCCGCCCGCCGGCACACGTCGCGCGCGCCGGCTCATGTGCCCTGCCCTGCCTCGGAAAACATCGGGAATGCCATCGCCAACCGTTCCTGGATCCTGTCCACCGCCGCATCGCGCACCCATCGGCGCGCGCCCAGCGACGCGACCGGCAGGATACCGCGCACCGCGTTGCACAGCGCCAACGCGTCGGCATCGTCCAGCGCTTCGCGCGCGACCGGCGCCTCTTCGACCAGGCCGGCGTCCAGCAACCAGCCGCGCAGCACGCCCGCCACCCCGCACCGCGAAACGGCGGGCGTGGTCCAGCGCCCGCCCTGCAGCACCAGCAGGTTGGCCGCGGTGGCGCAGACCGGCGCGCCTTCCATGTCGCGCATCAGGCCCTCGTCGCAGCCGGCGCGCTCGACCTCCCCACGCGCCAGCACCTGCTCCAGCCGGTTGCAGTGCTTGAGGCCGGCCAGGGCCGGCTGGATCGCCAACCGGGTCGCGCAGTCGTGCAGCTGCAGCGCGCCCGGCAGCGGCGGCGGCAATGGATGCCGGGACAGCGTCCACGTCGGGACCGCGTCGGCCGGGGGCGCGTAACCGCGTCCGCCATCGCCGCGGGTCAACAGCAACTTGAGCACCCCGCCATCGACATCGCCCGCGAACGCCAGGACCTGCGCTTCGAGGAAGCCCAGCTCAGGCACTACGATGCCGAGCCGTCCCGCCCCATCGCGCAACCGCGCCAGGTGCCGCGACCACAGCGGGATGCCGCCGCGATGCACGCGCATGGTTTCGAACAGGCCGTCGCCATAGGCGAGGCCGCGGTTGGAGGACGCCACGGACGCCTCGCGCACCTGGCCGACGAACACGGCGGATGCCGCGGGGTTCAACGCAGTCGCTCCCCGATACTCGCTTGGTGCGTCGAACCCCGCGGCATCCGCTTCCGGTTGCCGGGGCTTGATGCTGCAATGCTGGTCGCGGTCGCGGGCCTCATTCGACCCCCAGGGCGCGCAGCATCCCGCGTGCCTTCGCCCGCGTTTCCTCGAGCTCGCGCTGCGGGTCGGAGTCGATCACGATGCCGGCGCCGGTGCGGAAGCGCAGCGCCGTGCCTTCCGCTTCCGCGCTGCGGATCAGGATGTTCAGGTCCATGTCGCCCGCGTCCGACAGCCAGCCCATCGCGCCGGTGTACGCGCCGCGACCGACGCCTTCCAGCTCGGCGATCACCTGCATGCAACGCACCTTCGGGCAGCCGGTGATGGTGCCGCCGGGGAACACCGCCGCGATCACCCGGCCCGGGGTCGCGCCCGGGAGCAGCTCGCCGCGCACGTTGCTGACGATGTGGTGCACGTGGGCATAGCTCTCGACCGTCATCAGCTCGTCGACGACCACGCTGCCTGGCGTGCACACGCGCCCCAAGTCGTTGCGCTCGAGGTCGATCAGCATCACGTGCTCGGCGCGCTCCTTGGGGTGGCCGACCAGCTCGCGGATGCGCGCGGCATCGTCGTCGCCCGGAAAGCGCGGCCGGGTGCCGGCGATCGGCCGGGTCTCGACCCGCCGACCCTGCACCGACACCAGCCGCTCCGGCGACGCGCTGACCACGCTGCCATGCGCGGTGCGGAAGATGCCCGCGAACGGCGCCGGGTTGTTGCCGCGCAGGCGCTGGAACAGCGCCGCCGGATCCAGCGGCGCATCGAAGCGCGCGCGCCAGCCGCGCGAGAGGTTCGCCTGGAAGACATCGCCGGCGGCGAGGTAGTCGAGCACGCGCGCGACGCCGTCGAGGAACCGTTCGGGCGCGTCTTCCCCAACCGCCCGCGGCGGCTGCCAGGCGGGCAAGGCCGGCAGCGCCATCGCGCGGACCGCATCCGCCTCGATCCGCGCCAGCCAGCCCGCGTCGCCGGGCGATGCCACGGCGCTGCATGCCCCGCTTTCGCGATCGTGCAGGACCGCGGCCGGGCACCGCAGCGCGACGGCGACCGGCAACCCGCCCTCGGCGTGCGGGAGCGCGAGCACGGGTTCCACTTGGCCCGCGAGCTCGTAACCCAGCAGCAACGCCCAGCCGCCGTCGAACGCACGTCCGCCCACCGCCTCCGGCGACCCGCGCCGGGCCTGCCACTGCGCATCGAGGACCGCGAGGAAGTCGCCGCCGAGCACCTCGCCGGCCAGGCTGCGCACGACCCCGTCGCGATGCAGCGCGAAGCCCTCGCCGGCGTGCGCCAGCAGCAGGTCGCGCCGGCCATGCGCCCCGGTCGCGCTGGATTCCAGCAGCACCGGATAGCGCGCCGGGTCGAGCCGGTGCAGGTCGAGCAGGTCGAGTCCCGCGGGGAGCGGTCGGGCGGTCATCGGCGGAGGGCAGCCTGTCCCGCGCTCCCCTGTGTCGCAAGGGAGGACGCGGGCATCAGATCCGCTTGAACACCAGGGTGCCGTTGGTGCCGCCGAAGCCGAACCCGTTCGACACCACGACATCCACCTTCGCCTCGCGCGCTGTGTTCGGCACGTAATCGAGGTCGCAGCCCTCGCCGGGCTGTTCGAGGTTGATGGTCGGCGGGATGATCCCGGTTTCCAGCGCCTTGACCGAGTAGATCGCCTCCACGCCGCCGGCCGCGCCCAGCAGGTGGCCGGTCATCGACTTGGTGGAACTGACCATGGTCTTGTAGGCGTGGTCGCCCAACGCACGCTTGATCGCCAGGGTTTCGGCGACGTCGCCCAGCGGCGTGCTGGTACCGTGCGCGTTGAGGTAGCCCACGTCCTCCGGGTTGATGCCGGCATCGCGGAAGGCCATGGCCATGCAGCGCGCGGGTCCCTCGCCGTTCTCGCTGGGCGCGGTCATGTGGAAGGCATCCGACGAAGCGCCGAAGCCGGCCAGCTCGCAGTAGATGCGGGCACCGCGGGCCTTGGCGTGCTCGTACTCCTCCAGCACCAGGATGCCGGCGCCGTCGCCCAGCACGAAGCCGTCGCGGCCGGCGTCCCACGGACGCGAGGCACGGGCCGGGTCGTCGTTGCGGGTGCTCATCGCCTTCATCGCGCAGAAGCCGCCCATCGAGGTCGGCGAGCTGCCGCGCTCGGCGCCGCCGGCGAACATCACGTCGGCGTCGCCGTACTGGATCATGCGCAACGCCATGCCGATCGAATGGTTGGCGGTGGCACAGGCGGAGACCGCCGAGAAGGTCGGGCCCTTGATCCCGGTCATCAGCGAGAGCTGGCCCGGGAGCATGTTGATGATGGTGCTGGGGATGTAGAACGGGCTGATCTTGCGGACCCCGCCCTCGTGCAGCTTGATCGCGGTCTCCTCGATCCCCCAGATGCCGCCGATGCCGGCGCCGATCAGCGCGCCGATGCGCTCGGCGTTGGCCTCGGTGACCTCCAGCCCGGCGTCGTCCTTCGCCATCAGCGAGGCGGCGATGCCGTAGTGGATGAAGTGGTCCATCTTCTTCGCGTCCTTCGGGTTCACCCAGCGGGTGACGTCGAAGTCGCGGATCTCGCCGGCGATGCGCGTCGGGTAGGTGCTGGCGTCGAAGCCGGCCACCGGGCCGATGCCGGAGCGGCCGTTGGCGATGCCGTCCCAGTTGCTGGCCAGGTCGTTGCCCAACGGCGAGACGATCCCCATCCCGGTAACCACGACGCGACGCTTCGACATGACGGCTCCTCGATTCGATTTCGGTATTGCGGTGCTGCAAACGCGCGGGGCCGCATCCGCGGCCCCGGCGTGGCGACGCACGACAGGCGGGTTACGCCTTGACGTGGGCCTTGATGTAGTCGATCGCGGCCTGCACGGTGCCGATCTTCTCGGCTTCCTCGTCCGGGATCTCGCACTCGAACTCTTCCTCGAGCGCCATCACCAGCTCGACGGTGTCCAGCGAATCCGCGCCCAGGTCGTCCACGAACGACGCGCTGGTGGTGACGTCCTCTTCCTTGACGCCCAGTTGTTCGACGACGATCTTCTTGACGCGCTCTTCGATGCTGCTCATGTGGGTTGCTCCTCCCGGAAATCGGGTCGATGGTTAGTTTACGTGAAAGCCGGCCGGCAATTGCCGGCCGGGGAACTTGGGAGTGCCGCTGGATTGGCCGTCGCGAGCGATGGCGATCCGGGGGTGGACGGAGCGCAGCAACCGCAGTGTACGTAGGTGTACATGAGGATTGCGAGCACCGCCCGCACCCGGAGCGCCGAGCGCAGCAGGCCAGGCCACGGCACTCATGGCATGTACATCCCGCCGTTGACGTGCAGGGTTTCGCCGGTGATGTAACCGGCATCCGGGCCGACGAGGAAGGCCACGGCGCGGGCGATGTCGGCCGGCTCGCCGAGGCGGCCCAGCGCGATCTGGCCGAGCATGGCGTCCTTGGCGGTCTCCGGCAGGTCGGCGGTCATGTCGGTGGCGATGAAGCCGGGCGCAACGACATTCACGGTGATCCCGCGCGACCCGATCTCCTTCGCCAGCGACTTGCTGAAGGCGATGATGCCGGCCTTGGCCGCGGCGTAATTGGCCTGCCCGGCGTTGCCGGTGACCCCGATCACCGAGGCGATGTTGACGATGCGGCCCTTGCGCGCCTTCATCATCCCGCGCAGCACGGCCTTGGAGGCGCGGTAGACGCTGGTCAGGTTGGTGTCGAGGATGGCTTGCCAGTCCTCGTCCTTCATCCGCATCAGCAGGTTGTCGCGGGTGATGCCGGCGTTGTTGACCAGGATCGAGATGTTGCCGAACTCCGAGGCCACGGCATCGACCAGGGCCTCGATCGCTCCGGCCTCGTTGACCTCGAGCCGGCGCCCGTGGCCGCCGGCGTCGGCGAGCCGGGCAGCGATCGCCTGCGCGCCGGCGTCCGAGGTCGCGGTGCCGATCACGGTGGCGCCCAGCGCGGCCAGGTGGTCGGCGATCGCCGCGCCGATGCCGCGCGAGGCACCGGTGACCAGCGCAACCTCACCTTTCAACGGGGCGCCCTGCGGCGGTTGTTCGCTCATGCCTTCCATTCCTCGATGGCGCCGGCGAAGTCGGCCGGCGTGCCCAACGCGCGCGCGTCGAGCGATTTGTCGATGCGCTTGGCCAGGCCGGCCAGCACCTTGCCCGGGCCGCATTCGCCGACCCGACCCACGCCACGCGCGGCCAGCGCCTGCACGCAGGCGGTCCATTGCACCGGCAGGTAGAGCTGGCGGACCAGCGCATCGCGGATGTCGTCCAGGCTCGCGTGCACCGCGGCATCGACGTTCTGCACCACCGGCAGCGCCGGCTGCGACCACGCCATCCCGGCCATCGCCTGCGCCAGCCGGTTGGCGGCCTCGCGCATCAGCGGCGTGTGCGACGGCACGCTAACCGCCAGCTTCACCGCCTTGCGCACGCCCTGCGCCTGCAGCAGCGCGAGCGCGCGATCCACCGCTGCCGCATCGCCACCGATCACGATCTGGCCGGGCGAGTTGTAGTTGGCCGGCACCACCACCTGCGCGCCGGAGGCTTCGACGCAGGCCGCCTCGACCACGGCGTCGTCCGCGCCGAGGACCGCAGCCATCGCGCCGACGCCCGCCGGGGCGGCTTCCTGCATCAGCTGCCCGCGGATGCGCACCAGGTGCGCGCCATCCTTCAAGGACAGTGCGCCCGCTGCGACCAGCGCGGTGTACTCGCCCAGGCTGTGGCCGGCCAGCACGGACGGCTGCTTGCCGCCCTGCGCCTGCCACAGGCGCCACACCGCGATGCCCGCCGCCAGCAAGGCCGGCTGGGTGTATTCGGTGCGGTAGAGCATCTCGTCCGGGCCGCCCTGCGACAGCGCCCACAGGTCGACGCCGGCACCGTCCGAGGCTTCCTCGAACGTCGCCTTGACCGATGGATGGAGTTCCGAGAGTTCGGCCAGCATGCCGACCGATTGCGACCCCTGGCCGGGGAAGACCAGGGCGAGTTGGGCGGGGGTATCGCTCACGCGGCATCGGGCGCGCGAACGCCCGCAGGATCAAGGGATGCGCATGATACGAGCAATTGCTCTAGCGCGTCTGTACCGGGGCGTATTGGGCGTTTCCCGGCGACACCCAGCCGGGTTCGACGCGGGGGCCGTTGCGAGCGATGGCGATTCGGGCGCGCGCGGAGTGCAGCAACTGCAGTTGACGTGGGGTCGATGAGGATCGCGAGCACCGTACGCGCCCGAAGCGTCGAGCGCAGCCGGCACCGGCCGAAGTCAGTAGCGCAGCAGCGCCGAGCCCCAGGTGAAACCGCCGCCGAAGGCTTCGACCAGCACCAGCTGGCCGCGCTGGATGCGTCCGTCGCGGACCGCCTGGTCCAGCGCCAGCGGTACCGAGCCCGAGGAGGTGTTGCCGTGCTTGTCCACGGTCACCACCACCCGCTCCATCGGCATGTCCAGGCGCTTGGCCGTCGCCTCGATGATGCGCAGGTTGGCCTGGTGCGGGACCAGCCAGTCCAGCTGGTGGCGATCCAGGCCGTTCGCGCTCAGGGCTTCGTCGACCACCGAATCCAGCGCCTTCACCGCATGCTTGAAGACCTCGTTGCCGGTCATCAGCACGCGCACGCCGGCGTTCTGCTCCTCCGGCTTGAAGCCGACCGAGACGCCCACCGGGTTCCACAGCAGTTCCTTCTTGCCGCCGTCGGCGTGCATGTGGGTGCTGAGGATGCCGGTCTCCGCATCGGCCTTGAGCACCACCGCGCCGGCGCCGTCGCCGAACAGCACGCAGGTGCCGCGATCGTTCCAGTCCAGCATCCGGGTCAGGGTCTCGGCGCCGACCACCAGCGCGGTCTTCGCCGCACCGGAGCGGATGAACTTGTCGGCGATGGTCAGCGCGTAGATGAAGCCGGAGCAGGCCGCGTTGACGTCGAAGGCCGGGCAGCCGGCGGCGCCCAGCTTGTGCTGCAGCAGGCAGGCCGAGGAAGGGAAGATCAGGTCCGGCGTGGTGGTGCCGAGCACGATCAGGTCGAGGTCGGCGGGGCCGACGCCGGCCGCTTCCATCGCGCGCATCGCGGCGTGGTAGGCAAGGTCCGAGGTGGTCTCGCCCTCGGCGGCGACGTGGCGCTCGCGGATGCCGGTGCGGGCGACGATCCACTCGTCGCTGGTGTCCACGAACTTGGCCAGGTCGGCGTTGGTCAGCACCTTCTCCGGCAGGTAGCTGCCGGTACCGGCGATGCGGGAATGGATGCGACCTTCGGGCTGGCTCATGCACGGACTCCTGGCGAGCCCCCTCGCCGGGGGCGACCCGTCACGATAGCGCGACGGACATGCGGCCGGCCAACCCCAGGGGCGGCGGCCTGCGGGAAACGCGGGATGCAGAAACGCCAACGGCCGCGCCAATGGCGCGGCCGGGCGTCATGCGGTAACCCTGGCCTTGCGGCCGCGGCTCACTCCTCGTCGACGACCTTGGTCTTCGGCGCGATGACCTGCTTGCCGCGGTAGTAACCATCGGCGGTCACGTGGTGGCGCAGGTGGGTCTCGCCGCTGGTCGGATCGGTGGCCAGCTGCTTGGCGGACAGGGCGTCGTGGGCGCGGCGCATGCCGCGGCGGGACGGGGAGACTCGGGACTTCTGGACGGCCATGGGAACAACTCCAAAGAAAACGTTTCAGCGACTCAGCGCGATATTGTCGCACCTTTCTCTCAAGGGGAATGCCCCTTCTTGAGGCCCGCCAGCGCCGCGAACGGACTGGCCTGGGCGACTTCTTCCGCGGTCGGCGCAAACTCGCGTTCGACTTCCTCCACGTCGGCGGACACCGGCACCACCGGCAACGCCAGGATCAACTCGTCCTCCACCAGCTCGGCCGGCTTCAGCATGCCGTCGTCGGCCACCAGCAAGGCCTCGTAGCCGGGCGGCAGCGCGACTTCGTCGGCCTCGTCCCGGATCAGGCCGAGGCGTTGCGACAGCTGCACCGGCAGCACGAACCGACGCAGGCTGCGCTGGCATTCCAGCGGCAGGCCGGCCTCGACCTGCAGTTCCACGAAGGCGACGCCGAGCGCATCGGTGCCGAACTCCATCGTGTAACCGACCTCGCCCTCGGCATCGACCAGGCCGTCGCGCAGGCGCGCCATCGCAGCCAACGGGATCCTGCCTTCGAACACCTTGCGGGCCGCCACCATCCGCCAGGCGTCCACGGCTTCGGGCACGCGGCTGTTGGAGGGGCTGGACATAGCCGGAAAATGTTACTCGCCAAGCAGTTAGGTGTCAAACCGGGCCGCCCCGGGCGACATGCCGATTGCCGCCCCTGAGGCGACTGGCGCAGACTCGCCGGGTGAAGACGACCCTCCTGCTGCTGTTGCTGGCCCTGATCGCCTCGCTCGCGTGGCTGGCCTGGCGCCGGCTGCGCGGCGAGCACCCGCGCGCGCGCGCCATCCGCGAGGTGCTGGACGCGGCCGATGCGCTGGAAGCCCGCCTGCGGGTCGCGCGTGGCGAGATCGAGGCGGTCGCCGGCGACCACCAGAACCCGGTCCAGGGCGCGATGCGCGACCTGCTGCGCCAGCGCCTGTGGCTGCGCGACCATGCGGCGGATGCCTCGCTGGACCAGTTGCGCAGCGTGCGCGGCTCGCTGGATGCCGCCCGCGGCAGCCTGGAGCAGCAACTCTCGCGCATCGACCGCGCCCGCGCCGGCAAGCCCTGAACGATGCCGACGCTGGTCCTCGCCTCCACCTCGCGCTATCGCCGCGATTTGCTCGCGCGCTTCGGCCTGCCCTTCGACACCTCCCGTCCGGAGGTGGACGAAACCCCGACCCCCGGCGAGCGGGCGGACGCGCTGGCGGCCCGACTGGGCCGCGCCAAGGCGCTCGCGGTCGCCGCCGGCCTCGACCACGCTGCCTGGGTGATCGGCTCCGACCAGGCCGCGGAAGTCGAGGGCCGCCTGTTGGGCAAGCCCGGTGGGCGCAACGCCGCGATCGCGCAATTGCAGGCGATGCGCGGCCGGCGCGTGCGCTTCCACACCAGCATCGCGCTGGCGAACGCCGACGGCCGCGTGCTGGAGGCGCTGGACCTGACCGAAGTGGCGATGCGCGACCTCGACGACGGCGAAATCGCCCGCTACGTGGACGCCGAGCAGCCGTTCGACTGCGCCGGCAGCTTCAAGGCCGAGGGCCTCGGCATCACCCTGTTCGATGCCATCGAGAGCCGCGACCCGACCGCGCTGATCGGCCTGCCGCTGATCGCCACCGCCCGGCTGCTGCGCCAGGCCGGCTTCCGCCTGCCCTGATCAGCGAACCTCGACCACCTGCGCAGGCCAGTCCTCGACGCTGCCGTCGCGGCCATGCAGGCGCAGGCCCAGCCAGTGCCGCCCCGTGGCGACGCCCTCGACGCGCCCGTGGAAGCCGACGCGCGGATGCGCGGGATCGCGGCTGACCTTCCAGAACGCGGCGACGCCCGGATTCGCATCCCCATAGGCCATCCGTGCTGCCGCCATGCCGTCCACGGTGACCTCGACGCCGCGCAGGCCGACGCCGTCCTTGAACGCCCAGCCGGTGACATCGAAGCCGCTGCCGACCTCGGCGCCCGGCGTCGGCGCATCGACGAAGGCGAGCGCGGGGGTGGTGCAGCCGCCCGCAGGGCGTGTTGCCGGCAAGCGGAACAGCAGGAAGCGCTGGCGCCCGTGGTCGATGTTGAGGACCCGCGGCGGCGGCAACGGCCCGACCTGCCGGCATAGCGCGTGGTAGTACGCCAGCAGGTCGCGGAAGGGCACGTCGTTGGCGCTGGCGACGAGCAGGATCGGTCCATTGCCGAGGGCTTCGCGCGTATCAACGGTCAGCCTCCACAGCGCAAGTTGCGGCGCCCGTCCATGCTTGTGGTTGAGGGGATGATCGATCACCGGGATCCGCGCATCGCCGCGCGCAAAGCCCAGCTCGGCACCCAGCTTGAAGTCGCCCGCCAGCAGCCGCGTGCCGGGCGGCATGGCGCGCAGCGTGGCATCGACCTCGCGCGCCAGCACGTCCCAGCCGGCGAAATTGGTCGGATGGAAGTTGCGTGACGCCGCTTGCGCCCGCACTGCGGGCATCGAGGCTATCGCGTAGTAGCCCAGCACCGCGGCCAGGCCCAGCCCGGCGGTGGCCCACGCGGCGATCCGCCAGCCGCGCGCCCAGCTCGCCAGCACCGCGGGCAGCAGCGGCAGCAGCGCGACGTAGCCTGGCAGCGGCCAATGGAAACTCACCCGCTCGCGATCGGCGACGAAGCCGAGCGCGAGGAAGCCGACGACCACCAGCGACCCGCACGTCGCGAGGTAACGGCGTGCAGGTTGCTGCGCGCGCAGGCCGCGCCACGCCGCGATCCCCATCGCCACCAGCAGCAACGGCGTGGCGAGCGCGAGTTGCATCCGCCCGAGGCGCAGGCCTTCGCGACTGAACTGCCACGGGTGCCGATCCAGCAACTGGAAGCGCAGGCCGGCGTCGGCGTGATCGAGGTTCCAGGCCAGCAGCGGCCACCACGCCAGCGCACCGATCGCGATCGCGACCCAGGCCAGCGGATGGCGCAGCACGCGACGCCCCTCGGCGGACGCGAGCAAGGCGATGCAGCCGATCGCGATCACCGCCGCGAAGCGATAGTGGGTCAGCCCGCCGATCGCCAACCCCAGCGCAAGTTCCAGCGCCGCGGCGGGAGTGACCTCGCGCAGCAGGCGCAGGCTGGCATCCAGGCACAGCACGGTGGCGAACAGCAGCGGCACGTCCGGCAGGGCCATCAGTCCTAGCGACCCGGACAGCGGCAGCAAGACCGCGAGGCTGCCCGCCTGCCAGCCGCGGTCGGGATCGACCTCGCGCGACGCCATCCGCGCGACCAGCCACGGGATCGCGGCACCGATCAACAAGAACGGCAGGCGGAGGGCCAACGTGCTGCCGGATGCCCACGCATCGCCGATCCGTGCCAGCCACGCGGTCATGCCCGGCAGGTCGGAATACGCCCAGGCAAGGTGGCGGCCTTCCTGCCAATAGAAGGCCTCGTCGACGAACAGCGGCAGGCGCGCGGCCAGCGCCAGGTTGACGAGGCTTGCACAGGCCCACAGCCACAAGAACCTGCGCCTGGCGGCTTGCACCCCGGTTGAATCCAGCATCCGCCGCGACCTCGTACACTGCCTCGGACCCGACCAAGGCGACGCCGACTTGAACGACATGCCCGCTTCCACGGCTTCCGACGCGATCCTAACCGATGCGCTGCGCGCGGCCCTGCGCGATGCGCAGGCGCAGGTGAACACCCTGGTGCTGGGCAAGCCGCAGCAGGTGCGCCTCGCCTTCGTGGCCTTGCTCGCGGATGGGCACCTGCTGATCGAGGACCTGCCGGGCCTCGGCAAGACCACGCTGGCGCATGCGATGGCGGCGACCCTGGGCCTCGGATTCGCGCGGGTGCAGTTCACCTCCGACCTGCTGCCGGCGGACATCCTCGGGGTGTCGGTGTACGAGGCGCAGGCGCGGCGCTTCGAATTCCACCCCGGCCCGGTGTTCACCCACGTGCTGCTGGCCGACGAGATCAACCGCGCCCCGCCGCGCACCCAGAGCGCGTTGCTCGAGGCCATGGCCGAGCACCAGGTCAGCCTGGACGGGCAGACCCGTCCGCTGCCAGACCCGTTCCTGGTGATCGCCACCCAGAATCCCGTGGACCTCGCCGGCACCTATCCGTTGCCGGATTCGCAGCTCGACCGCTTCCTGCTGCGGCTCGCGCTTGGCTATCCCGACGAGGCCGCCGAACGCGCCTTGCTCGCCGGCAGCGACCGACGCGACCTGATCGCGCAAGCGCCCGCCCTGCTCGATGCCGACCGGGTGATCGCGTTGCGCCGCGCGGTGCTCGGCGTGCACGCCAGCGAACCCTTGCTGGCCTACGTGCAAGCCCTGCTCGCACGTAGTCGCAAGCAACCCGGGATCCGGGTGGGCCTGTCCCCGCGCGCGGGGCTCGCATTG
This sequence comes from Thermomonas mangrovi, assembly GCF_028201335.1. Lineage (NCBI taxonomy): Bacteria > Pseudomonadati > Pseudomonadota > Gammaproteobacteria > Lysobacterales > Lysobacteraceae > Thermomonas > Thermomonas mangrovi. The sequence goes on from NZ_JAPEVV010000002.1 coordinate 37,479, forward strand.
CTGCGCGCGGCGCGCGCGCACGCGCTGCTGCTGGGACGCGACCATGTCGTGCCCGAGGACGTGCAGGCCTTGTTCCCCGCGGTCGCCGAACATCGCCTGGTCGGAGATGGCGACGCCCAACCCGCGACGCTGGCCAAGCAGATCCTCCACGCCGTCGCCGTCGACTGAGCCATGCGCGCGGCCTTGCGGAGCAGGATGCAGGCGCTGACCCGGCCGCGCGCGCCCGAGTCTCTCCCGGTGCGCCTGGATCGGCGCCGGGTCTACGTCCTGCCGACGGCGACCGGGCTGTTCTTCGCGTTGTTGCTGGGCACGATGGGGCTGGGCGCACTCAACTACAACAACAACCCGGCGCTGCTGTTGGCATTGCTGCTGGCGGGTGCGGCGCAGGCAAGCCTCTTGTTCGCGCACCTGCAGCTGTCGGGCGTGCGGATCGAGGCGGTCGCCGCGGAGCCGGTGGCCGCCGGCGAGCCGCTGTCCTTGCGGATCGCGCTGGGGGCTGGCGACGCGCGCCAGCGCCGCGACCTGCAACTCCGGCATGGCGACGAGGTCGTGCATGCGAGCTTCGACGCGTCGGGCACCACGGCTGAATTGCGCCTCCCCACGTCGCGGCGCGGGCTGATGCCCTTGCCGCGCCTGGAGTTGCGCACCGTGCAGCCGCTTGGGCTGGCGCGCGCATGGGCCTATGTCTGGCCCGCACAGGCCACGTTGGTCTACCCCGCCGCGGAACCGCATGCGCCGCCGCTGCCGGCCGCATCCACCGGCGAAGGCCGCGCGCGCGACGCCCGGGCCGGCGACGACCTCCACCACCTGCGCGGCTACCGCGCCGGGGACGCACCGCGCACGATCGCGTGGAAGGCCTCCGCGCGCCGCGACAGCCTGTTGGTGCGCGAATACGAACAGCATCGTCGCGACCACCTGCAGCTGGACTGGAGCGCCACCGAAGGACTCGCGTACGAGCAGCGCATCCGCCGGCTCGCCCGCTGGGTCGATGATGCTGAACGCGAAGGCCGTCGCTACGCCCTGCGCCTGCCTGGCACGGCCCCGATCGCGCTCGGGCTCGGGCCGCTGCATCGCCACCAGTGCCTGCGCGCGCTGGCGATGATGCCCGCGGAGACTCCGGCATGACCGCGACGGCGCCGCACATGCCCGCCGCCAGCCGCCGCCACGTCCTCGCCGCCGCGGCGATCTGCCTGCTGCCGCTGCTGCTGCAACTGCCGCTCGCGCTGGGCCTCGGCTTCGGCGCATCGGCGTTGCTGGTGACCGCCGCCGCATGGCGCCGGCCGTTGCCCGCACTGCTGCGGATCCTGCTCGGGATCACCGCCATCATCGCGGTGGCCGCGACGATGCACGGCATCGGCCGCGATTCCGCCTGCGGCCTGTTGGCTGGCATGCTGGCGCTCAAGCCCTCGGAAACCTTCAGCCTGCGCGATGGCCGCAGCCTGCTTGGGTTCGCGCTGTTCGCACCCTTCGCGACCTTCCTGCTCGACCAGGGCCCCTTGAGCCTGGCGCTCGCGCTGCTGGCGGTGGTTGCCGTGCTGTCGGCGCTGCGTCGACTCGCGGGGGACGAATCCGGGGGATCGAATCGACCCCAGGCATCGGCGCGGCCAGGGTGGCGGGACTTGGGGGAAATCGTGCGCTTGCTGGGGCTGGGGCTGCCGCTGGCGCTGGCCGCCTTCTGGTTGTTCCCCCGGCTGCCGACACCGCTGTGGGGCTTGCCAGACCGGGCAGTCGCAAAGCCCGGCCTCTCGGACACGATGACGCCGGGCGGCTGGCTGGACCTCATGAGCGACGACAGCCCGGCGGCCCGCGTCCAGTTCTTCGGCGCAACCCCCGCGCGGGCCGAGATGTATTGGCGTGGGCCGGTGCTGTGGGACTTCGACGGCGCGACCTGGCACCAACTGCGGTGGGACGCAGGGGCCGGCGCGGCCGAAATGCAACCAGGCCATGCGCGCTACGACTACCAGCTCGACATGGAGCCGACCGAAGGCCGGGACCTGGTGGCGCTCGACCTGCCATTGCAGGCACCGCCGGGAAGCGCGTTCGCCCTCGGCCACAGCCTGCGCGCCGAACGCAGCCTGGACAACGTCACCCGCTGGCGCCTGCAATCCGCGCCCCCCTCCGCCTTCCAGCCCGCGCTCCCGCCGGCCTTGCGCATGCGCGCCCTGCTCCTGCCACGCGGGTTCAATCCGCGCACCGTGGCCATGGGCCGGGCCTGGCGCCGGGAGGCCGGCCACGATGCGGACGGTCGCGCGGACGCGGCGCTCGTTGGCCGCGCCCTGGCGATGATCCGGCGGGACTTCGCCTATACCCTCGACGTGCCGCTGGCCGGGCGCAACGAGGTCGACGATTTCCTGTTCGAGCGCCGGCAAGGCTACTGCGAGCATTTCAGTTCCGCGTTCGCCGTGCTGATGCGGGCCGCGGGCATCCCGACCCGCGTGGTGACGGGTTACGCGGGGGGCTACCGCAACCCGATCGGCGACTACTGGGTGGTGCTTAACTCCGACGCCCATGCCTGGAACGAGGTCTGGCTGCCGCGCCGCGGCTGGGTGCGCGTCGACCCGACGGCCGCCGTGGCACCGGAACGCGTCTTCGATACCCTGGCAGATCGACGCCCCGGGCGAATCGGTGCCTTCGACGGGCTGGTCGGGATATTCGACGCCAGCGATTGGCTGCGCCGCGGCTGGAACGACTTCGTCCTGGGCTTCAATGCGCAGCGGCAGCAGCGCATGCTCGATCCGCTGGGCCTTGCCGGGATCGGCGGGCGCGGCCTGGTGCTCTTGTTCGCCCTGGTGGCCGGGCTGGCGATGGGATGGATGGCCTGGTGGCTTGCCCGCGGCGAGCGCGAGCGCGACCCGCTGCTGCGGGCCTGGCACCGGCTTGGCGAGCGCTACGCGCGGATCGGCCGCGCACGCGACGCGCATGAACCCGCGCAGGCCTGGGCGGATCGTGTCGCCGCCGACGTGCCCCGTGCCGGCATCGACCTGCGCACGCTCGGCCGGCGTTTCTCCGCGGCCCGCTACGCCCGCGTCGAACCGGCGGTGGTGCGTGCGCTGGTCCGCGACCTGTCCGCCCATCGCCCGTGACGCGCCCTTGACCCACCGGGCCTAGACTGGCGCCACCCCCAGCCCGAGGATTCGCCATGACCCATCGCCTCGCCGCCACCAGTTTGGCCCTGGCCCTGCTCGCCGGCTGCGCCACCCAACCGAAACCCCTCCAAGGCAGCTTCGAATCCCTGAGCGCGCATGATGCCGTGGTCGGCGATCACGCCGGCGCCACCGTCCGCTGGGGCGGCCGCATCATCCGCACCGAGCCACGACCCGACCGCACCTGCTTCGAAGTCATATCCACGCGCCTGGATGCCGAAGGTCGCCCGGTGTGGGCAAGCGACGACACCTGGGGTCGGTTCATCGCCTGCCGTACCGGCTTCTACGACCCCGCGCTGTTCGAACCCAAGCGCGAAGTCACCTTCACCGGCCGCATCGAAGGGTACGAGGAACGCAAGGTCGATGGCTACGTGTACCGCTTCCCGCGGATGGCCGCCGATGTCGTCTACCTGTGGCCGGTGCGCGAACGGGTGCGGGTGGTGACCAGGCCGTCGCCGTGGGGCTGGCCCTGGGCCTGGTGAGTCGCGCCTAGCCGGGCGTGCCGAAGCGACCGAGCGGCGCGCCCGCGAGCAGGTGCAGGTGGATCTGGAACACGGTCTGCCCGCCATCCCCGTTGCAGTTCATGACGATGCGATAGCCGTCCTCGGCGAAGCCCTGCGCCTTGGCGTAGCGCGCGGCGGCGGTCGCCAGCCGGCCCACCACCACGGCGTCTTCCTCCGGCACGTCATTGAGCGTGGCGTAGTCGCGCTTCGGCACGAACAACACGTGCACCGGCGCCTGCGGGGCGATGTCGCGGAAGGCGAACAGGTGCGCGTCCTCGTAGACCAGCTGCGCCGGTATCTCGCCGCGCTGGATCTTGTGGAAGATGGTGTCGTGCATCGCGGGGTCGCCTCCTGCCGGCGTTGTCATGGAAGGATGTCGCTGCGGCTGCCGAACGCGTGCGACAGCGTGCCGCGGTCGACGTATTCCAGCTCGCCGCCCAGCGGCACGCCATGCGCGAGCCGGCTGGCGCGCACGCCATGCGCGCGCGCGAGTTGCGCGAGATAGTGCGCGGTCGCCTCGCCCTCGACCGTGGGATTGGTGGCGACGATCAGCTCGACCACCTCGCCTTCGGCGAGGCGCTTGCCCAGCCGGTCCAGCCCGAGCTCGCCGGGACCGATGCCGTCCAGCGGGCTCAAGCGTCCCTGCAGCACGAAGTACAACCCGCGATAGCCGGTGGCCTGCTCGATCGCCAGCCGGTCCGCCGGGCTTTCGACGACGCACAGCAGGTGCGCGTCGCGCGCGCTGCTCCCGCATGTCGGGCACACCGGGTCCTCGCTGAAGTCGCGGCAGCGTTCGCAATGGCCGATCCGCGCCATCGCCTCGGCCATTGCCTCGGCGAGCCGGCGCCCACCCTCGCGCTGGCGTTCCAGCAGGTGGTAGGCCATCCGCTGCGCGGACTTCTGGCCCACGCCCGGCAAGACCCGCAGCGCTTCGATCAGTTGTTCGAGGAGTGAAGTCGTCATCGCGCCAGGCCCTCGACTTCGCTTGGCGAAGGCGGGGGAGCAAGACTCAGAACGGCAGCTTCATGCCCGGCGGCAGCGGCATCCCCGCGGTCGCCGAGGCCATCTTGGCCTGCGAGATCGCGTTGATCTTGTTGACCGCGTCGTTGAAGGCCGCGGCGATCAGGTCCTCGGCCATCTCGGGATCGGCCAGCGCAGCGGGATCGATGCGCACCCGGCGGCAATCCATGCGGCCGCCGAGGGCCACGCTGACCATCCCGCCGCCGGCATGGCCCTCCACCTCCAGCGCCGCCACTTCCTCCTGCGCGCGCTGCATGTCTTCCTGCATCTTCTGCGCCTGCTGCATCAGCTGGGCGATGTTTCCTCGCATGGTCGTCCTCGCATTGGGCGGTCGTCCGCCCCGGGTCAATTCTCGCCCAGCGGCCGGATGGTGTCGTGCAGGATGCGCGCACCATGCACCTCGACCAGCCGCTGGACGTGGGGGTCCGCCGCGAAGCCCTGCTCCGCCTGCGCCTGGCGCGACTCGCGCTCGCGGGCATGGCGCACGCGGGCGGTGTCGCCGCGCGGCTCGCCGGTCTCGAAGCGCAGCTGCACGCCACCGCCGAGCATCGATGCCAGCGCATCGCCCAGTTGCAGCACCAGGCTCGGCGACTTCAGGTGTTCGTCGCCCGGGGCCAGCGACAGCCGCAGCACGCCGTCGTGGTGGGCGACGAACGCGGCATGCTCGGCCAGCAGGCGCACCGGCCCGCGCAGGCTGCTGCGCGCCACCAGCGACAGCCAGTGCTCGGTGTCGGTTACCAGCAGGCCGCCCGCCTCGGGCGTCGACGGCATGGGCGGCACCACGGCCTCCGGCTTGGGTGCGGGCGCCACGCGCGGCTCGGGTGGACGCTCGGGACGCGCAACGAGATCGGGCGCCGGCGCGGACAGCGCTGCACGCGCGGCCTCTGCGGCACTCCCTCGCGCGGGGCCGCGTGGTGGCGTGTCGCCACGCGCAGGCGCAGGCGAGGACGCCGGCATCGCCGGCTGCTCGCGGGCGCTGTCGGCGGGGCGGAACGCCAGCATCCGCAGCAGGGTCATCTCGAAGCCGGAACGCGGGCTGGGCGCATGCTGCAGGTCGCGACGCCCATGCAGGGCCATCTGGTACCAGAGCTGCACCAGTTCGGGACGGAGCGCGGTAGCGAGCGCGTCGACCTCGACGGCATCGTGGCCGACGTCGACCCCCGGCACCAGTTGCCGGACCTGCACCCGGTGCAGCGCCTCGCCGAGCGCATCCAGCACGCTGCCCCAGTCCGGCGAGAACTCGGCGAGCTGGGCGGCTTCGTCGAGCAGGCGGCCACCATCGTACGCGGCCAACGCGTCGAGCAGCGCCTGCACGCGGTTGCGATCGACCGTGCCCAGCATCGCGGCGACGGCGGCGCCCTCGAGGCGGCCACCGTCGGTGCCGGCACCGCAGTAGGCGATCGCCTGGTCGACCAGCGACAGGCCGTCGCGCAGGCTGCCGTCCGCCGCGCGGGCCAGCTGGCGGATCGCGTCGTCTTCGGCGGCGATGCCCTCGGCGGTGAGGATCTTCGCGATCTGCCCGCGGATCTGGTCCTCGTCGAGGCGCTTCAGGTTGAACTGCAGGCAGCGGCTCAGCACCGTGACCAGCAGCTTCTCCGGGTCGGTGGTCGCGAACAGGAACTTGACGTGCTCCGGCGGTTCTTCCAGCGTCTTCAGCAGCGCGTTGAACGCCGGCTTCGACAGCATGTGCACTTCGTCGATGAGGTAGACCTTGTACTTGCCGCGCGACGGCATGTACTGGGCGTTCTCGATCAGCTCGCGGACGTTGTCGACGCCGGTGTTCGAGGCCGCATCGATCTCCAGCAGGTCGATGTAGCGGCCAGCGTCGATCGCGCGGCAGGTCTCGCATTCGCCGCAGGGATCCGCGCTGGTGCCCTGCTCGCAATTCAGCGACTTCGCGAAGATCCGCGCGATCGTGGTCTTGCCGACGCCGCGGGTGCCGGTGAACAGGAAGGCATGGTGGACGCGGCCACTTTCCAGGGCATTGGTCAGGGCACGGACCACGTGCTCCTGGCCGACCAGTTCGGCGAAACGCCTGGGGCGCCACTTGCGGGCAAGCACGAGGTAGGACATGCCCCATTCTGCCATGCACGGACTTTCGCCCGCCCGACCCGCCGCCGGGTTTCTTGTGGCGGCGCGCGCCGACGGCTAGAATTGCCGGCTCGGCGGCGCAGGAGGCGCCGTCCGACACCTTCCGGAGAGGTGTCCGAGTGGTTGAAGGAGCACGCCTGGAAAGTGTGTAAGCGTCTAAACCGCGCTTCGGGGGTTCGAATCCCCCTCTCTCCGCCAGTTATCTAGTGATTACAACGGTTTCAGCGGTGTCCGCTGATCGTTTCTACCAAAGAACCTACCAAAGGCGCAGCCGCTTGGCCGCGCCTTTGGCGTTTCTGGGCCAGCTTGTTCTGGTTTGGGAGCATTTGTGAGGCTTTGGGAGCCCAATCAGTCCCAGATCTCACTGGATGCGACCCGACTTCGCCATGATGCTGCTTCAGCGACAGGGGGCGATACGGATGGCGACAGCGAGTGTCGATCGGCAGCAGCGGGTGTCCGGCGGCCTGATAGGGCTGCTGGTCGGTGATGCGCTGGGCGTCCCGTACGAGTTCCACCCACCCGAGTCCATTCCACCGGCAGATCTCATCGAGTTTTCCCCGCCACCGGGGTTTCAGCGGGCACACGTTGGCGTACCGCCCGGGACCTGGAGCGATGACGGCGCCCAGGCTCTAGTCCTCCTCGATAGCCTCCTGGCATGCGACGGATTGGATCTGGCGCACTTCGCTGGCGGACTACGCCGTTGGCTGCTCGAAGGCTTCTACGCCGTCAACCGATCGGTTTTCGATATCGGAGCGCAGACAAGCACCGCCCTCAATCGCCTTGGCGCGGGCATCCCGCCCGAATCCAGCGGGCCGTCGGACGAACGCCACAACGGGAATGGCTCGTTGATGCGGGTGCTGCCCCTTGCCCTCTGGCATCGTGGCGATGACCGGGAGCTGATGGCGTTGGCCGCTCGCCAGTCTCTGCCCACCCACGGTCACCCGCGTTCACAGGTTGCGTGTGCGTTGTACTGCCTCTGGGCCCGTGCCGCTCTGGAACGGCGTCCCGATCCTTGGTCATCCGCGGTGAGCCGCTTCCGAAACCATGGCGGCTTGGATCTATTCCCCGGTGCCGAGGTCCAGCTGGTCCTTGATCCCGGTAACGCCGCGTCCGCCCGGGGAACGGGCTATGTGCTGGATACGTTGTGGTCTGCCAAGGAGGCGGTTGAGGGCACGACAAGCTTTGAGGCCTGTGTGCGCCATGCGGTGACATTAGGGCACGATACGGACACGACTGCAGCGGTGGCGGGGGGAATTGCCGGGCTGCTTTACCGGACCGATGGAATTCCGGGTCGCTGGAGGGATGGCTTGCGCGGTCGCGATCTATTTGAGCCACTTTTGGCACAGCTGTGTGATCGATGAATTTGAGTATTTGAGATAGGAATTCGGGAGCTGATCGAGGCGCGTGATGGATATCCAGTCCAGAAGTAGTTCCGCTACTCCCACGACGGTGCTGGATTATGCGGCCGCCGTCCAGCGTGTCGTCGGCGGCCAGTTCACGAGTCGTTTTTCCGAGGACGGACAACAGGCTTTTGCTTCGTTTTACGGCGCACCATTCTTCGCCCTCTCCCGGTTGGCGCCCGAAGTCATCGAAGCACTTGGCGCCAATCTGCTGGTAATTTCGGCTGATCCTGGCATCGCTGATGATGGCGGTCGTTGGCTTTCCTTGTATGCGAAGGTTCACAAGCCCGCTCAGAAGTTCAATCTGACAGTTTGTGTTCCTGGCAAGCCGCGTGCGGGTAAGGCTCCAAAGCCATTGCTCTTTCAGCCGCCTCAACAAGTGCTCATGAAAGATTGGAGCAAGCACCTAGAGGCATTGGATGAATCCCCCGATGTGCTGATCTACCAACCCCCTAGCTTGGAAGATCTAGAGTCTGCGGCGGGCAAGTTCAGCCGATTTTCCCCCGGCAAGAAATTACTGGTGTCTTGCAACAGCCTTGCTGACGTATCGATTGCACGATCGTTGTTGAAGCTGCGTGGCTTTGAAGCTGGGGAGGTTCTTGCGTTCCAGGCGAGCCAGGGCGATGTTCAGCATCATGCGCCGGGCGCATGGTGGTTCTCAGCGATGATTCCTTCGTTAGGTGATTTGAAGGCGCCTGACGATGGAATTGTTGATGACCTGAGAATGGCCCACCGCGTGTTCATTGGCCACCTTGGCCCCGTCCGTAACCGCGCGGCATGGAACTCAGTCGCTGCGGTTTATGCCACTAGGTCGTCGCCGAATGTTGAGGGAGCTGCGGTTTGCTCCGTACTCACATTGCCCGATGGCGGAATCTGCCTTGACACAGGGCGTTTTTTTTCGAGGTCAAGTGCTAGCGGGGATACTGAGTTTCACTGGGAGGATGCACCAGCTGTAAGTGCCGACTTGCTGGCGTCTGTTCCCTGTGAGGATTCGACGCGGACCCCATACGAAGATCGGCTGGCGCTAATGCTCTGGCTAGGGAGGGCTGTGCGAGAGGGGGCACGAGATAGTAGCTCGTCGCTGTTGTCAGAGGGCTCGGAGATCGTCGGTGAGGCTCATGATCTTGAGCTAAAGGGTCCTTCAAAGCTTAAGTCTCACGACTATGTGGATGAGCCCTGTGATCCCGCTCAGGATGCGAATTCAAACGAGGCCGTAACGTCTGTCTCGTCTTCTGAAATGCCAGCGAGGCCACGGCTTTCGCGAAGCGCTGGGACTGTAAACGTGCTGGCATTTGCCGCGATGCTTGGCGAGCCTGGGGTGAGTTCTGCGGGGTCCTTCGAGAGTGCCAAGAAGGATGTTCTTCAATGGCTCTCCAACAAGGGCTTTAAATCACTAGATTCGGTTTCAAATCAACACGCTGAACATGCCGATGGCGAAGTCACCATTGAGACGGACGGTCAAGGCATCTGGGCGATGCGATTCGATGATCGAAAGTCGATGGCAGATGGCGCCATCTGGCGAGTCGAAGTCACTCTGCTTGGAGTTGGCGCGTCTGCCATAAGCGTTCGAATGGCCCAGGTCCGTAGCACTGAGGAAGCGCCGCCGCCCGTCGCGAGCGGTGTGCCGGGTGTCGTATCAAAGGTTGCCCAGCATATTGGCCTGCAGGATGCGGGGGTTGCGCTGGTAGATAGCGCAAAACGCTTAAGAAGTGCCAACGACGGAGCGTGGTTCAGTCGCCTGCTGCTCAATCCGCATCGAGGGCAACCGGTTATTGTCATTTCTGGAAATGTTGATGCATCCGCTGATCGGTTGGCAAAGCGCCTTGTGGGCGTCGCGCATGTCCTGCAAGTCGATAAGCCGATTTCTGATGGATTGATCAGAAATTTTGGGCGAGACCGTTCCGTGTTTGGAAATGCGGTTCGGCTATATCGCCCTGGCTTTACTGCAGATGCCGATCCCTTTCAGCATCCTCTGTGGGTTCTAAAGGGGCCCGCGCTACCGAAATGGCTTGCAGACGAGCTATTTGAGCACGCTTGTTCGATCAGTCTTGAGATCGGAGATCTTGAGGAGCGCGCGCCGTCCTTTCACTCCATAAGAAACTTGCTTGCTGAAGGTCGACTCGCCACGTCTGAGCAACGTTTGGTTGAGTTGCGGCAAGAGGCCGAGAGCATTGCATCTACCGCAGAGGAAAAAATCGGGCGTCTGCAGGCGATCAACATGGAGCTCGAAGCGTCACTTTTGGAGCAGAAGGCCAGGAATAAATACTTGGCTGAGCAGCTGACACAGGCCGACCAAGAGCTTCAAGCCACCAAGCTCGAGCGCACCAGCGCGCTCGAAGAGGTTCGACGGCTCAAATTCAAGCTCAGCAATCAATGGAATGGGGTTGAAACAGGGTACTCGGAGAGCGAGGAGCAGGTGGAGTATCCAGAGAGCTGGGACGATCTGGAAACTTGGGTCGAGGTGTACGGACAGGAAAGACTTGTCCTTCATCCCAAGGCAGCCAAAGCGGCGCGTGAATCTCCTTTCAAGGACATTCCGTTGGCATATAAGGCGATGGATTACCTGGTTCGCTACTACATCCCAATGCGAACGAGGAGCTCGGACGATACCGATGCCTACCAACGCAGCAAGCAGGCACTTGCCGAGATTGGATTGGAAGAGTCAGACGTCGGCACGGCCGACGAGATCAAGCGCTACAAGAAGGAATACAAGCGGCAGTACGATGGTCGGGAAGTCACATTGGACAGGCATCTGAAGCGTGGGGTTGGCTTCGGTGGCGACTTCCAGTTCAGGATGTACTTCTACTACGACGACGTGGCCAAGAAGGTGTTGGTGGGGCACATGCCAACTCATTTGACGAATCGCTTGAGCCATAACGGCTGAACTTGCTCTACAAGGGGTTGGTGCGCTGTATCGGCGAGTGGGAAATTTGAATAGCTGCGTTAACGCGGAACTGGGGCGGGCGTAATGACAATTTTCGGAAGGCTGCTAGGTAATGCGGCAATCAGTGCGCGATTGCTGATTTCAGGGCTGGCCGCCAGCCAGGCATTCTTGATGCCTGGTATCGCAGCAGCGAACTGCGACAGGCCCGCGTATCAGCAGTGCATGCACTTGCAAGCTGACGTTGAGGGCATGGCAAGGGCTGGCGATGCCCGTTACTTGGGCAGGAGTTTCGGAAACAAGGATATCCAGTGCACGACTGCCGCCGACTTGGACGCGGCGAAACAGTTGATTAGCGATTGCGCAACGCGGGGAGAATGGACGAGCAGCATTCAGGTCGCCGATGCGCAATCCATCCTTGTGCAAGTTAACTTGCCGCGCCTTCCGCCCGAATCTCCAGTTAGCGTTCCAGAAGATGCTCAAGCCGTCGTTCGCCCACAGGGCGACATCTTCAACGACGATTCAACCGCACCTCCTGCGGAGGGGATTGATAGAGATCCGTCCATTGGCCCTGATTCAGCGCCCTTGTCAGCGGTTACCGAAGGCATACCGGAGCGCACCATTCCCGTGGCACCGCCCGTCAATAGCGGCTCAATGCAATCCCAGGCCTACTCACCTCAGGCCGAAAGCGCCCCTGCCAGCAACAATTCGGTCGAGACTGCCCCGGCAGCTCAGGCACGCGAGTCCAGAGACTTTTCGCCGCTGTTTTGGGGGATCGCGATTGCCTGGCTGATGCTCGTCATATGCGGGATCGTTGCAGGCTGGAACCAGAAAATTGTTGTGTTCCGGAACTACGATGACTTGGCGATGATGTTCTTCATGCTCGCGGTTCCACTGCTCACCGTCTGGATGGGGAGGTACGGCGGAATCTTCGCGATTGTGTTCTTCATTTCGCTGCTTCTCTGGGCGTCCATCAGGACTTGGAGAGACCAGTCCCCGCGCAGTATCTGGGCGTTTGCGCTTGCGTTGATCACGAAGCTCTCGCTCGGAATCCTGTTCGTGAATTCCCTTTGGACCGTGATTTCCCCCGGAGGCAAGACCCAACTGGCTAGAGCGCGGGCACGCGCTTCAGCACTCGGAATGCTTGCGATCCTGACGCCAATCGTGATGAGGCTGGTGCGCGACCATGAGGGGATCTGGTCACCTCGAAATGTGCTGACTCCGTATCAACGTCGCCGCAGCGGTCTTTCGTCATGACGAGAAGAGCAACGCCTTCCAATCAGCGATCTTGCGACCACCGACGCCGCGGTCAGCAATTTCCAAAGCGTTGTTGGTAAGGCGGAATGCGGTATTAGAAGATCTATCGCCCGGATGCGCGAATGGTTGGGTTCGTGGTAGTAACGAACGTGTCCCGGGCAACATTACCCACGACATTCGTCGTTACAGAGTCGAAGGTGGCGCCCACGATGCCGCCAATCAATGGCACGGCCTTCCCAAGATTGATTGCGCCCTTTTCGCCAAATTTCGTGAACAGTCGGAATCCAACCGCTTGATTGATCTTAGTGATGGTCTTGCCGCTGATGTTCTTGATGGCGTTCTCGGTCAGCTTTCTGCCGACAACAATGCCTACGTCCTTGAGGATGTCTTTGGCGGCGTTTCCGGTGAGGCACGCATAGGCCATCGTCTTGATGCGGTCGTCGCGGATGTCGTGCTCGCCGATGTGCGCGATCGCGGCAATCATGCGCAGTTGAACATACATGACACTCGCGATGTTCGCGGGAACGGTGACCGGCATCGTGATGATGCCGCCGAGGCCGGTTAGGAACCCTGAAGTGCCGGCCTTGGCGTTCTGCCAACGAATCAGCGAGTTCGCCTGGCTAATCTTGCAGTCGCCAGCTTTCATATAACTTTCGGCGAGTTCCTGAGCTGAGTCGAATCCTGGGATTCCGCCCAACGCCCTGTCATAGGCCCAATCGAGCGCGCCCATGACCTTGCTTTCCGTGAGTTTCGAGTCCATGCCTGCCCCTTTCCCGTCAGGCCAAACGTACCAGAATCCGATGAAAGCAAGCGGGCTAGCCAAGGGCGACGCGCGCGCGGATATGCGGGCCCCAGGCATGGACACAGAAGCCACGAGCACGGGCTGCAGGGGGTGAGGTTGTCGCCCTGCGGATCTCATCGCAAAAAGGACTAGAGGCGAAGTCGTCGCAGGGTGCTTGACATCCAAAGTTGGCAAGCAACACACTCCAGAGACGAGCAACGGGGATCCAGCGCTAGGGGGGGCGCTAGGTGGCTACTCGAACAGGGCGATCTTGAGCTGTCCTTAAGGACAGCGATGCCCTTGGACGAAATTTCTGTTGGACTTGCCCGCGTCGGCGCGGCGCTTGTCATGTCTGATCCGAAAGTCGCGTTGACCTTTCTGTGTCGCCAGGGTTGGCGAGTAGCCCCCTGCGTTAGCAGTACGCGAGTAGTCGATGGCCTAGCAGCTCAGGGGGGAGGATGCCGCTCTACACAGAAAAGGAAATGCAGGAAGCGCAATCCGCAAATGCGCTCGGAGCGCTGGTTTTGCTGGTCCTGGCGCTCGCCTTCCTCAATGCTCCTGGCATGGTGTTGCTCGGCTTTGCCAGGGGTTCCTTCGATCTCGCGTTGGACACCGGACAGATGTGGGTGTTCTCGATTGTCGCGAGCTTGGCGTTTCTCTTTGGCTTCAGGATGACCACAAAGCAATGGTCTGACGCGGGGCTTATCTATCTCGTCACCTGCGTCGCGGTTGCGGTCGTCATGCTGTTGTGTAGTTTCGGTTTCAAGGCCGAGTTTCCCGGTCGCTATCTCTCGTATTTCCTAGGGTGAACGAAGCAGAGGCCTGGTGCGAACAGCACTGCGCTCTGACGTGGCCTCCCAAGGTGTTGTTCCTCGTATCGCCAAACAAATACGGATTCCTTAGCCAGTCCAGCAACTGACTGGAATCGACGCATCGCTTTTTTGGACTTTTAGCAAAGAACCACTGGGAGAAAGGCATGTCAGAACTGATTCCGGATGTTTCCCTCATCGATAACGCGGAGGAGCGCGTTCCCGTTGTGTTGGTGCTGGATTGTTCCGGCAGCATGGGCGGTGAGCCGATTGCAGCGCTCCAGCAAGGGTTGGCCGCGATGGACGCTGACCTGAAGGGGGATCCCAAAGCAGCCAGGTCCGTGCGAGTTCTGGTTGTGCAGTACGGTGGAGATGATGAGGTGGAAGTCGGCCAGTGGCAGGACGTGATGGATTTCGCTCCTCCCCGACTGGTGGCGAATGGCAGGACTCCGACAGGCAGCGCGATGCAGCGCGCGCTCGACGAGATCGAGAGCCAGAAGGAAGAGTTGCGGCGCAACGGCATCGCCTACAAGCGCCCCTTGATCTACCTCATGTCTGACGGTGTGCCCACTGACGACTTCGAAGGCGCAAGTGCCAGGAGCCTTGCGGCCGAGGCTGCAAACAAGGTGGCGATCTTCCCCATCGCGGTGGGGGATGACGCCGATCAGGAGATCCTGTCCAAGTTCAGTGCACGGGGTGCGCTGCACCTTGATGGCTTGAACTTCAAGGAGCTGTTCCTCTGGCTCAGCGCGAGCGTCAAGGTTGTGTCGCAGGCTGCGCAGGGTCAAGCCGTACAGTTGCCCCCGACCAGCTCCTGGGCGTCCACGACCGTATGAACTGGAAAGTCTTCGAAGCGGTCGCTACAGGGACATCCCACCTCGAACGCATGACGGCATGCCAAGATGCATGCCGTACATGGACTGGTGGAGATGGCTTCCTTGTTGCCGTGGTCTGCGATGGTGCGGGCTCGGCATCCTTGAGTGAGATCGGATCGCGCATCTGTTCCGATGCGGTGGTGGAGCGCATTGCCAGTTGCTTGGGCGAGGAACTCGAAGAAGGCGCGGACGCACTTCAGCTGGTCAAGGACCAACTTGAAGCGTCGATCCAGCACGCGAGGGAGCGAATTGAAGATGCGGCATCCGAGAAGGGCGTAGCTCCCCGTGACTTGGCCTGCACATTGGTAGGCGTTGTCGCGAAGGCGACCGGTGGCGGCTTCTTCTTCCACGTGGGTGATGGCGCCGCTATCGTCCATATGGCGGATGCGTCGATCGCTCCCGTCGTTTCCCGACCCGAGAATGGCGAGTACTCGAACGAGACCTGGTTCGTCACCCAGTCCAACTGGCTCGACCATCTACGCTTGACGGATTTCGCAGGTGAGATCCGCTGCATTGCCGTGATGAGCGATGGGCCGATGCCATTCGCGCTTACGAAGGATCAATCATCCCTGTTCCCGGGCTTCATCGATCCAATTGAGGACTATCTGCGGAAGAATTCGGTCGAGGACGGGAACCGAGGGTTGCTTTCGATCCTGACGAGCGAGCGTACAAATTCCATCACCAACGACGACAAGACGTTGGTGCTGGCGTTCTTGGAGAGTTGAACGATGGCGACATCGCAAGCCCTGGAGCTGATATCCCAGGGCAAGTCCAAGAAGATCACGTTGGGCAGCAAGATTGCGGCAGGTGGCGCGGGCACGGTTTATGGCCTGCAGGGTGACCCGCTGACGGTCATCAAGCTCTACCACGACACGATGGCCCCGAAGGACTTGGCACAGGCAGAGCGCCAGGTCAGTGCGATGGTTGCATCGCCGCCCACGCTTCCGCCCTTCCAGTACCAAGGACGGAACTACGTCCAGATTGCATGGCCGAGCGGTGTGGTTCGGCGAGCCGGCAGGTTCGTTGGCTTTGCGATGCCGGCTTTGGAGCTGAATCGAACGCGATTGCTCGAGTTTCTGCTCTCCGATCGTCAGGCGTCGCAACAGGGGCTGCGATCCGACATGGGGACTCGCGTCACCGTTGCGAGGCAGTTGGCCGGGGTGGTCGCGGCTTTGCACGAGAGAGGCCACTGTATTGTTGATCTGAAGCCTCAAAACCTAAGCTATTACCCGGATACGCTGTACATGGCGGTCCTGGACTGCGATGGCTTCAGCATCTCCGATAGTACAAGTGGGGCCCGCTATCCCGCGCCCATGTACACCGGTGAATATCTTGCACCGGAGTTCCAAACACCTGGCGGCAATCCGAACTCGGATCCGGTCGCGCAGGATCGGTTTGCGCTTGCCGCCATCGTGTTCCAACTTCTCAACCACGGTGATCATCCGTTCTCCGGTGTCATCCGTGCGGGACTCAGTGCGGATATGCCAGAGCGCATTTCGCGAGGCGACTACCCCTACGGGCGGACCGCGAATGCAAACTGCACGCCGCGGCCGTCCAGCACCCATTTCTGCCTCCCTGGCGAACTGCTCGATTGCTTTGAGCGTGCGTTCCAAGGAACACCTTCTGGACGCCCAAGCGCACAGGAGTGGGCGGCAAGGCTAGAGAAATACGCGACCCGCACTAGTGGGAACATCGTTCCCTGCACGCGAGATTCCGCGCATCTTCATTTCGCAGGATTGCAGTGCAGCCGTTGCCTGCGCGAAGGCAAGATCGCCAAGGGGGGAGGACAGAAGCCCTTGCCTGCCCCGCGGCCTGTGCCACGTGCAGCCCCCGCGAAACCGAGCTCACAGAAGCCTGCGCCGCCACCGACGCGCGCACCGGCACCCAGCAAGCCGAAGACACAAGGGGCGGCGCCTCCTGCCGCGCAAAGTTCGGGTCCGGTATTGACGACACCGACGGTGACTCCACGAGCCCCAGGTGCGGACAAGTCAGGTTTCGGATCCGTGATCCTCAAGATCGTGGGCGTCACGGCGGTTGTCGGTACGCTGGTCGTCGGCGCGCTCATGTTCGGCGTTGGAAGGAAAGCCGATGCGGGACCGACCGTTCCGGATGGGGCACCTCCAGCTGCCGTCGCGCCGGAAACCGCGCTTCCCGGCAGCCAGGCTTCGGGGGGGCTCGGCGTTGACTATTCGATTGATGGCTCCGGTGTAGTTGCGCAGATCCTCTCGGACGGGTTCTATCGAAAACCGAAGAAATTGTTCCCGCTGCAAGGTAACGAGCTTCTGAAAGATGGCGTCTATCTGGTCATAGAGAATGAAACGATTGCGATCTGTCCGCCTGCGGGCAATTGCTACGCAGCGCAGAGGATCCTTGGAGATGGTGACTCTCCCGTTCGATACGCGAACTGGGACCAGAACTGGATGGTGGTGATTGCCAACGGGCTGTCCGGAAATGCGCCTGCATTGAAGGGGGATCTTGCTGGTCGGTCAACTGCGACGATTCCGCCCAACACGCCAATGATCGCTTTTGCCGCAAAGTCACAAGGCGAGGTTGGGTCGGCGACGACGTTCATGCGGTTCCGCGTGGAGGAACTGCCGGCTTCAAGTACTTCTCAAGATGGCGCCAGCATTGCGTTGGCGCAGCCTGGCGCGACGGCACCTAGCCAGCGAGAGGCTGCATCGACAATCCTCGCAATGCCGAAGACGCTCGCCGCAGTCTGGTCCGGGGACACGACCTTGTCGGTGTATGCACAGTCGTCTGCGGACGATATTGCCGCGGGTCTCTGCGAATCCTGGCGTAGCACGGAATTGCAGGGGAAGCTTGTGCGCCTGATCGGCATGGACGGGACGGTGAAGAGCTTGGATTGCACTGCTCTCAATTCGATTCAGGACGAGCGTGCGCAGTTGGCCGCAGAACGGCAGCAATTCGAGGATGAGCGGATGGCCGCGCAAGGCGGGCAGAGCTCGGGTGGCGATCCGCAGTCTCCGGCTAGTGCCGAACGTCCGGGCTGCGTGGCAATACGGACGCAGTACGAAGAGCGGCTCCGTGCGTCCGTTGAAGATTCACTGCGTCGCAACGCCACCGATTCGGGGCGCAATAATGCCAGGACTATTGATTCCCGTGGTCGCGCTGATATCGCCGGCGCTCTCCGACAGTCGGGCTGCAGCTTGGAGGCGCAGGACATTAATCCCTATCGCTCCGCAGGTACGCAGCAGGCTGGTGCCCAATACACGGCGGACGACCTGTACAACCGTCGTCACTCTGAGTGCCCGAAGGGGTTCTTCGGTAGTTCGTGCCGCACGAAGGTCAGGCAGGAACTTTGCGCGGGTAACTGGTCGCCTTCTCCGCCACCAGGCTATTCGACTTGCGCATTTTGACGAGATGGAAGATAGGTCCAAAGCATGAAATTGCGCATCCTCTTAACGGCCTGCTTTCTCGCGCTTTCAGCTTGCTCCGCAGATTCCATTGTTGAGAAAAAGCTGGGGAATCAATACGACCAAGCCTTGGCGGAAGGAAATGCTTGTCTAGCGTCTGCAATTGCCGGTGAAGTCGTGCGCGCGACCGATACCAGCGACAATCTCAAGCCATCGATCTTCCAGGTTTCACGGTGGGAGAAGTGGGGCGCGCGCGCTGAGGAGAATGCCAAGAAGTGTGTACAGGCGTATGAGCAGGCGGTAGCTTCCGGGGATCCGTGCGCAACAGCCAAGGCGGCAGGGAACTACGGCGCGCTACTCCAGATCCAGTTCACGAGTTACCGCGGCAACATATCAAGGGATCAGGCGCTACAGCTCGCCGATCTTGAAGCCAAGGCTACCGCGAGCGGCGAAATGTGTCGGACGGGTGGCTCCAACGAGCAGGCCGTTGTCGCCGAGGAGCAACAGGTCGCTGCAGACAATCCCACCGAAGTTGCGGATGGTGAAATCCTGAATGCGGAAGCATTGAGTGGATTCGCTGACGACCAATCATCGGCTGGCGTCTTCATGGACTCTCCAATTCTCGGATCTGATGCCAACGAAGAGCAACTGGAGGTTACACATCCAACGAACGTGTTCCGGCCGGATGACACCGTCTACCTGCAGGTGACGACACGCACATCGGTTGCGACCGAGCGCACTCTTGGCGTGAAGTGGACGTTCAATCACGGGGGCGAAGAAATCCCTGTGCACGAAGAGTCGAAGCGCGTGAACCTGGATGGCTCTGGCTCGACGCTGTTCAATATCTCCAAGCCCGACGGCTGGCCACCTGGGCAGTACACAGCAACAGTGCAGTTGGATGGCAGGACGAGGTACACCGCTCAGTACACAGTGGGAGATGCCGCCCAGCAATGAAGGTCCGTCTTGGGCTCAATTCGCCCAGGATTGCCCATGCTGCATGCTGCTGATTCTGTGATTGACCTGGCCAAGCCTTGTTTCTCAGCACAAAGCAGGCTACCCCGCATCATTTAGACAACTCAGGGACGGTGGCGGCATGAACGTCTACGGCAAGATAATCAAATCGGTCACCGAGGTCAGGACGGTGAGTCAGCACATGTCGGCACTTGGAAAATTCATGGCCGACACTGAGGACCATCAGCTCTACAACTTGATTCAGAACTCAATTTTCGATCTGCAGTTCCAGATGCGCAACTGTATTGGTAGGCCAATACCAACCTCTCTGATGTTTGCCCCTACGCCGGCATTGGTTCAGTTGGTCAACTATTGCGCATACCACAAGCAAGCAAGAAAGCCAGAATGGCAGGTGCTTGCCGAACGCCATGGGTGGAGCCCGCCAGAAAAGCGGAAACCTGATACCGCCTCAGCTGCTGCACACCATAGTCGATTCAAGTAAATTTCATAGCGATCAGTGCCCGCCGCGGATCACCGTGATTCGAGCTCAAAGTCCAGTGATATTGAGATTGGTTCTGATGAGCCAGTCGGCCGATCACTGATCCTGCATGTTCTATCAAGCCGACGCCGTATCACGTCGTCGGCTCGAAGAATCAATGATCGACTAGTCCTTCTTGAGCCACCTGTACAGTCCATACGCGGCTCCACCGACGACCAATGGGGCGGCGACCGTAATGGCGAGCCCCGTCGCCATGCCGCCGCCAACAACACCGCCGATTGCTGCCAAGCCAGACGTAATGCCCGTTGCACCAAGCCCGGTCGCCGTCCCCGCAGCCGCGACTGTGCCAACCGAACCGGCAGCACCCGCAGCAGTGCCAGCCGCGCCTGCAATGGCGGCCTTCTTGTCTTTATCGGTCATACCTGAAGATCTCCAATCCCCAAATTGGGAGATGAGCGCCATGCGGGGATTCCCATGAGCGCTGACCCCTTGGCTTAGCCAGCTGAACTAGCGGCTTAGCAGTAGCTAGATCATATCGCCGCAACGGGCGATAAGGCACGGCCAAAGGCATCGTTGCATTTGCTTGCTAACAAGATTTCAATCCAGCGCGGTGACCTACCCCACTGAGCCGCCAGAAGGCAGTACCACTCATGCTTCACGCCCGCATTCGCTGCGGCCTATGCCCCGTTCCCGTCGGTGGTCGCGACATTTTTTGTCGCCCCCTAGTGGATACTGGACCCAATAGGGGGAAACATGTCCGAGAAGACCGATTCAAAAAAAGCCAAGGCTGTATCTCAAAGAGAGCATGCGCCGGCCGCCAAGGCGGCTCGCGCCCAGCGCGTTCCGCTCGCGGACAAGACCCAGTACCGGCGCGACGCGATCCTGGCGGAACTCTCGACCCGGACTGCCAAGACGACGGGAACATTGTGGATGGCCCTGGAAGACACGTTCGGGTATCGACGAAAGCTCGAACGGGATCTTGCAGATCTCAACAATGCAGGCCTGATCCGTCGCGTTGCCGATGGCTGGCTGGACAACCGGGAGAAGGACGTCCTTGCCGAGAGTGCCACCTACGCTGCGCTGCGCCTACTCATGGACCTGGTGGATGACATCGTCCCGGGTGAACTGCAGAAATCCATCGCCAAGCAGCTGAGCAAGGCCAAGGCGCGACTCGAGGCGCTGCCCACGAACGATCCAGCGGCACGCTGGTTGCGCGCGTTCCGGATCGTTCCGCCACGCCATCGACTGGGAGACCCGATCATTGATCCCGATGTTCGGGACACAGTTGAAGTGGCCATTCTCATGCATCGGAAGGTGCGGTTGCGCTGGCCGGACGTTCGTTGGGAGTCGCGGGATGGGCAATCGGAGACGGAACGAATCGAGTACGTTGCGGAACACTCATGCTCGATCTCGCATTTCCTGATCGAGGTTCCCGCGAACCCAGCGATCGAGATTTGGTACGAGGGGCGTTCGCCGAAGCGGCTGGAACTCAAGGATGTAATTAGTGCAGAGCTGTTGGATGCGCCAGCCGACTATCCGGCGAACCATGAGCCTGAACTGACCCCGAGGCTCATGGGATTCGTGAGCGAAGACTCCAGGCGTCAGGATGGCAAGTGCCTGCTGACGTTGGCGATGGCGAAAGATACCTACGTGGCATTGCAGGGTAATCGAATCGGCAAGCACCTCACGGTCATTGAGGAAGATTGTGGTGGTCAGATGATCGTAGGCATGCTCTATCACCTGGACTTACCGACGCTCAAGTATTTCGAGCAGTTACCGGGCGTGACGGTTCTTGGACCCACGAACTTCCGTAGATTCGCGGTCCTGCCGGCGGGGCGGAAGTATTCGGAGTACAAGAAGACAGAGGCATTCGCGGGCCGTTTGTACGGTTTCGAACCGGACGAGGTTGGCAAGGCGTTCCAGCGTGAGATGGCGGAGAAATTCAAAGAAGCGACAGCCGCCAAGAAAGCTGATTGAACAAGCGGGGTGCTTAGTTCGACCCGTTCCGTGCCCAGGCGTGGATCACGGAAACTGGCAGCCAGGTCGATGTCCTGATGTCATCCGCGTCATAGCCGACCAGGAACACGCCGCGCCCATCCCGCGGGGCGGGTATCACGAATGCATCGATGCCGTACAGGCCAGGCGTGCGGAGAAACTGCAGGTCCTTGATCGTGCGGGGGCCATCGCCAAGGGCGATCACGCCCAGTCCTCCGCCAGCGAGGAGAATGTATCCGCCGACTTCCGCAATCGCGACGCAGGACTGCAAGGCGTGATTTGCAGATTGGGTGGCTTCATCCGCTGGCTCGGGATCGAACATCGAAGCAAAGGCTGGCTTCCGTGCCTCCGCTGCACCCCAATGGGCGTCCTCAACGAAGTCGGTCAGTGTCAATCGCCAGAGATGCGTGCTGGCGACGCCATGATTGATGCCTTTGGAGAGGCACCACAGTCCGGTGGCTCCCAGGAACGTGTGGATGATGCGCTCGTACGTCGTATGGTGCGGCAGGCGGATGGTGTCCCGGTGGATCGGCGCGCCGAAGCCTTGCAGGTCGTACAACAGCAGCCATTTCGGGGTCACGATGTCATCGACGACGACCAGGGTGTCGCCCAGCAGGTGCAGGCCATCCACGGCCTTGCCTCGCTTCATGATGTCCTGCGGTAGCGGCACGGCCATCCAGTCTGAACTCGCCGATGGAGTCCGCTGCCAGAGCGCTTCGTGATTCGGGCCCTTGCCGCCGATGAGAAGGCGATCATGCATGGCGAGGGAGGCATGCCCGACACACCCACTGGGCAATGGAGAAAGCGGCAGGACCTCGCGCAACCAGGGCGCGGCCGGCAGCAGCTCGAACATGCCTGCGCGGGTATTTTCGCGATCCATTACCGCCAGGAAGCGGCCATCCTCGGACAGGACATGGCGTGCGTCTGGATCGCCTGGCGCCTCTGCCAACGCCTCCAATTGGCCATCTTGTGTCGCACACAGGTGCGCTACGCCATTTCGGGGCACCACAACACGGGAGACCAGGTTGCTCATTGCGACATGTCCAGGTTCGTAGCGTTCAGACCGTGTGGGAACGCATGCTGCTGGCGATACTGCAGCAGGCCCTGCCACGCCATGACCATGGCCAGCGTATCCAGTTCGCAGTAGCGCAGCAGCTGCAGGCGGAGCCGATCGCGCTCGGCCTCGCCGAGCATGTGATTCTGCAACAGGCCGTACGCCACCATCGCGGCCCCGCCGTCGGCAACCGCGGTGTCCTTCTCCTCCTGGCCCTCAAGTCCCTGCAGGTCCGGATCTTCGGTGCGTTCGCCCAGCAACTTGTAGGGGTCGATCACGCGCCCCTGGTCGTCATAGCGGATCCAGGTCTGGTCCTTGAAGTTGAGGCTGGGGATCCAGTCGTCACTGCCGTAGTCAGGGCGCGTATAGCGGTCACGTAGGAGGTCCACGCTCGCCAGCATGGCGGGCAAGACTTTCTTGAGCGAACTGCTGCCGCGTGTGCCAGGCAGAAATGTCGTCCGGTGCACCAGGCGTCCGAGATCGAAGAGGCGACCTGATTTCCCGTCTGGACCGATCAAGGAGTCGATGAACGCAAGCAGTTCTTCGCGGTTGTCAAGCTCACCCGCACGTGATGCTGCGATCTGCCCCCGCACCTCGCGCAGGACTGTCCGTTCGTGGTCCCACCAGTGCAGCACGCTGCCGTCGTCGCCACCGACCGCATGTTTCAGCGCGCGGATGCTCTCGACGTTTGGCCAGCCGGCGTCGGCATCGGCGAGATGCTGGTGCAGGTGGGCCAGGCGGCCATCCGCTTCGAGTTGGTGGTGGGAGAACTGGAACAGGAGTTGCTCGTAGGGACGTCGCCCGGCATGGAAGGGCAGCGCGGGACGCGAGGTTTCGAAATCGATGAAATGCAGGGGGTAAGTCAGCGAGGCGAAGGCATCGTCAAGCGACTGTTCGCACAGGAACGCGCCGTCGAGCGCCTGGTTGCTTTCCTCGGCTTGCAGCCATTGGCGATGGGAGGCAGAAATCTCGCCCTCGAGTGGCTTGAACTTCACGTCCTCCTGTTCCAGATCTAGCAGGAGCAGCTTGCCCTCGTCCACGAGCGCGTCGATGCGGCGGAAGTTGTACAGATCGAAGATCGTTTCCTTGCCTGCCTTGGCCATGTGGGCGCGGACCTTGTCCCGACTGGCCAGGCACTCGAGACGACCATCGCGCATGCCATTCGCCTGGGCTGCCGCATTGGCATGGAACTCGCAGGACTTGCAGTGGGCGCCGAGGCGCGGTGCCCAGCCTTCGACGTCTAGTTGCCGGGCGAGCATCTCGATGCCTTCATCGAAGGCAGCGGTGTAGCCGCCCATTTGCAAAGGTTCGGCGACCAGGCGATCCAGCAGGCTATCCACGGGCACGATCGCCAGCACCTCGCGCGCCACTGTCCCGTCGTGGAGGGAAGGATCCACCTCTATACGCACGCGACCACCGGCCTTGACGATGCGCAAGCGTTGCGCGAGGCCTGCCTCCTTGCAGGTGCGGGAGGTATCGGGCATCACCAGATGGCTGTTGACGCGATGGTCGGGAAACACCTGGCGCAGGACGTGGCGCTGGAAGGCCACATCGTAGAGGTAGGGCTTCATCCCGGCCAGGAAGCCACCGCTGGCACCGATAAAGCCAGGGTCGGCGGGATCGAATCCCTTGGCCTTCACCTCGAACAGGTCGATCACGTTTCTCGACTTGCGCAGCAAGTCCACGCGGATGAACAGTTTGCCTACCCGGAATGCCGCCTCGAACAGGACGATCTCGTCCTGTTCGAGTAGCTGCATCGTCTGTTCGACCTGGGCGTCGTGGCCTATGGCATCGACCTCGATGCCATCAGGAAACAGGCATTTGGCCAGGGCCCCGACTTGGTGACCGCCCTCCGCCAGCGCCTTCAGGAACTCGTTGGCGTCGTTCGCATTCGCGTAGGCGCGATTGTCGAGATACGTGAGTTTCGCCGGGCATTCCAGTGCCCGGGAGAAACGGCTCTTGGTCAGGTAGCGCATGGATTCCCCTGAGTCATGCGTGACGGCAACACCTTACACAAACCCGATGCGGCGACCACCATCTCGCGGCTCCTGGCGGAACTCGAGTTCCTTCCGCAGCAACTGGAACAGGCTGTGCGGGTTGCGTTTGGACGGCGCGAGGCGCACTTGCCTGGCCACGTTGGCGAAGTCCCCCGGCGTGGCGCCCGCGAGCGCATCGAACGCCATTGACGGCTGCGAGCCTTCGTTCGACAGACCCAGCAGGTCCAGCAAGTCCCCGAACAACTGTCTGGCCTGCGCGGCATCCAGTGGCGAGAACTTCACCTTGAAATCGAAACGGCGCGCGCTGGCGGCGTCCAATCGGTCCTGCAGGTTGGTGGATGCCACGAAGATGCCATCGAAGGCCTCCATGGCGGTCAGCATCTCGTTGACCATGCTGGTTTCCCAGTGCGCACGAGCACCATCGCGCGCCTGCAGGAAGCTGTCGGCTTCGTCGATGAGCAGGATGGCGTCTTCGGCCTGGGCCTGCTCGAACGCGGCACGAATGCGGGCCTCGGTGCCCCCCACGTACTTGTCCAGCAAGTCAGACGCGCGTCGCACCAGCAATGGGCGGGACAGGCGTTCGGCGAGTTCGCGTGCCCACTGTGTCTTGCCCGTCCCTGGAGGACCATACAAGCAGAGGCGCGCGCTGGGTGACGCAGTGAGCGCAGCGGCAACTTCGGCGAGGTCACAGTCCGTGTTGACGCAATCCGCCCGATACGGGAGCGGCAGGTCCGGGCGAGGCTTGTCCGCAGGCAGGCCCAACGCGCCTTGTACCTGCTGGACCAGCGTGCCCAACATGCGATTGCCCTCCTGCTCGTCGATGGGCGCCATGACCCTGAGCACGTTCGCCATGCGCTCAAGGTGCCCGACGGCGAACCCGCGTTCGTTGGCGAGGTGGACCAGGCGTTCGCTGCCCACGGCAATGCCTTCGAACAGCGACCCGACCAGGCGTTCGCGTGTGTCGCGGTCGGGGCCCTTCAGCTCGATGACCATGTCGAAGCGGCGCAGGTAGGCGGGGTCCATCTGGTGGATGACGTTGCACACCCAGATGGCGGGGCGGGCATTGGACTCCAGGATGCTGGTGAGCCACCCCTTGTTCCTGTCCCCGCCTGAGCCGCCCCCGCGCCTGCGCATCGGGAACAGGTCCTCGCCCTGTGCCCAGGGGAATACGTCCTCGACTTCGTCGAACAGCAAGGCGGTTCCCGGGCGCGGCGCCATGATGTCCTGGGCGGCACAGTAGGCGCTAAGGCGACGGAACGGCGGCAACGGGTCCTTGTCGTCGTCGACGGAAGGCACCTCCTGCAGGACCAGCCCCAGGTCGCGCGCCAATGCACGCGCCAGCTCGGTCTTCCCGGTCCCGGGTTTGCCATGCAGCAGGATGTTGACCCCTTTGCGCTCCTGGGCGGTGGCCAGCCTCAGGTAGCGCTGCAGGAACTCGACGTCCTGTCCGGCTGAGGCGAAGTCGGACATGGTCAGGCGTGGCTCCGGGGATGGGCGGAAGAAGCAGGCAAGGACCTCCCCGGTGGTCGCGGAGTGGCGCTGGATGACGCGCGCGACCTGCTCGGGGAACGCGAGGAATCGCGTCGGAGTATGTCGCCTGGCCATGACGTCCTGGATTCCGAGCGCACGGAAGGGACTGGGTGTATGCAGGACGGTAAGCACATCGCACCAGTCCATCGCCAGCATCGGGGCGAACAGCGACGCGGCTTCGTGGTCCTCGCATTCGCCGACCAGGTCCAGTGCGGTCGCCAGGTCCTGGTTTCGGTGCGTGTGGGCAGCCAGGCTGAGTAGCGAGGCCTCCAATGGCTTCATGCCCAGCGCGGATGCGATTTCGTCGCAGATCCGCTCGACAGGGTCGCAATCCGCTTGTTTGGACAATGCGTCACTGCAATCCGCCTCGAAGCGTTCCCAAGCGTCCTGGAGGACGTCCTTGGGCGTTTCGTCAGTCCACTCCAGCGCCAGATAGCGGCGGGTCAGGATGCGTGCACGGCGGGACTTCGGCCTGGTCAGGATGTCTTGGGTTTCGTTGTCTTCCAGCAGGCCGAGGAACACCCGCGCCAGCAGGCGCCTGGCATGCGTGGTCGTCGTTTGACGGCCCCTCGGGCGGTCGGGCATTGTGTCGTCTGCTTCCGTCTTCTCCCATGGGAGCATGTCTGTCCTCCTGAATGCCGGACAGTGTGCGGAACCGCTACGACAAAATGTGTCGAGTGCCCGATTGGTTCATAGGCGACAGGTTTTGTCGTAGCCATGGGGGATGCTGCAGGCATGACATCCCATCTCGATGACACGACTGCTCCCCGACGCGACCAGCTGGCCGAGGTCATCCCGTTTTCCAAACGACACGTGACGGGCGAGGGAACGCCTCCGAGTTGTTGCCGGGATCCAAGACAGTTTCCCTATGGCTTGCTGATCGTGGAGCGGCACATGTTTGGCGGCGCCAATGGCTTCCACTGGTTTTCCAGTGAGGCGGAGGCTGCTCAATTCCTGCGTTCGGAACTCTGGAACTGGCTCCCGGACGACGACACGAATGAATGGGTTCTGTCCGTGTACTTCGATGCCCTCAAAACGACCAGCCGGATCGAGGACGACTGGCTGATCGATGTTTCAGAACAACAGGACGATGTGCTCGTGGTCTGGCACGGTCAGTTCGATGCCCTGGTCAACGGGACTGACCGTTTCGCAGCGAGTGTGGTCGATGATTTCTCGAACTTAGCACGAGGCCCGGGGATGCAGGGTGTCGATCTCCAGGGGTTCATCGAGTATCTGGCCGTCTTCCGGGGTGAAGTCAAACGCGGGACGTGATTTTCTCAACAACCAACAGGAGAAGTGAAATGGCAGGTGGACAGGGCTGCATCGTGGTCAGGGAAGCTGGAGGCTCCATCGAATGGAGGAAAAAGTGCGAGCGCTGCGGATTCGTTGACGGCAATCTCCAACGCACGTCGAAACTCTCGAGTGGTCAGTACACAACGGGATTTTTCTGCCCGAAGTGTCGAGAACAGCAGGAAATTCGTATCTACTTCTGAATGACTCGAAGCACTGAAATATCAGTTGAGGCGCCGCTACCACCCGGCCTAGTAGGCCGGGTACGGCAGGCATTTCGGCTCGATTGGCAAGGCGTGCATGGAGCAGGGCATTGGGCACGGGTCGCCTTCCATGGGCGTCGGATTGCAGGCGAACTAGGGGTCCCTTCGCGGGTGCCGCGGTTGTTCGCATTACTGCACGATTCGCAGCGCTGCCATGAAGGTCGGGATCGCGACCATGGGCCACGCGCGGCCAAGTTTGTGCGTCAGCTCCAGGAAGAAGGGTTCCTCGACCTGACACAGGAGGATCTCGACCTCCTGGTCATGGCCTGCGAGGGACATAGCGAGGGCATGTGTGAGGCGCCCTTGATGGTCCAGGTGTGCTGGGATGCGGATCGCCTGGATCTTGGACGGGTGGGAATTCGACCGGATCCGGGACGACTATGCACTATGCCGGCCCGCGATTCTGGCTATCTGGCATTTGCCTGGGCTTGGTCGACCATGCGCGGTGGTCAGCGCAGCGGCGTTTGCCGCAGGGCACGGCATGATGGATAGGAACGAGGTCGCTGAAGACGCCGGGACTGCTAAGAGGGAATGCCGATGAGCAAGGCCGAAGATATTTTCCAGAGGAGAAAACAGCTCGTTGGCTGCATCGCCGCGTCCAGTCGGCCATTGACGACCCATGAGGTCAGGGTCATGGCAAACCTGACATCGGTGGACGTCCGGACGATCCAGCGTGATCTGGAAAAGCTGGTAGATGAGGATAGGGTCAGTTGGGACAAGGAAAAGAAGGGGTGGACATCCGGGGAAAAGCGAATTGAGGAGGAGCTCGATCGCGTGCTGTCCTTCACGGCCTTGCGCATTTTCAACCAGCTGTTCGACAACCTTCTGCCCGGATCGTTGCAGAAATCGCTCAAGCGCGTCATGGGCAACTACAAGAAGCAACTGCAACGTCGGCTTGATCGCGGGATACCGGAAGTGCGCTGGCTCAATGCGCTGGTGCTGGGTCACGGCTATCACTGGTTCGAGCGGCCGGTGCTCGATCCAGACGTACGGGAGATTGTGGAAGCAGCGATCCTCAACGGGCACAGGATTCGTGTGCGCATGAAGCACTTGCCACATGGTGTCTGGTGGCACACGGACCCGGACGAAATGGTCGAGGTCTCCATCCGCAATTTCGTGCTTGATCTTCCGGATCGGCCGTCCATCATCATCGAACGCCACGATCTTGAGCCGGACGAGTTCGGGGAACCCGCCATTCGCGACATCCGTTCGATTTGGCCGCTGGAGTTGATCGAAGATGCGGAGGCGCTTACGGCGCCGGCGAAGCTCCTCCCGGCGAAATCGATGGTGACGCTCGCCAGTGAACCTGTCTACCGCGAGTACGTACTCGCCATCGACCCGCTGCTGGTCGAGGAATTCACCGGCACCTGGTTGGTCCGCTACCTGACGGATGCGAGCCATGGTGGCGAACTGCTGGGCATCAATGCCGAGGACGGGTGGGGGATCTACCGTATGCGTTGCCCCGAGGGGGCGGTCACTGAATGGCAGCGCCACGAACAATCGCTGCGCTCCTTCGTCAGCAAGTGGATGGAATATGTCGAGGTGATCGAACCCCACGACATGCGCATGCAGTTGAGGCAAGTGGCGCGGGGGATCGTGGATCGATACCAGGATCCGCGGCCGTTACCCAAGGATGTCCTCGACCGGCTGATCCCCGACGACGATCAGCTGTTGGATGACGGTATTGATCACACCGCCATCCGGTGGTGGTTCGATCCCGTGAAAAACAAGATCATCCAGCCTTATGGCACCGGAAAGGAGGAGGAGAAATGAATGACGATATGGGGGAAGGCACGCCAAGGCAGCTACCACTTCCCCGCCTCGATCACACCACTGCGCTCCCCGACGACTTGCCGGTCGCCGGAGGCTGGGGGTACGCCAAGGAAGACGCCTGCATCATCACCGACGATCGCCAGCCGGATGAGTCGGACGATTCGGATGAACCCGTAGGTCTGGATTATGAGTTCGAGTTTATCGAGCGACGACTCATCCAAGAACTCAACGCCATGTCGCTCGATGATGACCTTTCCGACATCCAGTGGAAGGTACAAACTCAGGAGATCGAACGCGCCCCTGATGGTGCCCCAATGCATGATCGCCTGAGTGTTCTGGTGACCGCCTTCCTCAGGCGCGATCTGGAGGCGCTACAGCAGGAGCGTGATGCAGACCCGTCAGGGAAGTTTCGCCAAGGCTGGCAAGCTCTCAGATTCATGAATCGGTGCGAATTCTGGTTCGACATTTCACGCGTCAAGGGCATCCCGGATGATGCCGATTTCTACATGCGGATCCGCCATGGTCGGCTTTACGCACCACACGAGCGGGATGCTTGAGGCCAGAAACGCATGTGTGTCCATTCATGCATTCCCATCGCCTGCATTGGTCCGATGTGCCCTGCTGTGCGCATGCCAGGGTTGACGGAGACACTCCATGAGTCATGATGTCCTTGATGCTTGCGGGGACCTCCTGAGAAACAGCAGGCATCTGTTGGTATTCACGGGCGCCGGCATGTCGGCCGAGAGTGGCCTCCCGACCTTCCGTGATTCCGACAACAGCCTGTGGGCGCGCTGGCCGCCGGAAACGCTCGCTTCTGCGGAGGGTTTCCGCGATGACAAGGCTCTGGTGTGGGGTTGGTATGCATGGCGCATGGCGAATATCGCCAAGGCCACTCCGAATGCAGGCCATAACGCACTGGCCGAACTCGAGGACCTACGTGCCGACCTGGCCGTCATTACCCAGAACGTAGACGACCTGCACGAGCGCGCCGGAACGCGACGTATCGTCCATCTGCATGGCAGCATCTTCCAGTCACGCTGTTTCGCGTGCGCTCGTCCCTTCGTCGGTTACGAGATTCCCGATGGCGCGATTGAAGATCCTTCGCTTCGGATCATGCCACCCAAGTGTCGCCATTGCGGTGGTTATGTCCGACCTGGTGTCGTGTGGTTCGGGGAGGCATTGCCAGTCACTGCGTGGAGCCAATCCGAGCAATGGGTTCGCGAATGCGACTTGCTACTGGTGATTGGCACATCCGGTGTCGTTCAGCCCGCAGCTTCCCTCGTCTCCATGGCGCGCCGGCGTGGTGTCACCATCATCCTGATCGACCCCGGTCAAAGCGAGCACGTGGCGTCTGTTGACCATCATCTACGCATGGGCGCCGGAACGGCTCTCCCGGCGCTGCTGGAACGGGTGAAGAGCGCACGCTGACAACCACCCATGGACGACCAACCTTGAGGTTGCCCATCTCCGGTGGCATGCCACTTCTGTCCACCGAGGCCGTCCTTCCTCAAACGACAGCGACATTTTTTGTCGCGCCTCAGGCCTATCGTATTTCCAACACGGAGGAAATACGACGCATGAAACAGAACCCGCGCCACGACCTGTCCACCATCGCGACCGCCCTTGAGCAGTTGGGGGCCGCCCACGCACACAACACGATGCACCTGCTGACGCTCCATCTGCGCCGGGTCATCCAGTGTGCCGACATCGACACACTCACGCCGCCCACCCTGATGCTGGATGGCATCCGGAGCGACATGGAAGCGCGGCATGCGCAGGACGCGCTGCCCGGTATCCGCCGGATCCGCGATGCCATCGACGGACTGGAAAGGCTGCTGGACCGTCTGCCGCTCGCGCGTCCGGGAGCCGCGCCAACCCCATGTCTCGAGCTCGACCTGCCTGCGGGTGGCCTGGTGGATCGTGTCCTGCGAGGTGAGCGCCGTGCTGCGACGTCCGCGAGGCGCAAGCGGGCCCCGGTCAAGAAAGTTGCCGTGAGCAGGCCAGCGAGCGTGGAGAAGGCCCGGGTGCGTAAGGCGGCCTGATCTGACCGAGCATGTCGTCTATTCCATTCGCGCCGCGACTATCATCAGCCCCACGCAGATTTCCGATTGCCAGGTGGTGATGTGGCGAGCTTTCGGCTGATGGGTGGCACGATCAACAGGGGGTAACAGACGGTCTATGCAGGACATCATCTGCCCGCACTGCGGGAAGGCGTTCAAGATCGACGAATCCGGCTATGCGGATATCCTGAAACAGATCCGTGATGGCGAGTTCGAGAAGCAGCTGCACGAGCGGCTTGAACTGGCCGAACAGGACAAGCACAACGCGGTCGAGCTTGCGCAAGCCAAGCTGGCTGGCGAACTGCAGAAGGAAGCGGCCGCAAAGGATGCGCAGATCCAGGAGCTCCGGGCCAAGCTGGATGCCGGCGAGGTCGCGCGCCAGCTGGCGGTCGCCGAGGCATTGAAGGCGGTCGAGAAGGAGCGCGACGCGCTGGCGACCGCACTCGGGCAGGCCAGCCAGGACAAGCAGGTTGCAGCGGATCTGGCGGAGGCCAAGCTCGTTGCCGAGCTTCAGCGGGTGTCTTCGACCAAGGACAGCCAGATCCAGGAGCTCAAGGCGAAGCTGGATGCCGCAGGCGTCGCGCAGAAGTTGGCCGTCAACGAGGCGGTCGGCGCGGTCGAGAAGGAGCGCGACGAACTGAAGAGCGGCGTCGAGCGCGCAGAGCTCGAAAAGCAGTTGGCCGAAAAATCACTCAAGGACAAGTACGAGACCCAACTCAAGGATCGCGAGGAGCAGATCGAACGCTTGCGCGACCTGAAGGCCAGGCTCTCGACCAAGATGGTCGGTGAAACCCTGGAGCAGCACTGCGAGACCGAATTCAACCGGATCCGCGCCACCGCGTTCCCGAAGGCCTACTTCGAGAAAGACAATGACGCAAAGGGCGGCAGCAAGGGCGACTTCATCTTCCGCGATAGTGACGATTCGGGAACCGAGATCGTCTCGGTCATGTTCGAGATGAAGAACGAAAGCGATGCCACGGCGACGAAGAAGAAGAACGAGGACTTCCTGAAGGAGCTCGACAAGGATCGCAACGAGAAGGGCTGTGAGTACGCGGTGCTGGTCTCCTTGCTGGAACCCGACAGCGAGCTCTACAACGGCGGGATTGTCGATGTGTCCCACCGTTACCCGAAGATGTATGTCGTCCGCCCGCAGTTCTTCCTGCCGATCATCACCCTGCTGCGCAACGCGGCGATGAATTCCCTCAAGTACAAGTCCGAGCTCGCGCTGGTGAAGGCGCAGAACATCGATATCACCAGCTTTGAAGCCGACCTGGATGCATTCAAGACTGCGTTCGGGAAAAACTACGACCTCGCTTCCAGGCGCTTCCAGACCGCGATCGAGGAGATCGACAAGTCAATCGATCACCTGCAGAAGACGAAGGATGCGCTGCTCGGGGCCGATCGTAACCTTCGACTTGCGAACGACAAGGCGCAGGACGTCACCATCAAGAAACTGACCCGCGGCAATCCGACGATGGCTGCCAAGTTCAAAAGCCTCAAGGATCAGGGGCAATCTGATCCTGAGTAAGGTCGTTTACCCGTTGTGTTCGGGTTTCCTGGGGGTCCTCGTGCCGTTCTGTCGCCCGGATAGCCAAGGGGCCGGAATGCCATCGGACACCTCGAGTGGCTCCCCATCCAGGTTGAAGCGGATGGCACAGCCTCGTCCGTATCGCACCCAATATCCGACCACGGCGCCGATTCGGGGGATTTCGGTCGGAAGCTTGGCGAGTGCCTCTTCGCTCCAATCGGCAGGATCGCCACTTTCCGGGCGAAAGCCCGTGCGCAGGAACAGCGCCCAGCGGCTGAAGTAGGTCAATCCCGAGGGCGGCGCTGGGTCGGTGATCCAGGCCACCCGGGGTTCCACAGGCAATGCGTTCATCCGACCTCCTTTGTTGGGATTCGCTGTCCTGCATGGATTGGCCATCTAACCTCCCATCTCCGTCACCAGTTCCGCTGCCTTGGCGGGATCCAGTGCACGGATGCGATCAAGCAACGGGGGGTGGGTATCGAACCAGTAGGCCTTCGCCCCTTCCCGGAAATACATCGGGTTGTGCGGCTTGAGCCATTCGGATGCCTCCTGGGGAAACTCCTTGCTCTCGATGCCCAATTTGACGAGGGCGCCCACCAGTCCACTGCTGTCGGACAGCATGCGGGCGGCATCAGCGTCCGCACGTAACTCCATCTCCCGGCTGGTGCAGGCATCCAGGACTTGTGCGGACAGCCAGCCAACCGCGCCGACAACAGCGACGCCAAAGCCTGCGAGCGCAATCAGCACGCCACCGCCCTGATCCTTTTTGCGCCTGTTGCTTGCTTCGGCGGCAAGACCGGCATGCACGATGCTGTATCCGAGCAGTGAAATGCACATCAGTCCGAATACACCGGCCGCCAGCATGCGCGAGACGGCCACATCGCCATGGCGCAGGTGTGCCATTTCGTGGGCGATGACGCCCTGAAGTTCATTTCTGCTCAAGCGTTCAAGTGCGCCTGCGGACACGCAGACGGCGGTGCCTTCCTCCAGCGTCCCGGCGGCAAAGGCATTGATGCCACGGTCGGACTCGAGCACGAACAGGCGGGGCATCGGGATGCCAGCGGCAATGGCAGTTTCGGTGGCGACATTGCGGAACACGCGTAAATTGGTCTTGCGGGGATTGAGGACGACGAGTGTTCCCCCCAGGAGTTTCGCCACCTTGGCACCATCGCCCCGCAGCTTGTGCAGCTGATAGAACCCGCCGCCGACCACGATGGCGAACAGCCCACCCAGAAACACCAGGTTCGGGGTTTCCATGAAGGCGGAGGGCGTTACGACCAGCCACAGCATCCCGAAATCCAGGGCCAGCAGAAACCCGACGATGAACAGATGGGACACCAGGAACAGGCGCCTGATGCGTACGCGGTGCGATTCGACGGTGATGTGGTTGGTCATGGGACCAGCATGCGCGCCGCGTACGACAAAGGTTGTCGTGGCTCCCTGGCGGCGGTGACAGGTCGATGTCAGCGGCGATAGGACACGAGGAGGATCCCGCCTTCGCCTTGTCCCTGCACGAATTCCTGGCCCACGAACGTCCAGCCCATGAGGCCCATCCGCAAATGCACGTCGTTGACGCGCTCCTGCAGGGTCGCCAGAGGCGTTGTCGCGACGACGAGCGTCACCGCCGTCTGCCCGCGAGTAAGGGCCTGGAGTCCGGTACGGACCGCTTCCGCTTCAGCCGCTGGCGCGGGTGCGGACACTGTCGAAGACGCGGATTGCGTGCATGCCGGTGTCGGGTTGGCGGCGACCAGCCACGCGAAAAGCGCCAGACCGGCCCTGGCGTTCATTGGGTGTAGTGCTCCAGATGGTGGGCAAAGTCGACGAGATCGGAATCCGTGTGGCCACGCTCATCGCCAAACACGTTTTCGTTGAAGTCCCACTGGATTTCTCGCTCGAATGGCGTGTCCCCGAGCCGCAGGGTGTCCAGGCTGCCAACCCAGCGCACCTCACAGGCTCCGATCAGGGCAAAGTTGACGCGCCCCAAGTCGAGGCCCGCAAGGTGCTCGCAGCCACCGATGGCTTCAGCGAGTGCATTCGACAACTCCGTGGCCTCTTTGCCATCCTCGTACAGTGAAGCGAGGTCGGTACGCAGGTAGGCCAAGACGTCGACTTCACTGGGGAACCAGAGGAAGGTTTGGGCGCCACCATGGCCAGGGGTATCCGCTACAAAGCACCCGAAGGGGAATTCGAGCGGGGAGCGTTGGTCGATGGCTAGCGAAGAGGTGGCGGGAGGTTGAGTTGTGGCGGCGCTGGGCTGGTTGGTTTTCATGTCCCCACTATGCGGGACGCTCACGACAAAACATGTCGTTTGAACGGACACTCTCCGAGGGGGATTTCACCGTGCTGCCACTGTGCTGCTTTCGCCAGCGCTTTTCGGGACACGACACTTTTTGTCGCGCCCCTGTCCCAAGCTACTCCCATCAGGCGGCCCGAGGGCATCTTGAACGGCAGGCTCATGGATAGGAAAAGGATCCTGAGATCGGCCTACTGGATGCACTTCATCACATTCAATCACACACAGGAGACAAGCAATGGCAAGAACGAAGAGCAAGTTTGGCAAAACCGGTGACAAGAGGACCAGGAGCGGGGCCTGGAGAACGACCAAGCAGAAAGCTGCCGCACGAGCACGAAAAAAGCGCTGATAAGCGGAGCGCTGTGTGGGATTCCCTCGGGACGTTGCCCGCTACCGGAATGGGTCCAAGCTGGGGGCACGTCAAGATTCCGAGCGCCCCACGTTCGCCACCCTTCCTGAAAACGGTAACGGATCAGCGCATTCCCAATGTCGTCGAGGCGAGGAGTTTTGGCCCAGCGACTTGCTCCAGTACATCACTGCGCGATCAGCGGTGTAGGAGCGACGGCCCTCTACCCTCTGTATCGAACCACCGTAGGTTTCAGCTACATTCGCTCAACAGGGTGGGAACATGCTCGATGGATTGACGGAGCGGAAGAGTCAGCCGATGACAAGGTCTCGTCCGAAACGGTGGATGCTGCCCGTTGCGAATTCGATCCAACACACGGAAATGATTCAACGCTCGAGGCTCTATCGGCGGGATTTCGCGGACAGTTCGTGCGCTGGTTAAAACGCGTTTTAATCTTGCCGTGCTGCCGGAATGACAATTGGAGGGGTGATTTGTGCAGCTGAAAGAAACTTCGAGAAACCATGCTCTTGAGCTCGAGTCTCGACTCCTCGATCTGGTCCCTGCCACCGGGAGCGTGGGCAATGTGACATTGCTCAGGACGCTGACTGGCGAGGGCTGGAGCGAGGAGCAGTACTGGGCGATACGCCAGGGGCTCATGGATTGCGGCAAATTGGAAACCGGACGTGGTAGGGGCGGCAGCGTGAAGCGGCCTGGATCCGGTTCGGTTCTAGTAGCCGCCACGCCAATCGAAGTTGTCATCCCGGATGTGTCCCCAGCCCATGGTGCCGATGTGTTCGAGTTCCCGCTTGTTGGCGGTGGCCGCTTGCTTGCGGTTGTACAGGGCCGGCCGGACGCAGGCGATCTCACCAAGTTGCAAAGCCTACTTCTGGCTCACTATTCCGAGTCTGGTATTGCTTCGGGCGACATGTCGGCTGGTGCCACCGATGGGCCAGCTATCGAATCGTCAATACGAGACCTTCGCGAGGAAGACAATCTTGGTGAAAATGATCTCCAGGACGAGACCGGCGACAGTGAAACACGCTGGGCACTACCGGAACTGGCACCAGAACGTCGGGCCAACCGAAACGAACAAATCGAAGACCTGGTGCGCCGGCTCATCCAGGCCATCAATCTCCGCAAGAATCTGGTGCGCGCCAAAACCATTGTCGTGGTGCGATATGGACTTGATGGCGAGGGAGAGCAAACGCTGGATGTCGCGGGAAAGAGGTTCGATATCACCCGCGAGTATGTGCGGCAGATCGAAGCAAACGTCCTCACGCAACTGCAAGGCAATGCCGACCTGCAACAACAGGTGAGAGAGGGTCTCGTCAGCTGGATTCGACAAGTCGTGGCGTCATCGTCTGACACCGGAGAGCTACTGACCAGACGAGCACTCGAGAGCCTGCAGGACGATCGTGCGGCGATTGATGGCTGGATGAAGCTGGCAATGGACGTCGCGTTTCCCTCCTCCGGGGCGGGTAAGCTGGAGAATCAACTCATCGCCCTGGCAGACGTAGCCCTTCATCGTTACGAGCCGTTCGGCATGACCTGCTGGGTGTCCGATCCGGACCGGTCCTCCCAGAACTTCCCCAATGTCGAGGCATGGCTGGAGGAGATGGAATCCGGGGGGCAGGCGCTGCCGCTTCCGATAGACACCTTTGCGACCATGCTTGGAGTTGGCGTTGCGGATGTCATGGCCGTGGCGTCCGCACACCCGAGTTTCGCGGTGTATGCCGGGTACCTTTTCCGTGAAGCGGTCAATCAGGAAAAGAAGCGCGCCGTCCGGGCGCATGTTCTGGCCTTGCACCTTTCATCAGATGCGACGCCGGTTTCGCAGTTTGATTTGTGGAAGGCATATCGACGCCGATTCCACGACATTGATGCCTGTTCGTCCAACGATATCCGGATCGCACTGTCTGACAGACGTGGCGCGCCACATTTGTTCATCATCGATAACAACAATTCACTGTTCGCGCTAGGGACGACGGCTTCACTTCACGGCCTCGACCTTTCTCCGCGGTTCCCGGATCCGGAACCCGAGGTGCTGGGAAATGTCGTGGGCATGCTGGTGAACGAGCTCCAACATGGCCCAGCGACTGCGGAGGTGCTGGCAGAGCGCCTCGATCTCAATCCTGAGGGGTTGATTTCGCAGTTGGGACAGCGGCCGAACTTCGTCTCGGTTACGCCTCGCTACTACGGTTTGTCGGAGCAGGCACAACGCTTTGCGACGGTGGACTGGAGTTCGCAGGATCTGGTCGAAGAAGATGCGCTTGCCGTCATCGGCTGCCGACAAGCTGGTGAAGATCCGCAGGCGATTTATTCTGGGTGGACGCCCGCCTACGAAATGGCCCTCTGCTCGAGGGCGCAAGCCGGCCATTGGAACTGCTTCCCTCAACTGCTCTGGGCCTGCGAGCCAGATCGGTGGCCCATGCCGGAACTCGAAAGAGCAGCTTGGAGCACTCGGAAGGCGGAGTTAGGGCTGCACCCGCGGCCTGTCTCATTGCCAGTGGGCAGTCGACTGCCAGACGCAGAGCGTCTGCTCCGCTTCCTGTTGGTCATTCGTCAGGAAAAAGCGCTCAGCATGGCGATGGCTAACCGGGTCACGCGCCCGCGGGGGCCTTTGCAACAGATAAACGGCACCCTGCTCGCCATCCTGGTCCGGACCGGGGGGCTGGAATCCGATGCCGATTCGTACTGGGCCAAGCATCGTGCCGGTCCGGAGGCCGAGCGCCTGTATTCCATGCTGGCGGATGAGTACCTGCAGAATGGCGATCTGAGTTGGACCAGTGGTGCCAGCCTCGCGATTGTGCAGGAGGCCGCTTCCAATCCTGGTGATGGTTGGGCATCCGCATCGGAGTGGACACAGCGGATTCGCAACTGGGCTGCGGAGCGGGGTGTCGACTTCGGGGCCTTGGACACGAAGGCGTTGGAGGTCATCGAGTCTGACGAAGCGCAAGGTGCACTTGTCGAAGGCGATGACATGGAAATTGCCATCGACCTGCTGCCTCCCGATACGGACTCGACGGAGGCACCAGTTGAGCAGGCCGCTGGTGGAGACTTCACTCAGGAAGGCGATGATCTCGCGAAACTGATGTCCAGTGTCGTCGTTGAGGATGCGGCAAACGGTGTGAAACAGCCGCCAGTCGACATGCACACAGCGACTCTAGAGAGCATTGCCGTTCTGGTGGCAAGGGCCCAGTCTGGCGATGCGGAAACGCAATACCGACTGGCAAGGCAACTACAGGAAGGCATTGGTGCGGCGCCCAACCCGCAGGCCGCTGCCTATTGGTTGCAGCGCGCGGCGGATGCCAGGTACGTGCCGGCTTGTGTGCGACTGGGACGGATGCTCCTCAAGGGCGAGATTGGCGGCGGCACCCGGCAAGAACGCCAGCAGGGGCTGGTGTATCTCAATGCCGGTACCAAAGTAGGCAATGCCACCGCGTGCTATCTGGTGGCCTTGGCTTACCGGGATGGCGGTTTGACAAAAAAGAATCCCCAGGCAGCGATGCGTCTGCTGAAACGTGCCGCCAGGGCGGGTCACGGCAAGGCGGCTTTCGCGCTGGCCAATATGATCCGAGAGCGGATGGACGGTTGGGTACCAGACACCATCAAGTTGCTTCAGCTGGCGGCGTCCAAAGGCGTGCATGAGGCAGCGGAGGTACTGAGCCAGGTCGAAGCGGCATGACGGCAATGGTGTGCGCCGATTCAATCAAAGAATTTTCAGACCTATAACACCCCATTGAATCAGGACAATCCTGCTTCACGCCCAGGTGCTGCGTTCCTAGCGCCTATTGGGGTCTAGCCGATGCGCGACGACACCAAGGAGACGATCTACTGCGTCCTTCTCGTGGCAGCCGCGGTCCTGGCCACGCTGCTCAAGAAGCCGCCGTTTGACCGTTTTCCCTAGCCATCCACTGGCACTCACAGAAGGCCCGTCCTCACCGGCGGGCCTTCTGCGTTTATGCCGCCCAACATGAGGATTCAACATGCACCTGGTCGAAACGATGGCCTATGCCGGCGAGAAGCCATGGCATGGCCTTGGCAACAAGCTCACCACCCTGCAGCCCATCGATGTCTGGAAGCGCCAGGCGGGCATGGACTGGATGATCGAGGAGTCCGAAGTCCGCTACATCACCGGCAACCACACGGTGGGCGCGATCCATTCGTTCCCCGAGCAGAAGGTGCTGTACCGATCCGATACCAAGCGTCCGCTGGCGGTGGTGTCCAAGCGCTTCCAGGTCGTGCAGCCCGAGGAAGTGCTGGAGTTCTATCGCGACCTGACCGAGTACAGCGGCTTCGAGCTGGAAACCGCCGGGGTGCTGAAGGAAGGACGGAAGTTCTGGGCACTGGCCCGGACTGGCCAGTGCACCACGCTGAAGGGCAAGGACCAGGTCAACGGCTACCTGCTGTTGGCAACGGCTTGCGATGGCTCGCTGGCGACCACCGCCCAGTTCACCTCTGTGCGGGTGGTCTGCAACAACACCCTGCAAATCGCCTTGGGTGACAACCGCGGCGCGGTGAAGGTGCCGCACCGCTCCGAGTTCAACGCCGATGCGGTCAAGCAGCAGTTGGGCATCACCGTCGCGCCGTGGAACCGGTTCGTGGCACAGATGAAGGACCTGGTGGCCTGTCCGGTCGATCCCGACTCGGTCGATGGCCTGCTGCGCCGGGTGCTGGTCTATCCCGGGCAGGCCGGCAAGGCACCTGTGGTCAACGAACAAGCAGTGCGGTCGGTCCGCGCGCTGTACGACGGTGGCGGCCGAGGCGCGCAGCTCGCCTCCAGCCGCGGCACGGCGTGGGGTCTCCTCAACAGCGTCACCGAGTACGTGGATCACCATCGGCGTGCACGCAGCGATGACCACCGCCGGGAAGCCGCCTGGTTCGGACAAGGCGCGCAGTTCAAGCAGCGGGCTTGGGACGAGCTGGTCCAGCTGACCGCCTGATCCCAACCCTCGTTGTTCCTTCAGCGCCCGGCCTCGTGCCGGGCGTTCTCATTTGGAGACACCTGATGAAGAAGAACGCCGCCTTGCGGCTGGTCGACACGCGCACGCTCGACCGCCAGCAATGGCTGTCCGTGCGCCAGGGTGGCATCGGCAGTTCGGATGCCGCCGCCGCCGTTGGCCTGTGTCCGTACAAGAGCCAGCTGGAACTGTGGATGGAAAAGACCGGCAGGACGCCGGTTGAGGACGCACCGCCCGGGATGGACGATCCGCGCTACTGGGGGACGTTGCTTGAGCCCTATGTGGCCGTGGCGTACTCGCAGCAGACCGACCGCAAGGTCCGCAAGGTCAACGCGGTTCTGCAACACCCCACCTTCCCCTACATGTTGGCCAACATCGACCGCGAGGTCGTGGGCTGCCCCGATGTCCAGATCCTCGAGTGCAAGACCGCAGGCGAATGGGGGTCCAAGCTGTGGCGGGACGGCGTGCCGGAGTACATCCAGCTACAGGTCCAGCACCAGCTGGCAGTGACCAACCAGCAGGCCGCGGATGTGGCGGTCTTGCTGTGCGGCCAGCGGCTGGAGATCCACCGGATCGAACGCGACGAGGAGGTCATCGCCCGGTTGATGGTGCTCGAAGCCCGGTTCTGGCAGTTCGTCACCACCGACACCGCGCCACCCGCCGACGGCAGCGAGTCCGCCGGCAAGGCCCTGCGCCAGCTGTATCCCGGTGGAGGCAACACGCTCGACTTCTGCGAGAACCGCGAGCTGTCGGACAGCTTTGCCGAGCTGGTGGCCCTGAAGGACGAGTTGGAAGTGCGCGGCAAGCACGCCGAGCAGCTCAAGCAGACCCTGCAGCAGGCCATGGGCGATGCCGCCCGTGCGGTGTTCGCCACCGGCGAGGTGAGCTTCAAGCGCGCCCAGGACGGCACCAGCCTCGACACCAAGCGCCTGGCCCAGGACCACCCGGAACTGGTGGCCAGGTACAGCGTCACCAAACCCGGCGCTCGCCGGTTCCTGATCTCGGCCAAGGCCGATCACCCCTAGGAGAACTCCCATGCTCAAAGGCTTTGCAATCACCCCGCCGGTGGTCGGGCGGATCTCGATCGGGCGCGTGATCGAACGCAACGGCATGCGCCTGCCCGAGAAGGACGACCAGTTCACCCTCACCAGCCAGGTGCAGAACCGGGACGGCTGGCTGCTGCATCCGCTGGACGAGTCGCTGCGCCAGCAGGCCGGCGGCAAACTTCGCAGCCTGCCGGTCCGGTTGCTGTTCAACGATCCCAGCCTGAACCTGCGTGCCGACTACCACCTGTTCGACCGCAGCACGGGTCGGCCGGTGTGTGTGGGCAATGGCGAGACCTGCAGGCGCTCAGGCCAGGACGGGGTCGAGAGTTTGCCCTGTCCCGGGTCGGGGTCCTGCCGCTTTGCCGAAGGCCAGTGCAAGCCCTACGCACGGTTCAACGTGCGAATCGGCGAGGAGGATGAGACCGGCAGCTTCGTGCTGCGCACGACGTCCTTCAACACGATCCGCACCTTGGCCGCCCGGTTGCAGTACTTCCAGGCTGTCTCCGGCGGGCTTCTGGCCTGCCTGCCGCTGGAACTGAAGCTGCGGGGCAAGTCCACGACCCAGAGCCATCGGGCGCCGATCTTCTATGTCGATCTGGTGGTTAGGTCCGGCATAACGCTGGAGGAGGCCATCACCGAGGCCCGGCGTCTGGACGCGGTGCGGAAGGAAGCTGGGTTCGATCAGGCCGCGTTGGACGAGGCGGCGCGCCAAGGCTTCGCCAATGGCGCGTTCGAGGAACTGGACGAGGACGGGCCCTCTGTGGTCGA
This sequence comes from Thermomonas mangrovi, assembly GCF_028201335.1. Lineage (NCBI taxonomy): Bacteria > Pseudomonadati > Pseudomonadota > Gammaproteobacteria > Lysobacterales > Lysobacteraceae > Thermomonas > Thermomonas mangrovi. Next base: position 79,967 of record NZ_JAPEVV010000002.1, read on the forward strand.
AGAGTTCTTCCCCGACGAACAGGTTGCGTCTGCAAAGCCGAATGGGGCCGCGCCGAAAGGCATCAGCAGGCGGCTCCAGGAAAAGGTCGCCATCGCGTGCACGGGTTAGGCGAACGCAAGAACAACCCATGCAAGCGAAGACGAAGGGGCCAACTGTGGCCCCTTCGCTTTTGGTGCGCACGGCAGATCAATGCATCACCGACGAGGACATCGAAATGGAATCAGAAGCAATGCCGGGCAGCCGGTTGTACGTGAGAGGTGAGCAGCGGCGCTACCGCGTCGCCAATGCGGACGAGATCATCGAGGCGGCAAGGGCTGTAGCGGGCCAGCGGATGCAGCGCGGAGAATCGTTCACGGATCCGCAGGCATCCAGTAGGTTCTTACAGGACAAACTGGCAGGCCTGGAGCGGGAAGTGTTCGCAGCGGTCTTCCTGGACACGCGCCACCGGCTGATCGAATACGTGGAGCTGTTCCAGGGCACCATCGATGGGGCCGAAGTGCATCCTAGGGAAGTTGTCCGACATGCAATCCGCTGCAATGCGGCGGCGGTGATCGTGGCGCACAACCACCCATCGGGAACCACGGATCCATCGGCGGCGGATCGGGCGGTGACTGCGCGGCTCAAGCAGGCGCTGGCGCTGGTGGACGTTCGATTGCTCGATCACATCATCGTGGCAGGTGACAGCTCCCTGGCAATGGCCAGTCGTGGCTGGGTCTAGTAGCCAGTTCCAGTGCCAAGCAGGCAGTTGTCCGGCTGGGATGAACCGCATGGGGCATGCCCCATGCGGGCCAGCCCCTTCTTTTTTGCCTGTTTCAAGGCGAACTTCTGCGATCCCCAACCGCGCGCTTGCAGTAATCAATTTTCTGGGCAAAATTACTGAATACTGAGCATGTGAGTCTCCAGATGCTGCGCTACAGACTCAAGGAACTGATTGCCGAGAAGGAGTTCCGTGAGCGGCGACGCGTGACGGTTCAGGAGCTTGTGGAGGCCACCGGGATCGCGCGCAACACGCTCTCCAAGATGCTTAACCAACACGGCGCAAGCGTCCGTTCCGAGAACCTCGGCCGCTTGTGTGGCTATTTCCATTGCCGGATCGAGGAGCTCGTCGAGTACGTCCCAGATGATGCGACCAACGGGGCTTCGCCATGAACTGGTCCGTCGCTCTGGAACGATTGCAAAGCCTGATGGCTGACACTGCCCAGTTGCAGAGCAAGCTCATCCTGCTGGTGGGTGGTACTCCCGCGGAACGGTCTGCTCTGTTGGGTGCCTTGCAGAGGAGCCAACATGCCACGCCATTGCATCTGGGGGTCTCGATGGCGAGCGCGTTGACCGAGCTGCCGCAGCGGGAGCGCCATCTGCAGGCAGGCAACCTCTTGCGGGAAATTGCCCAGTCTCATGAGCCGACAGGCCCCTTGCTGATCGAAGGGGTCGAGCTGTTGTTTGATGCATCGCTCAAGGTCAACGTGCTGGATCTGCTCAAGCGCCAATCTCAGGCTCGCCCCGTGGTCGCCATATGGCCAGGTGAGTGGCGGAACGGGCGGCTGACGTATGCCGTTCTCGGGAATCCGGAATATCAGGACCACGCCGCCAACGGCGTGATCGTCTTCGAAATCTAGCAGGGGGAAAACATGCGCTATGGCGATTTGATCCAGTTCGAGTCAATTGAGTCCGTAATCCAATTGCTCGATGCCAATCGGCCCGAGGAAGCGAAGAAGCTCGTAGCCACCTATGTCATTTCGGACGAGATGGCGAACCGGCTGGCGGGCAGCATGATCCCGCAGCTTTCGTTCGACGAATCCGTCGACCACATGGGCGTGCTGGTGGTGGGCAACTACGGCACGGGTAAGTCGCACCTGATGTCGGTGCTTTCGCTGGTGGCCGAGGACGCCGCCTACCTGCCCGCCATCCGTCATCCGAAAGTGGCCAAGGCGGCGGAAGCCATCGCCGGCAAGTTCAAAGTCCACCGCATCGAGATCTCCAGCCAGATGTCGTTGCGGGACATCGTCACCAAGGAACTGGAGGCGTTCCTCGAGAAGATTGGCGTCACCTACACATTCCCGTCAGCGGACCAAGTGGTCAACAACAAGACTGCGCTGGAACAGATGATGGCTGCGTTCGAGGAAGTCCACCCCAACCACGGCGTCCTGCTGGTGGTCGACGAGTTGCTTGATTACTTGCGTTCTCGCAGGGACCACGACCTGGTCCTCGACCTGTCCTTCCTGCGCGAGATCGGCGAGGTCACCAAGCACCTGCGCTTCCGCTTCGTGGCAGGCGTCCAGGAGCAGGTTTTCGACAGCAGCCGCTTCGAGCATGTCTCGGACAGCCTGCGCCGGGTCAAGGACCGATACACTCAGGTCCTGTTGGCCAGGCAGGACGTTAGCTTCGTCGTGGCGGAGCGATTGCTCAAGAAGACCGCGGATCAGCAGGACAAGATCCGTCGCTACCTCACGCCCTTCGCCAAGTTCTACGGCAACATGAACGAGCGCATGGACGAGTACGTCCGGCTGTTCCCGGTGCACCCGGACTATCTCGGCACGTTCGAGCGCCTGGTATTCACCGAGAAACGTGGCGCTCTGGTCACTTTGCGCGACCAGATCCAGTCGATCATCGGCGACGTAGTGCCGGAAGACCGCCCGGGCCTGATCGGTTACGACAAGTTTTGGGACACGGTGAAGAGCAACCAGGTGTTGCGGTCAGATCCCAACATCGGGCCCGTGCTGAAAGTCTCCGATGTCCTTGAAGGGCGTATCACCAGTGCGTTCACCCGGCCGCAATACAAGGCCATGGCCCTGCGCATCATCAGTGGCCTGTCGGTCCACAGGCTGACGACCGGCGGCGACATCTACGTCCCGGTGGGACCGACGGCAGAAGAGTTGCGCGACACGCTATGCCTGTATCAGCCGGGTATTGAGGAGTTGGGAGGTGAACCTGCCTCGGACTTGCTGTCCATGGTTCAGACCGCATTGCGCGAGACGCTGAAAACGGTCAACGGCCAGTTCATCTCGAAGGCACCCGATACCGAGCAGTACTACCTCGACCTCAAGAAGGACGTCGACTACGACGCCCAAATCGAGAGGCGCGCGGCCACGCTAGACGATGAGGCGCTTGACCGTGCCTATTTCAGTGCGATCAAGCAGTTGATGGAGCAGTCGGACGACTCTAGCTACGTCACGGGCCATCTCATCTGGCAATACCAAGTCGAATGGCAGGAGCGTCGTGTAGAGCGCAATGGCTACCTGTTCTTTGGCGCACCAAACGATCGCCCGACGGCGCAACCCGAGCGCGACTTCTACATTTATTTCATTCAACCGTTCAACCCGCCGCGGTTCCGCGACGAAAGCAAGGCGGACGAAGTTTTTTTCCGCCTCAAAGGCCTGGACGAGGACATCAAGCGTCACTTGGCGTTCTACGCAGGAAGCATGGAGCTTGCCTCGACCGCCAGTGGCGGTGCCAAGGGCATCTATCTCGACAAGGCCAAGCTGGCCCTGCGCGAAATGAGCAAGTGGCTGCAGGAAAAGCAGATGACGGCGTTCGAGGTCACGTACCAGGGGCAGACCAAGCAGTTGCAGAACTGGGTCAGGGGCGTTTCTCTGCGCGACCGCGCCCACCTTGCGCCGGACGACCGTATCAACTTCCGCGACGTCGTCAATGTCAGCTCGGGCTTGGTGCTGGATCCGCGCTTCAAGGACCAGGCGCCAGACTACCCGACGTTCTCCAAGCTGCTAACCGAGCACAATCGCAAGCAGTTGGTGGGCAACGCCCTAAAGACCCTCGCGGGAGGCGCCAAGACCCACGACGCCACCGCCGTCCTCGATGCGCTGGAGCTGTTGAACGGTGACCGCATTGATCCGGCCGACTCGCGTTACGCGAAGGACGTGTTGGCGCGCTTGGCTGCCAAAGGGCCGGGCCAGGTGCTGAATCGCAACGAGTTGCTGAGCGGCCCTACCGACGTGGAGTACTTCTCCCCCGACAGCTTCCGGCTGGAGCCGGATCTGCTGGTGGTCGTACTGGCGGCACTGGTCTATTCCGGCGACGTGGTTCTGGCCGTCACCGGCGACAAGATCGACTCGGGCAAGCTCAACCTGCTGATCGAACGTCCTCTAGACGATCTCAAGGCGTTCCGTCACGTCGAGGCGCCCAAGGAAATCAACGTTGCGTTGCTACGCAGCCTGTACGAAACCCTCGGGCTGAATCCGGGTCTCGCACAACTGGCAGTGCAAGGCCAGGATGAGTCCGTCAGGCAGTTGCAGGACTCGATCAGCGCACTGGTTCCGCGCCTGCTGCATGCGACGACCGACATGGCAGCGCGCCTGAGCTTCTGGGGCCAACCACTGGTGCGGGAGGAAGAACTGGCAGGTTGGCGCAACCGTCTGGACGGCCTGAAGGGGTTCACCGAGAGCCTGCAGCCCTACAACACCGTCGGCAAGCTCAAGAACCTGCGTATCACCGCAGAGGATGTCGAAGCCCAGAAGCAAAGCATTGCGGTTCTTGCGAACGCGGAGCGCCTGATGGCGCTGGTTGCAGAGCTGGGCGGCACCGCGGGCTACCTGTCGCAGGCCGAACTGGTGCTGCCGGCCGACCATGTATGGGTGCAGAGGGCGCAGGACACGCGCAAGGTGCTGCTCGACAAGCTCGCGGCTGACAAGGACATCACACACGGCGCCGAGTACCGGCACACATTGCAGCAGTTGAAGAAGGAATACCTGAGTGCCTATATCGAGAGCCACAGCAAGGCGCGGCTCGGCGTGTCTGAGGATAGGGCCAAGACGGCGCTGCGTCGGGATCCCCGGCTGGTGGCGCTGCGCAGCCTTGCGGGCATTGCCCTGATGCCGACCGGACAACTGGCTACGTTCGAAGAGAAACTGGACAAGCTGAAGAGCTGCGCGGCCCTGATTGAAGCCGACTTGGGCGCATCCCCCTTCTGTCCGCACTGCCGCTTCCAGCCGGCCAACGAGCAGCGCGACATGCTGCCGGCGGCGAACGTGCTGGCATCGCTGGACGACGAGCTCGATCGCCTGCTCGGCAGTTGGCAGCAGACCCTGCTGGACAACCTGGAGGATCCGATCATCCAGGCCAACTTGGAGTTGCTCAAGCCCGCCGACAGCAAGCTGGTGAAAGCATTCCTGACCAGCCGGGTTCTGCCGGAGTCGGTCACGCCCGAGTTCGTCGGCGCCGTCCAGGAAGCCCTGAGCGGCTTGGAAAAAATACTGGTGAGCCGCGACGAAATCCGTGATGCGTTGCTGGCCGGAGGGTCGCCGGCCACGCCGGAAGACCTGAGCAAGCGGTTCGAAACGTTCATCAACGAGCGCAGCCGTGGCAAGGACGCCAGCAAGCTGCGGTTTGTCGTGGAGTAAACCGAAGATGAGCTTGCTCAAGAACGATGATGCCAAGGGTGGCCCGGTTGAATGCCTGGGCCAGACCTTCGCCAGCGACCAGGCGCGCCGCGAGCACTTCAACAAGCTGCTGGCCGAGAAGCTGAAGGATCCGGTGTTCCGCAAGACGGAAGGATTTCCGGTGGGGACCGACGAGGCGATCCTGGCAATGTCCGATCCGCCGTATTACACGGCGTGCCCCAATCCGTGGCTGGCGGACTTCGTAGCGCATCGCGGAAGGCCATACTCATCCTCAGAGTCATACGGCAGAGAACCGTTCGTAGCTGACGTTAGTGAAGGCAAGAATGACCCGATCTACAACGCGCACAGCTACCACACGAAAGTGCCCCATAAAGCAATCATGCGGTACTTGGAGCACTACACCTCAAAGAATGATGTAGTGCTTGATGGCTTCTGCGGCACTGGAATGACCGCGGTTGCGAATGCACACGTTGGCGAAGGAAGGAGCACGGTCTTGGTCGACCTTTCCCCGATCGCCACGTTTATTTCAAGAAACTTGAATGGATCTCTTGATTCGATAGCCTACATCGACGCCGCAAGTTCACTTGTCGCAGAAATTAAGAAAGAGAATCCGAGCCTCTATCTCACTGCTCATACAGGTTGGCGGGTTAGAGATAGGAAGTCCGTTGATCACAAGCAGTACAAACATCCGGGATCGCAGTATGGCGAGGTGGAATTCGCTCTCTATTCAGATGTCGTGGCGTGCGCAAACTGCGGTTCTCAGCAGTCATTTTATTCCATTGCCGTCGACGAACTGGAAGATTCACTTCGATCCGAGTTGAAGTGCCCAAACTGTGGTGTTGTATCTCGCGAGGCAGATTGGGAGTTGTGTTACGAGACAGTCATTGATCCGCTGTTGGGCGTGCCTCATAGGCAAGCGAGAACAGTCCCGGTTCTGATCAACTACTCGATCGGAACGAGCAGATACGAAAAGATTCCAGACGCAGCCGATCTGCAGGCTATCGACGACTGCGGAAAGAAAGGAAACGTGTCTGCTTTCCCAATTGTCAGGCTGATCCCAGGAAAGGAAACTCAGAGAAACTCATCTCGCGGCATAACCCATTTGCATCATTTCTTTACGCCGAGAGAGCTTTACGCCGTTTCATTGCTTTTAGGAAAAATTAGAACAAACAATTCGGCGTCGACTGGGCAAGCCTTGATGTTCGCACTTACCGCCTGCCTCCCTTATGCGTCGAAGATGAGGAGATTCCGTGCTGATAGGAAAGGTGGCGGGCCCTTATCGGGAACACTGTACGTTGGGTCGTTGATCACCCCTCCGAATGTCCTTAGTTCGTTCCTGCGAAACGCAGAAACCATCGCAACGAGTCTCTCGTATCAGAGGAAGATGCCCAGAAGCAGCATTATTTCGACTCAAAGCGCAACATCGCTCCATCAACTTCCGGACGAATGTATCGACTATGTGTTTGTCGATCCGCCATTCGGCGCGAACTTTGACTACTCGGAGCTAAACTTCTTCTGGGAGGCCATGCTTGGCGTGGTGACCAGTCAGTCGTCAGAGGCGATTGTTAGCACGTCCCAAGGAAAGGGGATCTACGACTATCGTCAGTTGTTGATTTCGTCATTCACGGAGTTCCATCGCGTTCTGAAACCAGGCCGATGGCTGACCGTGGAGTTCTCGAACACAAAAGCTTCCGTTTGGAACGCAATCCAGACCGCACTGCAAGCGGCTGGATTTGTAGTAGCCAATGTTTCTGCATTAGACAAGAAGCAAGGAAGCTTTAAGGCTGTTATGACCACAACAGCCGTCAAGCAAGACCTCGTGATTTCTGCATACAAGCCTAACGGTGGGCTTGAGAAACGTTTCGCGGAGCGCGGAGCTACCTTGGAGTCGGTCTGGGATTTCGTTCAAACTCACCTAAAGCAGCTCCCCGTGGTGAAGCTTAGAGGCGCCGGGCTCGAGTATGTGGCAGAACGCGATCCACGCATTCTCTTCGACCGGACGGTCGCGTGGTTCGTCCGCCACAGCGCGCCGGTGCCGCTTTCTAGTCAAGAGTTTCAGGAAGGTCTTCGCGTCCGGTTTCTGGAGCGCGACGGCATGGCATTCCTGCCCGAGCAGGTCGCCGAGTATGACAAGAAGCGTGCGCAGGTCGCGCAGGCGCCACAGATGGAGCTGTTCGTCTCCGATGAGCGCAGTGCCATCGACTGGCTGGCTGACTTTCTCAAGAAGCGTCCGTCGAGGTACCAGGAGCTACATCCCGAGTTCATCACCCAGTTGGGTGCCGGTTGGAAGAAGCACGAAGCCAAGCCCGAACTAAAGGCGCTGCTGGAAGACAACTTCATTCGCTACGACGGCACGGGTGAAGTGCCCAGCCAGATCCATGCCTACCTGTCCACCAACCACAAGGATCTGCGTGGCCTGGACAAGGGTGCCCCTGCGCTCGTTGCCAAGGCCAAGGATCGCTGGTACGCGCCCGATCCCAACAAGGCGCAGGACCTGGAGAAGAAGCGCGAGAAGGCGCTGCTGAAAGAATTCGACATCTACCTGGCCGCGACCGGCCGCAAGTTGAAGGAGTTCCGTCTGGAAGTGCTGCGCGCCGGCTTCAAGACGGCCTGGGCTAAGAAGGACTACCAGACCATCATCAAGATCGCGCAGAAGATTCCGGAAGAAGCGCTGCAGGAAGACGAGAAGCTGCTGCTCTGGTACGACCAGGCGCTAACTCGCACCGAGGCGGATGCGTGAACGATGCGGTGGCCGCCAGTGGAGACTGGTTCTGGCATGTCCGTCATGCCACGCCTTGCCGTGTCGTGGACCGGCAGCAGGCCTGGGGTGGATTGACGTGCCGCGTCTGGTTGCCGACCAAGGATGTGGTGCTACGCGTTCGTCCGGATGAGCTCGTCGGCCTCAGCGACGTGCCACCAACACAGGAAGCCATCCTGCATGCGGCGGCGGCCGCCCGGCTGGCAGATGCCATGGAGGACAACCTGCTTCTGGCACTGGTGCAATCCAGCGTGGTGCCCTTGCCGCACCAGCTGTATGCACTGAACCGCGCCATGAGCAGCCCACGCGTCCGCTACCTGCTGGCGGACGAAGTCGGCCTGGGCAAGACCATCGAAGCCGGCCTGATCCTGCGCGAACTCAAGCTGCGCGGCATGGCCAAGCGCATCCTGATTGTCGCGCCCAAGGGCCTGGTGCGCCAGTGGCAGGCGGAAATGCGCCTGCACTTCGGCGAAACCTTCCACTTCGTCGAACCGGCCCAGCTGGCCGCCTACCGACCCTGGCGGAGCGAAGAAGAGAACCTCTGGCGCACGCAGGACCAGGTGATCTGCTCGCTCGACTCGGTAAAGCCGTTGGAAGGCCGTCGCGGCTGGAGCGCGGAGCAACTAGCCAGCTACAACCGGGAGCGCTTCGAGGATCTGGTGTCCGCACAGTGGGACCTGGTGATCATCGACGAGTCCCATCGCATGGGCGGTAGCACCGAACAGGTGGCCCGCTACAAGCTGGGTGCGGCACTGGCCGAAGCCTCGCCCTACCTGCTGCTGTTGTCGGCCACGCCGCACCAAGGCAAGACCGACCAGTTCATGCGCCTGATGCAGCTGATCGATCGCGATACCTTCCCTGACGAGAACAGCGTCCAGCAGGACCGGGTGCGCCCGTTCGTCATTCGTACCGAGAAACGCGCTGCCATCGATGCCGAAGGACGCCCGCTGTTCAAACCGCGGATGACCCGGTTGTTTGCGGTGACCTGGCAGAACCGGCATGCGGCCCAGCATCGCCTGTACGAAGCCGTCACCGACTATGTCCGTCATGGATACAACCAGGCGCTGATCGCCCAGCAGCGGCATATCGGCTTCCTGATGATCCTGATGCAACGCCTGGTGACATCCAGCACGGCGGCGATTCGAACCACGCTGGAAAAACGTCTGGGCGTGCTGGAAGCCCCGCCCGTGGCCCAGCTGGAATTCGACGACTGGGAAGAGCTGGACGGACAAGCCCAGGCCGACCTCGCGGTGCAGGCCGGCGGCTGGGAGCAGGAGAAGGCCGAAGTGGCCATGCTGCTGGACCTGGCCCGGGAAACCGAAAGCGCCGGCACCGATGCCAAAGCCGAAGCGCTGGTGGACCTGATCTACAAGCTGCAGCAGGAGGAGGGCGATCCGGCGCTGAAGGTGCTGGTGTTCACCGAGTTCGTGCCGACCCAGGCCATGCTCGCCGGCTTCATGGAGAGCCGTGGCTTCGCGGTGGTCCAGCTCAACGGCGGCATGGACCTGGAAGCGCGCACCCGCGCGCAGCGCGAGTTCGCTGGCGACGCACGGATCCTGATCTCGACCGATGCCGGCGGCGAAGGCCTGAACCTGCAGTTCTGCCACGTGATCGTCAACTTCGACATGCCGTGGAATCCCATGCGCCTGGAGCAGCGTATCGGCCGCGTCGATCGCATCGGCCAGCCGCACGTGGTGCGCGCCTTCAACTTCGTTCTCGACGACACGGTGGAACACCGGGTACGGGAAGTGCTAGAGGACAAGCTCGCGGTCATTGCGGAGGAGTTCGGCGTCGACAAGGCCTCCGACGTGATGGATTCCGCCGAGTCCGAGCAGCTGTTCGAACGGCTGTTTGCGCAAGGATTGCAGGATCCGGACTCGATCGACCGGGGTTGCTCGGAAGTCGTCGAGCAGGTTCGGGAGCAGGTAGCGCAGTCACGTGAGCACAGTGAGCTGCTTGCGGACCAGCACGAACTGAAGCCGGATGACGCCCGCAAGTGGCGCGATCACCCGGCACAGTTCTGGCTGGAGCGTGCGATCGTCAATGGCCTGCCTGCGCGAGGTGGTGCCGCCAACCGGGCCGGGCACGCCTGGCGGATCCAGTGGCCAGACGGGTCCGAATCCCCGCAGGTTTGCTTTGACGGACGGAGCGCGGAGCAGCACCCGGAGCTGGAATGGCTCACATTGGAAGATGCACGGGCGCGGGCCATTGTTCGCGACTTGCCGCGCTACGTTCCGGGTATTCCGCTACCGGCGATACAGATCGACGGATTGCCGGTGACCATCAGTGGCACCTGGTCGCTTTGGGAGGTACGACTCGCTTCGACCCAGGGCGAACGCAAGCGTTACCAGCCGGTGTTCGTGGCCGAGGACGGACGAAGCTTCGCGCCGACAGCCAGGCGGATCTGGGATCTGCTGGTGACCGAGAAGATCTCGTTGGTCGATGCGAGCGTCGAAGCCTACCAAGCGGCTTATCTGGCAGCGCATTCCGCAGCAGAAACCCATGGTGAGACGATCTTTGCCGCCATGCTGGAGGAGCACAAGGCGCGCTTGGCTCAGGACCGCGAACGATTGGAGCTGGCGTTCGAGGCTAGGAGTCAGGCCATCGGCCGCATCGGGCTGCCGGCGGTTCGGGATTTCCGTCGCAAGCGGCTGGAACGAGAGCATGCCGTCGAGATGGCGCGTGTCGCCGATGCTGAGGCAGTGCTGCCTGAACTGAATCCGGTTCTGCTGCTCAGAATCGGAATGAGGGCGGCATCGTGAGCGTCTGGAAGGATCGCGTACTGCGTGATTTCGTGCCGGATCTGGAGCCGCTGTGGATCGCTGTCGATCCGGACAACGTACTGCTGGACGAAGGCCTGCTCGGTGAACTGCGCCAACGCGGCTTCGACGTCATTCCATTTGAGGATTCCATTGCTTTCCGGGCCGAATTCGAGCGTCGTTATCGGACGGAGTGGCAGCGGGGGCGGCCCGGTCCAGCGAAGGCGGTGATCCTGCACTGGAGGTCGGACGACCTGAGCGGACTCCCTTGGGATTACCTGCAGAGCGGCAGGCAAGTTCGACTCAGCTTGGCGGATCTGCTGCCGAAGCTCGCCCCGGGGGTTACGCGGCAAGTGGGACCAGAGCACCTCGGGCAGCTCTTTGAAGCGCAGTCTGACCATGCCACCCAGGTCCTTGGCGAATCTGCGACGAAGGAGTTTGTCCTTCTCCATGTTTTCCGCCTGAGTCCGCCATTGATTCGCAGCGTCGCCGACCTGTGGCGCGAGCTGTTGAAGATCCACTACGCGGAAAGCGAATTGCCCGCCCAGTTGGCGTCTCACGTGGAAGCCGTGCTTTCGCGCGTCGACGCCTTCCGTGGGTTGCCGGTCGCGAATCTGTTTGGCTCCCGTAGCTACTTGCTCAATGTGTTGCAGAACGCCTGGTCCCGCCATCTGAAGACCATGGGTGTCGCTGGCAGGCACGTCGGTGACCCGATGTCGGACGAGTACGCGGGCGCGATCCGGGTTCCGTTCGATGACCCGGGCATCTGGTCCACGGTCGACTCGCTATTCCTCGAAGGGGCGTTGCATCCGGTGCGGGTAACCGGCTTGCCGTCGACATTCCCACGAAAGTTGCATGTAGGCGTGGTGCAGGATCAGGGGGACATTCACGAGCTTGTCACCGAGGGGCTGAAGGCGCTGAAGGACGAGCTGCCGGACGAGGATGGCTCTCATCGCGACTGGTTGCAGTACGCACGTAAGCAAGGCGAGCTGCTCGCACGCTTCCATGGATTGGACAATGCACGCTTCGAGGCGCTGCGGGCAGGCGTCGAAGGACTCCAGTCAGCCGCGGACACGCGACTGCAGGAATGGGTTCGCCATCATTTCGCGAGTTTGCCATCACTGTCCCCTGTCAACGCGCCGATGGTCCACCACATTCCGAGCTATCTCGCGGCGCGCAGGGATACCGGCGAGACAAAGATTGCGCTGCTGGTGTTCGATGGCTTGGCCATCGACCAATGGGCCAGGATTCGTGGACACCTGGCCGAGGGCATGCCGGACACCGGGTTCGATGAGATGGCATCCTTCGCCTGGCTGCCGACGCTGACATCTGTGTCTAGGCAGGCCATCTTCTCGGGACTCAAGCCTAGGGAGTTCGCGTCCTCGATCGATATCACTGCCAAGGAACCGGGGCTGTGGACGCGGTTCTGGGCCGATCGAGGCTTGCGTGCCAACGAAGTGTTCTACCGCAAAGGCATCAAGCGGATCGAAGAGTTGGATGAACTGACGACCGCGCTATCTGCGCCATCGCTGAAGGTCGCTGGCATCGTCGTGGACATGGTCGACGAGCTTGTCCACGGTGCTCAATTAGGCAAGCGGGGCGTGGCCCGCCTAATTGATCATTGGTGCCAGACAGGGTTTGTCGAACGGCTGTTCACCCGACTGCATGAACTTGGTTACCACGTCTACGTGACCGCGGATCATGGCAACGTAGATGCCATCGGTTCGGGGCGCATCAACCAGGGCGTTGCCGCTGAGCTTCGCGGCGAACGCGTACGGACTTACCGAAGCCAGCCACTGGTGGAACAGTCAGCTCAGGCCTATCCAAGTGCTGTCCAGATGCCATTGCCAGGGCTCCCCGCCGATTACCTGCCGCTCTTTGCCGGCCCGCGGTCGGCTTTTGTGACGGAAGGCGAGCAATTGGTAGTGCACGGTGGGATCTCGGTTGAGGAGTTGATCGTGCCGTTCGTGAAAGTGAAGCAACCAGGTTTTACAGGATGAATGCAACAGCTCCAAAGATCGGATTCGATCGTTTCATCAAGGGGGCCTGGGCAACGATGGCCCTGGACGTTCGACTGGGCCGGCAGGAACCCGGAGACGTGATGGCGCTGCTCGAAGCCGATGGCTTGAGTGTCGCGGCAAGGAAAAAGGTCAAGACGGTTCTCAACCGGCTCTGGCTTGAGCCTCGCGAGGAGCTGGCCAACTTCGTCAGTCGCGGCGTCGCCCTCCATGAAGCCGATGCGCCGCCGATGGTGCTGCACTGGGGTGTCTCCATCGCGACCTACCCGTTCTTCGCACACGTGGCCGAGGTTGTCGGGCGGCTAACGGCTCTCCAGGGTGATTGTGCGGCTACCGAAGTCCACCGGCGAATGAGCGAAGTCTACGGCGAGCGCGAAGGCACGTATCGGATGACCAACATGGTCCTGCAGACGCAGGCAGATTGGGGGGCGATCCGGCGAACGGAGAGCGGACGGCGCATCGTCCAAGAGCATTTATTGGCGGTTTCTGGCCCCTCGCTTACCGGCTGGCTCGTCGAAGCTGCGATACGCTCAGCAGGGAAGGCGCTGCCCATGGCCAGCATTGGCTCCCTACGAGTCCTCTATCCATTTCACATGGAAACATCCTTGGCCTATGCAGCGGCAGAGAACAAGCTTCTCGAAATCAGAGCGATGGGCGCGGGACGAGACTTCGTGGGGATCTTGTAGTGCTGCGGCACAATCCCTTCCGTAGGATGATGGGTGCTTGCTAGAAAATGGGGGAGTGCGATGCCAACGAGGATCCAAGTCGATCAGGTGACTGAGTTCTACAAGGACTGGGAGCCGCAGACGCTTCTGGCACGCAAATACAAGTCGCGCCCAGCGCTCCCGATCCGTGGCGGTTGGGGCTACTCGAAAGAGGACGCAGTCGTAATCGATCGGGCGCACCCGGCCGCCGCCAACTTCCAGCCGTTCAATGGGGTTGAAATCGAGCGCATCTTCATCCAGCTCCGACTGTGGGAAGAGCTGATTGGCATTCGTCCAGAGGGGCGGCAGCACTCGGGGTGCCAGTTCAAACTGATCAAGCAGAGCCTGGTGGGCGGTGAGAACGGCAAGATGTACGACCTGATGGAGTGCGACATCACCGCACTGCCGGACCATGTCTTCGAAGAGCTGAAAGCGGAGTGGGAAGGCCCCAACGGGTTCCGCTCTCCGGACTTCGATGAGGACGATCATCTGCGCCGCCGTGACGCGGCGATGGTGCACTACGTGGGTCAGTACTGGTTCGAGATCTCAAGCTTCTTCGGCAAGTACGACGACGAAGGCGCGGATGACGACCCGCCGGTCAAGATGCCTGCCATGCCGTCGCCGCTCATGTGAGCGAGTTTCACCCAGGTTCTATCGCTTGCCGTGACGCTTGACCGGGCATTCGGGATCCAATGATTCGCAGGGGGAATCATGAAAAGTCTACTTGCTGCACTGCTGTTGATCATGTCTGGCGCGGCTGCGGCCGAGGACTACGACCTGTCCGTCACCCGAAAGGGATCCAACCTGTACAAGGTGGATGGCAAGGACATCTACATCCACACACGCTATTGCTACGAGTATGTCTATAGCGAGGACGCGTTGCTGCGCATGTCCGGGACCAGCGGCAAGATCGTCTTCATTGACGAAGGCGAGAGTTGCGACGTCAAGGCGGTCTATGGCGAGAGCAACCTGACCGCTGGGAAGTACAAGATCAGTGTCAGTCGTGAAGACGATGACTGGTACGAAGTCTTCGGTACGGACACCTTCATCAAGACCAGCATGTGCCTGAATCTTGCGTTGGGCGATGACGCCATCCTCAAGGTTTCGGCTGGGGGTTATGGGACGCTCTACTTCATCGATGACGAGGACGACTGCTCGGTCGAAGGCGTCTACACACAACTTCGCCTCTGACGGCACTCGATCAGGCCAGGAAAGCAGGAATACGCAATGTCGATGCAGAACAACCGCTGTTCGATCATGAAGCTGGTGAAGTCGCTCAATGACCGCGAGGCGAACGGCGGCTTCTGGCTGCCCAATATCCAGCGGCCGTTCGTATGGAAGGAAGAGCAGATCGAGCGCTTGTTCGACTCGATCATGCGCGAGTATCCGATCAGTACACTGCTGGTGTGGCGTACCAAGGACTCGATCAAGCACCGCAAGTTCATCGACAATTTCCGCACCAGCCAGCGCTTGTCCGAATACTTCGTCCCGGACAATGAGCACGTCAAGAACTTGGTGCTGGATGGCCAACAGCGCAGCCAGAGCCTGTTCATTGGCCTGCGCGGCAGCTATGAGGGACGCGAGTTGTATTTCGATGTCCTAAGTGGCGATCCAGTCGCCCCCGATGACATCCGCTTTCGCTTCAGGTTCATGGCGCAGCCCCAGTGGCCTTGGATCAAGCTGAAAGACCTGGTCCACGACTTGGAGCGGGAACGCCCGAACAAGGTGTTCTCCAAACTGGAGACGAAAGCGACGGCTCAGCTCGATGAAGCTCAGCGCGAGCGTTTGCGCGACAACCTGGATTTGGTATGGCGCGAATTCGCCCACGACGAAAACATCAGCTATCAGGAGCTGGATGGTGTCGACTCGGATGCTTACCAGGTGGACGATGTGGTGGAGATCTTCATTCGTGCCAACTCGGGCGGCACCCGCCTGGGCAAGTCCGACCTGATGTTCAGCCTGGTCTCGCAGAGCTGGTCCGAGGCGGATGAGAGCCTGGAGGAGTTGCTGCAGACCCTCAACCAGTCAGGCTACGCATTCGAGCGCGACTTCGTCCTCAAGTCCTCTCTGGTGATGCTGGGTCATGGGGCGAAGTACGACGTGGCCAAGTTCCGGAACCCGGATATCCGCGAAGAGTTCGTCAGCAAGTGGCCGCAGCTGTCCGATGCCATCCGTGGTGTGCGCGACTTCCTGTACGGCAAGACCTTCCTGCGTAGCGACAAGGCGGTTCCGTCGTACCTGAGCCTGATTCCGCTCATCTACTTCCGCTATCACTTCGCGGACAAATGGGCGAATGCCGCCGGCCGCGAGGACTACATCCTGCGGACCATGTTGACCGGTGCTTTCAGTGGCACGCCGGACAACCTGATCGACCGTTGCGTCAAAGCAATTCAGGAGCGTGGCGACTTCGATGTCGAGGAGATGTTCCAGATCATTCGAGCCGACGGGCGCAGCCTGGATGTGACCCGCAATACCATCCTTGGCACGCGCTACGGCAAGGCCCAGTCGCACCTGATCTTCAACCTCTGGTATCGCGATTTCGACTACGAACCTGCGCTGGAGGGCAACCTCCCTCAGCAGGACCACATCTTTCCCCAGTGGGCGCTGCGCAACGAGAAGATGCTCAGCCCCACGACCCATCGCACAGTGATGAAGTACGACGCTGCAGAGCGGGACCAGATTGCGAATCTCGCATTGCTTACGGCGAAAGAGAACGGTTTTACCGGTAAGTCGGGTCAATTGCCGGAACAATGGCTGCCGGATCAGGTTGCCAAAGATTCGCAGTATCTGCAGCGCCACTTGATTCCGGCAGATCCGGAACTCTGGAAGTTGTCCAACTACGACAAATTCATTGAGGCGCGGCGCGCGCTGATCCTCGAGAAGTTCAAGCCCTATCTGCAAGCTGCTGCTACGGTTGGAGTGGAAGATGTCGCTGAAGCCCTGGTGTGATTTCGCCCGTACCTCAAAGGAATATTGCCTTCACCTCGGGGTCAAGACGGACTTCGAGTGATGGGCATTTCCGCAGAGTTCGCAAAGCT
Organism: Thermomonas mangrovi; assembly: GCF_028201335.1. NCBI lineage: Bacteria > Pseudomonadati > Pseudomonadota > Gammaproteobacteria > Lysobacterales > Lysobacteraceae > Thermomonas > Thermomonas mangrovi. The sequence goes on from NZ_JAPEVV010000002.1 coordinate 96,599, forward strand.
TGGCGCCCGGCTGGTGAACAACCAGTGGGCAGTGTCTGCGCTTACTGGAACTGAGTTGGTCGCGAGTCTCTGGTTCCACAGGCTGAAATCCGAGAACGGACAACTCGTCTATCGAGACTACCTCGGGCGGTGGTCGGGACACGGGAATCGCCTTTTCGCTCAGCATCTTGAAGTTGCGAAGTCCGATCAGCGCCCCGTCCGATTGGTGATTGCGCGAACCGATGATGTTGCGCTGATTGAAGCAGGTGGAGATGGTTCCAAGGCCAAGAAGACCTTCAAGGCCAGGCCAGAATGGGTCGGCCGCGTCACGGACTACGATGGTGATCGCTTTACCATCGCGTTCGACAAGGTAAGTTGATTCTTTCGCGTATCAACGACCATCTGACTTCAGGGGGAGTCAATGAGCAACAGCCTGCTTTCGCGCGCCCGGGCCAAGCTTGAGCGCGAAGTTCTGGAGATCGAGCACCGCACGGACCTGACCGACCAGCAGAAGGTCGACAAGATCATCGTGATCTTCTCGGTCGTATGCGGTGGCATCGCCGTGCAGCCCATCCCGTTTGCGGACATTTTCATCCTGACGCCCCTCCAGGCCTATATGGGCCAGAGGCTTGCTGCCATACGCGGCCTGAAGCTGAGCGAGCAGCAATCGACCGAGCTGATCAAACAGTTGATGGGAGTTGTCGGCATGGGCTTGGTGGCCCAGCAATTGGGTATCGCCGCCGCCAAGATCCTGTTCCCGATCTTCGGTGGCGTGGCCACTGTGCCCGTAGTTTTCGGCCTGACCTACGCGATCGGCACCGTCATGGACAAATACATCGTCGCCAAGGTGGCGGGACGCACCCTGACCGCCGACGAGATCAAAAAGGCCTGGAAGGAGGCCAAGAAGTCGGGTGAGGCAGAGGGTAAGCGGCGTGAGCGGGATATTCGGCGCGATGCCGGCAAGGGGTGAGGCCGCCGTCCGCTATGTGCGGAAGAACTTCGACGAGGCGGCCATCCTGGCCGTGGCCGCAAAGTTGGCGTTCGAGGCAGATCCCGAGTTTTCCGAATCGGAGCTAGCCACCATCGCCGCCATGCAGCGCGCGCATCCGCAGGCCGGTGACTCCACGGAAGAACTGGGCGATTGGTTGGGCGCGATGGACGGAGATCAAATTCAAGGCGTCGTGAACAATACCAAGGGCGTTCTTCACGAGATGGAGTTCGTCCGCCTGGAGAACGAGGATGGCGATTCCATCCATGCCGCGATCTTCGGCAACACAAATCACCCGGGTACAGACGTTCAGTTTGTCGATATGGAGAGCGGCGAGATCTGGTCCGCCCAACTCAAGGCGACCGACGATGCCTCTTATGTCCAGGACTGGATCGACGGGCATCCTGATGGCGAGATCCTGGTGACGTCGGAGCTCGCGGATCGCATGGATTTGCCTCACTCCGGGCTGAGCAACGATGAATTGACGGCCAGAACGGAAGACGTCGTCGATCAGCTCCTCGACACCGACGCGGGTAGCGACCTCTGGGACTATTTTCCTGCGCTATCCGCCGCATCCATCGCGCTGGTTGTCTGGGAACTCGGGAAACGCCATCGAAAGGGTGAGATCAGCCTGAGTCAGTTCAAGTGGATGACGGCGAAGGTCACTGGCATGAAGGCTGGCAAGATCGCGCTATTGACGGTCGCGATGATGATCCCGGGGCTCAATGTCGTGACAGGCGCCGCGTTGGTTGCGAGCCTGTTGTTCTCCGCGGCGAACACGATCAAGGTCGTTTCGCGATAGTGGCCCTCGACCTGAAGGGCTGCGCACCGTAGTCCTCTTCTACGCTGAAGCCGTCCTACAGGGTTTCCTAACGGCCGCCCATCTTTGGCCCCTGAAAACGCAGCTTGCCATCAGCCTGCAGCTTCGAAACAGCGAGTTCTGCGTCGGTCACGACACTACCGAGGGTCACGGCAGCTCCGTCCAAAGTTTTCTGGTGGGCTCGTGCAGCAGACTTAGGATCTGCTAGTCGGTTCTACCCGCGTTTTCTACCCGCGTTTTCGTATCGGTCTTGCTGACTGAACCCGCGATGCAGCTCAGCATGAGATGGGTAAAGGACGGCTCGTAGTTCCACTTGCTCATCCCCCTAGGGCGGATCCATGGAGTCCTGAGATAGACGTACGTGCTTCGCATGGCGAATTCCCGGCCAGTGCCTGGCTATCAACACAATTCCGTGGCTCTCATCTTCCTAGAATTGGCCTGCTACGTATTTTCCAACTGAAGAAGGTTAACCATATGTGGAATAGGATTGCTTGGATTGATGGATGAGGTTGATTGCTTGACTTGATCCCCTGGTAGTAGAGAGGGGCAAAAGCCTTCGTGCACTTAACGTTTCATCTCGATCCATGAAAAATCCGTGATTCCACATCAGCAAGCCCGCGATTGCTCGCGGGCTTTCTTTTTGACTAGATAAAAGGTTAGTAGCGACATGGCAAACTTCCATTTCGAGATCAAGAGCGGCCGCAATGGCTGCGATCATTCCCAATACATCGCAAGGGTTGGCTTCCACGGCAAGCGTGAGGACTTGGTTGCCTCGGGGTACGGCAATCTGCCTGCCTGGGCAGCAGGTGCGCCAGAAGTCCTGTGGAAGGCAGCAGAGAAGTACGAACGAAAGAACGGCGCGGTATATCGCGAAGTGACGATCTCGCTCCCGAACGAGCTCAATGTCGACCAGAACTTTGCGCTAGCTACTGACTTGGTGGCGAAGCTCGCGCCTGGCAAACCTCACCAGTTCGCCATTCATACCCCCATGTCATCGATTGCGGGCGAAGCGAATCCCCACCTGCACCTGATGACATCGGATCGTGTCGATGATGGGATCGAGCGTCCTGCCGAGCGATTCTTCAAGCGTCCGAACGCCAAAGATCCGCTGCTCGGTGGTCGCAGGAAATCCAGTGGCGGGCTCAATCGCATGCAGATGCGGGATGCGCTCATCGGCATGCGCAAGTTGGCGGCTGAGACTATCAACCAACACTTGGCGGCGCATGGTCACGAGGTGCGAGTGGACCACCGGACGCTGAAGGCGCGTGGTGAAACCAGGGAGGCTGAGCGGTATCTGGGGCCAGCCCGAATCCGTGGGATGTCGAAAAAGGCGAAGTCCGCCCATGTAGCAGGCCGCCCCGGCAAGGCCGAATGAGCATCCCAGGGATCGCAAGCCTTACTTCGCTGACTTGCGATCTCTCCACTTTCGAATCTCCCCTCGCTTCCACATCGGGCTGTCTCCGATGTAGACAGGCTCTGGGAAACCCGGTTGCTTTCGATAGTTGTCCACGGAGTTGACGTGCCGATTGATGAACTCGGCAACTTCATCTCTCGTCATAAGGGTTTCATCGGCATACGGGTCCGTCTGATGTGTTGGCTCTTGGGATTGGTTGCCCAAGCCATGTTCCCCGCTCGAATCCCTCTTCGTGGCGCCGATGTCCTCCTTGCCGGAGGCCGCTTGCTGATGATGCGTGACAGGGCCGGGGAGGTCCTTGGCAGGGGCCTTCCCTTTCTCCCTTGGAGCTTCAGTCGCTACTGAGCTACCCAGCAGCGTCTCTGTTGGGGGGCGAGGGAGGTCTGAGGCTTCCAATGGCGCGCTCGGAGCTTGGATTCTCAGCGGTGCCTGTTGATCGCCTCTCCTGAATCGCGAATGCCTCAGGAGTTTTGTAGCCAACAGGTAGGAAGGGGCCTGTTGTTCGTCGTATTGCTCATGCTCTGGAGGAACTCGAGGGGTGATGAGCTTCACTTCCAGCGGAATTGCCTCACTCTGCTTCTCGACACCTTGCTGCTGATTGTCGCCACCGAAGCCAAGGGCAGTAGGGTCCTTCTGCTGGACATCTGAGCCAGCAGTTGTGCGAGCATCCTCTACCTTGGCTGGATCGATTTGACCTGACGCTTCGTCCCATCCATTGCTGTCCCCTCTATCGGAACTCACTGCAGGTGTGACGGCGGCGAGGAAGCGTTGCAGGAACCCACGGTTGCTTGGTGCCGATGGCACGGCCGCATCTGACTCTGGAAGCGTGAGGTTTGGGCTGGCTGCTTCTGGGGTATTGACGGGGCCTTGGGTTTGATTTCGTGGCCCGGTCCAGCGGGGACTGAAGGGCTCAGGCAGACGTTGTGGCGCGTACACAACCTCGCCAAGCGTGGAAACTGGCGACCCCTTGAGTGAATCACTCAGAACCAGGCGCTCAAGCAAGGCATGTGACGAGAGGTTCGATTCGTTTTCCCACCACGGCAACACCCCTCTCTTGCGCAAATACTCTTTGAGGGTGTCGTTGGTCATCCAACTCCCGGCGATGAGCATTGACGTAAGCTCCGCGTCGGTCTTTTGCAAGCTCACATTGCCGCTCATCACGTCGTCTTGCAGCTCTTTGTACTGCAGTGCGAACAGTGCCGCCCGGCGTCGCCTGTCCACCATCAGGTGGTGCTCATGGAAGAAGTACGGCAATGCGTTCTCGTTCGCCCGGCTCATGTGATCGAGCAAGGGCTCGTAGACGGATGGCCCTACTGGAAACGTCAAACGATCGATGTGGTGGGAATATCGTTCGAGGAGTTCAGCTTCTCCATGAAAGGACCTTAGGGAATTGATGCCACCCGCCTCATCACGGCGGATGTATCCGGCGATGAGATCTCGTCCTTTCAAAACTGAAAGCAGCGGAAGCTTGGCGTAAATCACCAGGTTGATGGCGTCGAAGAAATCGATCCTGTCCGCGGACAACAACTGCCGCGGGCGCAGGAAATGACGATCGGCGCTTTCAACCATGAGCTTCTGCCGATAGGCAATGATTTGCCCAAGCATCCATCATGCCTCGTCGCTTCTCAAGGGCATCACCGCGGCGATAAGCGGCCTCCGTCTTGTTCGGAAGGACGTGCGCGAGGGCCATCTCCGCCAGGTCGCTCGGGTACTGGGTGAACTCGCCAACCCAATCCCGAAAGGTGGAACGGAATCCGTGGGGCACGGCATCGATGTCCATCCGTCGCATCACCGCGGTCAGGCTCATGTCCGAGAGTACGCCTCCCTTGATGCTGCCGAAGATAAGGTTGGTCGGGCGTGCCACCAGGCGATCGCGCGCCAGTTGCAGGACTTGCAGGGCAGCGCCGCTTAGCGGAACGCGGTGCTGACGCTTCGCCTTCATGCGGGAGGCAGGGATGGTCCAGATGGCCTGCTCGAAGTCGATTTCTGACCACTCGGCGCCGCGAACCTCGCCGCTGCGGGCGGCGGTCAGGATCAGGAACCGCAGTGCCAAGGCGCTGGTACCGTCCTGCGTCGCGAGACGGGCCAGAAACCTGGGAGTTTCGGCCACCGGCATGGCTTGGAAATGGCGCACCTGGTGCACTTGGCTTTGCGCCGGGAAGACCTTGTCGAGATGTCCCTTCCAGCGAGCTGGGTTTTCGCCTTCCCGGTGACCGCGAACGCGTGCCCAGTCCAGGATGCTTTCGATGCGCCCCCGTAGTCGCGACGCGGTCTCGCTTTTGGTCGTCCAGATCGGCTCAAGCACCGCGATGACATGGTGCTCGGTGATTGCATCGACCGAGAGTTGACCGATGACAGGGAAGGCATACGCCTCCAAGGTGCTGGTCCATTGCCCCCTATGCTTCGCGTTCTTCCAGGCGGGCTCCTGGAACGTGATGTAGGCGGTTGCCACTTCCCTAAAGGTTCGGCGCGTAGCCTGCTGGGCACGCAACGCACTGGCTGCTGCCTTACGTTCGTGGATGGGGTCGACTCCATTGACGATCTGCTCTCGGGCAGCGCGCGCTTTCTCGCGCGCTTGAGCCAGAGTAACGCTGGGGTAGCCGCCGAGGCCGAGGTGCTTCCTTTGCCCGGCGATCATGACCCGCAGCACCCACGAACGCCCCTGGGCTTCGTTGACGTAGAGGTACAGACCAGAGACGCCGCCCACGGCATGGTTGCCCGGCTTGGTCAGCCGACCGACTTCAAGCGCGCTGAGCTCTTTGGCCTTCTTGGGCATGGCGGAGACTTTTCGCTTCTACCAAAGACTCTACCATTAAATTTTGGGTTATAATGGGCCACATTGTGAGGGCTTGGGACACCAAGAACTCACAACTTGCGACGAATCAAGCAGTTGCGTGATCTGATTGTGAGGGGTTAGGTGTCCTTGGTACCCTAGGACGCGGACCCTCTCTCCGCCAGTTCCAAGGGCCGCGCACGGTGCGGCCCGCATCCATGGTGGCCCCGTCGGCCCCTCGCGACGCTAGGTCGAAAACCCCGCCAGGGCCGGAAGGCAGCAACGGTATCGACTGATGCGGGCGCCGAGGCAAGCCGGCGGGGCCACCGCCTTTCGGGCCTTCCTGCGCGAACCGATGCACCAGGTGTTCAGCCCTGCGGCGGTACCTGCGCGGGCGCACGCAACCGGATCACGTCGCCCTGCATGCCAACGCGATAGCCGCGCGCTCGCAATTGCACGCCTTCCGCCGCGCTGGCGTAGTGGTAGAGCACGCATCGATCCAGCAGCTCACGTGGATACTCGCGCTCGAGGTCCTCGATCCCGCTGTGGGACGGATTGCCTTCCAGCGCGCAGTCGTGCGCGACCAGTTCGTCGGCCGCCGCGAACTTCGCCAGCATCTCCGGGATCGGGCGGGTGTCGCCGGTCCAGACCAGGCTGCCGGGCAAGCGCAGTCCGAACGCGCTGTCCGGCCAGTGATGGCGAGCCGGGAAGACCTCCAGGCGCTGGCCGTCGTGCCAGAAGTGGTCGGACACCGGGATGACCCGGAACGCGTCCCAGAAATTGACTCCGCCTTCGGCCAGGGCGTTCGGGTAGCTCGCGACGCGCTGGTGCAGCAGCGGCAACAGGGTGACAGGTACGTACAGCCGCACCTCGCCTCGGCGGGCGGGGTCGAACCAGGCCGACACGAACAGCCGCTCGAAGCCGGCGATGTGGTCCATGTGCGCATGGGTCATGAACAGCGCGCGCGGGACATCGCGGTAGGTCGCCTCGAACGCGGTCAGTCCCTCGCCGCCGCAGTCGATGGTCAGCCATGGGCGGCCATCCTGTTCGATCGTCGCCATCGCCGAGCCGAGTTCCACCGCCGCGGCATTGCCGACGCCGAGCAGGCGCAAACTCCACTCGACCATGCTCAATACCCTCGTTGCCAGGCGGCGTCGTAGGCCGCGCGCAGCTCGGCGAAATCCGCCTCCACCGTCGCCCGCGGACGCGCGCCGGCGCGCTTGTGCAGCGAGCGCTGCAGCCGCGCCAGGTTGGCCTCGCGCCAGCCGGTGGCGGGGATGCGCAGGCGCGAGCGGTCGAAATCGATCATCCAGCCCCGTCCCTGGTCGTCGAACAACAGGTTGTGCGCATTGAGGTCGGCATGGTCCAGGCCCTGCCGGTGGAAACGCGCAACCAGCTCCCCGGCGGCCGCCATCGACGCCTCCCCGGCACTGGCCAGCTCCGCCAGCGAGCGCACCCCGGGCAGGCGCTGCATCAGGATCGCCGCGCGATAGGACAGCCCCTCGCGCCGGTACCACGCCGCGTAGGCCATCGGCACCGGCAGCTTGCGCGCGCGCAGGACGCGCAACAGGCGGTATTCGGCGAAGCTGCGCACCCGCGCGATGCCGCGCCACAGGTGCGCATCGCGACTGAGATTGGCCACCAGCCCGCCGCGCAGGAAATGGCGCAGGACGGCATCCCCGCCCTCGCCCATGTCGATGAACCAGGCCCCGCCGCGGCCGCCATCGCCGACCGGCTGGGCGGCATCGCCCCAGTGCGCCGGGTCGAACCAGGCGGGGTCGGGTTGCCGCAGCTGGGTGCGGTCGAACAGAATCGCGCCGTATCCGCGGGCATCGCGGAACGGCGTCAGGTGCTCGTTGGCGTCGAAGCCGGCCATTCCCGGGAGTGTAACAAGCACGTGCAAGCCGACGCGCCGCGATCGATCTGCCTGCTGCGCCTCTCGGCGCTCGGCGACGTCACCCACGTGCTGCCGCTGGTACGCACCCTGCGCGACGGATTCCCCGGCGCGGCGCTGACCTGGATCATCGGCAAGGGCGAGCGGCGCTTGCTCGACGGCCTGCCCGGCGTGCGTTTCGTGGAATACGACAAGCGCAGCGGCCTGGCCGGCATGCGGGCCGTGCGAAATGCCCTCGGCCAGCGCTTCGATGCCCTGCTGCAACTGCAGGTGTCGGCGCGCGCGAACCTGCTGTCGGCCTTCGTGCCGGCGCGCCGGCGGATCGGCTACGACCGTGCGCGCAGCAAGGAAGGCCATGGCCTGTTCGTCAGCGAGCGGATCCCGGACCGTCCCGGCATCCACGTGCTCGACGCGATCGGCAGCTTCTGCGAGCCGCTGGGGCTGGTGCGCGACCACGTCGCCTGGGACCTGCCGGTACCGGACGAGGCCCACGCCTGGGCCCGCGCGCAATGGCCCGACGATGGCCATCGCGTGCTGATGATCTCGCCGTGCTCCAGCCATGCGCTGCGCAACTGGCGCGCCGAGCGCTACGCGGCGCTGGCCGACCATGCGGCGTCGCGGGGCTGGCGGATCGTCCTCTGCGGCGGGCGCAGCGAACTGGAGCGGGCCACCGGCGATGCCATCGTGGCCGCGATGGCACAGCGCGACGGCGTCCTCGACCTGATCGGCAAGGACACCCTGAAGCAGTTGCCGGCCCTGCTCGCCCGCGCCGACCTGCTGGTGACGCCGGATTCCGGCCCGATGCACATCGCCAACGCGATGGGCACGCGCGTGCTCGGCCTGCATGCCGCGACCAATCCGCAGCGCAGCGGCCCGTACTCCGACCGCAGGTTCTGCGTGGACCGCTACGACGATGCCGCGCGCCGCTACCGTGGAAAGCCGGCCGCCGAGCTCAAGTGGGGCACCCGGATCGAGGCCGATGGCGTGATGGACCTGGTCACCGTCGACGACGCGGTCGCCGCGTTCGAGCGCTACCGCGCGCTGGCGGCCGGCTGAGCCTCGCGGCGGCGCGCCAGCAGCGGCGCGGCCATCGGCATCGTCAGTACGGTGCTGGCCACCGCCATCAGCAGCAACGCGGTGAACGTGGCGCTTGTGATGATGTCCTTGTCCAGCAGCACGTTGGCGAAGATGATCATGATCAGCGCCTTGGTCTGCAGCAGCCAGCCGACCAGCGCGGCATCCCCGGCCGGCCAGCCCAGCAGGCGACCGGCCAGCCTGACCCCGGCCAGCTTGCCGGCCACCGACGCCACCAGCAGCGCCGCGGCCGCCAGCACCACGCCCGCGCCGCCCATCTCCCAGCCGGTGCGCAGCCCGGTGCTCAGGAAGAACACCGGCATCAGCAGCAGCAGGACGTGCTGGCGCAAGCGGTCGAGCGCGTCATGGTCGAACCAGTCGCGGTCCATCACCACCCCGGCCAGGAACGCGCCGACCATGAAATGCAGCCCCGACCAGTCGGCACCGAACGCGCACACCGCCAGCCAGACCAGCATCGCGTACCAGCGGTCGCGCTCCGGGATCGCCCGCATCAGCCGCCGGAACGCCACGCAGGCGAGCGCGAACGCAACCAGGAACGTGGCCTGGCGCCCGATCCGCACCCAGTCCATCAGCACCACCGCGAGCACGCCCCAGATCGCGAGGTCGTCGAGGCTGGCATATCGCAGGATGCGCTGGCCCAGCGGGGTGCGCAGGATCGCCAGCTTCTCCATCAGCAGCACGAGGATCGGCAGCGCGGTGACCGCGCAGGCCATCCCGATCCCGGCCACGAATTGCGACGGCGTCCCGCGTGGGCCGATCCAGCCGTCGAAGCGGAGCATGCCCAGCCCGACCAGCGCCCCGAGCACCAGCGGCACGCCCAGCGCCAGCGCAGCCGTGGTCCCGGTATCGCGGCGCTGCCGCCAGGCGTCGCGCAGGTCCAGCTCGACGCCCGCCAGCATCACGAACAGCATCACCGCCCACCAGGCGACGCCGTTCAGGGCCAGGATCACGTCCGCGGTGAATACCGCCTGGTAGGCGCCCGGGAAGGCATGCCCGAGCACGCCGGGCCCCAGCAGCACGCCGGCCACGATCTGCACCACGACCAGCGGCGCCACGTTGTCCAGGCGGGCGAGCCGCCAGGCGAGGTACGGCAGCAGGAAGATGATCGCCATCGCGACCAGGAACAGCTCGGTCGTGGTGGCCGCGTGCGCCATCGTCAGTCCCGGGGGTCAGGCGATGCCGTTGCCGCTGCCGTAGTCCTGGTAGGACTTCTCCTCGACGTAGGCCGAGCCCAGCGCGAGGTTGATGTCCTTCTTGACCCGCGCCCGGGTGTCGTTCTCGAAATACACGCTGCGCGCCAGTCGGACGAATTCGGCATCGAAGGCCTGCGCCTTCTCCTTGAGGCGGATGTCGTCCTCGATCACCCACAGCCGCTCGTTGACCTCCTTCAGCTCGGCGCGGAGGGCGGCGATGTCGCCGGCCGAGGCCGGGTGGCCGCCCCATGTGGATTCCAGCGCCGCCAGTTCGTTGCGCACGTTGGCCAGCTTCGCCGGGTCGGACATCCGCTCCGACTTGATCTGCAGGATCGCGATCTTGTCCAGCAGTTCGCCGAACGACACGGGGACGAGGATTTCGGACATCGGGCACCTGGCGCCAAGAGGATGCGGGAGTGTAGCGCCTTGCCCGCCGGGCCCGCGGCCCGTATCATCTGCGGCCCACTTCCGGAGAGGTGGCAGAGCGGTTGAATGTACCTGACTCGAAATCAGGCGTAGGTTTATAGCCTACCGAGGGTTCGAATCCCTCCCTCTCCGCCAGCTTCACGAAAACGCCCCTCGCGGGCGTTTTTCGTATGCGGCGAGCGGCGCCCTTGCCACCATCCCCGGGCGGTGGATCGCGGCGAGGGCTGGAACCCCGTCCGGTTCGGATGCACGATTCCGTTACCCCCACAAAACCCGGACGGATGCCCTGCGCATGATCGAATTCGGACACCTCAGCCACGTCGGCCTGCGCAGGGACCTCAACGAGGACACCTATTACGGCGACAGCGAGCTTGGGCTCTGGCTGGTGGCCGACGGCATGGGCGGGCACGAGTATGGCGAGGTCGCCAGCGCCCTGGCCCGCGAGGCCATCGTGCGCGAAGTCCGCGCCGGACGGCCCCTGGCGGACGCGATCCGCACGGCCGACGAAGAAATCATCCGCTGCTCGAAGCGGCGCGGCGACAGCCTGCCGATGGGGACCACCGTGGCCGCGGCGCGCGTCGACGGCAACCGCTTCGAAGTGGCCTGGGTCGGCGACAGCCGGGTCTACCTGTGGCGGGATGCGACCTTGACCCAGATCTCGCAGGACCACAGCTACGTGCAGGAGCTCATTGCGCAGGGTGCCATCACCCCCGACCAGGCACGCAGCCATCCCCATCGGAACGTCGTCACCCAGGCCCTGGGCGTGACCGATCCAGTGCAGCTGAACGTCGAGACACTGTCCGGCGAGTTGCGCCCCGGCATGCAACTGCTGCTGTGCAGCGACGGGCTGACCGAGGAGGTCGACGATCGGGCGATCGCGCGCGTGCTATCGCACGACGAGTGCAGCGCGCAGGAATGCGTGGACGGCCTGGTCGCGGCTGCGCTGGATGGCGGCGGGTCGGACAACGTGACCGTGGTGCTGGTCCGCCGGCACTGAGCCGCTGCGGCGGGCGCGGTCAGGCGTTGCCCGCCTCCAGCTCCAGCCACAGGCACCGCCCGGCCTTCTTCTGCAGCACCGCCAGCCGCGCCGCATGGGCGGCCAGTTCCCCCGCATCGGCCAGTACCCGCACCCGCGAGGCGGCATCGCCGACCGGCCGTTGCACGATGGCCGCCTGCTCGACGGTGCCGGTTGACGCGCCGTCCCCGAAGCCCATCTCCCCCTGCCCCGAGGTCAGCGCCAGGTAGACCTCGGCCAGGATCTGCGCATCGAGCAGGGCGCCGTGCAACTGCCGCTGCGAATTGTCCACGCCCAGGCGCTTGCACAGGGCGTCCAGCGAATTGCGCTGGCCGGGGAAACGCTGCCGCGCCAGCAGCAGCGAATCCTCCACCGTACAGCGCGCCAGCAGGTTCCCATACCCCGACAACCGCGCGAGCTCGGCATCCAGGAAGCCGACGTCGAAGGCCGCGTTGTGGATGATGAGCTCCGCGCCGTCGATGAAGGCCAGGAACTCATCGACGACCTCGGCGAACCGCGGCTTGTCGGCGAGGAACTCGAGGGTGAGCCCGGTGACTTCCTGCGCGCCCGGCTCGAACTCGCGATCCGGGTTGAGGTAGCAGTGGAAGGTGCGCCCGGTCGGCCGGCGCTCCAGCAGCTCCACGCAACCGATCTCGACCACGCGGTTGCCCTTCTTCCATTCCAGGCCGGTGGTCTCGGTATCCAGCACGATCTGCCGCATCAGCGCCCCTTCCCCTTGATCGCCTCGGCCTGCGCGCGGGCCAGCTGGTCCACGCGCTCGTTGTCCGGATCGCCCGCGTGCCCCTTGACCCAGCGCCAGTCGACCCGGTGCCGCGCCGCCGCGGCATGCAGGCGTTCCCACAGGTCGCGGTTCTTGACCGGGTCGCCGCCGGCGGTCTTCCAGCCACGCCGCAGCCAGTTCGCCATCCACTCGGTGATGCCCTGCCGCACGTACTGCGAATCGGTGTGCAGGACCACCTCGCAGGGTTCGCGCAGGGCCTCGAGCGCGGCGATCGCGGCCATCAGTTCCATCCGGTTGTTGGTGGTGTCGGGCTCGCCGCCGGCGACCTCGCGCTCGATCCCGCGCCAGCGCAGCAGCCCGGCCCAGCCGCCGGGACCGGGATTTCCGAGGCAGGCACCATCGGTGTGGATCTGCACCGCCTTGCGATCGGTCATGCGTTGGGTTCCGCCTGCCAGCCCAGTCGCGCCGGGGCGCGCCGGGGGATCATCGGCACGCGCCGCTTCTCGGCCCGCAGCAGGAACGCCGCGCGCAGGCCGGCACCGTCCTGCATGGCCGGATCCAGCGCGACTGTCCAGGTCGGCCCCAGCCCCTGCGAGACCGGTTCGGGCTGCAGCCCGACCGAGCGCAGGCGCCGTCGCCAGGTCACGGGTTCGGCGACGCGCGGCCCCTGCCCCCGCCAGCGCATCCGGTACGGCGACAGCGGATTGAGCGCGAGCAGCCACAGGCGCCCGCCCGGGACCAGCACCCGCGCGCATTCCTCCAGCAGCAGGCCCGGATCGCAGGCCAGGTCGGCGAGGTGCTGGACGACGACCACGCCGCAGGACTCGCTGGCCAGCGGCAGCGGCAGGGCGGTCCGCACGTCGCCGGCCAGGCCGCACTCGGCCGCATGCAGCTTGAGGATACCGGGATCGGCGTCCGTGCCGGCGGGCAGCGGGGCCAGCCACAGGCAGGCCTGCCCGATGCGGGACTGGATCGCCTGCTGCAGGACATCGACCTCGCTGGCCAGCAAGGCGAGGCCGGCATCGCGCCCGAACCAGCCGGCCGCGGCGGCGACGGCATCGGGTTGACGGCGGAAAGCGGCGGGGGGCATGGTCGGATTCTGCGGGAAAGCCCGCGACCCGTCACGACTCGACAAATGCGCCTGCAGCCGGTTCCCGCCCTCGACGACAACTACATCTGGCTGCTGCGCGACGACGCGGGGCGGGCGGTCATCGTCGATCCGGGCGATGCGGTGCCAGTGCTGGCGGCGCTGGACGACGCCCCGCCACCGCACGCGATCCTGGTCACCCACCACCATCCGGACCATGTCGGCGGCATTCCCGACCTGCTCGACCAGTGGCCCGGACTGCCGGTGTTCGCGCCGGCCGACCCGCGCATCCCGATCGCGACCCAGCGCGTGCGCGAGGGCGACGTGCTGGCCCTCGGGCCGTGGGCAGTCCGGGTGCTCGAACTCCCCGGTCATACGCGCAGCCACGTCGGCTACGCCACCGATGGGCTGGTGTTCTGCGGCGATACCTTGTTCAGCCTGGGCTGCGGCCGCCTGTTCGAAGGCACGCCTGCGCAGATGCTCGCCTCGCTGGACCGCCTTGCCGCCCTGCCCGGCGAGACCCGCGTGTGCTGCACCCACGAGTACACCCTTGCCAACGCGGCGTTCGCGCTGGCGGTGGACCCCCGCAACCCCGACCTGCAATCGCGCGTGGCGCAGGCCCGCGCACAGCGCGCGACCGGTGCGCCGACCCTGCCGACGACGCTGCTCTCCGAGCGCGCCTGCAATCCGTTCCTGCGCAGCCGCGACCCTGCCTTGCGGGACGCCCTGGCGCGCCATGCCGGGCAGCCCGTCGCGGACGACATCGAGGCCTTCGCCCTGCTCCGCCGCTGGAAGGACGGCTTCCGCGGATGAGGCGCAGCGCGGGCCCAATCTTGCTGCTGGCGCTGCTCCTGGCCACCGGCCCCGCGACCCCGGCAGCCACGCCGGCAACGCGCGACGGGGCCGAGGTGATGGCGCGCTTCCACGCACGCCTCGCCGCCCCTGGCTGCGGCGACGCCAGCCCGCGCTGGAAGCGCCACTATGCGCATGCCGCGCAGGACCTCGCGGGCCGCGATGCGCAGGCCTTGATGCTGTTCGGCTACGTGCTCGACGCGTTGCTGGCCGCGGACCTGCCCGCCGAGTACGCGCTGATCCCGTTCGTGGAAAGCCGCTATCGCCCCGACGTCCGCAGCCCCGGCGGCCAGGTCGGGCTGTGGCAGTTCACCGCGGCCACCGCGCGCCGGCACGGCATCCGCATCCGCGGTGGCATCGACGAGCGTCGCTCGATCCCGATCGCCACCCGCGCGGCGGTGCGCCACCTGCAGCGCCTGCAACGCACGCTGGGCGGCGACTGGCGCACGATCGCGATCGCCTACAACGCCGGCGAAGGCGCCTTGCGGGCCTCTCGCAGGACCGGCGGCAAGCCGTTGAACGGGATCGCGCGGAGCTATCCGGCGAAACTGCACGCGATCGCCTGCCTGCTCGCGGATCGTGGCGCGCAGGCCCGCTGGCAAGCAGCGGTCGCCCGCCAGGTGCCGCGACTGGTCGGGCGCGAGCTTCCGGCGGGGACGCGCGACCTGCACGCCTGGGCGCGCGCGCAGGGCCACGATCCGACGCTCGTCGCCGCGCTCAATCCCGGCTGGCGCAGCGGCATGCGCGAAGTGCTCGCGCCGGTGTCGGCCGCCGGCGCTGGCCCGGACCCGGCCGGCGAGGCAAACTAGAGCATTCGCTCGAAGCGCCCCGTGCGCATCACCAAGGAGACACCATGGGATTCCTGCAAGGCAAGCGCGCGCTGGTCACCGGCATCGCCAGCCAGCGTTCGATCGCCACCGGCATCGCCGACGCCTTCCATCGCGAGGGCGCCGAGCTGGCGCTGACCTACCAGAACGAGAAGCTCAAGTCGCGCGTGGAGGACGCCGCCGCCGGCTACGGGAGCAAGATCGTGCTGCCGCTGGACGTGGCCGACGACGGCCAGATCGACGCCTGCTTCGCCGAGCTGGGCAAGCACTGGAGCGACGGTTTCGACATCCTCGTCCACTGCATCGCCTTCGCCCCGCGCGAGGCCATCGAGGGCGACTTCCTCGACGGCATCACCCGCGAGCGCTACCACATCGCCCACGACATCAGCGCCTACTCGCTGGCCGCGCTGGGCAAGGCCGCGCGCCCGCTGATGAAGGGCCGCAACGGCAGCATCCTCACCCTCTCCTACCTCGGCGCCGAGCGCGCGCTGGCCAACTACAACACGATGGGCGTGGCCAAGGCCTCGCTGGAAGCCACCGTGCGCTACATGGCGATGGCGCTGGGCCCGGAGGGCACGCGCGTGAACGCGATCTCCGCCGGCCCGATCCGCACCCTGGCTGCCAGCGGCGTCGCCAACTTCCGAAAGATGCTCAGCCAGTTCGAGGCGGTGGCGCCGCTGCGCCGCGCCGTGACCATCGAGGACGTCGGCAACACCGCCGCGTTCCTGTGCTCCGACCTCGCCCACGGCATCACCGGCGAAGTCACCTACGTCGATGCCGGCTACAACATCATGGGCATGAGCGGGATCGAATAAGCCCGCCTCGCCGGGTCCGGACACGAAGACGCCCGGCAGTGCCGGGCGTCTTGCGTTGGGCGGTGCCGCAGGTCACAGGCGGTCTTCGGCGACCTCGATCCGGTAGCGGGCGCGCTCGCCGCCCACGTAGGCCTTCTGGGCTTCCAGGCCGACCGACATCGACATCTGTTCGCGGAGTTGTTCGCGCTGCTCCGGGGTCACCTGCGACGCGTCGCCGTCGTGCACCCCTCGGACCTCGAAGACCACGTAGCGCCCGCCCACGGCCGCCTTGCCGAATTCGGCGAGGTTGTTCGCAGGCCGGGGGGCGTCGAAGAAGGCGTCCACAAGCACGCGCGGCGGGAAGGCCGCGGAACGCTCCAGTCCATCGAACTGCGCCGTCGCCAGTTTGGCGTCGTTCGCCGCAGCCGCCAGCCCCTTCGCCTTGGCCGCCTTGAGCAGCGCGTCGGCCGCGGCCTCCGCAGCCTTGTGCTGCCGGTCCGCGCGGATCGCGGCCACCACGGCATTCGAGACCGCGGAAAGCGGCAAGGCCGCCTCGGGCTCGTGCTCGAGCACGCGGATCATCACCATCCGGTTCGGCCCCAGTTCGATCGGATCGCTGGCCGTGCCATCCTGCACGAGGCTGTCGGAGAATGCCGCACGCACCACCTTCGGATCCGCCGCGATGCCCTGCCCACCGGCGCGGGAGAACGGGGCAGTCGCCTGGACGGTCAGCCCAAGCGCAGCCGCCGCCGGGGCGAGCGAGGTGGGGTTCTTGTACACCGCATCCACAAGCTTGCCGCTCAGGTCGTTGAAGGCGCGGTCTTTGCCGGTTTCCGCAAGCTCGGCCTCGAGCTGGGCACGCACGGATTCGAAGGGTTGCTGGCTGCCGGCTCGGATCTGGTTCACCTTGATGATGTGCCAGCCGAAATCGCTCTTCACCGGCCCCCGCACTTCACCTTGCTGCATCGCGAACGCAGCATCCCCGACGGGACCGGGCAGGCTGGCCTTGGCCAGCCAGCCCAGGTCGCCACCCTTCGCCTTGGAGCCGGTGTCGTCGCTGTTGGCCCGGGCGATCGCGGCGAAGTCCGCGCCGGTGGCGCGGGCTTCGGCTGCGAGCTTGTTCGCGCGCGCCTCGGCCGCCTTCTTGGCGGCGTCGGATGCGTCAGCGGCCACCTGCACCAGGACATGTGCGACTTCGCGTTGCTCGGCGGAGGAGAACTTGGCGACCTGCTCGTCGTAACGCCTGCGCAACGCGGCTTCGTCGACGACCGGCGGCGGCAGCGTGGCGCCGTCGAGTTCGATGTACTCCAGGCGCACGGTCTCGGGCCGGCGGTAGTCGCGCGCATGCGACTTGTACCAGGCCTGGATTTCCGCGCTGGACACGGGCGCCGTGTCCACCGGCGCGGGCGGCATCTCGACGAAGGACACGTCACGCCGCTCGCCCAGCAGGCGCACGATGCGATCGAGCTCGGAACCGGTCACGAACGAGGACTGCGTCAGGCGGCTGGGAATCAACCCGAACTGGAGGTTGTCGCGCACCCGGGCTTCGAATTGCAGCGGCGTCAACGGCGGCGACTGCGACCCAAGCAGCATCTGGTAGCGATCCGCGTTGAAGCGGCCATCGACCTGGAAGTCAGGGATCTTCTGGATCTCCGCGCGCACTTCCGCGTCGCTGACCAGGATGCCCGCGCCCTCTGCGGCAAGGCGCATCACCTGTTCGTCGATCATGTCGTCGAGCAGCTTGCGCTTGTTATCGACGGATTCGAACGCCTTGGCGTCGAACTTGTCGCCCTGCTCGTCGCGCGCACGCGCGCGCGCCACTTCGAGGCGCCGACGGAACTCGTCGGCATCGATGTCGTGGTGGGTGTGCAGCAGGCTGAGCGGCCACACGTCCGGGGCCGAGGGCCACCACGACGGCGCCTGGCTGATGCGCGCCACGTAGGTCTCCACGCGCTGCGACATGTAGGACTCGACGCCGAAGAAGGCGAACGGGATCGCCATCAGCACCAGGATCGCGGAGGCGATCTTGCCGGAGGTCTTTTCGCGGAGTTTCTGCAGCATGGGCGGCTTCGATGAGGCGTAGCAGCGTAGTTTACCCTGCCCGCGCCGACCCGTCCGGCGAACGCCCGGGCAAAAAAGAAGGCGCCGTTTCCGGCGCCTGCTTGGGTACTCGATGGCGGAGTGGACGGGAGTGTCCCACTGAATGCCGGAAACGCAATGGCTGTAAGCCTTTCCCCGCTTGGGCGCTCGCCGGAGTGTGTCCCAGTGAGTGTCCCAAACAGTGTCCCACGCAACACGAACCCAACTCAACACCTCCCAGGCCTTGCCCTGAGCCGATCCCGCCGCAGACTGGGAACGGCTTCCCACATTGCCGGCAGGTGGCCGGCAATGTGGCCTCTCGAAGTCCTGGCGCGTAGCGGCAGGACGCAGGGAGGCGGCCCGGCCCGTTACCGCGCCAGCGGTAACGGGGGAAGCGGGAGCGACCAGGGCCACGGCCAGCGCGCCAGCGATGGCCGCAGGGCCACAGGCGGGAGCCTGGGGCCTGTCGTCGCGCTGACGCGCGACGACGCGGGACGGCTTCGCCGTCCCGGTGGGTTTGGGATGGGGAGGAGATGAAGGGCAAGAGCGCGACCACCACCGAAACGACACAACCCAGCCCAGGCGATGGGCTGCCCGACGGACTGCGGGCGCGCTATGCCGACACCCTGGGCGAGGCACACGCCCGCGCGAAGGCCGAAGGGCTGCGGCTGCGCGTACCGGCGGGCGTGGCCCAGGATCGCGCCATCCGCGCCGTCCTGGACGTGGCCAGCAGCAGCGGGGCGAACCCTTCGGCGGCCACCGTGGCCGCGTACAGGCGCGACCATGCGCGACTGTGGGCCGCAGGTGCCACGCCGCTGGACCACGCCAGCACGCGCGCCCACTTCGACCGCCTGCGGAGCGCGTGCCGATGGGTGGAGGCCGAGGAAATCAGGCGACTGCGTGCCCTGGCCGAGGACGCACGGAAAGCCAGAGACCTGGACGCCATGCGGGCCTATACGCTCGCGGCCTTCGAGCGGGCCACGGTCTATCGCTCGTTGTTCCTGGACAGCGACCGGCCCACCTGGGCGCACAAGGCGCAGGCCATGCGCACGGCGGGCCTGCGTCCAGTCAACAAGAGCAAGCGAGGGGCAGGACGGCGGGCGCTGTCGCCGGATCGCGTCCTTGTCGCCCTGGGCCAGCAGCCTGGACGCTGCGCCAGGGTGGAAGCCATGGCCATGGTGTTCGCGCTGTTCGGTATTCGTCCTGCCGAACTGGTGCGGGGTGTCGTCCTGGACAACACCGCCCAGGGGCTGCGCCTGGGCGTGGCTGGGGCGAAGGTGGACGCCGTGCGCGGCCAGCCGTTGCGGGTGCTCGAAGTGGAACCAACGCAGCGAGGCCAGTCCGTCCTAGCGGTGGCCTTCCTGCGGGCGCATGTGGAGGCGCACGGCGGCGAGATAACCGCCACGCCGGCCGATGTGGTGGCGGTACGCCGCGCCTTGCGCCAGGCCCAGCCTGGGCTAAGTCCATACGCGTACAGGCACGCCAGGGCGAGCGACGCGAAAGCCAGCCAGGGCCGCGCAGGCGCTGCGGCCTGGCTCGGCCACTCGAACGACAAGACCCAGCAGGGCTATGGCAACGCACGAAGCGCCAGGGGCGCGGTAACGATCAAGGCCGCCCAGGCCTCGCGCCCAGTGCGAAGGACCAAAACCCTGCCGCTGACACTGGCAGAGCGCTTCGCCCAGGTGGCGGCGCGCTTGGCGGCGCGGAGTTCTTCGCAATCTGCACCTAATGCATCGCCACCCAGGCGGCGGCTGCCTCGGCCCGGTTGGTAATCAGCGGCGCGGGCCACGCCGTTTCGGCCTGGGGCGTAACGCGATGAACGGATCGCCGTCGCCGCTGCTGTCCCACCAGCCTTCTTCCTCGCCCTTCGCCTTGTTGAACTCCTTGACGTTGACCCGCGTGCGGCGACGCTTCGGCGGCGGTATGAACTCGTCCCCCTCTGCTGGCGGTTGTGGCTTTGGTTTCGTGAGTGCGTTCGCCATCTGTTCCAGTAACGCGCGAACGACCGCGTTGGTGGCTTTCGTGTTGTCGGGCATGGTCGTACTCGGGGCGGGAGTGCGTTACCTAGCAGACCAGGCCGAAGGCGCAAGCGCGGAGCGCTTGCCAGGCCCCCGCCTTTCCCAATCGTCGGGGGTGCGGGGGCAACGCCCCCGCTGCGGATGGAGACAATGTATCCAGGCCGGGAGCGCTGCCCAGGCTCCCGGGGCTTTTGCTTTCTAACCCGCGTAGCGGGGACCAGGGCCGCGTCTGCGGCCCCTTGCTCTTAGCGCTCCAAAGCCTGAAAAGCTCTTAGCCTCCTGCGCCGTTACCTGTGCGGCTTCAATGGGTTGCGGCGCATTCGCTCGCACCCGCCAACCGGTTGCCCTCGCACACGCCAACCGGTTTATCACATGGACTAACCCCAACCATCGCACACGCCCACCGGCCCGGGCTGGACACCGCGCCAGCAGCGGGTACAAGCGCAACCCCTCCGCCGACTGCCTAGCCCATGTCCTTGATCGCCCGCGTCCCCTTCGCATTCGCTCGCTCCGCCTTGTTCACACCCCAGTTCTCCCGCCCATGCACGGTGGCGCAGCCCATGCATGCAATCACTGCCGCTACGGACTACCGGATCACGCTGCGCCAGTCCGGCCCTTGCCTGACCCAGGCCCATGCGTCGGCGTGGCAAGTGGCAACCACGCTGGCCGCCAAGTCCTCGCGTGATGAAGTGCGATTGATCGACGCACTCCGCGCGCTCGGCCTGGCCTCGGTCCAGACTGCCGCCAAGCGCCGCCTTCTCGCTCTGTTCGATGACCTGGCCGCCAGCCGGGTGGAGATCGACACGCGCCGCCAGGATTACCGGGGGCCGCTGCTGGCCTTTCGCAAACTGCCCAGGGGGCGGGTGTCGCTGAACTGGCCGCCGGGTATGCGTGAACTGCTGGAAGATGAGGCCGTGTACCTGCCTCTGTATGGGCGCGCAACCCTGGGCGCGTACCCGTTGGCCACCTGGTTACATGACTACATCGCCACCCATCGCCGGGCGTATGAAATCGAACTAGAAACGCTGCGCGAACTGTGCGGGTCCAGCCTGACCGCCCATCACTTCAAGCCACGCCTACGGCGCGCCCTGGATCAGGTCCAGGCGTCGGCCTCGTTCTTCACCCGGTACGAGATCGCGCATGGCGTCCTGACGCTCCACAAGGAGCCCACGCGCGTGCTGCTGTTGGACCCGAAGGCCAAGGCGTCCAAGTCGGCGCAAACGCGCCACCTGGACGCCATCCAACGGGCCGCCGCGCAACGGGCTCGCGTCGCGCTGTAAGAGGCAGCGCACAAAAGCAAAGCGCCCCTCTCGGGGCGCTTTGCTTGAAGCTAGTTATCGGTCTGGTCTTTCGGCGCAAGCGCCTATCCTGCTCGTAGGGCTAGGGGTAGCTGGGCTACCGACATCGCCACCCCCTTTCGGGTTCCGGTTAGTGGCGACGCGGGCATTACCCCATACCACCATTCCAATGTCAAGCCAACTAGACCTCGAAACTGAATGGACCTCCGCTAGCCTATGTGAGGGGGATAACCTCACCTCTCTCCCTTCTATCCAGCACGTAGCCCATCTTCCGGAGTTTTGCCCTAGTTGGCAGGCCACTGAGGCCCCATTGGTTGACCGAGTATGCGGAGACCAGGTGACATTTCAGTTCATTCGTGGTGCCAGGAGGCTTTTGGAACGTGAAGAACATCGCGTAGTTGGCGATATCAAAGACAAAGAACATCTGGCCGGAACCCTTTGCGATAAAGGGGCGCACGTATCCGGCGGCCATCTGGTTTTGAATGAATGGCGGCGCTTGATGACTATCTACATACCGTTGAGGACAGAAAAACCGCGTCTCCGGGCCACGTGTCATCCGCAACCCGTTGCCCTTCTCATCGGTGAACACGTGCCAACCAAACGTGACATGTAGGTCAATCTGGCGGCTACCCACCTGGACACCGGTTGTAAACGGGTGAAGGTGAGCCATCGAATAGGTCTGTCCGCTGCTGACGATATCGCGCCACTTCATCTACTAGCTTCCCTTCCTTCGATTGGCCCGCGCCTGGTTCAACTCGAACAGGCGGCGCAGGATTTCATCCTCTGTCAGCGGCCATTCCCAGCCATACGCAGCGGCGACGGCTTCATCCAGGGAACGATGGAGCATATCCAGCCAGGCGGGGCGCTCGTTGTAGAGGTTGGTGAGCGTGCGTTTCTTCAACGTGGCTTCGTGTCCTGGCTTGGCAACCGGGCGCGCCGGGAACCCTGCGGCTTGCTCCTCCGGCGTGCGCTCCCAGTCCACCCATTCCGGCGGGTTCAACCAGCGGTCGCGGGCTTCCACAAGCGCCCGCGACGCATCCGCAATGGCCACGGCGTGCAGATTGTCCGCGTAGTCCTTGGCGGGAATGTCAGGCGTCAGCCCTGCCGGAAATGGGAAAGTCTCGAAACAGGTTGTTGGCGTGTAGCGCGGATCATTGCCGACGCCGAGCCAGGTACACATCCGCAATGACCATAGTTCATGGATACGCGAATGAAGAATGCCGAGCGTCGTATCGTCATCCCGCGCAAAAACAATCAAGGCATGGTCGGCCAAGATTTTGGCGTCTACCCATGCGAACAGGCGATGTTTAGAAACCACTACGGTGGCGATGTAGCGTTCAAGACCAACAAGCGCCGAGCGCATTGCGGGGATTGGGCGGGCCATCAGCCAATAAGACTTGTACTTCGTTTCCTTCGTACTTTCTGCGCGCTTCGATTGAACGGCATTTCTCACATGAGAAAACGGGGTCTCATAGAGCGCGGCTGTTGCTTCATCCATGCCAATGCCGTAGTCAATGATCCATGTGTCTGACGGCCTACGCGTCAAATCAATGCCGTTCGTCCACGGCTTTACAACCTCAGCGTTCGGCCGCCCGTTTGGATTCGGCAGTTTCAACCACTCGCGCGCGGTCGCGCCTGGAATGTCGAACGGCCCCGCCTTCACGGTGGCGACGAATGCGGCCCCTGCGTTCTCCGGCAACTTGGCGGCGCTGGTCAGGTCAACGCCGCCGCCTGCGCCATCGCTGGCCGTCAGGTCGGCGAATATCTCGGCCACCGGCTGGCCGTCGAGTTGCGCGCCCTGGGTGCTGCTTCCATAGCAGACCAGAGACACGCGCACGGCTGCGCCTTCATTCGTCCACGGCTCATCGCTCCACGCCTCAAAAATGCGCGTGGCTTCCGTTGCGTGCTTCAAGACTTCGCGGTTAGCGCCGCCGCGAATGCTGTTGGTGGCGACAAGCCCAACGCGTTGCGTCTTGCCTGCTTTGATCGCGTCGGTGGACTTCTCGAACCAGTAGCACACCAGGTCAGCGAACCCAGGCACGCGCCCGCTGTACAGCGCCCGCATGTGGTCGGTGTATTCGCGGCCCAACTCGCCCCATTGCTTCTTGGTGCCCAGAAATGGCGGGTTGCCTACGATCACGTCCGCCGCCGGCCAGGCGGCTTCCGTCCCATCCGGGTTCATCAAGGCATCCCGGTTCTCAATCCCGCCCAGGGCTTGAAGGATCGGGTTACGGCGCACGCCATAGCCGTTCTGGATCATCCACTGGATTTCACCGATCCAGACGGTCAGCCGCGCCAGGTCGGCGGCGTACTCGTTCAACTCAATGCCCAGGACATTGGCCGGGCTAACGCTGGGCGCTTGCCTGCCCAGGCCCAGGGCTTCGCCCTCCCACAGGACGCGCGCCTCTAAGCCCTTCAATGCGCGCAGGGCCAGAAACAGGAAGTTGCCCGAGCCGCAGGCCGGATCAAGCACGCGGAACGCGCGCAGGCGTTCCAGGAACGCATTGAACCGCTGCTGTGCCGCCTTCGGTATGCCCTTGGTCTTGGCCTTGTCCAGGGTGGCGGCAATGGCCTCCTTCTCGGTGTCCCACTCGGCCAGGAGCGGATCCACCACCACCGGCCCGACGATCTTCATGATCGTGTCGGGGTCGGTGTAGTGCGCGCCCAACTGGCTGCGCTTGCTCGGGTCTAGGCCACGCTCAAACAGCGTGCCGAAAATGCTCGGGTCGATCTCCGCCCAGTCCAGGCGCGCCGCCGCGTCTAGTGTCGCCAGTTCTGGCGCTTCCAGGCGCAAGGTGCTGGCGTCCTCGAACAGGCCGCCGTTGAAGTGTTCGATTTCGGTCAGGGCGAAATCGCCGCCGTCCTTCATCGCCGCGAACAGCGCGGCGGCGCGTGCC
The DNA here is from genome assembly GCF_028201335.1 of Thermomonas mangrovi. NCBI lineage: Bacteria > Pseudomonadati > Pseudomonadota > Gammaproteobacteria > Lysobacterales > Lysobacteraceae > Thermomonas > Thermomonas mangrovi. The sequence continues at coordinate 120,790 of NZ_JAPEVV010000002.1, forward strand.
TCGAACTGGTCGGGCTTGTCCTGCACGCTGCGCACCAACTTGGAAAAAATGTGGTCGGGCAGCAGGCCGATATCCTCGGCGAACATACAGAACAGCAGGCGGTTGAGGAAATGCGCCACCGCGTGCGGTTCGTGGCCGCGCTTGCGCAGCGCGTCGGCCAGGGTGGCGAACTTCGCCGCCGCTTCCTTCGTAATGTCGGCGCGGCTGGTGCCTGGGCGCAGTTGTTGCGGATCGTTGAACGCGGCGGCCAGCAGGCGGCGCGTGTCGTGGTTGGCCAGGTCTTCCACCGTGAAGCGGTGGACCTGCTTCACCGCGTTGGTGAAGTTGGTGTGTATCTCGAACCGTTGGAGGTCGCTGACGATCAACAGCGGCGGGTTTTCCAGCGCGTCGGCGTACATCTTCAACTGCGCATAGGCCCGGGCCAGGTCCTTGCCGGTGCCCTTGGCCTCGAACCCGAAAAATCCGCGCTTCCAGGCGTCCGCCCAGCCTTCGCCGCCGGTGGTCTTGCTCGCGCCGTACTCGTAGGTGAACCAGGTATGTTCCGGGTCGGCCTCGCGCGGCGTCGGGTGGTTCATCAACCGGCACAGGTCGTCAAAGAACGACTGGAAGTCCCGGCGCTCGTCGCCGCCGTTGCGCCATTTGGCGATGAAGTCCTGTGGTGTCATCGGCTCCTGGCCGTTCGCGTCCCCTGGTGGCCTCGATTATGCCCGGCTGGCGTCATGCCTCGTCGTTGTCCAGGCCTTCCAGCAGCAGGGGCCGCAGCGCCGTAATGTCGATTACGCCTCTATCTGCCCAGTTCAGGTGCGGATGACACACCTCGGCAAGGGCCGCCAGCGTTTCCACATCGTAGGCCGTGCCGTGCGGGGTGTCCTTGACCGATTTGCGCTCGGTCTTGTCGTGGCCGACATATTCCTCGCGCCAGGACTGGCCCACCTTGGCCGCCTTCAAGGCGCCGATGGTGGTATCGCGGAATGAATGGAGGCCGAGCATGCCGGTGCGCGGCTTGACCTTCAACGCTTCGAGGTAGCGCGTAAACACGCGCTGGGGCGCAGCCGATGGCCCGTTGCGGGCGTCCATGTTCAAGCCTGGGAACAGTTGCGTTTGCTCATCCTCTCGCAAGGCATCCACGCGCTCCAACAGGCCCAGGGCGATTAGGTCAGGGTGGATCGGCGTCTTACGCGCACTAGACCTAGTTTTCAGGGTCTTGAACTCGCCCAACAGGTTGAAGTCCAGCACGGGCACGCCTTCCACCGCGTCCGGCCCAACATCAAGCAACTCCAACAGTGCCAACTCCTTGGCCCTTGCCCCCGTGTACAAGGCGAGCACGGCCATCCACCGGTTGCGCGTGCCTTTCATGCGCACGAAGTTGGCCGGATCGAACAACTGGCGCAGTTGCGGCAGAGTGAACGCTTGATAGCCGTTCCGCTGACTGGCCTCGCTCTTCTCCGCTTTGGTTTGCGATACATGTCCGTCTGCGGGGTTGGCCAACTCCTTCGGGTAGTGCTTTGCCTTGACAGCCCATGCGAAAAAATCGCGCAGCCATGCCTGCTCATTGATCGCAGTGGACGTGTCGATTTTCAGCAGCCGCCCCTGGACGTATTTCGATACCGTGGCCCAGTCAATCGTATGAACCAGCGTCCTGGGACCCGCGCTGGCGGTGAACAGGTCGATGGTTCTGCGGTGCGCCCGCAGGTTCTTCCCCTGGTTCGGTTTGTCGAACTTGATCGCGATGGTCTTCATCCAGTCATCGGCGGCGGCTTTCAGGCTCTTGGGCTTGATCCCCTGTGGCGTGCCCTTCGGGAGCATGTCGGTGACATCGGGCAAGGCAGCCGCCGGCGCAGGCGCGGGCGCCACCGCAACCGCCACGGCTCCGGATGGAGGCGGCAGGCTTTCCAAGTGCTGCGAAGCGGCGAACTGGCGCCGCAGGTCCGCGTCCGGGTCGTCGGTGTCCTTGCCTTCCAGGCGTCGCCCGTAGGCGTCGGTCACGCTCCAATCTTTCTGCGTGCGCCCATCAGTGAGGCCCAGGGCGTCGGCCAGTTCATCATCCGGGGAGGCATCACGGCTCGACGATTGGGCGGGCTTCGCCTCGGTGCCGTCGTCTGGCAGGACGCGCCCGATCTCGTCGATCTCGCTCGCAGTCTTGCCGGTGATCCGGCGCAGTTGTGCGTCGTTGATTTTCATGGCGTGCCCCCTCGCTGCCTCCTGGAAGGCTACCTGATAGCGACGCGCGAGCGTCAACGCCCAGGCCTGGGCGATGGCGGGGTCGTGCGTGTGTAGGGCGTGCTTGATGACGGTGCGCCCGAACACGGGCCGCAACCGCAGGGGCACGACGAAACGGAAGGCGTAGCCGCCAGGGCGGCGGATCAGGTAATGGGGCAGGCGCATGGGTGTGTGTCCCAGCGAGTGTCCCAAGGGGGATTTTCCGACCCAACAAAAAACCCCGGAAAATCCGGGGTTTTTGCATAACTGGCGGAGTGGACGGGACTCGAACCCGCGACCTCCGGCGTGACAGGCCAGCATTCTAACCGACTGAACTACCACTCCGCTGAGAACGAGAATTGTAACGGGCATCTTCGATGCCTGCAATACTTTTTCGTGGTGGGCGCTGAGGGGATCGAACCCCCGACCCGCTCCTTGTAAGGGAGCCGCTCTACCGCTGAGCTAAGCGCCCGGGCCGCGCATTATCGCAAGTTGCACGACGCGCTGGAACCTGTGGCAGCCGTGCGCCAAACGAAAAAGCCCGGCTTGCGCCGGGCTTCGTCGTTCCGCATCGCGCCAGGATCAGTTCACCGCATCCTTCAGGGCCTTGCCGGCCTTGAACGCCGGGTTCTTGGAGGCCTTGATCTTGATGGTGTCGCCGGTGCGCGGGTTGCGGCCGGTGCGGGCGCCGCGCTTGCGGACCGAGAAGGTGCCGAAGCCGACCAGGGTCACGGTGTCGCCCTTCTTCAGGGCCTTGGTGATGGCGGCGACCATCGCGTCGACCGCGCGGCCTGCGTCGGCCTTGGTCAGTTCGGCGTTGTCGGCGATGGAATCGATGAATTCGGCTTTGTTCATTGGACTGATGGCTCCCTTTGGGAATGTGGCGCTTGGATGTTCGTTGACCGGAACCGGCGGCGCTCCCCTGCCGCGGGTCCGTGGCTGCCGTGGCGCGATGCGCCGCGGTTGCCAACCTTATACCAGCAGGATTTTTGGCACGCAACACGGAAACCCAATGCTGGCGCGGGTTTCAGCGCATCGCCGACGAACGGGCTGCGACAAACGCATCAATGCTTGACATCCGGACGCGCGCCGCCTTCCGGCTTCGGGGTCGCCGGGGTTTCCACCGCCCCCGCGGCCTGCCGATTCGGCAACGGCCGCTCCAGCGCGAGGTCGAGCACTTCGTCGATCCACTTCACCGGGACGATCTTCATGCCCTTGGTGACGTTCGCCGGGATGTCCGCGAGATCCTTGCGGTTCTCGTCCGGGATGATCACCGTCTTGATGCCGCCGCGCAGCGCGGCGAGCAGCTTCTCCTTGAGCCCGCCGATCGCGCTCACGCGGCCGCGCAGCGTGATCTCGCCGGTCATCGCCACGTCGTGGCGCACGGGGATCCGGGTCAGCATGGACACCAACGCGGTCGCCATCGCGATGCCCGCACTGGGGCCGTCCTTCGGTGTCGCGCCATCCGGCACGTGCACATGGACGTCCTGCTTCTGCAGGAAGTCGAGGTCGATGCCGAGCCGCTCGGTGCGCGCGCGCACCACGCTCAGCGCCGCCGACGCGGATTCCTTCATCACGTCACCCAGCTGCCCGGTGAGGATCAACGACCCCTTGCCCGGCACCAGCGTGGATTCGATCTGCAGCAGGTCGCCGCCGACTTCCGTCCACGCGAGCCCGGTCACCAGCCCGACCTCGTTCTCCGCCTCGGCGCGGCCGAAGTCGAAGCGCTGCACGCCGAGGTACTTGTCGAGGGTCTTGTTGGTGACGACGACCGTCTTCGCCTTCGTGCCCTTCGGTTGCGGCCCCTTCAGCGCGATCTCCTTCACCACCTTGCGCGCGACCTTGGCGATCTCGCGCTCGAGGTTGCGCACGCCGGATTCGCGCGTGTAGTAGCGCACCATGTCGACGATCGCGCTCTCGGCGATCTTCAGCTCGCCCTCGCGCAGGCCGTTGGCCTTGAGCTGCTTGGGCACCAGGTAGCGCATCGCGATGTTGAGCTTCTCGTCCTCGGTGTAGCCCGGGATGCGGATCACCTCCATGCGGTCCAGCAGCGGGCCGGGGATGTTCAGCGAGTTCGAGGTCGCCACGAACATCACCTCCGACAGGTCGAGGTCGACCTCCAGGTAATGGTCGTTGAAGGTGTGGTTCTGCTCCGGGTCCAGCACCTCCAGCAGCGCCGAGGACGGGTCGCCGCGGAAGTCCATCGACATCTTGTCGATCTCGTCGAGGACGAACAGCGGGTTCCTGGTGCCGACCTTGTTGAGGTTCTGCACGATGCGCCCCGGCATCGAGCCGACGTAGGTGCGGCGATGGCCGCGGATCTCGGCCTCGTCGCGCACGCCGCCCAGCGCCATGCGCACGAACTTGCGGTTGGTGGCCTTGGCGATGCTCTGCCCGAGCGACGTCTTGCCGACGCCGGGCGGGCCGACCAGGCACAGGATCGGGCCCTTCATCTTGGAGACGCGCGACTGCACCGCGAGGTATTCGAGGATGCGGTCCTTGACCTTTTCCAGGCCGTAGTGGTCGGCATCGAGGGTTTCCTGCGCGACCTTGAGGTCCTTGCGCACCTTGCTGCGCTTCTTCCACGGCACGCCGAGCAGCCAGTCGAGGTAGTTGCGCACCACACCGGCCTCGGCGGACATCGGCGACATCTGCTTGAGCTTGGCGAACTCGGCCTTGGCCTTCGCCTCGACCGCCTTCGGCATCCCGGCATTGGCGATCCGGCGGGCCAGTTCCTCGACGTCGTTCGGCGCGTCGTCCAGCTCGCCGAGCTCCTTCTGGATCGCCTTCATCTGCTCGTTGAGGTAGTACTCGCGTTGGCTCTTCTCCATCTGCGACTTCACCCGGCCGCGGATGCGCTTCTCCATCTGCTGCACGTCGATCTCGCCGTCCACGAGCCCGACCAGCAGTTCCAGCCGCTCCGCGGTATCCAGCGTCTCCAGCAGCTTCTGCTTGTCTGCCAGGCGCACGCCGAGGTGCGCGGCGATGGTGTCGGCCAGGCGCGCCGGGTCGTCGATGCCGGCCAGGGTCTGCAGCAGTTCCGGCGGCAACTTGCGGTTGGTCTTGATGTACTGCTCGAACATCGACATCAGCGAGCGCGCGATGGCCTCGACCTCGCGGGCCTCGCGGTTGTCGAGCGACGCCACCACCTCGCCGGCGCCTGACAAGGCGCCATCCTGCTCGACGACCGAATCAACGCGCGCGCGCGACAGGCCCTCCACCAGCACCTTGATCGTGCCGTCGGGCAGCTTCAGCAATTGCAGCACCTGCGCGAGCGTGCCGATCGGATGCAGGTCGCCCGCGCCCGGGTCGTCGGTCTCGGCGGACTTCTGCGCGACCAGCAGGATCCGCTTGTCGCCTTCCATCGCCAGGTCCAGCGCGCGGATCGACTTGTCGCGCCCGACGAACAGCGGGATCACCATGTGCGGGAAGACCACCACGTCCCGAAGCGGCAGGACCGGCAAGGTCAGGCGTTCTGGGCGGGTGTCGGCGAGGTCGGTCATGCGGGCTCCGGGTGGCGCGCGGCCGCCGGATCGCGGCCACTGGCACGGTTATGGGGGTGCCGGCCACAGGATGCAAGCACGCGCGCGATCCTGCCTGAACAGGAGGCCTGCGCCGCGCACGAACGCAAAGGCCGCCTTGCGGCGGCCCTGCGGGATGGCGATGGCGACCGGCTCAGTCCGCCGACGCGGCCTTGGGCAGCGGCTGCTGCGGCGCCGACTGGTAGATCAGGTAGGGCTCCGACTTGTGCTCGATCACCGACTCGTCGACCACGACCTTGGAGACATTCTCGAGCGAGGGCAGCTCGTACATGGTGTCGAGCAGCACCGATTCCACGATGGTGCGCAGACCGCGCGCGCCGGTCTTGCGCTTCAGCGCCTTCTTGGCGATCGCGGCCAGCGCATCCTGGCGGATCTCCAGCTCCACGCCTTCCATCTCGAACAGCTTGCGGAACTGCTTGGTGATGGCGTTCTTGGGCTCGGTCAGGATCTTGACCAGCGCGGTTTCATCCAGCTCCTCCAGCGTCGCGACCACCGGCAGGCGGCCGACGAATTCCGGGATCAGGCCGTACTTGATCAGGTCTTCGGGTTCGACGTTCGCCAGCACCTGGCCGATGTCGGCCTTGCGCTCGGCGCTCTTCACCTTCGCGCCGAAGCCGATGCCGCCGGCCTCGGACGAACGCTGCTGGATCACCTTGTCCAGCCCGGCGAACGCGCCGCCGACGATGAACAGGATGTTGCGGGTGTCGACCTGCAGGAACTCCTGCTGCGGGTGCTTGCGCCCGCCCTGCGGCGGCACGCTGGCGACGGTGCCCTCGATCAGCTTCAGCAGCGCCTGCTGCACGCCCTCGCCGGACACGTCGCGGGTGATCGACGGGTTCTCGGACTTGCGGCTGATCTTGTCGATCTCGTCGATGTAGACGATGCCGTGCTGCGCCTTCTCGACATCGTAGTCGCACTTCTGCAGCAGCTTCTGGATGATGTTCTCCACGTCCTCGCCGACGTAGCCGGCTTCGGTGAGCGTGGTCGCATCGGCCATGGTGAACGGCACGTTGAGCATGCGCGCCAGCGTCTCCGCCAGCAGCGTCTTGCCCGAGCCGGTCGGCCCGACCAGCAGGATGTTCGACTTCGCCAGCTCGACGTCGTCCGACTTCTGCCGGCTCTCGATGCGCTTGTAGTGGTTGTACACCGCGACCGCGAGGGTCTTCTTCGCGCGCTGCTGGCCGATGACGTACTGGTCGAGGACGTCGAGGATTTCCTTCGGCTTCGGCAGCGAGCTGCGGGTGGACTGCGCCTTCTCCTCGAGCTCCTCGCGGATGATGTCGTTGCAGAGCTCGACGCATTCGTCGCAGATGAACACGCTCGGGCCCGCGATCAGCTTCCGGACCTCGTGCTGGCTCTTCCCGCAGAAGGAGCAGTACAGGATCTTGGTGCTGTCGCCGGTGGTCCGGGTGGTGCGGTCTTCGCTCATTGCGTGCTCACTGGCCGCGGCGCGCGGCATCGGCCCGAGGATAGCATAGCCCCCGCGGCCCGAATGGGCGCGGGGCATGGCTCCCGGGAGGCGGCGGGACGAGGCCCGGCCGCCGTGTTCGAAGGGGGATCAGGTGGCCTGGATCGACTCGTCGGGGCGACGGGTCAGGACCTCGTCCACCAGGCCGTAGTCGCGCGCGGCCTGCGCGCTCTTGAAGTTGTCGCGCTCGGTGTCGCGGGCGATGACTTCGATCGACTGGCCGGTGTGGCTGGCCAGGATTTCGTTCAGGCGCTGGCGCATCGCCAGGATCTCGCGCGCCTGGATGTCGATGTCGGTGGCCTGCCCCTGCGCGCCGCCCAGCGGCTGGTGGATCATCACCCGCGAATTCGGCAGAGCATACCGCTTGCCCTTGGCGCCGGCCGCGAGCAGCACCGCGCCCATCGAAGCCGCCTGGCCGACGCAGATCGTGCTCACGTCGGGGCGGATGTACTGCATGGTGTCGTAGATCGCCATCCCCGAGGTGACGATGCCACCCGGGGAATTGATGTACAGGCTGATGTCCTTCTCGGGGTTCTCGGCCTCGAGGAACAGCATCTGCGCGACGACCACGTTGGCCATGTGGTCGTCGATCCCGCCCACCAGGAAGATCACCCGCTCCTTCAGCAGGCGCGAGTAGATGTCGTACGCGCGCTCGCCGCGGCTGGTCTGTTCGACCACCATCGGCACCAGGTTGAGGGCTTTGATCGGATCCATGGGCACGGGACTCTGGTTGGCGGGGGTTGCCGGGCTTACTGGCCGATCGCTTCCTGGAAGCTCAGCGCCTGCTCGGTGTGCGTGGCGCGTTCGGCGATCCAGTCGATGACCTGCTCTTCCATCACCCGGTTCTGCAGGCCCTGCATCAACTGGGGATCGTTGCGGTACAAGTCAATGACCTGCTGCGGCTGTTCGTAGGTGGAGGCGATCAGCTGCATGGTCTCGTTCAGGCGCGCCGGGTCGAGGCGCAGCTCGTTGCGGCGGGCGACCTCGGCCACCAGCAGCGCGACCAGCACGCGCTTGCGCGCGGCCTCGCGGAAGGCGTCGACGCCGGCGCCGACCTGCTGGCCCTGGCGACGGGCCTGCTCGGTGGCGTTCGCCAGCAATGCGTTGGCCTCGTTCTCGACCACGCGCGGCGGCAGCTCGACGTCCTTGTACGCCTCGACCAGCTGTTCGCCGACTTCGCGGCGCAAGCGGTTCATCAGCGCGCCCTTCAGCTCGCGCTGCAGGTTGCTGCGGATCTCGGACTTGAACTGCTCGAGGTCGCCGCTCTTGACGCCGAAGCTGCGGATGAAGGCCGCATCGACCTCCGGCAGCACCTGCTCGGCGAGGTCGACCAGCTTGAAGGTCGAGGTGACGGTCTTGCCGGCGAACTGCGGCATGTGCCAGTCGGCCGGCAGGGTCACGTCGATGGTCTTCTCCTCGCCGGGCTGCATGCCGACGATCGCGGACTCGACTTCCGGGTACATCCCGCCGGAGCCCAGCACGGTGCTGGTCTTCTCCACGCCCTCGGCCGGCATGCGCTGGCCGTCGATGGTGCTGGCGGTCTCGAGGTTGGCGAGGTCGCCGGCCTTGGCCGCGCGCTCGACCTTGGTCCAGCTGGCGCGCTGCTGGCGCAGGTTGCCCAGCATGCGCTCGATGTCCTCGTCGGTGACCTCGGCGGTGTGGCGGACGACCTCGAGCTTGGCCATGTCGAGCTCGCCGAAGTCGGGCACCAGCTCGATCGCGGCCACGTACTTCAGCTCGCCCTCGGCGGCTTCGTCGGACTGGCTGATCTCGGGCGCGCCGGCGATGCGCAGTTCGTTCTCGCGCACCGCCTGGTCCATGCCCTTGCGCAGCAGGCCGTCGAGGATCTCGGCGCGAACCTGGCCGCCGAAGCGCTGCTCGACCACCTTTGCCGGCACCTTGCCCGGACGGAAGCCCTTGATCCGCACGGTGCGCGCGATCTCGCGCAGGCGACCGCCGACCTGGTCGTCGATGTCGCCCGCGGGCAGGCTGAGGATGACGCGGCGCTCGAGGTTGCCGACGGATTCGACCGAGACTTGCATGATGCGATGACTCCTGGACAGGCCCATGGGCGGGCCCGGTTGCTGGCGTGCGGGTTGGACGGCCGCGGGCAGCGCCCGCGCGTAACGCAATAGTTTCGCCGATGACGGCCCGGCTGTCATCCCGTCCCGGCGCCGCGCATTGACAGTCCTGCCGCACGGCCGGACAATGCGCGGCCTTCCGCAACGCCGGCGCGTCGCGAGGGCAGGAACTTTCGGGGTGTAGCTCAGCCTGGTAGAGCGCCTGCTTTGGGAGCAGGAAGTCGCAGGTTCGAATCCTGTCTCCCCGACCACGGACCTCGATCCGGGTGCAGGCGGCTCGCACGGATGCCACAATCCGGACGATGCGCCCGTAGCTCAACCGGATAGAGCCCCGGCCTTCTAAGCCGGTGGTTGCAGGTTCGAGTCCTGCCGGGCGCGCCAAGCTTGCCGGAACCGTTGTACCCGTGGTGGCTGTAGCTCAGTTGGTTAGAGTCCTGGATTGTGATTCCAGTTGTCGGGGGTTCGAGTCCCCTCAGCCACCCCACCCCTCCATCGCGTACGCCAAGGTTTGCACCACGGCGGACGTTTGCTACAATAGCGTTCTCGGGCCGTTAGCTCAGTTGGTAGAGCAGTTGACTCTTAATCAATAGGTCCAAGGTTCGAATCCTTGACGGCCCACCAATCCCGAGACGCCCGGCCCAAAGCCGGGCGTTTTCTTTTCCGACGGCCGCCGCGGATTCGAACCACGGTTCGCCCGCTGCGCGGGCCCTGCCCGTCGCGATGCAGCGCGACGGGCGTTCGCGGGCTCGCAGCGATGCTGCTCGAATCCCCCCGCTCACCCTTGACGGCCCACCAATCCCGAGACGCCCGGCCCAAAGCCGGGCGTTTTCTTTTCCGACTGCCGCCGCGGATTCGAACCACGGTTCGCCCGCCGGGCGGGCCCTACCCGTCGCTACAATGGCCGCACGCGAAAGTGGCGGAATTGGTAGACGCCCTGGATTTAGGTTCCAGTGCCGCAAGGCGTGCGGGTTCGAGTCCCGCCTTTCGCACGAGCCGCGCGCTTGGGTATGCTCGGCGCACCGGCGATCGGCCGGCACGCACAGGATCGCGCCACGCGCAGCGGCAACCCCGTCCTCAAGGACGACACCTTCCTCGACCTCGGCAGCGGCACCGTGGTGCGCGGGGACGCCGGCACCATGACCCTGAACGGCACGGTCAACAAGACCGCCTTCCTGCTGGTGCTGACCCTGGCCGGCGCGCTGTTCAGCTGGTCGCAGTTCTCCGCCGCGATGGCCGCCGGCAACCCCGGCGCGATCATGCCCTACGTCTGGGGCGGCGCGATCGGCGGATTCATCGTCGCCCTCGTCACGATCTTCAAGAAGGCCTGGTCGCCCTACACCGCCCCGCTCTACGCGGCGCTGGAAGGCCTGTTCCTCGGTGCGGTGTCGGCGATGTTCGAACTGCGCTTCCCCGGCATCGTGATGCAGGCGGTCGGGCTTACCTTCGGCACCCTGGCGGCCCTGCTGCTGGCGTACCGCAGCGGACTGGTGAAGGCCACCGAGAACTTCAAGCTCGGCGTGGTCGCCGCCACCGGCGCGATCGCCCTGCTCTACCTGGTGAACATGGGCTTGCGCCTGTTCGGCTTCGGCGGGATGGGCTTCATCCACGAATACAGCACCATCGGCATCCTGTTCAGCGTGGGCGTGGTGATCGTCGCCGCGCTCAACCTGGTGCTCGATTTCGACTTCATCGAACAGGGCGTCGAACAGGGCGCGCCGAAGTACATGGAGTGGTACGGCGCGTTCGGCCTGCTGGTCACCCTGGTGTGGCTGTACCTCGAACTCCTGCGCCTGCTCAGCAAGCTGCAATCGCGCAACTGACGCACGCGGCGGCAACGAAAAAGGGCGCCATCGGCGCCCTTTTTCTTGCCCGACGGAAGGGCCTTACAGGCGGCTGGCGATCGCCTTGGCGAAGGTCAGCGTGGTGCCGCTGCCGCCGAGGTCCGGGGTCAGGGTGTCCCTGGCCTCGAGGGTGGCGATGATGGCGCCGCGCAGGCGGTTGCCCTGGTCGGCCATCCCGATGTGGTCGAGCATCTGGCCCGCGCCCAGCAGCAGCGCGCACGGATTGGCGATGCCCTGGCCCGCGATGTCCGGAGCCGAGCCGTGGACGGCCTCGAAAATCGCCGCCTCGGTGCCGATGTTCGCCCCGGGCGCCAGGCCCAGGCCGCCGACCAGGCCCGCGCAAAGGTCGGAGATGATGTCGCCGAACAGGTTGGTGGTGACGATGACGTCGAACTGCTCGGGGCGCATCACCAGCTGCATGCAGGTGTTGTCCACGATCATCTCGTTGCACTCGATGTCGGGGTACTGCTGGGCCACCTCGCGAGCGGTCTTGAGGAACAGGCCGGAGGTCGACTTCAGGATGTTGGCCTTGTGCACGACGGTGACCTTGCGGCGGCCGGTCTTGCGGGCCAGGTCGAAGGCGTAGCGCACGATCCGCTCCGAGCCGCGGCGGGTGATCTTCTGGGTGAGCGTGGCGACCTCGCCGTCCTCGGACAGGGCCTGTCCCTCGCCGATGTAGGCGCCCTCGGTGTTCTCGCGCACCGTGACCAGGTCGACGCCGCTGGGGAAGCGCGACTTGGTGTTGGGGAAGCTCTTGGCCGGGCGCACGTTGGCGTACAGGTCGAAGCGCTTGCGCAGCTCGACGTTGATCGAGCTGAAGCCGCCGCCCACCGGCGTGGTCAGCGGCGACTTGAGGGCGATGCGGTTGAGGCGGATCGAATCCATGGTCGCCGCGGGCAGCAGTTCGCCGTGCTTCTCGAGGGCGACCATGCCGGCATCGGCGAATTCGTACTGCAGGCCGAGCTGCATCGCGTCCAGCACGTGCAGGGTGGCGTCCATGATTTCCGGGCCGATGCCGTCGCCGCGGATGACCGTGATCGTTGTCATTGCTTGGGGATTCCAGACAGGCGGGCGCCGCGCGGGAGGCGCGACGCCGGGGATGGAACTCGCGATTATCGCAGATGCGGGGCGCGCACGCGGCCCCGCCTGCCTTCAACCATGGTCGTGGGTGGGCGGCGCGGCGGCCTCGCCCTGCTCCAGGCGGTCGAGGAAGTCGACCGCGCGCCGCAGGTGCGGGATCACGATCGAGCCGCCGACCACCAACCCGACCGAGAACGCCTCGAACATCTCCTCGCGGGTGACGCCGGCGTCCTTGCACTGGGCGACGTGGTAGCTGATGCAGTCGTCGCAGCGCAGCACCATCGAGGCGGTCAGTCCCATCAGCTCCTTGGTCTTCACGTCCAGCGCGCCGGCCTGGTAGGTCTGCGTGTCCAGCGCGAAGAAGCGGCGCACGACCTGGTTGGGCTCGGCCAGGATGCGCTGGTTCATGCGCTGGCGGAACTCGGTGAATTCGCGCACCCGGTCTTCGGCATCGCTCATGCCGCACCCCCGTCCAGCAGCGGCTGCAGCTTGCCGGCGCGCTGCAGCGCCATCATGTCGTCGTAGCCGCCGACATGGGTGGCGCCGATGAAGATCTGCGGCACGCTGGTGCGGCCGGTGTCCGCCACCATCTTCATGCGCGCGTCGGCGTCGAGGTCGATGCGCACCTCGGTCCAGTCCCTGCCCTTGCTGCGCAGGAAGTTCTTGGCGGCCACGCAATACGGGCAGATCGCGGTGGTGTACAGGGTGATGGCGGGGGTGTCGCTCAAGACGGTCTCCGGGAACATGCGAGGATCGCGATGGTCCAATATGCGGCTGTAGGGCCGTGTTTTCCAGCCGCTCAAGCCCCGTTCACGCCCACCGCCGCCGAACACAGCATCCTGCCCAGATGACCGATCGCCGCCGCCACCCGTTCCCACGACGCCTGCTGCCGTTCGCGCTGGCGCTCGCCGCCTGCCTGCCCGCCGCGGCGCAGGACGCGCGCCTGCCGGACATCGGCTCGTCGGCCGGCACCGTGCTGTCGCCCGCGCGCCAGGCCGAATACGGCGCGATGACGCTGGCCCAGCTGCGGCACGCCGGCTATGTGCTCGACGATCCCCTGCTCGACGGCTGGCTGCGCGACGTCGGCCTGCGCCTTGGGGGCAGCAGCGACCGGCCGCAGCAGAGCTTCACCTTCTTCCTGTTGCGCGACCGCCAGATCAACGCGTTCGCGACCCTCGGCGGCTACATCGGGATGAACGCCGGGCTGGTGCTGGCGGCGGACCGCGAGGACGAAGTCGCCGGCGTGCTCGCCCACGAAATCGCCCACGTCACCCAACAGCATGTCCTGCGCGGCGCGGAAAAGGCGCAGCGCGACAGCCTGCCGATCCTGCTGGCCACGCTCGGCGCGATCGTCGCGGCGCAGCAGGCCGGCGGCAATTCCAGCGGGGATGCCACTTCGGCGGCGGTGATGACCGGGCTGGGCATGCTGCAGCAGCGGCAGATCGACTACACCCGCGACAACGAAGCCGAGGCCGACCGCATCGGCATCCGCAACCTCGCCCGCGCCGGCTTCGACCCGCAGGCGATGGCCGAATTCTTCGAAACCCTGCAGTCCGTGGTGCGCATGAACCAGGGCGACGAACGTTCGCAGGTGCCGGGCTACCTGCAGACCCACCCGCTCACCTTGAGCCGCATCAGCGAGGCGCGCGAACGCGCGGCCAAGCTGGAACCGCAGGTCGCCGCGGATGCGGTCGCAGTCAGCAGCAACCCGCTGCTGCCCGCGGGCCTGCGCATCCAGGCGCAGGGTCCGCGTGGCCGTGGCACCACCGGCGACTTTGGCTTCGCCCGCGAACGCCTGCGCGTGCTCAGTGCCAATACCCCGGCCCAGGCCATCCGCGAATACCAGGCGATGCAGGCCAAGTCGCCGCTGGACGATGCCCAGCGCTATGGCCTGGCCTTCGCCAGGATGCAGGCTGGCCAGTACCGCGATGCCCTGCCCGAACTGCAGGTGCTGCAGGCCAAGCGCCCGGACAGCCTGTGGCTGGCGATCGGGCTGGGCCAGGCGGAGGCGCAATCCGGGCACGCGGCCGATGCCGACCGCCGGTTCGAGGCCTGGCTGGCGCGCATGCCGACCCACCGCGCGCTGGCCCTCAGCTACGCGCAGTTGCTGGCCGAGCGCAACAACAAGGCGGCCGGCGAACGCGCGGTGGCCGTGCTGCGTCCGCTGCTGTCGTCGACCGCGGCGAACGACGCCCTGTTCCAGCAGGCCTATGCCCGCGCCAACGAGGTGGCCGGCGACGAACTGCGCGCCGGCGAGGCCTGGGCCGAGGCCGCCTACCTCGGCGGCCGCCCCGAGCAGGCGCTGGTCCAGCTCAACAACCTGAAGAAGCGCGCGAACCTCGACTACTACGCGCGCAGCCGCATCGACGCCCGCATCGCCGCGATCACCCCGGTGGTGCTGGAACTGCGCCGGCAGGGCGTGCGCGACGAGGACGCCACCGGCAAGATCCGGGTCGGCGTGCGCGCCGGCGCCGGCAACGGCGAATGGTGACAACGTCACCAAAGCGTCACAAAACGGTCGTGTAATGGCAGCATGGTGCCGCGAGGCACCGCCCCCGCCGCCACGCAGGACCCGGCATGCAGAAGCGCATCCTGATCGTCGAAGACGAGCCCGCGATCCGCGACATGGTCGCCTATGCCCTGCGCAAGGGCGAATTCGAGCCGGTGACCGCCGGCGATGGCCGCGAGGCGCAGGCCGCGATCGCCGAGCGCGTGCCCGACCTGATCCTGCTCGACTGGATGCTGCCCGGCAGCAGCGGCCTGGAGCTGGCCCGCCGCTGGCGCCGCGAATCGCTGACCCGCGACGTGCCGATCATCATGCTCACCGCGCGCGGCGAGGAGAACGACCGCGTCGGCGGGCTGGAAGCCGGCGTCGACGACTACGTGGTCAAGCCGTTCTCCGCCCGCGAGTTGCTGGCGCGGATCCGCGCGGTGATGCGCCGTTCGCGCGAGGACGACGAGGACGGCAGCGTGCAGGTCGGCGCGCTGCGCATCGACGGTGCCGCGCACCGCGTGTTCGCCGAGGCCGGCGGCGAGCCGGCGCCGGTCGCGATCGGCCCCACCGAATACCGCCTGCTGCACTTTTTCATGACCCATCCCGAGCGCGTGTACAGCCGCTCGCAGTTGCTGGACCACGTCTGGGGCGGCAGCGTGTACGTGGAGGAACGCACCGTCGACGTGCACATCCGCCGCCTGCGCAAGACCCTGGAACCGCACGGCCTGGACGCGATGGTGCAGACCGTGCGCGGCACCGGCTACCGCTTCTCGGCCGCGGCATGAGCGCGCGCCGGCGCCACCGGGGCTAGGCCCGCCGCATGTCGCCCGCCGCCCGCAACGCGTGGTTCCGCACCCTCGGCCAGCTGGCCCTGGTGCTGGCGATCGGCCTGGCGGTCGGGCTCCTGCTCGGCCGGCCCTGGCCCGCGCTGACCGTCGCGGCACTGGCGGTGGTCGCCTGGCACTACTGGAAGCTGCGCGGCGTGCTGCTGCGGCTGACCGCGCGGCAACGGCTGGACCCGCCAGCGGGCGAAGGCGTGTGGAATGAGCTCGACCGCCTGCTGCATCGCAGCCAGGCCGAGATGCGTGCGCGCAAGCGCCGCCTGCTGGCGATGCTGCGCGCCTATCGCGCCGCCGCCGCCGCGCTGCCGGACGCGATCGTGGTGGTGGACCGCAACATCCAGCGCGTGCTCTGGTTCAACGAGGCCGCCACGCCCCTGCTGGGCCTGCACTATCCGCGCCACCAGGACGCGTCCATCGTCGCCGCGCTGCAACCGCTGCCGCTGGCGCAGTGGCTAGCCGCCGGGCGCAACGCCGAGCCGCTGACCGACGTGGCCTCGCCCGCCGACCCGGGCATGCGCCTGAACCTGCGCCTGATCCCGTATTCAGAGGAACTGTGGCTGCTGGTCGCCCGCGACGTGACCCGCACCATGCGCCTGGAGCACATGCGCCGCGACTTCGTCGCCAACGTCTCGCACGAGTTGCGCACGCCGCTCACCGTGGTGCACGGCTACCTGGAGATGCTGGACCCGGCGGAGATGCCCGAGTGGGCGCCGATGCTGGCGGAGATGCAGCGCCAGTCGCAACGAATGAACCAGCTGGTCGAGGACCTGCTGGCGCTGTCGCGGCTGGAGGCGCGCGACCAATTGCCCGAGGAACCGGTGGCGATGGCGCCGATGCTGGCCACGCTGCGCCGCGAGGCCGAGGCGCTGAGCCAAGGCCGGCACCGGGTCTCGGTAGAGGACGCGGCCGGGGTGGACCTGCTCGGCTCCACCAAGGAACTGCACAGCGCGTTCTCCAACCTGGTCAGCAACGCGATCCGCTACACGCCGGCCGGCGGCGAGGTCGCCATCCGTTTCGCCCGCGACCCCGACGGCGGCGCCTCGCTGGCCGTGCGCGACAGTGGCTACGGCATCCCCGCGACGCACCTGCCGCGCATCACCGAACGCTTCTACCGCGTGTCCAACAGCCGCTCGCGCGAATCCGGCGGCACCGGGCTGGGGCTGGCCATCGTCAAGCACGTGCTGGGCCTGCATCATGCGAGCCTGGACATCGCCAGCGAGGTCGGCAAGGGCAGCACCTTCGCCTGTCGCTTCGGCCCCGGCCGACTGCTGCCGCGCGACCCCACGCCCGAGACGCCCGCCCTGCCATGACGCCGCCGCCCGCCACCGCTCCCGCCCTGCGCGACCCGAGCCTGTTCGCCAACCGCGAACTCGGCCAGCTCGACTTCAACTTCCGGGTGCTGGCGCAGGCGCAGGATCCGGCGGTGCCGCTGCTGGAACGGCTGCGCTACCTGTGCATCAGCTGCACCAACCTCGACGAATTCTTCGAGATCCGCGGCGGCTCGGTCCGCCACGCCATCGATTTCGGCCTGCCGGCGGCGGCCGACGGGCTGGCGCCCTCGGTGCTGCTGGGCCGCATCCACGACCGCGCGGCGGAATTGGTGGACGCCCAGTACCGCTGCTTCTACGACGAGATCCGCCCCGCGCTGTGGGACCAGGGCATCCGCCTGCTGCAGCGCGAGCAGTGGACCCCGGACCAGGTGGCGTGGCTGCGCGCGCACTTCCGCGACGAGATCATGCCGGTGCTGTCGCCGCTGGCGCTGGATCCCGCGCATCCGTTCCCGAAGATCCTCAACAAGTCGCTCAACGTGGTGGTCCTGCTGGAGGGCCGCGACGCCTTCGGCCGCGAGGGCCACATGGCGATCGTGCGCGCGCCGCGCTCGCTGCCGCGGATCATCCGCCTGCCGGATGCCGATGGCGATGGCGACGCCTGCCACGACTTCGTGTTCCTCAGCTCGGTGCTGTCGGCGTTCGTCGACGAACTGTTCCCGGGCATGAAGGTCAAGGGCGCGCACCAGTTCCGGGTCACCCGCAACTCCGAGCTCATCGTCGACGAGGACGACGTCGACAACCTCGCGCTGGCCCTGCGCGACGAACTGCTGGGCCGCGGCTACCTGCGCGCGGTGCGGCTGGAGATCGACGAACGCTGCCCGCCCGACGTGGTGCGCATGCTGCTGGACAATTTCGAGCTGCCGCAGAACGCGGTCTACAAGATCAACGGCCCGGTCAACCTCAACCGCGTGGTCCAGGTCTACGACATGGTCCACCGGCCCGACCTCAAGTTCCGCCCGTTCCAGCCGCGGATGTCGCGCGACCTGGAGGGCATGTTCGACGCGATCCGCCAGGGCGACGTGCTGCTGCACCATCCCTACGATGCGTTCGCGCCGGTGCTGGAACTGATCCGCCAGGCCGCCGAAGACCCCAACGTGCTGGCGATCAAGCAGACCCTGTACCGCACCGGAAAGGACTCGCCGATCGTCGAGCACCTGATCCAGGCCGCGCGCAACGGCAAGGACGTGACCGTGGTCGTCGAGTTGCGCGCGCGCTTCGACGAGGAGGCCAACCTCGGCCTCGCCGACCGCCTGCAGGATGCCGGCGTGCAGGTCGTGTACGGCGTGGTGGGCTACAAGACCCACGCGAAGATGCTGCTGGTAGTGCGCCGCGAGGGCCGCCAGCTGCGCCGCTACGTGCACCTTGGCACCGGCAACTACCACAGCGGCACCGCGCGCGCGTACACCGACTTCAGCCTGATGACCGCGGATCCGGACATCGGCCACGACGTCCACCTGATCTTCCAGCAGCTGTCCGGGCTGGCCGCGCCGCTGCAGCTCAAGCACCTGCTGCAGTCGCCGTTCACCCTGCACACCGGCGTGCTGGCGCGCATCGCCCGCGAGGCGGAACACGCGCGCGCCGGGCGCGCGGCGCGGATCGTGGCGAAGATGAACGCACTCAACGAGCCGCAGGTGATCGAGGCCCTCTACGCCGCGTCCCAGGCCGGCGTCGCCATCGACCTGGTGGTGCGCGGCGCATGCACCCTGCGCCCCGGCCTGCCCGGCGTGTCCGACAACATCCGCGTGCGCTCGATCGTCGGCCGCTTCCTCGAGCACCACCGCATCTGGTGGTTCGCCAACGATGGCGCGCCCGACCTGTTCTGCTCGTCGGCCGACTGGCTGGAACGCAACCTGCTGCGCCGGGTGGAGACCGCGTTCCCGATCCTCGACGCGGCCGCGGCCGAGCGCGTGTACCGCGAAGGCCTGGCGAACTACCTCGAGGACAACCAGAACGCCTGGGACCTGCAGGCCGACGGCCATTACCTGCGCCGCCAGCCCGGCAAGGGCGAGGCGCCGTTCTCGGCGCAGCTCGCGCTGCTCGACGACCTGTACGCCTGAACCGCGGCGGCGGGCGATAATCGCCGCATGCGCCGCCGCCGACCGACCGACCGATGAGGACGCCCCCGCGCCGCAGCCCGGCCCGCGCGCAAGCCGCCCCGCTGCGCGACGGCGACCTGCTGGCCGCGCTCGACCTCGGCTCCAACAGCTTCCACATGGTGGTGGCGCAGCGCGTGCTCGGCCAGCTGCGGGTGGTCGACCGCCTGCGCGAAACCGTGCGCATGGCCGAGGGGCTGGACGGGTTCGGCGGGCTGGCACCGGACGTCCGCGACCGCGCCCTCGCCTGCCTGGAGCGCTTCGGCCAGCGCGTCGCCGAACTGCCGGCGCCGCGGATCCGCGCGGTGGCGACCAACACGGTCCGCCAGCTGCGCGCGCCGGAGCGCTTCCTGGTCCCCGCCGAAGCCGCGCTGGGGCACGCCATCGAAGTCATCTCCGGCCGCGAGGAAGCGCGCCTGGTCTACCTCGGCGTGGCCCATGCGCAGCCGCCCAAGGACGGCCAGCTGCGGCTGGTGATCGACATCGGCGGCGGCTCCACCGAATGCATCATCGGCAGCGGCTTCGACCCGATCGAACGCGAAAGCCTGCAGGCCGGATGCGTCGCCAGCACCCGCCGCTTCTTCGCCAACGGCAAGCTCTCGCGCAAGCGCTGGAACGCCGCGCTCACCGAGGTCTCCGCCGAGTTCCAGCAGTTCGCGTCGACCTACCGCAACCTGGGCTGGGACGAGGCGATCGGCTCGTCGGGCACCAACAAGGCGATCGGCGAGATCTGCGCGGCGATGAAGCTGACCAAGGGCGCAGTCACCGCCGAGGCGCTGCCGCAGCTGCGCGACCGCCTGCTGCAGGCCGACCGCATCGAGGACATCGACCTGCCCGGCCTGTCCGCCGAGCGCAAGCCGATCATCGCCGGCGGCCTGCTGGTGCTCGAAGCGGTGTTCGCCGCGCTGGGCCTGCAACGCATGCAGGTCAGCAAGGCCGCGCTGCGCGAGGGCGTGCTGCACGACCTGGCCGGCCGCGGCGGCGTCGACGACCCGCGCGAAGTCTCGGTGGCCGCGCTGATGCAGCGCTACGGCGTGGATGCCGGCCAGGCGCGGCGGGTCGAGGCGACCGCGATGCGCCTGTTCGACCAGGTCGCCGCCGACTGGGGCCTGGGTGCGGACGACCGCGCGATGCTGGCGCGCGCCGCGCGCGTGCACGAGCTCGGCCTGGCCATCGCGCACAGCGGCTACCACGTGCACGGCGCGTACATCCTCGAGCACTCCGACATCGCCGGCTTCTCGCAGCAGGAACAGCGCGTGCTGGCGGCGCTGGTCCGCACCCATCGCCGCGGCGTGCCGAAGTCGGCCTTCGAGATGATCCCCGACCGCCTGCTGGCCGCGACCCGCCGCAGTGCCGCCCTGCTGCGGCTGGCGGTGCTGCTGCACCGCTCGCACGAGACCGACGAGATGCCGTTGCTGCGCCTGCGTGCCGCCGGCGAGCAGTTGCACCTCGCGCTGGACCGCGCCTGGCTGCAGGCCCGCCCATTGCTGCGCGCGGACCTGGAAGGCGAACCCGAGGACATGCTCGGGCTGGGCCTGACCCTGCAGTTGGCGGCCGAGTAGGCCATGCACCCGGACATCGAGGCCTACCACGCCGCCTTGCCCGACGCCGCGCGGGCCGTGTGCGACCTGCTCGCGCGCGAGATCCAGGCCGCCCTGCCCGACGCCGTCGGCAAGGTCTGGCATCGGCATCCGGTGTGGTTCCTCGACGGCAACCCGGTCGCCGGCTACAGCCTGCTGAAGGGCGGCGTGCGCCTGCTGTTCTGGAGCGGGCAATCCTTCGACGAGCCCGGCCTGCATCCCGAAGGCAGCTTCAAGGCCGCCGAAGCGCGCTATACGGAGGCCGCGCAGGTGCACGTCGCGGCCCTGCGGCGCTGGCTGGGCAAGGCGCGCGACATCCAGTGGGACTACCAGCACCTCGTCAAGCGCAAGGGTCGGCTCGAACGCCTGAAGTGACGCCTGGCGGGATTGATGGCTGCTTCACTTCGTCGCGAACGCCTCGAATTCGGGCCCGGCGATGCGCAGGTTCGCCCGCAGGTATTCGCGCAGGCGCGGGCCGGGCGGCTCCGGCGGCGGGCCGCCGAGGTGGCGCTGCAGCATGGTGTCCATCGCGAACAGATAGGCCTCCCGCGCGAGCGGCGCGACCGGCGAGTGGCCACCGCCGGGTTCGACCAGCAGGGTGACCGGCCGGCCGAGCGCGCGCAGGCGTGCGCCGTAGTCGATCACCGACCGCAGCGCGACCGTGCGATCCGCGCCACCGGCCATGAGCAGCAGCGGGCGCCGCATCTTCGCCACGTTCGCCTGCGGCGATTGCGCATGCAGGCGCGCGCGGGTGGCGGGATCGGTCGCGTCCAGCGACAGCGCGCGCAGGGTCTGCCGCAGCGAACGATCCGGCAGGTCGCCCTGGTCGCCGGATTCGACCAGCCAGCGCATCGCCCAGCCCAGGTCCGCGGGCGGCGCCCCGGCCACGCCGACCTTGAACAGCTCCGGCTGGAAGGTCAGCCCGAGCAGCGTCGAATAGCCGCCGAACGAATGGCCGACGATGCCGACGCGGTCCTTGTCGCCGATGCCCTGCGCCAGCAGCCAGTGCACGCCCTCGACGATGTCGCGCTGGACGCGGCCATTGCCGTAGTCGCCGTTCGACGCGAAGGTGTAGGCACGCCCGTGGCCTGTGGAACCGCGGAAATTCGACTGGAACACCACGTAGCCGCGACTGGCCAGGAACTGGGCGACGCCGTCGTAACCGGCGCGGAAGTGGTCGATCGGGCCGCCGTGCACCTGCGCGACCAGCGGCGCGCGCGCGGCGTCCACGCCCGGCGGCAGCAGCACGAAGCCATGTACGCGCCTGCCGTCGGACGCGGTGTAGGAGATCGCGAGCTTGCGCGCCAACGCGGCTTCCGGCGGCGCGTTCGCGGTGATGCCGGGGTCGTCCAGGATGCGTCGCAGGGTGCCGTTGCGCGGGTCGTACAACCACCAGCGCGGGTCGCGCAACGTGGCCGCGCGTTCGCTCACCAGCCAGCGCGCGGACCGACCACTGCCCGCTTGCAGGGCGATGTCACGGCCCGGGAACCTGCGCGCGATGTCCGCGACCACGGCCTGCGCATCGCCGATGCCATGGGTCGCGGCGGCAGTGCTGCGGTAGCTCGCCGCCAGCGGTTGTTGCGTGCGCGGATCGAGCACCACCTCGTCGAGATCGGCTTCGGCGCGCGGATCCTCGTGGAGGGTCTGCAGTCGGTCGTTCGCATCGAGGCGCAGCACGCGCCTGAAGTCTCCCCCGGGATTGCCTGCCATCAACAGGCTGCCATCCGGCAACGCGGCCAGCAGCTCGATCCGCTCCATCGGCCGCAGGCGCAGGACTTGATGCAGCGTGCCGCCAGGCCGCACGCGGTACAGCGCATCGTGGTCGCCCTCGAAGCGGGCCAGCGCGACGATGCGGCCCTGCGCATCCAGCGCGACATCGTGGACCCAGCGCGCCTCCTCGCGCAGCAGGGTGCGCTTGCCGCGCGCGTCCATGCGCACGATCCGCCAGCGCTCGCCATTGTCGATGGCGACCCGTTCGCGCAGCAACACCGCGGCCGGTTGCGACGGGTCCAGCTTCATCACCCGGCGACGTTCACTGCCGCCCAGCGGCACCCGCACGCCGCTTCGGCCATCCACACCCACGATGCCCAGCGCGCGCGGGCCGCGCAGGAAGATCCAGCGACCATCGCGCGACCACGTCACCTGTTCGGCCTGGGTGGCCCCCACCAGCATGCGCGCCCTGCCGCCATCCGCCGGCAGCAGCCACAGCGCGCGCGACGCCTTCCGTTCGCGCAGGTAGGCGACCGCATCGCCGGCCGGCGACAGCGCGGCGGCAACGAGGGTGCGATTCTCGAGGAAGGCCGTGCGTGGCAGGCGCGGTGCGCGCGGCAACGCGCGTTGCTCGGCTTCCGCGGCGCGCAGCCCTTCTGCCTCCTGCGCGGGCAGCGTGCGGGGCGCAAGCAACAGGGCGCACAGCGCCAGCGGGCCGCACAGGTGTCGAAGCATGGTCATCGTCGAGTCCTCGTCCCTGTCCGCTCAGGCCGCGGCCTGCGGTGCCTGCGATCCGGGCAACGGCAGGCGTTCGCGGCGCGGATACAGGAGCCACAAGCTGGCCAGCGCCGGCAAACCGACCACGCCGCACAGCAGGACCCAGGCCCAGCGCGCGCGCGGCGCATGCGACTGGCGTGCCGTGAGCCAGAGCGCACCGAGCAGCGACAGCAGGCAGCAGACTGCGGCCAGCCACAGGACCGCTGCCGGCATCGGCTGCGGCCTGGCACGCAACGGATCCTTCGCCGCGAACAGGTCCTGCGCACCCAGGCAGAGTGCGCGCAGCACCGGTGATAGCCAGGTATTGCGATTGGTGTAGACGGACGGCAGGTCGATCGCCAGCGCGCGGCGCGCCACCTCCCTCGCGTGCCCCTTGCCGTCCACGCGCAGCACCTGCTGGAACGGATGCTGCAATTCACCGCTCCACACGCCCCAGGCGTAGGTGTAGGACACCAGGTAGCCATCCAGCAGTTCGACCACGTCCATCCGGCTCAGGTTGCCGACCGCCGCCGGCATCGCCACCCGCATCAAGGGCTGCAACAGGTCGAGGCCATTGACCGCCTCGCGGCCGGGATAGAAATAGGCAGCGCGGTCGCTGAGCACCAGGATGTTGTCGCCGGCGGGTTGCGGCGGGCTGGCCATCACTTCGCCCCGCGGCAGGCGGATGCGCTCGAATATCCGCCGCTGCTCGCCGTCGTACTGGTAGGCGGCTTGCGCGTTGTACAGGTAGGTCGCACCGTACGGCATGGTCGGCGCCGGGAACGCCGCCTGTTCCTCGCCCACGCCCATCTCCCCGATCCGGCGCTGGTCGCGCAGCCCGCGGGTGACGAAACGCGCGCGGTCGTGGCTGTACACCAGGAACAGGTTGTTGTCGCCGTCGGCGAATTCCATCGGCTGCAGGTTGGTCATCGTGCCCTGCTGCGGCAGGTTCCGCAGCGGATACGTCGTGTACACGTCGGACAAGGCGACCTGCTCGCGCCACAGCGCGGCTTCCGGGTCGCGGCTGCGTTCGATGCCGAGCAGCAGGATGGCCTTGCCTTCGGCGCGATCCGCCTCGATGGTGCCGCCCTTCGGCGGCACGGGCATGTTGAGCGGATGCGTGCCGGTGACCGTCCACAGCACCTCGACGCCATAGCCCAGCATCCAGGCCAGGAAATACGCGCCCAGCTGCACCGGCAGCGCGACCGCAAGCACCGCCACGGGATTGCGCGGCTGCGTGGCCGGATCCGGCTTGAACGCGATCGCCAGTATCGCCGCGAGGAACACGATCACCACGCACTGCACGCCCAGCATCGCCACGCCCGATGCCTGCGCATACAGGAAGAGGTTGGGCAGCAGGAACGCGGCGAACGAATAACGCCGGTTGCCGACCATCGCGTAGGCGCCGGCGAGGTAGCCGGACACCGCGATCAGCCAGGCCGCCACCGGCAGCAGCCAGTGGCGGGTGTCGACCACGCGCGCGGTCAGTCCGTCCTGGTAGGCGGCGACCAGCAGGATCGGCACCGCCACCGAGAGCAACAACAACAGCGCGCCGGCGCCGGTCAACGCGCCCGCCACGTGCAGCCGGTGCATCGGCCGGTGCAGCAGGTTGAGCCACTGGTTGGGCTTGCGGTAGCTGCCCATCTGGTACAGGCCCAGCAGGGCGCCGGCCACGGCGTACACCGCGGCGAATATCTGGTAGACGAAGATGGGTTGCTGGGCCATGTCCACCATGCGGCTGAGGAAGCCCAGCACCACGAGGTTGGCGAGGAATGCCGCGATGGCCCACAGGCGGAAGCGCAGCAGCTCGCCCTTGAACAGATCGATCATGTGTTGGTCCTCTTGCGTGCGTCAGGCCGCAGCCGGCGCCGCGTGGTTCTTGGCCAGGAAGGCGTTGACGGCGCGGTCCAGGCTGACCGGCATCGACTGCACGTTGCGCGCGCCGGCCTCGCGCAGGAAGCGTTCGAAACCGGCGTCCTGGTCCAGCACCAGGTAGTGGTGCAGGCCATCCAGGCGCTGCGCTTCCAGCAGGCCCGGCACCGTGTGCAGTTCGGGGCCCTTGAACGGTACGTCGGCCACCCAATGGCTGACCCGCGCGGTGAAGTCTTCCGGCGCCGACATGTGCTTCAGTTGCCCACGCTCGAGGATGATGAGGTTGTCGGCGACGCGCTCGATCTCCTCCATCTGGTGCGAGCAGTACACCACCGTGCAGTCGTCGGCGGCGTTGCTGTACAGCAGCGACTCCAGGAACGCGCGCTTGGCCACGACATCGAGGCCCAGCGTCGGCTCGTCCAGGACCAGCAGTTCCGGCCGCTGCGCCAACGCCAGCGCGAGGTTGAAGCCGGCCCGCTCCCCGCGCGACAGTTGGCCGACCTTCTGCTCCGGCAGCACGTGGTAGTGGCCGATCACGCTGTCGAACGCCTGCTGGTTCCAGCGCGCGTACTGGTGCTTCTGCATCGTCGTCACCTGCGACACGCGCATCCAGTTCGGCAGCGTGTGTTCTTCGTTGACGAAGCCGATGCGCGCGCGGTCCTGCGGCGTGAGCGACTGGCTGTCGCGGCCGAGGATGCGCGCCTCGCCCGAGGTCGGCGGCAGGAAGCCCATCAGGATCCGGAACAGGGTGGACTTGCCGGCGCCGTTGGCGCCGACGATGGCGTGGATGCGGCCGCGCGGGATCGCCAGGTCGAGGTGGTCGAGCGCCAGCTTGCGACCGTAGCGCTTGCTCAGCGCGCGGGTCTCGATGACGCAGTCGTTGCTTGGGTTCATGTGGGTGCTCGATGTCTGTCAATCGCGCTCAGGCGATCTTCCGGGGAGCCAGTTGGCGAAATTCTTCGGCGACGCGCGCCTGCACCTCGTCGGGCGGGTAGCCGAGCGGGATCACGTCGTTGACGAAGCGGCCGATGGCGTCGTCCAGGCGGCGTTCGCGTTCGTCGTCGGACAGGCGCTGGCGCGGGGTCGCCACGTACAGGCCCATGCCCTGCCGGGATTCCAGCCAGCCTTCAGTGGTCAGCTCGGCGTAAGCCTTGGCCACGGTGTTGGGATTGATCGTCAGCTGCTGGGCCAGCCCGCGCACGCTGGGCAGCTGGTCACCGGCGCCGAGTTCGCCGGTGGCGATCTTCATCCGCACCGCATCCACGATCTGCCGCCCGATCGGGCGCGGATCGCCGGTGGCGACCTGGATCATCAATGGACTGGTGCGGGCCATGGCGTCGTCCTATCTGTACTATTTGCGCTAGTACAGTGCGAACAGCCCGCGCCGGTCAAGCTGGTCTGCGACGAACCGGGGCGATCGCGGTCCGAACCGTCGATTCCGCGGCAGGAGCCCGGCGCGCGGCGGGATGCCGGGGCGGTAGCGCTGTATCCGGCCCACCACATCGGCCGATCCCTGCACTACACTGCGCCGGCAGCCCCGGCTGCACTCCGAGTCGCAGGGCCTTCGCTTCGGCATGGCCCGGCGACCGTGGCGTCCCTGCCACCCGGTGCTGCTGGAAACGGCATCGCCCCCCGTGCTTGGAAAGGAGCAAAACACGATGGCGTTGCTGGCGGACCGTTTCGGCCGCACGTTCCCGTACCTGCGCCTCTCGGTGATCGAGGCATGCAACTTCCGTTGCAGCTACTGCCTCCCCGACGGTTACCTGGGCGCGAAGCAGCGCCCGGCGCCCTTGTCTCGCGAGGAAATCGCACGCCTGCTGCGCGGCTTCGCGCAGGTGGGCCTGCGCAAGTTGCGGATCACAGGGGGCGAACCTAGCCTGCGCCGCGACCTGCCGGAAATCATCGCCAGCGCCGCGGCGGTGGGCGGCATCGAGACCATCGCCCTCACCACCAACGGCACCCAGCTCGACAAGCGGGTCCAGCGCTGGCGCGAGGCCGGGCTGACCCACCTCAACGTCAGCGTCGATGCGCTCGACCGCGAGCGCTTCCGCGCGATCACCGGCCATGACCGGTTGCCGGAGATCCTGCGTGGCCTGGACCTGGCGCACGGCCTTGGCTTCGGCGCCATCAAGCTGAATGCGGTGCTGCTGAAGGGCTTGAACGACGACCAGCTGCCGGCGTGGCGGGACTACCTGCGCGACCATCCGGTCAGCGTCCGCTTCATCGAACTGATGCGCACCGGCGACAACGCCGCGTACTTCGAGCGCCACCACCTCCGCGCCAGCGCGCTGGAGGAACAACTCCTGGCCGACGGCTGGCGGCTGCAGCCGCGGCCCGGCGACGCCGGCCCGGCGCGCGAGTACGCGCATCCCGCCTTTGCCGGGCGGATCGGGATCATCGCGCCCTACTCGAAGGATTTCTGCGCCGGCTGCAACCGACTGCGGGTGACCCACACCGGCGACTTGCGGCTGTGCCTGTTCGGCAACGTCGGCATCCCGCTGCGCCCCTGGCTGCAGGACGATGCCGACCGCGACCGCCTCGCCGCGGCGCTGCAATCGCAACTCGGGCTGAAGGCCATCGGCCACCAGTTGCATGCAGGCGAGACGGGCCTGACCCCCAACCTGTCCACGATCGGTGGCTGACATGCGCGCGACCACGCCTGCGTCCGGGTTCCACATGGCGGATGTCCGCGCCAAGCAGGCCACCGCGCGACGCGCCGTCGCGGTCGGCGAGCTGCATGCCGGCGCTGTCGGCTACGCCGCGCTGGTGAACCGCACCTTGCCCAAGGGCGACGCGCTGGCGATGGCGGAGGTGGCCGGCCTGCAGGGTGCCAAGCACGCCTCGCAACTGATGCCGCTATGCCACCCGCTGGCGCTGGAGTACGTCGACGTGCGCTGCGTCGCCGTGCCCGAACGCCAGGCGATCCGCGTCTACTGCGAAGCGGCGCTGACCGCCAAGACCGGCGTGGAAATGGAAGCCCTGGCCGGCGCGACCGCGGCCCTGCTGACCCTGTACGACCTCACCAAGCCGGTCGAACCGGCACTGTCCCTGCAGTCCGTGCGGCTGCTGTTCAAGGCCGGCGGCAAGAAAGGCGTGTGGTTCCACCCCGACGGCATGGACGCCGCCGAACTGGCCCACTACCGGCCGCACGACCCGGCACCCGCTGCATGAACGAGCCGCTGGCGTTCGACGCCGCGCTGGCGACGATCCGCGACTGCTGCCGGCTGCTCCCGGCGGAAGCAGTGGCGCTGGTGGACGCCGCAGGGCGCGTGCTGGCGGCGCCCGTGGAGGCTCCGCGCCCGCTACCGCCGTTCGACAACGCCGGGATGGATGGGTTCGCGCTGCGCTGGACCCCGGACCTCGCCGCCGGCAGCGAACTCGCGGTGATCGCCGAGCAGGCGGCCGGGGACGGGATCGCCGGGCAAGCGGCCGACGCCTGCAGCATCATGACCGGTGCGCGGCTGCCGGACGGGCTGGACACGGTGGTGCCGGTCGAGGATTGCCGGGTGCTGTCGCGCGATGCCGAGGGGCGCCCGACGCGGATCGCGCTGGTGGCGCTGCCCGCTGCCGGGCAATACGTGCGCCGCGCTGGCAGCGATGTCGCCCCGGGCCAGCACGTGCTGGCCGCGGGCGTCCGGCTCGACGAAGAGGCGCTGATGGTCCTCCGCGGGATCGGGCTGCGCAACGTGCTCGTGCGCCGCCGGCCGCGCCTCGCCCTGGCCTGCACCGGCCGCGAGCTGGTGGATGCCGATGGCGCCGAACTCGCCCCGGGCCAGATCGCCAATACCAATGGCCCCTACCTCGAACGCCTGCTGGCCGAGGCCGGCGCCGACGTGGTGGAACGGGTCACCGTCACCGACTCGCCTGAGGCGCTCGCACCCGTGCTTGCGCGCTGGCTGGCCGACGGGATCGAGCTGGTGGTGACCACCGGCGCGGTCTCCAAGGGACGCTACGACTTCGTGCCGGACGTGCTGGCGTCGCTCGGTGCCGACGTGCGCTTCCACAGCCTGCGCATGCGGCCCGGGCGACCGCTGCTGTTCGCCACCGCCGGCCGCGGCAGCCTGCTGTTCGGCCTGCCTGGCAACCCGATCTCCAGCGCGATCGGCGCCCGCTTCTTCATCGATGCCGCGGTGCGGGGAATGACCGGACGCCCCGCGGAAACCCCGGTCCAACTGCCGCTCGCCGCAGACGTCCGCAAGAAGCCGGGCATCCGCCTGGTGCAGAAGGCAGCGCTGGCATTGTCCGCCGACGGGCGCCTGTCGGTGCGCTTGCTGGCGGGCCAGGAAAGCTTCCGCACCGCGCCGCTGCTGGAGGCGCGCGCGTGGGCGATGCTCCCGGAAGACGACACCCACCTGCAGGCCGGGTGTCTGGTGGCGGTCCACCCCCTGCGCCCCGGCGCAACCTCCTGCCTCGACGCCTCGCCCGCATGAACATCACCTTGCAACTGTTCGGCCGTTTCCGCGACTTCGCCGATGCGCCGGAACTCCACCTGGAGCTCCCCGGGGTCACGACCACCGCCGAGTTCCGCGCCGGGTTCGAGGCCTGGGCACGCGCGCATTGGCCGGACGCGGCCATCGCCCTGCTGCAGGCCTCCGCGATCGCCACCGACACCACCCTGCTGCATCCGCGCACCCCGCTGCCGGCGGACGGCCGGCTGGCCCTGCTGCCGCCCGTGAGCGGAGGATGAGCATGCAACGCGAAGACCGGATCGCCTGCCACGTCATCGACATCGCGGACGCCGCGCTGGATCCGCGCGACGCGATCGCATTCGTGTCCGACGATGCCTTCGGCGGCATCGACGTGTTCATCGGCCGGGTGCGCACGCGCAGCCAGGGCCGCCAATGCGTCGGCATCCACTACGACATGTTCGACCCGCTGGCCCTGGCGGTGTTCCGCCGTGCGGCGGAGGCATCGATCGAGGCGCACGACCCGCAGGCCAGGTGCTACATCGCGCATGCGAAGGGCAAGCTCGCCGTGGGCGACCTCGCGGTGGTGGTCGCCTTCGCGTCGGCCCATCGCGATGCCGCGTTCCGTGGCTGCAGGCAGGCGATCGAGGCGGTCAAGCACCAGGCACCGATCTGGAAGCAGGAGCACTTCAGCGACGGTGGTGCGGCGTGGAGCGACGGCACGCCCCTGATCGCCGCGGACGCCGCGACGGGGCGGGAGGGCGCATGATCCGCATGCGCCGCCGCGCCGCCCTCTGCCTGCTGGCCGTGCTGCTGCCGCTGCATGCCCTCGCGCAGGCACCGAAGCCGGTGCGGGCCAGGATTGCCGTGGCCTCGAACTTCGCCGATGTGGCGCGCGTCCTGGCCGCGGACTACGGCAAGCGCACCGGGCACCGCATCGAGGTCAGCGCAGCCTCGACCGGCAAGCTGTATGCGCAGGTGCATGCCGGTGCCCCCTTCGACGCGTTGCTTTCGGCCGATGCCGCCACCCCGCGGCGCCTGGTCGCGGAGGGACTGGCGCGCGGCGATACCGTCTTCGACTACGCCACCGGCCGGCTGGTGCTCTGGAGCCGCGACCCCGGGCTGGTCCGCGACGGCGAGGCGCTCCTGCGCAAGGGCAGCATCCCGAGGCTGGCGATCGCCAATCCGGCGCTGGCGCCCTACGGCGTCGCCGCCCGCGACGTCCTGCAGCACGTGCGCCGCTGGCAGGAACTGCAGCCGCGGCTGGTGATGGGCGAGAACATCGGCCAGGCGATGCAATTCGTGGCCAGCGGCGCCGCGCCGCTCGGCCTGGTGCCGCGTTCGCTGGTGCTGCAGGCGCGCCGGCGCACGCCGGGATCGGCATGGGAGGTGCCCGCACACTGGCATGCACCGATCGTGCAAAGCGCGGTGCTGCTGGCCCATGGCGAGGGCAACGCCGCCGCCACCGGCTTCCTGCGCTACCTGCGCAGCCCCGAGGGGCGCGCCAGGATCCGCGCCCGCGGATACGACTGAGGCGCCATGGACCCCGCCGCCGGATTGCCGGCCTGGGCCATCGCAGCGTGGGTCACGCTCAAGCTCGCCGGGCTGACCACGCTGCTCCTGTTGCTGCTCGGCATGCCCTTGGCATGGTGGCTGGCGCGCACCCGTTCGCCTTGGCGGGTGCCGATCGGCGCATTGGTCGCCCTGCCGATGGTGCTGCCCCCGACCGTGCTGGGTTTCTACCTGCTGATCGGCCTGGCACCCGACGGGCCGCTGGGACGGCTTGCGTTCGCCACCGGCATCGGCAACTTCGCGTTCACCTTCGAGGGCATCCTGTTCGCTTCCCTCCTGTACTCGCTGCCGTTCGTGGTGCATCCGCTGCAGGCCGGTTTCGCGGCGATCCCGGCCAGCGTGCTGGAGGCCGCCGCCACCTTGCGCGCAGCGCCGCTGGATCGCTTCCTGAGCGTGGTGCTGCCCCTGTCCCGGCCCGCGCTGGTGACCGCCAGCCTGCTCGGATTCGCGCACACCGTCGGCGAGTTCGGCGTGGTGCTGATGGTCGGCGGCAACATCGAGGGCGAGACCCGGGTCCTGTCGGTCCTGCTGTACGACCAGGTGGAAGCGATGGTCTACGACGAGGCCCATGCGCTCGCCGCCGGGCTGCTCGTGTTCTCGTTCGTGCTGCTGTTGCTGATGCAATGGCTGGGCAGGCGCACGGCGGTGGCCGATGGCTGAGTCCGCGCATGCCATCGAGGTCCGGCTCGCCCTGTCGCGCGGGGCGTTCCGGCTGGACGTCGACCTGCAACTCCCCGCCAACCGCACGACGGTCGTGTTCGGCCCGTCCGGTTGCGGCAAGAGCACCCTGTTGCGCGCCATCGCCGGGCTGGAACCGGGTGCGCGCGGCCGCATCCGGGTGGACGGCACGGCCTGGCTGGACGAGGCGCACGCGCTGCCGCCGCATCGCCGCGCGGTGGGCGTGGTGTTCCAGCACGCCGCCCTGCTGCCGCACCTGAGCGTCGACGGCAACCTCCGCTACGGCTGGCAGCGCGCCGGCGCATCCGCGGACCTGCTCGCCACCTGGATCGAACGCCTCGACCTCGCCCCGTTGCTGCACCGGCGGCCCGATGCCCTGTCCGGCGGCGAACGCCAGCGCGTCGCGCTCGCCCGTGCCTTGGTGACCGCGCCGCGGCTGCTGCTGCTCGACGAACCGCTGAGCGCGCTCGATGCGGACCGGCGCGCGGAGATCCTGCCCTACCTGGAGGCCGTGCGCCGGGAGGCCGGCATCCCGGTGGTGCACGTCACCCACGCGATCGAGGACGTGGCGCGGCTCGCCGACCACCTCGTGTTGCTCGAGGGCGGGCGGGTCCTGGCATCCGGGCCCGCGCTCGCCCTGCTCAATCGCCACGACCTGCCCACCGCGTTGCGCGAGGATGCCGGCGTGGTGCTGGATGCGACCGTCGAGGCCCGCGACGCGGACGGCCTGCTGGACCTGCGCACTGCGGCCGGCTTGCTGCACGCGCACGGCTCCGCGCACGCCCGGGGTACGCCACTGCGGGTGCGCATCCAGGCCCGCGACGTGAGCCTCGCGCTGCATCGCCACGACGATTCCAGCGTGCTCAACCTGCTGCCGGTCACCCTGCTCGGCCTGGCGCCGCTCCCGGGTGGCCAGGTGCTGGTGCGACTGTCGGCGGACGGGGCGCCCTTGCTCGCGCGCGTGTCGCAACGCTCGGTGGACCGGCTGCAGCTGCAGGTGGGTCAGTCGGCATGGGCGCAGGTGAAGGCGGTCGCCGTGCTGTTGTGACCCCGCGACGCGGCGCCGCCCGTAAAATGCGCGGATGACCGACGACGCCATCCGCCCGGCCTTCCACGGGCACGAACAGATCCCGCTGCGCGAATACGCCGAGCGCGCCTACCTCGACTACTCGATGTACGTGGTGCTGGACCGCGCCCTGCCCTTCGTGGGCGACGGCCTGAAGCCGGTGCAGCGGCGCATCGTGTATTCGATGAGCGAGCTGGGCCTGCACGCGGCCTCCAAGCCGAAGAAGTCCGCGCGCACCGTCGGCGACGTGATCGGCAAGTACCACCCGCACGGCGATTCCGCCTGCTACGAGGCGCTGGTGCTGATGGCCCAGCCGTTCTCCTACCGCTACCCGCTGATCGAGGGCCAGGGCAACTTCGGTTCCAGCGACGACCCCAAGTCGTTCGCGGCGATGCGCTACACGGAATCCAAGCTGTCGCCGATCGCGGAAGTGCTGCTGGGCGAACTCGGGCAGGGCACGGTGGACTGGACGCCGAACTTCGACGGCACCCTGGAGGAGCCGACCTGGCTGCCGGCGCGCCTGCCGCACCTGCTGCTCAACGGCACCACCGGCATCGCGGTGGGCATGGCCACCGACGTGCCGCCGCACAACCTCAACGAAGTGGTCAGCGCCTGCGTGCGCCTGCTGGACGACCCCGACGCCAGCGTGCGCGACCTGTGCGAGCACGTGCGCGGCCCGGATTACCCGACCGCCGCCGAGATCATCACCCCGGCCACCGACCTGCAGGCGATCTACGAGACCGGCACCGGCTCGGTGCGTGCGCGCGGCGTGTTCGTGAAGGAAGCCGCCAACATCGTCATCACCCAGCTGCCCTACCAGGTCAGCCCGAGCAAGGTGATCGAGCAGATCGCCGCGCAGATGCGCGCGAAGAAGCTGCCGTGGCTGGAGGACATCCGCGACGAGTCCGACCACGCCAACCCCACCCGCATCGTGCTGGTCCCGCGCAGCAACCGGGTCGACGCCGAACAGCTGATGGGGCACCTGTTCGCGACCACCGACCTGGAGAAGAGCTACCGGGTCAACCTCAACGTGATCGGGCTGGACGGCCGCCCGCAGGTCAAGCACCTCAAGCTGCTGCTGTCGGAATGGCTCACGTTCCGCCAGGACACCGTGACCCGCCGGCTCAAGCATCGCCTCGACAAGGTCGAGCGCCGCCTGCACCTGCTGGAAGGCCTGCTGGTCGCCTTCCTCAACCTCGACGAGGTCATCCGCATCATCCGCACCGAGGACGAGCCGAAGGCCGCGCTGATCGCGCGCTTCGCCCTGTCCGACGAGCAGGCCGACTACATCCTCGACACCAGGCTGAAGCAGTTGGCGCGGCTGGAGGAAATGAAGATCCGCGGCGAGCAGGACGACCTCGACCAGGAGCGCGATCGCCTGATCGCCATCCTCGGCAGTAAGGCCAAGCTGAAGAAGCTGGTCAAGGACGAGCTGCTGGCCGATGCGAAGAAGTTCGGCGACGCGCGGCGCAGCCCGCTGGTCGCACGCGAGGCGGCGCAGGCGCTGGACGAGACCGAACTGGTCGCCAGCGAGCCGATGACGGTGGTGCTCAGCGAGAAAGGGTGGATCCGTGCGGCCAAGGGCCACGACATCGACCCGGCCTCGCTGGCCTATCGCGATGGCGACGGCCTGCTGGCCGCGGTGCGCGCACGCAGCACCCAGCAGGTCGCGTTCCTCGACGCCACCGGCCGCAGCTATTCGACCGCGGTGCATACCCTGCCCTCGGCGCGCGGCAACGGCGAACCGCTGACCGGGCGCTTCACCCCGCCGGCAGGCGCGGGCTTCCAGGCGGTGGCCAGCGGCGACCTCGACAGCCGCTTCGTGGTCGCCAGCTCGCACGGCTACGGCTTCGTCACCCGCTTCGAGAACCTGACCGGCCGCAACAAGGCCGGCAAGGCGCTGCTGTCGCTGTCCGAGGGCGCGCGCGTGCTGCAGCCGGCCGCGGTGGCGGACGTGGCCGCGGACCGCATCGTGGCGGTCACCAGCGCCGGCCACGTGCTCGCGTTCCCGCTGGCCGAACTGCCCGAACTCGACAAGGGCAAGGGCAACAAGCTGATCGAGATCCCGAAGGCCAAGCGCGGCACCGAGAAGGTGGTGGCGATCGCGGTGGTGCCGCCGACCGGCAAGCTGCAGGTGAAGTCCGGCGCGCGCACCATGACCCTGTCGTTCCGCGAACTCGACGAGTACGTCGGCGCCCGCGGTTCGCGCGGCGGGCTGTTGCCGCGCGGCTGGCAGAAGGTGGACGCGCTGGCGGTGGAGGCATGAACCCGGAGTTCTGGCACCAGCGCTGGGCCGGGCACCAGATCGGCTTCCACCAGTCCACCCCCACGCCGCTGTTGCTGAAGCACTGGCCTGCACTCGGCATCGCGCCCGGGGCGACGGTGTTCGTGCCACTGGCCGGCAAGTCGCTGGACATGGCCTGGCTGGCCGCGCAGGGCCATCCGGTGCTGGCGGTCGAGCTGTCGCAGGTCGCGGTGGATGAATTCTTCGCCGAACACGGCCTGGTGCCCGAGGTCGAGGCCACCCGCCATGGCCTGCACCACCGCGCCGGCGGCATCGAGCTGATCCGCGGCGACGCCTTCGACCTGGATGCCGGCCTGCTGTCGCGCTGCGCGGCGGTGTTCGACCGCGCTGCCCTGATCGCCCTGCCCCCCGCACTGCGCGCCCGCTACGTGGGCGAGCTGTACGCCCGGCTGCCGCGCGGCTGCCGTGGCCTGCTGGTGACCCTGGAGTACCCGCAGGCCGATCGCGACGGCCCGCCGTTCAGCGTGCAGGAAGACGAGGTCCAGGCGCTGTACGCCGGCGACTGGACCGTGGACCTGCGCGAACGCCGGCAGATCCTGCCGGACCATCCCGGCTACGTCGGCGGCGCCTCGCGCCTCGATACGGCGGTGTACGGACTGGCGCGGCGCTGAGGCCCTCGCGCCCGGCTTGATCCGGGTCAACGCGGCGGCCCCGGCAAGCGCCTAGGCTTGTCCGCATGCCGCAAACCGCCCTCGCCTTCGACGCCGACCTCCTGCGCCGTTACGACCGGCCCGGACCGCGTTACACGTCCTATCCGACCGCCCCGCAGTTCCGCGCCGACTTCGGCGAAGCCGACCTGCGCGCCGCCGCTGCCGCCAGCAATGGCGACCCGATCCCGCGGCCGTTGTCGCTGTACGTGCACGTACCGTTCTGCCACAGCCCGTGCTTCTACTGCGGCTGCAACCGGGTGATCACCCGCGACCAGGCGCGCGGCGACGCCTACTTGACCCGGCTGGAGCGCGAGATCGCGCTGGTCGCCCCGTTGTTCGACCGCGACCGGCGCGCGGTGCAACTGCACTTCGGCGGCGGCACCCCGAATTTCCTGTCGGCGGCGCAGCTGGCCGAGGTGGTCGGCGCGATCCGCGGGCAGTTCCGCTTCGCCGATGCCGACGACTGCGACATCTCGATCGAGCTGGACCCGCGCTACTGCGACCCGCGGGACATGCCGGTCCTCGCCGCTGCGGGCTTCAATCGCGCCAGCCTGGGCGTGCAGGACTTCGACCCGGCGGTGCAGCGCGCGGTGAACCGCGTGCAGAGCGTCGAGGAAACCCGGGCGATCGTCGATGCCTGCCGCGCGGCGGGGATGCGCTCGGTCAACATCGACCTGATCTACGGGCTGCCCGGGCAATCGCTGGAAGGCTTCGGCCGCACCCTCGACATCGTCACCGCGATCCACCCCGACCGCCTCGCGGTGTACAGCTATGCGCACCTGCCGCAGCTGTTCAAGCCGCAGAAGCAGATCGACGAAACCCTGCTGCTGGATGGCGAGGCCAAGCTCGCGCTGCTGCAGCTGGCGGTGGAGAAGCTGACCGCGGCCGGCTACGCCTACATCGGCATGGACCACTTCGCGCTGCCCGGCGACGAGCTGGCGATCGCCAAGTCGCGCGGCGGCCTGCACCGCAACTTCATGGGGTACACCACCCACGCCGACAGCGACCTGGTCGGGCTGGGGGTGTCCGCGATCAGCCACGTCGGCAACACCTTCAGCCAGAACCCGCGCGACCTGCCGTCGTGGGAGGCCGCGATCGATGCCGGCCACCTGCCGGTGTTCCGCGGCATGCGCCTGGACGAGGACGACGAACTGCGCGCCGACCTCATCCAGTCGCTGATGTGCCAGGGCGAGATCCGGGTCAAGGACCTGCAGGACCGCTACGCGATCGGCTTCGCCGAGTACTTCTCGCAGGAACTCGCCCGCCTGCAGCCGCTGGTGGAGGACGGGCTTGTGACGATGTCCCCGGAATCGATCCGCGCCACGCCGCGCGGGCAGCTGTTGTTGCGTAATATCGCGATGTGCTTCGACCGCTACCTCGACCAGCCGGTGACCGACGCCCGCCCGCGCTTCTCGCGTGCGATCTGACGCCTGCCCGGAGCGCCCGATGAGCCAGGTGCCGTTCCCGCGCTTCAACGCGCGCGCGATGGCCGACGATGGCGACGAGCTGCAGTTCTGCTCCACCTGCGCCTTCTCCCATGCCTGCCTGTCGCAAGGCATGGACAAGGCGGCGCTGATGGACCTGCACGTCCTGGTCGAGCACATCGGACCGTTCCATGCCGGCGACCGCATCTTCTCCGAGGGCGACCCGTTCGACGCGATCGCCGCGGTGCGCGCGGGCACGGTCAAGACCTGCGTGAGCGAGCGCGACGGCCACGAGCACGTGCTCGGCTTCCACTTCCCAGGCGAAGTGATCGGCCTCAACGCCATCGACGGACACCGATATCCCTGCGACGCGGTGGCGCTGGACACGGTGATGCTCTGCCGCTTCTCGTTCCCGAAGATGTCGATGCTGGCCGCGCGCGTCCCCGGCCTGCAGCGCGAACTGTTCCGGCTGCTGAGCCGCGACATCGGCCGTGCCGCCCTGCTGTCCGGCGACTGGACGGCCGACCAGCGGGTGGCGGCGTTCCTGGTCGGGGTCTCGCGACGGCTGGCAGCCCGGGGCTTCTCCGCGAACCGCTTCCAGCTGACCATGGCCCGGGCAGACATCGCCAATTACCTGCGGCTCGCGCCCGAAACCGTGAGCCGGGTGCTGCGGCGCATGCAGGACACGGGGCTGCTGGCGGTCGATCGGCGCGAAGTGCAGTTGCTGGACCGCGCCCAGATCGATGCATTGGCGGCCCCCGTGCTGCGCGAATAACGTCGCCATGCCTGCGGGGCCATCGCCTCCGCGCGCAATCTCGGCAACGCTTGACCTGCGACAGGGCGCGGTGCAACGCCGCCCCGGAAGATCGATGGCAATCTCCACTGCCGGAATCCGCCATGCGACTCCCGCTTGTCGCCTGCCTCGCCTGGGGCATCCTCGCCAGCCCGCTTGCCCATGCCGTCGAGCCGCCAGCCTCCTCGGCGGCCAAGCCATGGATGCTCAACCTGCGCTATCGCCATGAACACGTGGACGACGACGCATTCGCACGACCGGCCGAGGCCGACACCCTGCGGGTTCGCGGGAGCCTCGCGCATCGATTCTCCCCGCGCTGGACCGGCTTCATCGAAGCCGAAGGCGTGGCCGAACTCAACGACCGCTTCAATTCGACCGCCAACGGCCAGGCCGCATATCCGGTGGTCGCCGATGCACGCGCCCTGGAAATCAACCAGGCATGGCTGGACTGGGCCGGCGAGAGGGCGGCAGCCCGCGTCGGCAGGCAAGCCATCATCCTCGACAACGCCCGTTTCATCGGCAACGTGGCGTGGCGGCAGAACATGCAGACCTTCGATGCCGCCCAGCTCAAGCTGAAGCCGACCAAGGCACTGGAGTTGCAGGCGATCTACCTGGATCGCGTGCACCGGGTGAACGGCGACGAGGCACGCGATCCGCTGGCGCGCGAACGCCGGCTCAGGGCGCCGCTGCTGCGCGTGTCGCATGCGGTGCCCGGCGGCAGCCTGGTGGGCTACGGCTACTGGATCGAGGACCGCGATGTCGCCAGCGCCTCGACCCGTACCCTTGGCCTGCGCTGGAGCGCCTCGCGCGTACTGTCGAAGGACTGGAAGGGCGGGCTGGTGCTGGAACGCGCGCAACAGGCGCCATGGGCGGATGCGGACGGCGGTTCCGCCGCATACATGCTGGTGGAGCCCCGCCTCGAGCGCGGCAGCCTCGTGCTGAAGGCCGGTTGGGAGCGACTGGGGGCGGGTCGCGCACGCGCATTCCAGACCCCGCTGGCGACCCTGCACGCATTCAACGGCTGGGCCGACAAGTTCCTGGCGACCCCCGCAAACGGGCTGCGCGATACCTACGTATCGGCCCAGGGCGGGTTGGAGATCGGCAGCCGCAAGGGCAAGTGGGAGGTCGCCTTCCACGAGTTCCGAGGCGCTCGCGGCAACCTCCGCTACGGCAGCGAACTCGACGCGTCGCTCGGGGTGACGCTACGCCCGGGACTGGACGTCCTCGCGAAGCTGGCGCACTACCGCAGCGACGGCTTCGCACGCGACACCGACAAGCTGTGGCTGCAGGTGGAATGGACACCGTGATGCTGCCGCAAGGATGCCACCGCGCCGCCATGCGCATGCGGTTGACCTACGTCATGGAGTCCGCCGGCCGCGCCGCGTGACCATGCCACCGGTCTTCCACCGGGAGTGTTCCCATGTCCACCACCAAACGCCTCTGGCTGGGCCTCGGCGCCCTGCTCGTCGCGAGCTTCGCCGTCATGCTCTGGCTTGGCGGCGACCTGTTCCGCACGAAACCCCCGATCCCCGAACGGGTCGTCACCACCACCGGCGAGGTGGTCTACACCCGCGACGACATCCAGCGCGGCCAGGTGGTCTGGCAGAGCATGGGCGGCATGCAGTTGGGATCGATCTGGGGCCACGGCGCCCTGGTCGCGCCCGACTGGTCCGCCGATTGGCTCAAGCGGGAGGCGCTGGCCTTGCTCGACCAGGATGCGCTGGCCGCCACCGGCAAGCCCTATGCGGCGCTGGATGCCGCCGAGCAAGCCAAGCTGCGCGCCATCCTGCAACCGCGCCAACGCCGTAACACCTACGATCCCGCCAGCGGCGACCTGGTGGTCGACGCAGCCCGGGCGCGTGCCATCGCCGGCGTGGCGGCGCACTACGAGAGCCTGTTCTCGTCCGATCCGGCCACCGCCGGCCTGCGCGAGACGTACGCGATGAAGGACGACACCGTGGCCGACGCCGGCAACCGCCGCGCGCTCACCGCGTTCTTCTTCTGGACCGCATGGGCGGCGGGAACCGAACGCCCGGGCGCGACGCACACCTACACCAACAACTGGCCGTACGAACCGCTGGTGGGCAACGCCCCCACCTCGGGCACGTTCATGTGGTCGGTGTTCTCGCTGGTGTTCCTGCTCGGCGGCATCGGCCTGATGAGCTGGCACTACGCCGTGTACCACGGCCGCGAGGAGAAGGCGCGGCCGCCGGTACGCGACCCGCTGCTGGGGTTGGTGCCGACGCCCTCGATGAAGGCGACCGCGAAGTACTTCTGGGTGGTGATCGCCCTGTTCCTGGTGCAGATCCTGCTGGGCGCGATCACCGCGCACTACCAGGTCGAGGGACGCGAGGCCTACGGGTTCCAGCTGGCGGAGGTCATCCCCTATTCCTTGTCGCGCAGCTGGCACACGCAACTGGCCGTGCTGTGGATCGCCACCGCATGGCTGGGCACCGGCCTGTACATCGGCCCGGCGATCTCCGGGCACGAGCCACGCTTCCAGCGCGCGGGCGTGAACTTCCTGTTCGCCTGCCTGCTGGTGATCGTGGTCGGCGCGTTCGCCGGGCAATGGTTCGCGGTGATGCAGAAGCTCGGGTTGGCGAACAACTTCTGGTTCGGCCACCAGGGCTGGGAGTACGTGGACATCGGGCGCTTCTGGCAGGCCTTCCTGTTCGTGGGCCTCTTGCTCTGGCTGGTGCTGGTGGGTCGCGCGCTGTGGCCCGCGCTCAAGCGCCGGGACGAAATGAGCTCGA
Source organism: Thermomonas mangrovi (assembly GCF_028201335.1). NCBI lineage: Bacteria > Pseudomonadati > Pseudomonadota > Gammaproteobacteria > Lysobacterales > Lysobacteraceae > Thermomonas > Thermomonas mangrovi. Next base: position 161,326 of record NZ_JAPEVV010000002.1, read on the forward strand.
TCGTCGGCCTGCTGTTCCTGTCCACGGTGGCGATCGGCCTGTTCTACGGCGCGGGCCTGATGTGGGGCGAAGGCAGCCACATCTCGGTGGTCGAGTACTGGCGCTGGTGGGTCGTGCACCTGTGGGTCGAGGGCTTCTTCGAGGTCTTCGCGGTGGCGGTGATCAGCTTCCTGTTCGTGAAGCTGGGCCTGGTCCGCGGCGCGACGGCGACCAACAACGTGCTGTTCGCCACCATCATCTACCTGTTCGGCGGCGTGCTGGGGATGTTCCACCACCTGTACTTCGTCGGCACGACCACCGCCGGCGTCGCCTTCGGCGCCACCTTCTCCGCGCTCGAAGTGGTGCCGCTCGCGATCATCGGCCTCGAGGCGTACGACACCTGGAGCCACAGCCGGGCCACGCCGTGGATGGCACGCTACAAGTGGCCGATCATGTTCTTCCTCGCGGTCAGCTTCTGGAACCTGGTGGGTGCTGGGCTCTTCGGGTTCCTGATCAACACGCCGATCGCGCTGTACTACATGCAGGGCCTGAACCTGACGCCGTTGCACGGACACACCGCCTTGTTCGGGGTCTACGGCATGCTAGGCATCGGCCTCATGCTGTTCTGCCTGCGCGGGTTGAAGCCGGCGAGCTGGTGGCAACCGGGCCTGCTGCGCGGGGCCTTCTGGTCGCTCAACATCGGCCTGGCGTTGATGGCGCTGCTGACCCTGTTGCCGATGGGCACACTGCAGCTCCAGGCTGCGCTGGAGCATGGCTATGCGTATGCGCGCAGTGCCGAATTCATGGGCAAGCCGATCTTCGACGTGCTGGTGTGGATGCGCATGCCGGGCGACCTGATCTTCAGCGCCGGTGCGCTGCTGCTGGCGGTGTTCGTGCTGCGCCAGTGGATCGCGGCCAGGCCCGACCCGGCGCACGCCGCCGATGCGCAGGATCGCGCCCCCTGACCCGGGCCAGGCGCATGCAAGACGACGTGGGCGGCCAATGGCCGCCCGCTGCGTTTCCGGCACCCAGGTGACCTGCGTCAACGACAGGCCATGGCCACGCGACGCAGACTGTACGCATGCCCGAACCGCACACGCCCCGCGCTACCGCACCACTGTCTCCGGCCCTGCTAGCCGCTGCCCCGCATCGCCTGCTGTTCTTCGTCGGTGCGTGCAACGTGCTGCTGGCAATGGGTTGGTGGCTGCTGTGGCTGGTGGATGCGCGGTGGCACGCCATCGGATTGCCCACGGACGGCCCGTGGGCCGGTTGGATGCATGCCTTCGTCATGCAGTACCAACTGCTGCCGCCCTTCATGTTCGGCTTCCTGCTCACCGTGTTCCCGCGCTGGATGGGCCTGCCGGAATTGTCGCGCTGGCACTACGTGCCGGTCGGCGCTGGCCTGTTCGGCGGCCAGTTGGCGGTGCTGGGCGGGATGCTGCTCGGGCAGCCGGCGATGGTCTTCGTCGGCGTGCTCATGAGTACCGCGGGCTGGGGCTACGGCCTCGTGCAACTGCTCCGCCTGCTGCTCGCGGAGCGTCGTGCCCACCGTGGGCCGACCTGGCATGCATGGTCCGCATTCGCGGCGATGGCGCTTGGCCTGGCCGGCCTGCTGTGCATGCTGGCTTCGCTGTTCGACGCCGGCCCGTGGCCGGTGTTCATCGCGATCAAGCTCGGCAGCTTCGGCCTGCTGCTGCCGATTTACCTCACGGTGGCGCATCGCATGTTCCCGTTCTTCGCCGGCAATGTCGTGGCCGGCTACCGACCCTGGCGCCCGCTGTGGCTGCTCGGCGCGGCATGGTTCCTGCTGCTGGGCCACCTCGGCCTGGAGTTGGCCCACGCATACGCCTGGCTCTGGCCGGTCGACGCCACCCTGGCGGTCGGCAGCGCCTGGGTCCTGTGGCGCTGGTGGCCACGCAACCAGGCGCCCGGCCTGCTCTGGGTGCTGTTCGCCGGGTTCGCCTGGCTGCCGGCCGCGTTCGCGCTGTATGCCACGCAAAGCGTGCTGTACGGGATCACCGGCGAGTTCCTGCTCGGCCGGGGCCCGGCGCACGCCCTCTACATCGGATTCTTCGGCAGTTTGTTGGTGGCGATGGTGACCCGGGTCACCCAGGGCCACTCCGGCCAACCCTTGGCGATGCCCGCCGTGGGCTGGTTCGCGTTCGCGGCGCTGCAACTGGTCGCCGTGGTGCGGATCGGTTCGGAAGTCGTTGCGGATGCATTGGCCTGGAACGCCGTGGCGGCGGCAGGCTGGCTGCTGGCATTCCTGCCCTGGGTGTTGCGCTCGACGGCGATCTACCTGCGGCCGCGCGTGGACGGCCGCCCCGGGTGAACCGATGAGCGCACTGCTGGCCTACTACCCCGAGATCAAGTCGGTGCACGTGCATGCCGCGCTGTGCAGCGGTGCGCTGTTCGCCTTGCGTGGCGGCGCCGCGCTGGCCGGCGCACGCTGGCCACGGTACTGGCTGGCGCGCTACCTCAGCTACGGCATCGACAGCGTGCTGCTGACGGCGGCCACCATGCTGTTCTCGATGCTGCCGGCGGGGATGTTCGCCAACGGCTGGCTGGCCGCGAAACTGCTGTTGCTGGTGGGCTACGTCGGGCTCGGCATCCTGGCCATGCGCCCGACGCGCCCGCCGCGCCAGCGCACCGGCTTCTACCTTGCCGCGCTCACCGCCTACGGATGCATCTACGGCATCGCCCGCAGCCACCATCCGCTGGGCTGGCTCGCGGGCTGGATGGGCTGAAGGCCGGCCACGCCGACGGTCACCAGTCGAACACCAGGGTGGCCGCGACACTGCGGCCGGGACGGGTGTAGAAGTCCAGCGGCGGGCTGGCATCGGCGGGATTGACATTGCGCGCCGCGTTCCAATCCCAGTAGCGGCGATCGGCCAGGTTGCGCGCCGCCAGCTGCAGGCGCAGGCCCGGCGCGAGTCGCCACCAGGCGTACGCATCCAGCACCGCATGGCCCGGCGCATGGAACAAGGGACTGGCGGACTCATCCAGCGCGCCTTGCCGCGCGACCACCGTCGCCATCACTTCGAGCCCGACGCGATCCGAGGCGAGCTCCCAGGATGCGCCCAGCACCAGTTTGCCCGGCGCCACCGAATTCAACGGGCGGTCGCGCGCCTCATCGCGCCCGCGCGCCCATGCCGCCGAAGCGCTGATGCGCCATTCTCCGCGGATGTCGGGCACCCAGTCCAGCTGCGCCTCGATGCCGCGGATGCTGGCGCGCGCGCGGTTCACCGACTGGAACACCAGGGCGCCGCTGGCGGGATCCACGCCCAGGTTCGCGCGCGATTCGATCAGGTCCCGGTAGTCGTTGCGATAGGCCGAGACGCTTGCTTGCAGGCGTTCGCCCTGCCAGCGCCAGCCCGTCTCCAGGCCCTGGCTGGTCTCCGGCTTCAGGCCAGGGTTCGGGCGGACCTCGTAATTGAGCAATTGCAACGACAAGCCGATGTTGACGTCGCCGAACGGCGGTGCGCGGAATCCGCGCGCGTATTGCAGGAACCAGGTCGCATGCGCGCCCGGCGTCCAGCGCAGCCCCAGCTTCGGCGTCCACGCCGCGTGCGCGAGGTCGTGGACCTGCACCGTCGGGTAGTCCTCGCGGAACAGCGCGTCGGCTTCGGCATCCAGCCGATAGCGTTCCCAGCGCACGCCCGGGACCACGGCGAAGGCATCGCCGATCCCGATCTCGTCCTGCCAGAACAGGCCGAGCGTGCGGCTGCGGCTGGTGGGGAAATCACGCACCGGGAATCGCTCGCCGAGCACCACGTTGCTGGTCGCGCCGGTGGCGAGGTTGGTTTCGCGGCCGTCGCGGAGACCGCCGTAGCGTTGCACCGCATATTCGATGCCGAACACGTGCCAGTGGCGCAGGCGCCCGCCATCCCGCCGCACCTGCCCCATCCACTCGATGCCGCTGCCGTCCTGGTCCAGTTCGAAACGGCGCTCGCGCAAGGAAGGGAAGCGCGTGGTGCGATCGGCGAGGCGCTCCTGCGCGGTGTCCTGGCGGATGTGGTTGCGCTGCGCGTAGAGCAGCAGTTGCGAGGCGTCCAGCCACCCGCCGGCACCCCAATCGCCCTGCAGGCTGAGCCGGTCGCGGCGGAAGCGGTCATCGCCCAGCAAGGACGTGGTGGTGTTGAAGCGCCCGGGTCCGAAGCGCAAGGAGCGCACGTCGGTCCGAACCTCCCCGCTCGCATGGTCGAAGGTCGCCGTCCAGCGGGCCGCCGCGGCCTCGTCCAGCACCACCTTCGCCAGGATGCCGTCGCGCCGGTAAGCGGCGGGATTGGCGGGCATGCGGGTCGACATGTTGCCGGCCTCGTTGCCCTCGCGCCTCGAGACTTGCAGCAGGCCCTGCAAGCGCGCCCCGCCGGCGACCGCCACCGAGGCCAGGCGACCGTTGTCCAGGCTGCTCCAGCCAACCCGTCCGCCGACGTAACGGCTCGCGTCCACGCGATCCAGCAGGTCCTGCGGATCGCGGGTGCGGAACACCACCACGCCGGCCAGCGCATCGCTGCCATACAGGGTGGATGCCGGCCCGCGCAGGATCTCGACGCGCTGCACGGCATCGACCTCGAGCAGGTCGCGCCCCGCCGCGGCGAACTGCCCGACCGAGAACGCATCGGCGACCGGCACGCCATCGACCTCCATGCCGACCCGGTTGCCGTCGAGGCCACGGATCGACAGCCCCTGCGGGCCGAAGCGCGCGGCATCGACGGGAACGTCCACCCCGGGCTGGTAGCGCACCAGTTGGGGCAGGTCCTGCACCTGCCGGCGCTCGATCTCGGCACGATCGACCACATCCACCGTGGCGGCCACCTGGCGCAGCGGTTCCGCCACCTTGCTCGCCACCACCACCACGCGATCCAGGTCGTATGGTGCCGCAGCGCGGCCATCCGGGCCTTGCTGGGCCAGCGCGGTCCCGGGCAATGCGCAGGCCATGGCGAGCACGAGCGGATGGACAGCGGGAATCAGTGCGGACTTGGGCATCGCAGGTTGCGCATGGAGGCGGCGAAGCCAGTCTAGGTGCCGCCCATCCGCGATGGTGCCGCCCACGGCGGCGATTCGCGTGGCGCTTGACCTAGGTCATCCGCATGCGGCGCATCGCGGATCGAGAATCCCTGCATGGCCGCTGGCCAACCATTCCGAAGCACGCCTTCGATCGCGGGGAGTCAACCAGCATGAAACGCAACTACGCACTCACCGGCGTGGTGCTGGCGCTGTTCGGCGGGATGTCCGCCTACGCCGCCGGCCAGATCACCAACGAACGTCCGCCCAAGGGCCGCATGGAAGCCGGCGAGGCCAGCTACCTGGCCAACTGCGCGGCCTGCCACCAGCCCACCGGCAAGGGCCTGCCGGGCGCCTTCCCGCCCCTGGCCGACTCCGACTACATGCGCAGCCTGCCGACCGACAAGCTGGTCGGCATCGTGCTGCATGGTTTCTCCGGCAAGGTGACCGTCAACGGCGCCGACTACGACGGCGTGATGCCTTCGTTCGCGCACCTCAAGGACAGCGAGATCGCCGACACCCTGACCTATGCGCTGAACGCGTGGGGCAACGCCGGTGGCAGCATCAGCGCCGACCAGGTCGCCGCGGCGCGCGGCGGCAAGACCCAGGACGCCGCCAAGGCGGGCACCAGCACGCCGGAAGCCAAGTACCAAGGGGCGCCTAGCACGGTCACCGTGGCCGACACCCAGACCACCGCGGCAGGCGGCCCGCCACCGCTCACCGACGATGAGCGCACGCGTTCCGCGCAAATCTTCTTCGAGCGTTGCGCGGGCTGCCACGGCGTGTTGCGCAAGGGCGCGACCGGCAAGCCGCTGACGCCCGACATCACCCGCGCCAAGGGCACCGACTACCTCAAGGCGCTGATCAACTTCGGATCGCCGGCGGGCATGCCCAACTGGGGCACGTCGGGCGAACTCACGGCGGGCGAGATCGACATGATGGCGCGCTTCCTCCAGCACGACCCGCCAGCGCCCCCGGAATGGGGCATGAAGGAGATGAGGGAGAGCATGCAGGTCTTCGTGCCGGTGGAGAAGCGGCCGAAGAGGAAGATGAACGCGATCAACACCGACAACATCTTCGCGATCACCCTGCGCGACAGCGGCGAGGTCGCACTGGTCGACGGCGACACCAAGAAGATCATCAACATCGTCAAGACCGGCTACGCGGTGCACATCTCGCGCACCTCGCACTCGGGGCGCTACCTCTACACCATCGGCCGAGACGCGCGCATCGACCTGATCGACCTGTGGATGCCGGTCCCCGACAAGGTGGCGGAAATCAAGATCGGCCTGGAGGCGCGCTCGGTCGAGACCTCCAAGTACAAGGGCTACGAGGACAGGTACGCGATCGCCGGCGCCTACTGGCCGCCGCAGTACGTGATCATGGACGGCGAGACCCTGGACCCGCTGAAGATCGTCGCGACCCGCGGCATGACCGTGGACACCCAGGAGTACCACCCGGAACCGCGCGTCGCCGCGATCGTGGCTTCGCACGAGCACCCCGAGTTCATCGTCAACATCAAGGAGACCGGGCAGATCCAGCTGGTGAACTACGAGGACATCGGCAACCTCAAGATCACCACCATCGGCGCCGCCCGCTTCCTGCACGATGGTGGCTGGGACGCCACCCGGCGCTACTTCCTCACCGCCGCCAACCAGAGCGACAAGATCGCGGTGGTGGATTCGCGCACGCAGAAGCTGGCGGCGCTGGTCGACGTGGACAAGATCCCGCATCCGGGGCGCGGCGCCAACTTCGTGCACCCGACCTGCGGCCCGGTGTGGGGCACCTCGGCGCTGGGCAACGACAAGATCACCTTGATCGGCACCGACCCCGCCAAGCATCCGAAGCACGCCTGGAAGGTCTGCGAGGTCATCAAGGGCCAGGGCGGCGGCTCGCTGTTCATCAAGACCCATCCGAAGTCGCGCAACCTGTGGGTGGACACCCCGCTCAACCCCGATCCGAAGGCCAGCCAGTCGATCGCGGTGTTCGACATCGGCAACCTCGCGGCGGGCTACAAGGTGCTGCCGATCGCCGAATGGGCGAACCTCGGCGAAGGCCCCAAGCGCGTGGTGCAACCCGAGTACAACGCCGCGGGCGACGAGGTCTGGTTCTCGGTGTGGAACGGCAAGAACCAGCGCTCGGCGATCGTGGTGGTGGACGACAAGACCCGCACGCTGAAGGCGGTGATCGACGACAAGCGGATCATCACCCCCACCGGCAAGTTCAACGTGCACAACACCGTGGGCGACGTGTACTGATGGGCCTGTCGACCCCGCCGGCGACGCCGGCGGGGCCTGCCACGCGGCCCTGACTTCGATCAAGGCGGGACCATGCGGCAGTCGCCAGACTGCCGCGTCCCGACTAGCGGCCACCGCCATGGATCCGACGCCCGCCACCCCCGGCATGCTCGATGCCTGCTTCCTCGGCCCCTACGCCGAGAACGACGGCCTGCTGGAGAAGCTGGTCGTCGAGTTCCTGCGCGACCATGTGTACTGGCGGCGCAACTTCCATCCCGAGGATCCGCCGGCGATCCCCACCGACGCCGCGTTCGACCCCGGCTACCGCGCGTTCGAGGCGCGCATGCGCCGCGAGCTGCACCAGCTGTCGGCCGCGCTGAAGAAATCGGTGCCGTTCCACAGCCCGCGCTACATCGGGCACATGGCCTCGGACCTGCTGTTGCCCGGCCTGGCTGCGCAGATCCTGACCCTGCCCTACAACCCCAACAACGTCAGCGAGGACGCAGCGCCGGTGACCGTCGACCTCGAGGTCGAGGTCGGCCTGCAGCTGGCGCGGATGGTCGGCTATCCGCACGATCCCGACCGCGACCCCTGCGCGTTCGGCCACCTCACTTCCGGCGGCACCCTGGCCAACTACCAGGCGCTGCGGCTGGCGCTGGCGCTGAAGGCCTTCCCGATCGCGCTGCGCGCCGCCGGCGTGCCCGATCTCGACTTGCCGGACGACGACTGGACGGCATTCAACCTCGGACCGTCGGCGGCGACCGCGCTGGTCGTGCGCTGGAAGGATTGGCTGGCGGCGCAGCCCGCCGGCGCGCACCGCGCGTGGAAGGCGAAGGTCGAGGCCGAACGCATCGAGCGCCGCGGCCTGGTCGATTTCTTCGCCGCGCATCCCGACCTGCGGGTGCCGTGGGTGCTCGCGCCGATCACCGCGCACTACTCGTGGTCGAAGGGGATGAAGCTGCTCGGGCTGGGTCGCGCGCAACTGCGGCTGATGCCCGAACGCGACATGCGGCTCGATCCGGCGGCGCTGCAGGAGACCCTCGAGGCTTGCCTGCGCTTGCGCCAGCCGGTGCTGGCCGCGGTGGGCGTGTTCGGCACCACCGAGTACGGCACGGTCGACCCGATCGACGCCCTGGTCGCCGCGCGCGACGCGTGGCTGCCGCGCGGCCTGGGGTTCTCGGTGCATGTCGATGCCGCCTGGGGCGGCTACCTCGCGACCCTGTTCCGCGAACCCGACGGCAGCCTGCGCCCGCGCGAGGCCGTGGCCGAAGGCTTCGCGCGCTTCCCGCGCCCGCACGTGCATGCGGCGGTCGAGGCGCTGGCCGCGAGCGACTCCATCACCATCGACCCGCACAAGCTCGGCTACCTGCCCTACGGCGCGGGCGCCTTCCTGTGCCGCGACCATCGCGCGATGGCGCTGCTCGCGGAATCCGCGGACTACGTCTTCCACGACCATGCGCCGCGCGGCTACCGCGCGCGCTACCGCAACCTCGGCCAGTTCATCCCGGAAGGGTCCAAGCCGGGCGCGAACGTCGCCGCGGTGTACGTCACCCACAAGGTGCTGCCGCTCGACCACGTGCACTTCGGCCAGTTGCCGGCGCAGACGGTACGCGCCGCCGAGGCCTTCCACGCGGAGGCGCTGGCGTTCGCCGCGCGCGTGCGCGACCGGGTGCGGGTGGAGGTGCCGTTCCCGCCGGACAGCAACCTGGTGTGCGTGGCCTTCAACCCGGTCGGCAACCGCGACATCGCGGTGGCGAATGCCTTCGCCCGCCGGCTGCACGACGAGCTGCGGGTGGACCCGCGCGCCCCGCTGCAGGACCGCAGCTTCTTCGGGTCGGCCACCACCTTGCGCCCGCAGGCGCTGGGCGAGGCCGGCATGCACCGCATCCTGGATGCCCTCGGGCTGGACCCGGCCGCCGAGGGCGATGCCGAGGACCACCTGGTGATCCTCCGCCACACCTTGATGAACCCGTGGCTGATCGACCGCCACAACGGCATCAGCTACATCGCGCTCTACTTCCGCCACCTCGAGCAGCGAATCGACGCATTGCGTCCTGCCTAGGCGACGGCCCAGGCCGCGCCCGCGAACACCAGCACCATCGCCACGATCCCGGGCAGCAGGCGTAGCGCGAAGCCGCGCCCGCCGGTGGCCCAGGCCACGCCCAGCTTCATCGCGGAATTGGTGGCCAGCGCCAGCACGATGCCCTGCACCGCCTGCGCCGATGTGATGCGCCCGGTCGCGGCCAGTTGCGCGGCCGATGCGGTGGCCGCGTGCACGTCGGCCAGGCCCGAGACCGCCAGCGTCGCCTCCAACGCGGCCGGGCCCAGCCAGGCGAGCATCGCCGCCGAACCGACCAGCACCGCCGCCACGACCGCGACGAACAGCAAGACCTGGCGGGGTTCGAAGGCGCGCCCTTCCAGTACGCCATCGTGGCCATCCGCGCCGCGCGAGGTCCATGCCGCCACGCCGGCGAACGCCAGCACCACCGCCCCGGCCGACAGCAGCGGCCAAGCCAGGGGCACCAGCAGGCCGGGCGCCAGCGCCGCGACCACGATCCCGATCTGCACGATGGTGCTCACGTTCGAGGCGATGGCCCCGCTCGCGCTGGCGGTGGCCAGCGCCGGCAGGCGCCGCGCGCGCGCGCCCATCCCGCCGATCGTCGCCGTGCTGGACACGAAGCCCCCCGCCAGCCCGGCCAGCAACAGCCCGGCACGCGGCCCGAACGCGCGCAGCGCGACATGGCCGGCGGCATTGATCGCCATCACCAGCACCACCAGCAGCCACAGCTTGCGCAGGTTGAGGACCTGCCATGGATCCAGGCTGCGGTCGGGCAACAGCGGCAGCACGATCGCCGCGGCAGCTGCGAGCAACAGGGCGTCGTGCAGTTCCTGGTCGGTCAGCACCCGCTGCACGAAGCGATGGACGCGCGACTTCGCCGCCAGCAGCAGGGCGACGCCGACGCCGAGCCCGGCCGCGAGGGCCAGCTCGCGCATGGCCAGCACGCCGATCAGGAACACCACCAGCATCGCCACTTCGGTGGTCAGGCCCGGATCCGCGTCGCGGCTGCCGCGATAGGCCGTCAGTGCCGCGAGGGCCACGAATCCGCCGGCCAGCGCGATGCCGATCCCGCCCACCCGTTCCGCCAGCGCACCGGCGAGCGCGATCAGCGCGAAGGTGCGCACGCCGGCCACCCCATGCCCGTCCTCGGCGCGACGGCGCTCGCGCTCGACGCCGACCAGCAGGCCGATGCCGACCGCCACCGCGAGCCCGCGCAGGGTGTCGAGGTCGGCCGTCATCGTCGTTGCGCCGGCAGCGGCAAGCGCGGGCCGCAGCGGCTCAGGCGCGCGGGCGCGCCCGCGAGGCCTTGTGCGCGTCCTGCTCGCAGCCGCTGGCGGGGGTGCGCAGCGCGGCTTCGTCGAGGACGCGGACGTGGCGCCCGCGGACGTCGATCACGCCATCCTCGTGCAGCCGGCTGAAGCCGCGGCTCACCGTCTCCAGCGCCAGCCCCAGGTGGCGCCCGATCTCCTCGCGGCTCATCGGCAGGTGCACGTCCTCGCCCGACTGGCCGATGCGGCGGTAGCGGTCGCGCAACCCCAGCAGGAACAGGGCGATGCGCTCGCTGGCCTGGCGCCGCGACAGCACGTCCACCAGGTCGTGGTCGCGGTCGGAACTCTGGCCCATGACCCGCAGCAGCTGGCGCTGCAGGCTGGGCAGCTGGGCCGCGACGGTGGCCAGGCTGCTGAAGGGCAACTCGCAGACCTTGGCGTCCTCCAGCGCGATCGCCTCGCAGCGATGCCGCCCGGAGCCCACCGCGTCCAGGCCGAACAGCTCGCCCGGCAGGTGGAACCCAAGCACGTGCTCCTCGCCGGATTCGTTGATGACCACCGTCTTGAACGTGCCCTCGCTGGCCACGAACACCGAGCCCAGCGCGTCGCCGGCACGGAACAGGTGGTCGCCGCGGTGCAGCGGTCGCCGCTTCTGCACCAGGGTGTCCAGCCGCCCGAGGTCGTTGCGGTCGATACCCGCCGGCAGGCAGAGCTGCGCGAGCGAGCAATCCGCGCAACTGCGGCGCAAGCGGGCGAGGTCTAGCTGGGAGACATCGTGCATGGGCCTTGATACCCCCGCGGGGTATGATACGCGCTCTAGGTCGACGGTCATTATGGTCGATATCAGGCCAAAGCGCAGGGCCGCGGTGGCATATTGATCTTGATCAAGGGGCATCCCGCGACCGGCGGGATAATTCGGGCGCATTCCAGGTGGAGGTTCGCATGCAAGCCATGAGCGGTACCTATAACGACAAGGTGGTGAAGCAATTCGCCATCGCCACGGTGCTGTGGGGAATCGTGGGCATGCTGGTCGGCGTGATCATCGCCACCCAGCTGTACTGGCCCCATCTCTTCGAGGGCATCCCGTGGTTGAACTATGGACGCCTGCGGCCGTTGCACACCAACGCGGTGATCTTCGCGTTCGGCGGGTCGGCGCTGTTCGCCACCAGCCTCTACGTGGTCCAGCGCACCAGCCACGTGCGGCTGCTCAGCGACAAGCTGGCGGCCTTCGTCTTCTGGGGCTGGCAGCTGATCATCGTCGCCGCGGCGATCACCCTGCCGCTGGGCTTCACCCAGGGCAAGGAGTACGCCGAACTCGAGTGGCCGATCGACATCGCCATCGCGGTGGTCTGGGTGGCCTACGCGGTGCTGTTCTTCGGCACCATCGCCAAGCGCAAGGTCAGCCACATCTACGTGGCCAACTGGTTCTACGGCAGCTTCATCATCGCCGTCGCCCTGCTGCACATCGTCAACAACATCTCGATGCCGGCCGGCGCGCTGAAGTCGTACTCCGCCTACAGCGGCGCGGTCGACGCGATGGTGCAGTGGTGGTACGGGCACAACGCGGTGGGCTTCTTCCTGACCGCCGGCTTCCTGGGAATGATGTACTACTTCGTGCCCAAGCAGGCCGGGCGCCCGATCTACTCCTACCGCCTGTCGATCATCCACTTCTGGGCGCTGATCGCGGTCTACATGTGGGCCGGCCCGCACCACCTGCTGTACACCGCGCTGCCCGACTGGGCGCAAAGCCTGGGCATGGTGTTCTCGCTGATCCTGTTGGCCCCCAGCTGGGGCGGCGCGATCAACGGGATCATGACCCTGTCCGGCGTGTGGCACAAACTGCGCACCGACCCGATCCTGAAGTTCCTCGTCGTCTCGCTCAGCTTCTACATGATGAGCACGTTCGAGGGGCCGATGATGTCGATCAAGACGGTCAACTCGCTGTCCCACTACACCGACTGGACGGTGGGCCACGTGCACGCCGGCGCGCTGGGCTGGGTGGCGATGATCTCGATCGGCTCGATCTACGCGCTGATGCCGCGGATGCTGGGCCTGAAGGAAATGTGGTCGACCAAGCTGATCGACACACACTTCTGGATCCATACCATCGGCGTGGTGTTCTACATCGCCTCGATGTGGATCGCCGGCGTGATGCAGGGCCTGATGTGGCGCGCCACCAACGACGACGGCACCCTGACCTACACCTTCGTCGAGAGCCTGAACGCGACCTACCCGTACTACCTCGCCCGCCTGATGGGCGGCCTGATGGTGCTCTCGGGCATGTTCCTGATGGCCTGGAACGTATACAAGACCTACACGGTCGCCCAGACGACCGGCGACTTGCCGGTACTCGCCCCCGATCCGTCGCAAGCCCGCGCCTGAGGTCCTCGACATGAGCAACAACAGCAACGCCCACGAGAAACTCGAGAAGAACGTCGGCCTGATGGCCGTGCTGATCGCGGTGGCGGTGTCCTTCGGCGGCCTGGCGGAGATCGTGCCGCTGATGTTCCAGGCCGAGGCGATCCAGCCGCTGCCCGGCGTCAAGCCCTACCCCGCGCTGGAGCTGGCGGGCCGCGACGTCTACGTCCGCGAAGGCTGCTACAACTGCCATTCGCAGATGGTGCGCACCCTGCGCTTCGAGACCGAGCGCTACGGCCACTACTCGCTGGCCGGGGAGTCGGTGTACGACCGCCCGTTCCAGTGGGGCTCCAAGCGCACCGGGCCGGACCTGGCGCGCGTCGGCGGCCGCTACTCGGACGACTGGCACCGCGTGCACCTGAACAACCCGCGCGACGTGGTGCCCGAGTCCAACATGCCCAGCTTCCCCTGGCTCGCCGAGAACAAGCTCGACGGCCAGCAGCTGCAGGCGCACATGCAGGCGCTCAAGCGCCTCGGCGACCCCTACACCGACGCCGAGATCTCGGCCGCGGCCAAGGACGTCGAGGGCAAGACCGAGATGGACGCCGTGGTGGCCTACCTGCAGGGCCTCGGCAAGAACGCACCGAGGGGGGGCTGAGCCATGGTTTCCGGCATCGTGACCCTGCTGCTGATGGTGCTGTTCCTGGCGGGATGGGCGTGGGCCTGGAGCCCGCGCCGGAAAGAGGTATTCGACGACGCGGCGCGCCTGCCGCTGGATGACGGGGAGAACGGACAATGACATCTGGCTGGTCGATCTATGTCATCGCACTGGTCGTGCTGAACATCGTCGGCTGCGTGGCCCTGCTGTGGTGGACCTCCCGCCGCCGCCCGGGCGACCCGGCGCCGACCGATACCAGCCACGTCTGGGACGGTGACCTCACCGAGTACAACAAGCCGCTGCCGAAGTGGTGGATCAACCTCTTCTACATCACGATCGTGTTCGCGATCGGCTACCTGGCGTGGTTCCCGGGCTTCGGCAGCTTCGCCGGCAGCTCGGGCTGGACCTCCGCCAAGGAGCACGATGCCGAGAAGGCCAGCGAGGACGCCAAGCTGGAAAAGGCCTTCGCGCCCTACGCGGGCCAGCCGATCGACAAGATCGCGCAGGACCCCAAGGCGCTCGCCCTCGGCAAGGCGATCTTCGGCAACAACTGCGCCACCTGCCATGGCTCGACCGCGCAGGGCGCCACGGGCTACCCGAACCTCACCGACAAGATCTGGCATTGGGGCGGCTCACCCGACCAGGTGCTCGAGACGGTGCTGAACGGCCGCCAGGGCGTGATGCCCGAGTGGGGCACCGTGCTGACCGGCATGGGCGGCGCGGGCGCGGTCGACCAGGTCGCGGCCTACGTGCGCGTCATCGGCAAGCCCGACGGGATGCAGAACAACTTCCTCGCCGCCCAGGGCAAGAAGCTGTACGAAGGCGTGTGCGTGGCCTGCCACGGCGTCGACGGCAAGGGCAACGTCGCGATGGGCGCACCCGACCTGACCGACGGCTACTGGCTGTACGGCGACAGCACGGAATCGCTGCGCCAGACCATCGCCAACGGACGCCACGGCGTGATGCCGGCCTGGGCGCCGATCATCGGCGACACCCGTTCGCGCCTGGCCGCCGCCTACGTGTGGTCGCTGAGCAACGGCGCTTCGCCGGCAGGCAGCAACGCGGGCGCGCAATGAGCGCGCCCGCCCCGTTCGACCACCCGCCGCGCCCGATGGCGCAGCGGGTCGGGGCGATCCTCTGGCCGAGCTTCTTCGCCGCGGGGGTCGCCACCATGGTGTTCTTCGCCTACGTCGATCCCCTGCAGCTGCGGGACATGACGTTCCCCGACCTGCCGATTTCCCGGACGCTGGGCTACACGCTCGGCTTTTTCATGTTCTGGATCGCCACCGCTTCGTCCAGCCTGTTCACCTGGATCCTGCTGCGCCCGGCGAGCCGCTTCAACCGCGCATTGCCGCGCGACTGACCCCACACGATGGCCAACAAGAAGATCGACATCGCCCTGCATCCCGATTCCGGCGGGATGTACGTCAGCGAGAGCAAGGTCTACCCGCGCGAGGTTTCCGGCCGCTTCAACACCCTGCGCACCGCCGCGGTGTTCTGGCTGCTGGGCATGTTCTACGTGTTCCCGTGGATCAACTGGGACGGCCGGCAGTCGGTGCTGTTCGACCTGCCGGCGCGCAAGTTCCACGTCTTCGGCCTGACCTTCTGGCCGCAGGACTTCATCTTCCTGGCGATGCTGCTGATGATCGCCGCGTTCGCGCTGTTCTTCTTCACCGCGCTCGCCGGCCGCCTGTGGTGCGGCTATGCCTGCCCGCAGACGGTGTGGACCGAGACCTTCCTGTGGATCGAGCGGTGGACCGAAGGCGACCGCAACAAGCGGATGAAGCTGGACCTGCTGCCGTGGAGCAACCCGGAGCGCCTGCGCCGCAGCGGCAGCAAGCACGTGCTCTGGCTGCTGTTCGCGCTGTGGACCGGCTTCACCTTCGTCGGCTTCTTCACCCCGATCCGCGACCTCGGCGCGCGCCTGTGGCCGTTCGCCTGGGGCGGCTGGGAGACCTTCTGGGTGCTGTTCTACGCGCTGGCGACGTGGGGCAACGCCGGGTTCCTGCGCGAACAGGTGTGCAAGTACATGTGCCCCTACGCGCGCTTCCAGGGCGCGATGTTCGACCGCAACACCCTGATCATTGCCTACGACCCGATGCGCGGGGAGCCGCGCGGCTCGCGCCGCCGCGGCCTGGCCAGCGTCCTCGAGCGCGCGCGCGGCCTGCTGCCGCTGCCGGTGGCCGAGGACTACGTGGTGCGCGCGGCCTTCAATCCCAGCGCCGCCGACGCACGCAGCGGGGCGCACGGCACCATCACCTTCGCCGCGGACGCGGCCCACGCGCCGCTGCCGCAGTTCGCGCCCGAGCAACTCGGCGATTGCATCGACTGCACCCTCTGCGTGCAGGTGTGCCCGGTCGGCATCGACATCCGCAACGGCCTGCAGTACGAGTGCATCGCCTGCGGTGCCTGCATCGACGCCTGCGACGCGGTGATGGACAAGATGGGGTACCCGCGCGGCCTGATCCGGTACGACACCCAGAACGGCATCGACGGCAAGCCCACCCGGGTGCTGCGACCGCGCATCGTGGTGTACGGGTTGCTGCTGGCGGCACTGGTGGCCGGCTGGGGCTGGGGCGTCACCCACCGCAGCCCGCTGATCGCGGAAGTGCTGCGCGACCGCAATGCCCTTTACCGGGAGACCGCGCAGGGGATCGAGAACGTGTATTCGCTCAAGCTGGTCAACAAGACCGACCAGCAGGCGCGCTACCGCATCATGCTGGAGGGCGCGCCGGCCGGCATGCAGCTGCGCAACGTGCCCGCGGAAGTGGTGCTGGAACCGCAGCAGGTGCAGACGCTGCCGCTGACGGTGGCCGGGCCGGCCGGGACCCGAGGCCGCGCGCCGCTGCGGTTCACGCTGGAGTCCAGCGACGGCCGCGTGCGAAAGTCGGTGGACAGCAGCTTCTTCGGACCGATGTGATGGAACACCAATCCCCCTGGCGCAACCCGGTGATCTGGTTGCTGGTGCTGTTGCCGCTGGCGGCCGTGGTCGGCGGCATCGCGATGGTGGTGGTCGCCAGCCGCAGCAGCGGCAACAACGACGTGGTGACCGACCGCGTCTCGCGCACCGGGCAGATCCAGCAGGCCGCGACCGGACCGGACGAAGTGGCGATGGCCCGGCGCCTGTCCCTGGTGTTGCGCAGCGAGGACGGCGTGGTCGAGGCGTTCCCGGCCACCGGCGACTTCGATCGCACGGTGCCGCTCAGGCTGCTGTTCGAGCATCCGTCGGACTCCAGCCTCGACGTGACCGTCTTGCTGGCGCCCACGCCGACCGGTTGGCGCGCGGAGGCGGCGGTGCCTGCCGGCCACCACTGGAACCTGAGCGCGGCGGATGCAGCCCGGACATGGCGGCTGAAGGGCCGCATGGACAAGGCGGGGCACGCCGCCCGCCTGGCACCGGCGCTGCGCGCGGAGCCCTGAGATGGCCCAGGCCGCGGCCGCGACCCGGCCCGGCGCCCGCGACGCACACGGGGCGCCGGCGCGCGCGACGGACACCTGCTTCCACTGCGGCGACGCGTTGCCCCCCGAGCCCGTGCTGGCCGTCGTCGGTGGCACGCGGCATCCGTTCTGCTGTTCCGGCTGCGCCGCGGCCAGCGCCTGGATCCAGGATGCCGGGCTATCGGACTACTACACCCTGCGCACCGCCAACGGCGCCCGCGTCGACCTCGACCCAGCCGCTCTGGAGGTCTGGGATGCGCCCTCGGTGCAGGCCGAGCACGTGCGCGCGGTCGAGGGCGGCTGCGAGATCACCCTGATCGCCGACGGCATGCACTGCGCCGCCTGCGCCTGGCTGATCGACAACGCGCTGGCGCGCGAACCCGGCGTGCGCGAGGCCACCGCCAACGCGATGACCGGGCGCCTGCGCCTGGTCTGGGATCCGGCGGCGACCCGCCTGTCGCAACCACTGCAGCGCCTGCGCGCGCTCGGCTACACGCCCTGCCTGGCCACCGGCGCCGCGCGCGAACAGGCGAAGCGGCGCGAACGCAACCGCGACCTGATCCGCATCGGCATCGCCGGGCTCGGCACCATGCAGGCCATGATGTTCGCGGAGGCGCTCTATCTCGACACCGGCAACACCATGTCCGGGCCGATGCGCGACTTCCTGCGCTGGATCACCTTCCTCGTCTCGACCCCGGTGGTGTTCTACGCCGGCTGGACCTTTCTCTCGGGGGCCTGGCGCGAATTGCGGCTGCGCCGCCCGGGGATGGACACCCTGGTCGCCACGTCGACCCTGCTGGCGTACTTCGCGAGCGTGTGGGAGACGATCACCCACGGGCCGCATGTCTGGTACGACGCCGCGGTGATGTTCGTGTTCCTGCTGCTCGCCGCGCGCCTGCTCGAGCAACGCGCGCGACGCGTGGCGAATGCGCAGGTGGATGCGCTGGCGCGGGCCCGCCCGGTGTTCGCCACCCGCGAAGCCGGCGATGGTGGCCACGAGGCGATCCCGCTGGCCGCGCTGGAGGCCGGCGATGTCGCCTACGTGGCCGCCGGCGACACCGTGCCCGCGGACGGCACCCTGCTCGACGCACCCGCGCTGCTCGAGGAAGCGCTGCTCACCGGCGAGTCGCGCCCGGTCGAACGACAAGCGGGCGAGACCGTGCTCGCCGGCAGCATCGCCCACCAGCGCCCGCTGCGGATGCGGGTCACCGCGACCGGCACCGGCACCCGCCTGTCCCACCTGATCCGCCTGGTCGAGGACGCGCAGGCGCACCGGCCGCCATTGGCGCGGATGGCCGACCGCATCGCCGCGTGGTTCGTGGTCGGCATGCTGCTCGCGGCCGCCGCGGTGTACGTCGCCTGGCGCGTGCACGACCCCTCGCGCGCGTTCGAGGTCGCGCTCGCCTTGCTGGTGATCAGCTGTCCGTGCGCGCTGTCGCTGGCGGTGCCGGCCGCGCTGGCCGCCGCGCATGGCGCGCTGGCCCGCGACGGCGTGCTGGCGACCCGGCCGGATGCGCTGCAACGCCTCGCCGCCGCCACCGACGTGGTGTTCGACAAGACCGGCACCCTCAGCGACGGGCATCCGCAACTGGAGGACATCGCCACCTTCGCCGGCCTCGACGCCGACGCCGCGCTGCGCATCGCCACCGCGCTGGAACGCGGCAGCCGGCACCCGCTGGCGCAGGCGTTCGAAACGGCGGCGCAGGCGCGCGGGCTGCAGGTGCCGCATGCCAGCGACGCCAGCACGCAGGCGGGCCTGGGCCTGGCCGGCAGCATCGACGGCCGCGCGTGGCGGCTGGGGCGGGCCGACTTCGCCGCCGGCCGCGAGGACGATGGCCGCCTGTGGCTGGGCGATGGCGCCACGGCGTTCGCCGCGTTCCGCATCGGCGAACGCCTGCGCGACGATGCGCCGGACGCGACCCGTGCCTTGCGCGCGATGGGGCTGTCGCTGCACCTCGCCAGCGGCGACGCGCGCGACGCGGTGGCGCGCGCCGGCGAGGCCCTCGGCATCGCGGATGCGCATGCGCGACTGTCGCCGGAGGACAAGCTGGCCCGGGTCCGCGCCTTGCAAGCCGACCGGCGCCACGTCGCGATGGTCGGCGACGGCATCAACGACGCGCCGGTGCTCGCCGCCGCGGACGTGGCGATCGCGATCGGCGAGGGCGCTGCGCTCGCCCATCGCAGCGCCGACCTCGTGCTCGCCGCGCCGGTGCTCGGACGCATCCCGCGCGCGATCGCCCTGGCCCGCCGCACGCAACGCATCACCCGCGAGAATTTCGCCTGGGCGCTGGGCTACAACGCGATCGCGCTGCCGCTGGCCGCGCTCGGCTGGGTCACGCCGTGGCTGGCCGCGCTGGGCATGGCGGTGTCCTCGCTGACCGTGACCCTGAATGCCCTGCGCCTGACCCGGAGGCCCGCCGCGTGACCATCCTGCTGCTGCTGATCCCGCTGAGCCTGATGCTGCTGGGGGCGGCGGTGTGGGCCTTCATCTGGGCGGTGCGCAAGGGCCAGTTCGACGACCTCGACACCCCGGCGCTCGACATCCTGCGCGAAGACCCGCCGCCTGCCTCGCAGGAGCCGCCCGCCGATGCCGATTGACTGGCTGGTCCTGTTCGGCGCCTTCGCCAGCGGCCTGCTCGGCACGGTGCATTGCGTCGCGATGTGCGGCGGGATCGCCACCGGGCTGTCCCGCGGCAAGCAGGACACCGCGTGGATGGCGGCGCTGCCGAATCTCGGGCGGGTGCTCGGCTATGCGCTGGGCGGCGCCATCGTCGGCGGCTTCGGCGGCGGCCTGCTGGCGCTCGCGCGCGACCCGGGCGTGGGCATCGCCATGCGCGCCGCGGTGGGCATCGTGCTGGTGGTCGCCGGCCTGCGCCTGCTCGATCGTGGCGGGCGGCTGCCGCGCTTCGCCGGCGGTCCCGGCGCGCGCCTCTGGCACTGGCTGGCGCCGTTGCGCGCGAAGGTCTGGCCCGCCGACACCGCCCCGAAACGGTTGGCGCTGGGCATGCTCTGGGGCTGGATGCCCTGCGGCCTGTCCACCACCCTGCTGGCGGCGGCATGGCTGCAGGCCAGCGCCTGGCACGGCGCGTTGACCATGGCCGCGTTCGGGATCGGCACCCTGCCGGTGATGGTCCCACTGACCTGGGCCGGGATGCGCATCGGCCGCCACCTGCAGCGTGGCGGCCTGCGCGTGGCCGCCGGCACGCTGGTGATCGGCGCCGGCCTGCTTACCCTCGCCGGCCCCTGGCTGATGCAGGTGCCGGCGTTGCATGGCGTGCTGTCGGCGCTGGGCTGCCGCAGCCTCGGCTGACGTCGATCAGATCGCCGCGACCGCGTGCTCATGCACGCCGGCCACCGCGCGCCCGGAGGGATCGGCCATCGCCGCGAACGCGGCATCCCAGGCGATCGCCGCCGGCGACGAGCACGCGATCGACTTGCCGCCGGGCACGGTCTTCGCGCAGGCCTCGCCCGGGAACACCTCCTCGAAAATGCGCCGGTAGAAATACGCTTCCTTGGTCTGCGGCGGGTTGACGGGGAAGCGCTGCCCGGCCGCGGCGAAGTCCGCATCGCTCACGTGCGCCTCGGCATGCGCCTTCAGGCCGTCGATCCAGCCATAGCCGACGCCATCGCTGAACTGCTCCTTCTGCCGCCACAGGATCTCGCGCGGCAACGCGCCCTCGAACGCCTCGCGCAGCACCGCCTTCTCGATCCTGCGCTGGCCGTCGGCGCCGACCCCGCCCATCTTGTGCGCCGCGTCCATGCGCATCGCCACGTCCATGAACTCGACGTCGAGGAACGGCACCCGCGCCTCCACGCCCCAGGCCATCATCGCCTTGTTCGCGCGCAGGCAGTCGAAGCTGTGCAGCGCGTCCAGCTTGCGCACCAGCTCGTCGTGGAACTCGCGCGCGTTCGGCGCCTTGTGGAAGTAGAGGTAGCCGCCGAACAGCTCGTCGCTGCCCTCGCCGCTCAGCACCATCTTCACCCCCATCGCCTTGATCCGCCGCGCCAGCAGGAACATCGGCGTGGACGCGCGGATGGTGGTCACGTCGTAGGTCTCGATGTGGCGGATCACCTCCGGCAACGCATCGAGGCCTTCCGCGAAGGTGTAGGTGAAGCCGTGGTGCACGGTGCCGAGCGCGTCGGCGGCGACCTGCGCGGCGGCGAGGTCGGGCGAGCCCTCCAGCCCGATGGCGAAGCTGTGCAGGCGCGGCCACCAGGCTTCGCCGCGGTCGTCGTCCTCCACCCGCTTGCGCGCGAACTTCGCGGCGCAGGCGGCCACCAGCGACGAATCCAGCCCGCCCGACAGCAGCACGCCGTAGGGCACGTCGCTCATCAACTGGCGATGCACCGCGCGCTCGAACGCATCGCGCAGCTCCGCCTTGCCTGCAGCCACGCCCTGCACCGCGCCGTAGTCGCGCCAGGCGCGCTTGTACCAGCGCGTGAGCGCCCCGGTCGCGCTGTCGTAGACATGGCCCGGCGGGAACGCCGCCACGTCATCGCAGACGCGCACCAGCGCCTTCATCTCCGAGGCCACCCACAGCCGGCCGTCGGCATCGTGGCCCCAGTACAGTGGACAGACGCCCATGTGGTCGCGCGCGACCAGGACGCGCCCGGCAGCTGCGTCCCACAACGCGAAGGCGAAGATGCCGTTGAGCCGGCCCAGCCAGGTTTCCGGTGCCTCGCCATCGCGGTGCAGGGCGTTGATCACCTCGCAGTCGGACCCGGTCTGGAAGGCGTAGGGCGTGGCGAGGCGGCGCTCGAGCTCGCGGTGGTTGTAGATCTCGCCGTTCACCGCCAGCGCCAGCGCGCCGTCCGCGGAATGGATCGGCTGCGCACCGCCGGCGGGATCGACGATGGCGAGGCGCTCGTGCACCAGCAGCGCACGAGCCTCCACGTGCACGCCGCTCCAGTCGGGGCCGCGATGGCGCTGGCGCGCCGACAGCGAGAGCGCCAGCGGGCGCAGCGGATGCAGGTCGGCGCCGGGGCGCAGGTCGAAGACACCGAGGATCGAACACATCGTGGAAGTCCTTGCAGGGGATCGGGAGGGTCGGAAACGAAGAAGCCCGCACTTCGCAGTGCGGGCTTCGGGAAGATCAGCGTGTGATGCGCGCGCTAATCGCCGACCCGCGGGGGGCTGGCGTTATTGCGATTATTCAAGGCGGCGCGCGCGGCGGTCATGCGGCGATCCTGCCGCAGCGCTTGCCATCTGGCAAGCGACCCTTTCTGATGCAACCGTCGGCGACCCGCCCGGGTGGCCACCCCCGGGGATCCCGATGAGGCGATGGCTCAAGCGCGGCGCACTGGCGCTGCTGGCGTGCGTGGTGGCGTTCCTGCTGCTGGCCTGGTGGCTGCTGCGCGGCAGCCTGCCGACGCTGGAGGGCACGCAGTCGCTGCCCGGGCTGGCCGCGCCGGCCTCGATCGCGCGCGACGCCGACGGCACGGTGACCATCGATGCCGCCAGCGAAGCCGACGCGATGCGCGCGCTCGGCTACGTGCACGCACAGGAACGCTACTTCGAGATGGACCTGCTGCGTCGCACGGCCGCCGGCGAACTCGCCGCGCTGTTCGGCCCGATCGCGGTGGACAAAGACAAGCGACATCGCATGCACCGCATGCGCGCGCGGGTGATGGCCCACCTGCCGCGCATCGCCGGTGACCAGCGCGCGGTGCTCGATGCGTACGTGGCCGGCGCGAATGCCGGGATCGCGGCATTGCGCGTGCGGCCGTGGCCCTACCTGCTGCTGCGGCAATCGCCAGCACCCTGGCGCGCCGAGGACAGCCCGCTGGTCGGCGTGGCGATGTACTTCGACCTGCAGGATGCCGACAACGCGCGCGAACTCGCGCTGTGGCGGATCCGCCCGCACCTGCCGGACGCGGCCCATGCCCTGCTGGCGCGCGACGGCACGCGCTGGGACGCGCCGTTGCAGGGCGCGCCGCGCGGGGATGCCGCGCTGCCGGCGGCGAGCCTGCTCGACCTGCGGCGGCTACCTGCGCCGACCGGTCCCGCGCCCGGGGCCGCGGCGACCAAGGGCACGCCCGGGAGCAACAACTTCGCGGTCTCCGGCGCGCTGACCGCCGATGGCCGCGCGATCGTCGCCAACGACATGCACCTCGGCCTGCGCGCACCCAACCTGTGGTTCCGCGTCCGCCTGCGCTACCCGGATCCCGCCGCGCCCGGAGGCCGCGTCGACGTGCAAGGCGTGACCCTGCCCGGCCTGCCCGGCGTGATCGTCGGCAGCAACGGGCATGTCGCCTGGGGCTTCACCAACAGCTACGGCGACTACCTCGACTGGAAGCGCGAACGGCCGTGCGGATCCGCGGCCGACGCCGGATGCGCGCGCGTGGCCAGGCATCGCGAGCGCATCGCGGTCGCCGGCGGCGACCCGGTCGACCTCGACGTGGAGCAGACCGACTGGGGCCCGGTCGCGCATCGCGAGGCCGACGGCCAGCTGCTGGCGTTGCGCTGGACCGCGCACCTGGAGGGTGGCGTCAACCTCGGCCTGCTGCGGATGGCGCGTGCACGCGATGCCGCCGACGCGCTGCGGATCGCCGACGGCGTGCGCATCCCGACCCAGAACCTGGTGCTGGCGGATCGCGAGGGCGCGATCGCCTGGCGCCTGCTCGGCCTGCTGCCACGACGCGCCGACGGCTGCAGCGCGAGTGCGTCGGTCGACACCGGCGGCTGCACGCCATGGCCGGTGGCCAGCGCCGGCCATCCGGTGATCGCCTCGCCCGCCAGCGGCCGCCTGTGGACGGCGAACGCGCGCGTGGTCGACGGCGAGGCGCTGCGACAGGTCGGTGATGGCGGCTACGCGTTCGGTGCCCGCGCCCGGCAGATCCGCGATGCGCTGTTCGCCCGCCAGCGTTTCGCCGAGCGCGACCTGCTGGCGATCCAGCTCGACGACCGCGCCCTCCTGCTGCAGCCGTGGTGGGGCCTGCTGCAGGCGCGCGCCAAGGCCGCGCCGACGCCGGCGATGACTGCGCTGGCCGCCGCCGCATCGCACTGGGAGGGCCGCGCCACGGTGGACTCGACCAGCTACCGGCTGGTCCGCGGCTGGCGTCGCGCGGTCCACGCACGCATCGCCGAAGGCTTGGCCGCGCCGGCGCAGGCCACGCTCGGCAAGGACTTCGTGATGCCCGACCTGCCGCAGCTGGAAGGCGTGGCCTGGCCGCTGGCCAGCCAGCGCCCGCCGCACCTGCTGTCGCGGCGGTACGCCTCATGGGACGCGCTGTTCGAGGACGCCGCACGCGAGGTCCGCGACGAACTCGCCAGGCAAGGCCCGCTCGCCGCGCGCACCTGGGGCGAACGCAACACCGCCGCGATCTGCCATCCGCTGGCGGCGGCCCTGCCGCTCGTCGGCAAGCGCTGGCTGTGCATGCCCGCACAGCCCCTGCCCGGCGATGGCGCGATGCCGCGCGTGCAGGGACCGGCGTTCGGCGCCTCGGAGCGGATGGTGGTCTCGCCCGGCCACGAGGCGGACGGCGTGTTGCACATGCCCGGCGGACAGAGCGGGCACCCGCTGTCGCCGTTCTGGGGCGCGGGGCACGACGATTGGGTGGCCGGCCGCGCCTCGCCCTTCCTGCCCGGGGAGACCCGCTACCGCTTGCAGCTGCAGCCCTAGGCGGCGGCCGCCAGCGACGCCGGCAACGCATCCAGCGCGCGCCGGACATCGGCGACGAGGTCGTCGGTGTCCTCCAGCCCCGCGGACAGGCGGACCAGTCCATCGCCGATGCAGGCCGCGGCGCGCTCCTCGGCGGTGTAGGTCGAATGGGTCATGGTCGCCGGGTGCTGGGCCAGCGACTCGGCGTCGCCCAGGCTGACCGCGCAGGCCACCAACTCGAGCGCATCGATGAAACGCTGGCCGGCCGCCAGACCGCCATGCAGGTCGAACGCCACCATCCCGCCCGCCTGGCGCATCTGGCGGCATGCCAGTGCGTGCTGCGGGTCGCGCGCCAACCCGGGGTAATGCACCTTCGCCACCGCCGGGTGCGCCTCCAGCACGCGCGCCACCGCCATCGCGTTGGCGCAGTGCCGGTCCATGCGCAGCGCCAGCGTCTTCAGGCCGCGCAGCAGCAACGCGGCGTCCTGCGGCGACAGCACCGCGCCGGTCATGTCCTTGAGGCCTTCCATGCGGATCCGGGTGGCGATGCCGGCGTCCGCGGCGACCGCGACGCCGGCGGTGACGTCGCCGTGCCCGCTGATGTACTTGGTCGCCGAATGCACCACCACGTCGGCACCCAGCGCGAGCGGCCGCTGCAGGTAGGGCGTGCAGTAGGTGTTGTCGACGACCACCAGCGCACCCGCCGCATGCGCGGCGGTGGCGACTGCGGCGATGTCGACCAGGCGCATGTTCGGGTTCGCCGGCGTTTCGAAATAGACCATCCGCGGCTTGCGCGCGAGGGCCACGGCGACTGCCGCGGGATCGGTCATGTCGACATGCGTGGTGCGCACGCCGAAGCGGCCGATGCCGTGGTGGAGGAAGGCGAAGGTGCAGCCATACAGGGTCTTGTCGACCAGGATCTCGTCGCCGGGCTGGAGCAGGGTCCACAGGGTGGCGGTGATCGCGCCCATGCCGGAGCCGAACGCGACCGCGGCGGCGCCGCCCTCTAGCGCCGCCATCCGCGCCTCGAACAACGCCAGCGTGGGGTTGGCGATGCGGGTGTACACGTAGCCGGCGGATTCGCCGGCGAAGCGGCGGCTGGCTTCGGCCGCGCTCGGAATGGTGAAGGTCGCGCTCTGGAATACCGGCGGCACCAGTGCGCCCTGGTGGTCGGCGGGATCGTAGCCGTGGTGGATGGCCGTGGTCGAAAAGCCGTTCATGCGCGTGTCCGCCGGAGATTGGCAACAGCCTATGCATCTCGCCGGGGCATGCGCTGTCCATCCTGCTGCGCATCGGTCGTCATTACAGTAAATTTTGCCCAATTGATCCGCATTGCAGGAATTCCATGCCATGACCGCACCGCTGGACCGGATCGATCGTCGCCTGCTCGCCCTGCTGCAGGACGACGCGCGCCTCACCGTGGCCGAGCTCGCCGAGCGCGTGTCGCTCTCCACCTCGCCCTGCTGGCGGCGCATCCGGCGGCTCGAGCAGGCGGGCTACATCGCCGGCTACCACGCACGCCTGTCGCCGGAGAAGCTGGGCTTCGGCATCACCGCCTTCGTCAGCGTGGTGATGGGCAGCCATACCCGCGATGTCGCCCGCGCCTTCGAAGCCGCGGTGCA
Source organism: Thermomonas mangrovi (assembly GCF_028201335.1). Taxonomy (NCBI): domain Bacteria; kingdom Pseudomonadati; phylum Pseudomonadota; class Gammaproteobacteria; order Lysobacterales; family Lysobacteraceae; genus Thermomonas; species Thermomonas mangrovi. The sequence goes on from NZ_JAPEVV010000002.1 coordinate 187,553, forward strand.
GGACATCCCGCAGGTGATCGCCTGCCACAACGTGTCGGGCGAGTACGACTTCCTGCTGGAAGTGGTGGCCAGCGACCTCGCCGCCTATGGCGAGTTCGCGCGCAGCGTGCTGCAGGCGCTGCCCGGCGTGCGCGAGCTACACTCCAGCTTCTCGCTGATGTCGATCAAGGCCACCCGCCAGCTGCCGCTGCCCAGCGGCTGAGCGCTCACGCCAGCAGGCGTTCCAGCAGCGCGCGATACAGCCCCGGCAGGGCCTCGAGGTCGGCCACGCGCACGTGTTCGTCGACCTTGTGGATGCTCGCGTTGACCGGGCCGATCTCCACGCACTGCGCCCCGAGCGGCGCGATGAAGCGCGCATCCGACGTGCCGCCGCCGGTGCTCTCCTCCGGCGGCATGCCGGCGCTGGCGGCCAGCACCGCGCGCGCGGCGTCGCGCAGCTCGCCCTCCGGCGTGTAGAACGGTTCGCCGCCGCGGTGCCAGTGGATGTCGTACTCGAGCCCATGCGCGCGCAACACCGCCTCGCATTCGGCTTCCAGCCGCGCGGCTTGCCAGTTCGGGTTGTAGCGCAGGTTGAACAGCACCTGCAGTTCACCCGGGATCACATTGTTGGCGCCGGTGCCGGCATTGATGTTGCTGATCTGCAAGCTGGTCGGCGGGAAGCGCTCGTAGCCCTCGTCCCAGCGACGGGCCGCGAGTTCCGCCAACGCCGGCATCGCCTGGTGGATCGGGTTGCGCGCCTTCTCCGGGTAGGCGACGTGCCCCTGGATGCCGCGCACGGCGAGCGTCGCCGACAGCGTGCCGCGCCGGCCGACGCGCAACAGGTCGCCGAGCACCGCCTTCGACGAGGGCTCCCCGGTGATGCACCAGTCGATGCGCTGGCCGCGCGCGCGCAACACCTCGGCGACCTTGCGCACGCCGTCGACGGCATCGCCCTCTTCGTCCGAGGTCAGCAGCAGCGCGAGCGTGCCCGCATGCCGCGGATGCGCGGCCACGAACGCTTCCAGCGCGACCACGAACGCGGCCACGCTGCTCTTCATGTCCGCGGCGCCGCGGCCGTACAGCAGGCCCTCGCGGACCTCGGGCACGAACGGATCGCTGGCCCACGCGTCGCGCCGCCCCGGCGGCACCACGTCGGTGTGGCCGAGCAGCACCAGCACCGGGCCGTCGCCGTCGCCATGGGTGGCCCACAGGTTGTCGACGGCACCGAAGCGCAGGTGCTCGCAGGCGAACCCGGCGGCCTGCAGGCGCCGCGCGACCAGCGCCTGGCAACCGGCATCGTCGGGGGTGACCGAAGGCCGCGCGATGAGGTCGCAGGCCAATTGCAGGACGTCGCTCATGCGGCGACGCCGAACAGCGCCTTGAACCCCTTGTCGCTGAAGCCCTGCGAGACGCGGCCGTCGTCGAACACGACGACCGGGCGGCGCATCAGTTGCGGATACTCGCGCAGCAGCAGCTTCCATTCGGCATCGCTGCCGGGCGCCTTGCGGTTCGGCGGCAGCTGGCGCCACGTGGTCGAGGACTTGTTGACCAGCGCGTCCCAGCCGCCCACGGCGTCCTTCCAGGCGACCAGCGTCTCCGGCGGCTGGCGCTGGTCGCGGTAGTCGACGAACGCGTGCGCGACGCCGAAGCGGTCCAGCCACTTGCGGGCCTTCTTGCAGGTATCGCAGTTGGAGAGTCCGTACAGGGTCGTCATCGTCATTCCCGGTGGCAGCCAGCGGCCGCGGTCAGTCCGCGAGGCCGCGCAGCAATTCGTTGATGCCGGTCTTGCTGCGCGTCTTCGCGTCCACCTGCTTGACGATGACCGCGCAGTACAGCGAATGGCTGCCGTCCTTGGCCGGCAACTGGCCGGAAACCACCACGCTGTACGGCGGCACCGAGCCGTAGCTCACCTCGCCGGTCATGCGGTTGTACACGCGCGTGCTCTGGCCGAGGAAGACGCCCATGCCGACCACGCTGTGGTGGCCGACGACGAAGCCCTCCACCACCTCCGAGCGCGCGCCGATGAAGCAATGGTCCTCGATGATCGTGGGGCTGGCCTGCAGCGGCTCCAGCACGCCGCCGATGCCGACGCCGCCGGACAGGTGGCAGTGCTTGCCGATCTGCGCGCAGGACCCGACCGTCGCCCAGGTATCGACCATCGTGCCTTCGCCGACGTGGGCGCCGATGTTCACGAAACTCGGCATCAGCACCACGTCCTTGCCGATGTGGCTGCCCGCGCGCACCACCGCGCCGGGCACCACCCGCGCGCCGAGCTTGCGGAAATCGGCCTCGTCGAAGCCGGCGAAGCGCGCCGGGACCTTGTCCCAGAACGGCGCCGGCTCGGCCTCCACCAGTTCCATCTCCTGGGTGCGGAAGTACAGCAGCACCGCCTTCTTCAGCCACTCGTTGACCCGCCAGCCACCCTTGCCGTCGGGCTCGGCCACGCGCAGGCGCCCCTGCTCGAGGCCGGCGATGGCGCGATCGACCGCGGGCCTGGTCGCGCCCTCGATCTCCTCCGGGGTCAGCATCGCGCGGCGTTCCCAGGCGCTCTCGATCTCGAAGCGCAGCACCTCGAGCTCGGCCGCGCGGGCGGCGGCGCGCGCCTTCGCGGGCGAGGGCTTGGCGTCTTCGGTCTTCTTCCGGGGCTTGGCGGGGCTCATCGAGGGTCTCCGTCGAGGACGGCCAGCAGCGCGTCGCGCAGGGCCTGTCGTTGGGGTTCGTCGCGCAACGGCTGGTCGCGCTCGTCGCTGATCTGGAACAGGTCCTCGGCGCGTTCGCCGAAGGTCGCGATGCGCGCGTCGTGCACGCGCAGGCGGCACTCGCGCAGCACCCGGCTGACGTCGGCGAGCAGGCCGGGGCGGTCGGTGCAGGAGAGGCTGAGCTGGGTGCGGCCCTGCTCGGCGTCGGCGAACGCGATCCGCGGCGCGATCCGGAAATGCCGCAGGTGGCGCGGCTGGGTCCGCCGGGTCGGGCGGATGCGGTCCAGGTCGGGGCTGGCCAGCGCCTCGCGCAGGCGCTGCGCGACCGCGTCGGGGGCCACCGCGCGCTGGCCGTCGGCGGGCACCACCTCGAAGCTGTCGACCACGCAGTCGGCCGGCGCATCGAGCAGGCGCGCGCGCTGGATCGCCAGGCCCAGGCGGTCGAGGGTGGCGACGATCGCCGCGAACAGGCCGTCGCGGTCGGGCGAGCGCACGAACACCTCCAGCGCCCCCGCATGCGCACCGACCTGGCGCGCGCCGACCCGCAACTCCGCGGGCGCGGCATCGCGCAACTGCAATGCCTGCCAGGCCACCGCGTCGGCGCGGCTGCGCTGGAACACCTGGCCCGGCAATTGCGCGAACAGGGCCTTGCGGGCGGCCTCGTCGACGCCGGCATCGGCCAGCAGCGCGGCGGCGGCGGCGCGGGTCTCGGCGGCGCGTTCGGCGGCCGCGACCGGGTGCTCCAGCCCGCGCCGCAGGGCCAGGCGCGCGGCGTTGTAGAGGTCGGCCAGCAGGCGGTCCTTCCACGCGTTCCACAGCTTCGGCGAGGTGCCGGCGATGTCGGCGCAGGTGAGCAGGTACAGCAGGTCCAGCCGCTCGCGGTCGTTGACCTGCGCGGCGAAGCGATGGATCACCGCGGGATCGCCGATGTCCTGCTTCTGCGCGGTCACCGACATCACCAGGTGCTTCTGCACCAGCCAGGCAACCAGCGCGGTGTCGCCGTCCGACAAGCCGTGCGCCGCGCAGAACGCGCGCGCGTCCACCGCACCGAGTTCGGAATGGTCGCCGCCGCGGCCCTTGGCGATGTCGTGGAACAGGCCGGCGAGCAGCAGCAACTCCGGCTTGCGCAGGCGCGGCCAGACGTCGTGGGCGATGCTGAAGCGCTCGTCGGCCTCGCCGCTGGCGAAGCGGCCGATGTTGTGCAGCACCATCAGCGTGTGCTGGTCCACGGTGTAGACGTGGAACAGGTCGAACTGCATGCGCCCGGTGACCCGCGAGAACGCCGGGATCCAGCGCCCGAGCACGCCCAGCCGCGCCATCCGCTCCAGCGTGCGCACCGGCTGCGGGCCGCGCAGCAGGGCCATGAAGGCGGCGCGCAGCGCGGGCGGCGCATCGGTGTAGGCCGGGATCGCCGGCAGCATCTGCGCCAGTTCGCGCGCGGTCTGCGAATGCAGGCCGCGCAGCGCCGGGTCGGCGGCCCAGGCGGCCATCAGCGCGAATGCATGGGCGGGATCCGCGCCGAGCCAGCCAGGGACGCGGGTGGCGAGGTAGCCGCGCCGGCGTTCGAAGTCGGCATCGATCAGCTCCGGTTCGGCGCCGCCGTCGAAGTGTTCCTCGAAGCGCTGCAGCAGGCGCTCGTCGATCCGCCGCACGATCGCCGCGCTGCGGTAGAACGCCTGCATCATCTTCTCGACGCCCAGCGCGTCCGCGTCGTCGGCATAGCCCAGGCGCGCGGCCAGCGGCTTCTGGTAATCGAAGCGCAGGCGCTCCTCGCGCCGGCCGGCCACCAGGTGCAGCCCGTAGCGCAGGCGCGACAGGTCGCGACGCTCGCGTTCCAGCGCCACGGCCTCGTCCGGGCCGAGGTGGCCCAGGCCGACCAGCGGCTCTAGCTCGCGCACGCCGAAGCTGCGCTGCGCCAGCCAGCCCAGCATGTGCAGGTCGCGCAGGCCGCCGGGGCCGTCCTTGAGGTTCGGCTCCAGGTTGTCGGAGGTGTCGCCGAAGCGCGCATGCCGCAGGCGCTGTTCCTCGCGCTTGGCCAGGTAGTAGTCGCGCGGCGGCCAGACGTGATCGGCGGCGATGGCGGCCTGCAACGCCGCGGCGTCTCCATCGCGGGCGGCAAGCGGGCGGGCCTCGAGCAGCGCGGTCAGCACGGTCTGGTCGGCGGTGGCCTCGCGGCACTGCGCGGCGGAACGCACCGCCTGGCTGGCCTGTAGGCCGGCGTCCCAGAGCAGGGCGAGGAAGCGCGCCAGCGCGGCCTCGTGGCCCACCTGCGCGCCCGGCTCGGCGAGCACCAGCAGGTCGAGGTCGGACTGCGGGAACAGTTCGCCGCGCCCGTAGCCGCCGACCGCGAACAGGGCCAGCGGCGCATCCGCCGGGAAGCACCGCTGCCAGGCCGCCAGCAGCAGGACGTCGACCGCGCGTGCGCGCAGCGCGACCAGTTTGTCCGCGGGTTCGCCGGTATCGAAGCGCCTGGCCAGGCGCGTGTCGGCCTGGGCCAGCTCGGCGCGGGCCGCGGCGGCCCATCCGGCATCCCCGGCAGGGCCGGGAGGCAGGGCGTCAGCCGCAGGGGTCCCGGCCGGCGCCTGCATCGTCACAGGTCGTTGTCGTCGCCGGGCAGGCGGGTCAGGATCTCCGCGCCGTCGGCGGTCACCGCGACGGTGTGCTCCCACTGCGCGGACAACTTGCGGTCCTTGGTCACCACCGTCCAGCCGTCCGGCAACACTCGGGTGTGGCGCGCGCCCTCGTTGATCATCGGCTCGATGGTGAAGGTCATGCCCTCGCGCAGGACCATGCCCTCGCCCGGGCGGCCGTAGTGCAGGACCTGCGGGTCGTCGTGGTAGACCCTGCCGATGCCGTGGCCGCAGTACTCGCGGACCACGCTGAAGCGCTCGGCCTCGGCATAGCTCTGGATCGCGTGGCCGATGTCGCCGAGGGTCGCGCCCGGGCGGACCGCGCGGATCCCGCGGAACATCGCCTCGCGGGTGACCTCGACCAGCCGCCGCGCCATCACCGACGGGGTGCCGACGAAGTACATCCGGCTGGTGTCGCCGTGCCAGCCGTCCTTGATCACGGTGACGTCGATGTTGACGATGTCGCCGTCCCTGAGGACCTTGGCGGCGCTCGGGATGCCGTGGCAGATGACGTTGTTGACCGAGGTGCACACGGTCTTCGGGAAGCCCCGGTAACCGACGTTGGCCGGGATCGCGCCCTGCACGTTCACGATGTGGTCGTGGCAGATGCGGTCCAGCTCCTCGGTGGTCACGCCCGGCTTCACGAACGGGGCCACGACCTGCAGGACTTCGGCGGCGAGGCGGCCGACCTCGCGCATCTTCTCGAGGTCGGCGGGGGTTTTCAGGTTGATCATGGGCGGATTATCGCCGATATCGCACGCGACACCGGCCACGGGGCGTGGCCCCGCCGCCCGGTCCAGCCATCCACGACTGACCTCGCGGGCGCGGGCCATCCATGGCCCGCCCGGGACCATGCCCCGTGGCCGGCGTCCCCGCACGCGACGATTTGCCCCGCCCCGCCATTTGCGTCATACTTTCAAGGCTTTATCGCCGCCACGACGGGCGTACCGTCGAATCCACACCTGTCGACTACCCCTGCGCCGGGGTGCTCCGCGAGGAGTTCGGACGCAGCGACGACGGGGAGGCCCAACCCCGGAACCCCGCGCCAGCCCCAGGGCCAGGCGCAGCGCCTCCATCGACCAGGCGCGGGTTCCATGCCAATGGAGTTCCTGCAATGCCCCAGATCACCATGCGCCAGATGCTGGAAGCCGGCGTCCACTTCGGCCACCAGACCCGCTACTGGAACCCGAAGATGGCCCCGTACATCTTCGGTGCCCGCGGCAAGATCCACATCATCAATCTCGAGAAGACCGTCCCGCTGTTCAACGACGCGATGAACTTCATCAGCGGCGTCGCCCAGAAGCGCGGCATCATCCTGTTCGTCGGCACCAAGCGCAGCGCGCGCGAGGCGATCAAGGAAGAGGCTGAGCGTTGCGGCATGCCGTACATGACCCAGCGCTGGCTGGGCGGCTCGCTGACCAACTTCGCCACCGTGAAGAAGTCGGTCGCCCGCCTGAAGGAGCTTGAGGCCGCCGAAACCGACGGCACCTTCCAGAAGCTGGTCAAGCACGAAGTGATGGGCCTGCGCCGCGAGCGCGAGAAGCTCGACGCCAGCCTCGGCGGCATCAAGGACATGAACCGCCTGCCCGACGCGCTGTTCGTGGTCGACATCGGCCATGAGGACATCGCGATCAAGGAAGCCAAGAAGCTCGGCATCCCGGTGATCGCGGTGGTCGACACCAACTACGACCCGGCGCTGGTCGACTACGCCATCCCGGGCAACGACGACGCCATCCGTGCCGTGCAGCTGTACGCCCGCGCCGCCGCCGACGCGGTGCTGGAAGGCAAGGCCGCGTCCCCGAATTCGGCGTCCGTGCGCGAGGAAGACTTCGCCGCCGCCGAAGGCGAGGACAAGAAGCCGGCGCGCCGCGCCCCGAAGAAGGCCGAGTAACCGATCGGTCACGCCGCCGCGCCATGCTGCGCGGCCGCCTGCCGCCACGCCAGCCCGCACGGGGTGGCGTGCCGCGGCTCCCACGACACCCTGGCGCCCGCCCGGCCCGTGCCGACGCGACCGCCCCTACATCCAGAGGTAACCCCCATGGCTGAAATCACCGCTTCCCTGGTCAAGGAACTGCGCGAGCGCACCGGCGCCGGCATGATGGAGTGCAAGAAGGCGCTCACCGAGAACAACGGCGACATCGACGCCGCCGCCGAATGGCTGCGCAAGTCGGGCCTCGCCAAGGCCGACAAGAAGGCCAGCCGCGTCGCCGCCGAAGGCCGCATCGCCGCGGCGCAGGACGGCGGCAAGGCCGTGCTGGTCGAGATCAACTCCGAGACCGACTTCGTCGCCAAGGACGCGAACTTCATCGCCTTCGCCGACACCATCGCGCAGGCCGCGCTGGCCTCCGGCGTGGCCGACGCCGAGGCCCTGAAGTCGGTCGCGCTGCCCAGCGGCGAGACCGTCGAGGAAGCCCGCGCCGCCGCCATCGCCAAGCTCGGCGAGAACATCCAGATCCGCCGCATGTCGCGCATCGACACCGCCAACAACGTGGCCGCCTACGTCCACGGCGGCAAGATCGGCGTGCTGGTCGAGGTCGCCGGCGGCGACGCCGACTTCGCCCGTGGCGTGGCCATGCACGTGGCCGCGATGAACCCGCCGTACAACAAGGCCGCCGACGTGCCGGCCGAGTTCGTGGCGAAGGAGAAGGAAATCGAGCTGGCCAAGATGTCCGAGAAGGACAAGGCCAAGCCGGCCGAGATCCTGGAGAAGATCATCGGCGGCAAGATCGCCAAGATCGTCAACGAGGTCAGCCTGTACGGCCAGCCCTACGTGCTGAACACCGACCAGACCGTCGAGCAGGCCGCCAAGGCCGCCGGCGCCGACGTGGTGGGCTTCTCCCGCCTGCTGGTGGGCGAAGGCATCGAAAAGGTGGTCGAGGACTACGCGGCGGAAGTCGCCAAGGCCATGCAGGTCTGAACCTGCGCGCCACCGGATCCGCGAACGACCCGCCGTAAGGCGGGTTTTTCGTTTCTGGGGCACCCGCCCCCGCCGCGTGGGCCGGCAACGCGCGATGGGCGGCCCGGCATCGGCTAGAATTTCGCTGTTTGCCCGCCCGGAGCCCGCCATGCCGCAACTCGCCTATCGCCGCGTCCTGCTGAAACTCTCCGGCGAGGCCCTGATGGGCGACGAGGACTATGGCATCGACCCCAAGGTCATCGGCCGCCTCGCCCGCGAAGTGATCGAGGCCCGCGACGCCGGTGCCGAGGTCGCGCTGGTCATCGGCGGCGGCAACATCTTCCGCGGCGCAGGCCTGGCCGCCGGCGGCATGGACCGGGTTACCGGCGACCAGATGGGCATGCTGGCCACGGTCATCAACGCGCTGGCGATGCAGGACGCGCTGGAGAAGCTGGGCGCGAAGTGCCGGGTGATGTCGGCGATCAAGATCAACGACGTGTGCGAGGACTACATCCGCCGCCGCGCCGTCCGCCACCTCGAGAAGGGCCGCATCACCATCTTCGCCGCGGGCACCGGCAATCCGTTCTTCACCACCGATTCCGGCGCCGCGCTGCGCGCGATCGAGATCGGCGCCGACCTGCTCCTGAAGGCCACCAAGGTCGACGGTGTGTACGACCGCGACCCGAAGAAGCACGCCGACGCGGTCAAGCTGGACACCCTGACCTACGACGACGTGATCGCCCGCAACCTGCAGGTGATGGACACCGCCGCGTTCGCGCTGTGCCGCGACGCCGGCCTGCCGCTGCGCATCTTCGACATGGCCCAGCCGGGCGTGCTGCTGCGGATCCTGCACGGCGAGCCGATCGGCACCCTGGTCCACGCCTCGCGCTGAGCCCGCCCGGCGCCTGCAATAGTGTCCGCGCCGGCGGGCATGGCAGGCTCACCGCCATGCACGGCCATGCCCACGCCCACGACGGGACCCGCGCGTTCGCCTGGGTCACCCTGATCAACCTCGCCTACACCGCGCTGGAAGCGGGGTACGGCTTCGCCACCAATTCGCTCGCCCTGCTGTCCGACGCCCTGCACAACCTGGGCGACGTGCTCGGCCTGGGGCTGGCCTGGGCCGCCGCGGCCATGGCCAGGCGCATGCCCACCGAGCGCCATACCTACGGCTGGCGGCGGGCCACCCTGCTCTCGCCGCTGGCGAATGCGCTGCTGCTGGTCGGGTTCTCCGGGGCGCTCGCCTGGGAGGCCGTCCGCCGCTTCGCCGAGCCGCCGCAGGTCCCGGGCCCGACGGTGATGGCGGTGGCGGCGATCGGCATCGCGGTCAACCTCGGCGCGGCCTGGCTGGTACGCGACGGCCACGACTACGACCTCAACCGGCGTGGCGCGTTCCTGCACCTGATGGCGGACGCGGCGGTCTCGCTGGCCGCGGTGCTCGCCGGCGCCGGCATCTGGTGGCTGGGCTGGGACTGGCTGGACCCGACCACTGCCCTGCTGGTCGCGGTGGTGGTCGCGGCAGGCGCCTTCGGCCTGCTGCGCGATGCCTTCGATGCCGCGATGGACGCCGTCCCGCGCGGCATCGACCAGGCCGCGGTGCGCGACTGGCTGCTCGCCCAACCCGGCGTGGCGGCGGTGCACCACCTGCACATCTGGTCGCTGGGCGCCGGCGAGGTCGCGCTGACCGCGCACGTGGTGCGCACGACTGACGACGACCACGACGCCTTCATCGATGCCGTGGGCGATGGCCTGGACGCGCGCTTCGGGATCAACCACCCCACCCTGCAGATCGAACGCGGCACCGCCTGCGCGCACGACTGCAGCGGACGCGCCGCCCACGGGCACGTGCATGCCGATGCGCACGGACACCCGCACCCGCACTGACCGCGTGCCCGCCTCGCTTATAATCCGGCGGTTATCCATGGAACCCGGAGCACCGCGATGCTGAACGAGATCAAGAAGGACGCGCAGGCCCGCATGGCCAAGAGCGTCGAGGCGCTCCGCCACAACCTGGTCAAGGTCCGCACCGGCCGCGCCAACGCCGGCCTGGTGGACAGCATCAAGGTGAACTACTACGGCTCCGACATGCCGCTGTCGCAGGTCGCCAGCGTGGCGGTCGGCGATGCGCGCTCGATCACGATCACGCCGTGGGAGAAGCAGATGGTCGGCGCGGTCGAGAAGGCGATCCTGGCCTCCGACCTCGGCCTGACCCCGAACACCGCGGGCACCGTGATCCGCCTCAACATCCCGCCGCTGACCGAGGAACGCCGCAAGGACCTGACCAAGGTCGTGCACCACGAGGGCGAGGACGCCAAGGTCGCGATCCGCAACATCCGCCGCGACGCCAACCACCAAGTCAAAGAGCTGCTGAAGGACAAGCAGATCACCGAGGACGACGCCAGCCGCAGCGAGCAGGAGATCCAGAAGATCACCGATGCCGCGATCAAGGACGTGGACGAGGTGGTGAAGGCGAAGGAACAGGAACTGATGGCGGTCTGAGGGCGGACTGCGCTTGCCCATGCCGCGTCATCGCCAACCTCGCCGGCAGTCGCGGACTGCCGGGATGCCGCTGCCTGCACGCCCCACGTTTGCTTGCCTGGCCTGCATGCGCGGCGGCCGCCCGCAGTGAGCATCCCACGGCACATCGCCATCATCATGGATGGCAACGGGCGTTGGGCGCAGCAGCGCCGCCGGCCGCGCCTGATCGGCCATCGCGCCGGCGCGCGCGCGGTGCGCACCTGCGTGGAGTTCTGCCTCGACCACGGGGTCGGCGCGCTCACCCTGTTCGCGTTCTCCAGCGAGAACTGGAACCGGCCGGCGGAGGAAGTCGGCGGGCTGATGAAGCTGTTCCTCGGCGCGCTGGAACGCGAGGTCGATGAACTGCACCGGCTCGGCGCGCGCCTGCGCTTCATCGGCGACCGCAGCCGCTTCGACGCCGCGCTGCTGCAGCGCATGCAGGCTGCGGAAGCGCTGACCGCCGGCAACACCCGCCTGCAGCTGTGCATCGCCGCCAGCTACGGCGGGCGGCAGGACATCGCCGCGGCAGCGCGTTCGCTTGCCGAGGACGTGGCCGCCGGGCGCCTGCGTGCCGACGAGATCGATGAAGCGGCGCTCGGCGCGCGCGTCGCGCTGGCCGACCTGCCGCCACCCGACCTGTTCATCCGCACCGGCGGGGAGCTGCGCATCAGCAATTTTTTGCTCTGGCAGCTGGCCTACACCGAACTGTGGTTCACCGACACGTTGTGGCCGGACGTGGATGCGGCGACACTGCAGCGCGCGCTCGACGACTACGCCGGGCGCGAACGCCGCTTCGGATTGACCGGGGCGCAGGTGGCCGCCGAGGGGACCGGGGGAATGCAGTGACGAAGACGCGCCTGCTGGCGGCCCTGATCATGGCGCCGGTCGCCATCCTCACGGTCCTGTTCGCGCCCACGCCGATCCTCGCCGCGCTGAGCGCGGTGGTGTTCCTGGTCGCGCTGTGGGAATGGCTGAAGCTCGCCGACATCGAGGACACCCTCGCGCGCACCGTGCTGCTGGCCTGCAACGTCGCGGTGATGGCGGCGCTGGTCTGGGGATCGCGCTCCGCGCAGGGCGGCTCGCTGGCGTTGTTCCAGCTCACCGTGCTGATCGGCGTCGCCTGGTGGTGCCTGGCCCTGCTGTGGCTGCGCCACTACGACTTCGCCTCCGACCATGACGGCCATGCACGGGTGTTCAAGCTCGCCGCCGGCACCCTCGCGGTGGTGCCGGCATGGTGCGCGCTCGGCCTGATCCACGCGACCCAGCCGAATGGCCATCGTTGGCTGTTGCTGGCGCTGTGCCTGGTGTGGGCGGCGGATACCGGCGCCTACTTCACCGGCCGCCGTTTCGGCGGGCGCTGGTTCGGCGGGCGCAAATTGGCACCGCGGATCAGCCCGAACAAGACCCTGGAAGGCCTAGCCGGCGGCCTCGCGCTGGCGATGGTGGTCGCGGTGGTCGGCGCGCCGCTGGCCGGCGCGCAGGCCGCGCAATTGCCGGCGGTCGCGCTGGTCGCGCTGGCCACCGCGGGCTTCTCGGTCGCCGGCGACCTGTTCGAGAGCCTGCTCAAGCGCCATGTCGGGGTGAAGGACTCCGGCGACCTGATCCCGGGCCATGGCGGCGTGCTCGACCGCATCGACAGCGTGCTGGCCGCGTTGCCGGTGTTCGCGCTGGGCAAGGCCTGGCTTGGCTTCTGAGGCGGGCGCGGCGATGGCCTCGGCCGTGATGCAGCGCGTGGCGGTGCTGGGCGCCACCGGCTCGATCGGGACGTCCGCGCTGGACGTCATCGCGCGGCATCCCGAACGCCTGTCCGCCAGCATCCTCGCCGCCGGCAGCAACGTCGACGGCCTGCTCGCGCTGTGCCGGCGCCACCGCCCGGCGCATGCGGTGATCGCCGACCCGGCCGCCTACCCGGTGCTGCGCGATGGCCTGCGCGATGCCGGCCTGCCGACCGAGGCGCATGCCGGCGATGCCGCGCTGGACGCGCTGGTGGCCGGCGATGCCTGCGACAGCGTGGTGGCGGCGATCGTCGGCGCGGCCGGGCTGTCCTCGACCCTCGCCGCGGCGCGCGCCGGCAAGCGCCTGCTGCTGGCCAACAAGGAATCGCTGGTGCTGGCCGGGGAGCTGCTGATGCAGGCCGCCCGCGACGGCGGCGCCCGCATCGTGCCGATCGACAGCGAGCACAACGCGGTGTTCCAGTGCCTGGCGGCGAGCCGGGCACCGGCGGACGTCGCGCGGATCACGCTGACGGCGTCGGGCGGTCCGTTCCGTGGCCGCGGCCGGCACGACCTGGCCGGCGTGACCCCGGCCCAGGCCGTGGCCCACCCGAAGTGGTCGATGGGCCCCAAGATCTCGGTGGATTCCGCCACCCTGATGAACAAGGGCCTGGAGGTGATCGAGGCCCACCACCTGTTCGCGATGCCGCCCGCACGCATCCGCGTGCTGGTGCACCCGCAGTCCTTGGTGCATGCGCTCGTCGATTTCGTCGACGGCAGCGCGCTGGCCCAGCTCGGCCTGCCCGACATGCGCACCGCACTGGCGGTCGGCTTCGGCTGGCCGGAACGCCTGGCCTCCGGCGTCGACCTGCTGGACCTGCTGGCGCAAGGCGGACGCCTCGACTTCGAGGCCCCCGACCTCGACGCCTTCCCCTGCCTCGCCCACGCGTTCGACGCGCTGGCGGCGGGCGGCACCGCCCCGGCCGTGCTCAACGCGGCCAATGAAGTCGCGGTTTCAGCCTTTCTTCAGGGCCGGATCGGTTTCCTGTCCATCCCCGACCTCGTCGCCGCCACCCTGGACGCCATGCCGCCGCAGCCTGCCGATTGCCTGGACGTGCTGCTGGAGGCCGATGCGCGCGCACGCGACGCCTGCACGGCCCGCATCGCCACCATGCCGACGAGCGGCCAGCCCGCATGAGCACCTTCCTGGGCTCGGTGTGGTGGATGCTGGTGGCCCTCGGGGTGCTGGTCACCTTCCACGAATTCGGCCACTTCTGGGTCGCGCGCCGGTTCGGGGTGAAGGTGCTGCGGTTCTCGATCGGGTTCGGCCGCCCGCTGTGGACGCGGGTCGGCAAGGACGGCACCGAGTACGTCATTGCCGCGATCCCGCTGGGCGGCTACGTGAAGATGCTGGACGAGCGCGAAGTCGACGTTGCGCCCGCCGAGCGCGCACAAGCGTTCAACCACAAACCCGTGCTGCAGCGGATGGCGATCGTCGCCGCCGGCCCCGCCGCCAACCTGCTGCTGGCCGTCGGCCTCCTGTGGGCGATGCTGGTGGTCGGGCGTCCCGACTACGCCCCGGTCGTGGGCAAGGCCGACGGCCTCGCCGCTGCGGCCGGGCTGCACGCCGGGGACCGCATCCTGTCGGTCGACGGCCGCGCCACCCCGACCTGGAGCGAGGCCGAGCTGGCACTGGCGGTGGCCGCGCTGGACCGGCAGCCGGTCGCGCTGGGGGTCAAGCCTGAGGGCGGCAGTGACGTGCAGCGCACGTTGCCGCTGCAACGCTTGCCGGCCGCCTTCGACGAAACCCGCGCCGTTGCCGCGATCGGCCTGACCCCCCGGCACCTGCTGATGCCGGCGATCGTGGGCAGCGTGACCGAGGGCAGCCCGGCCTGGGGCGTGCTGGCGGAAGGCGACCGGATCACCGCGATCGACGCCAGCCCGGTCTCCAGCTTCGAGGACATCGGGCCGCTGGTGGCGGCCCTCGGTGCCCGCGGCGGCCCCGGCATGATCGAGGTTCAGCGCGATGACGATCGCCTGGCGCTCGAACTCACCCCGGCCAGGCGCACCCTGCCCGACGGCGGCAGCCAGTGGCTACTGGGCATCGCCAATGCGGCCCCCGCCCGTCCCGCCCCCGACGCCGTCCTGCGCCTGGGCCCGCTGGCGGCCATCCCGGCCTCCATCAAGGAAACCGGCTACCAGGTCAGGCAGCTGTTCGGGATGATCGGGCGCGCGTTCAGCGGGCAGGTCTCGGTGCAGAACACCGTGTCCGGCCCGCTGACCATCGCCCAAGTCGCAAACAGCTACGCCAGCATGGGCCTGGCGTGGTTCCTGAACTTCCTGGCCCTGCTGTCGGTCAGCATCGCCATCCTCAACCTGCTGCCCATCCCCGTCTTGGACGGGGGTCACCTGCTGTATTACCTTATCGAGCTGGCCATCGGGCGCCCCTTGGGCGACCGAGCCGTGGCCGCTGGCCAGTACCTGGGCCTCGCCTTGCTGGCGGGGCTGATGGGGCTGGCGTTCTACAACGACATCCTGCGGATGGTGTCGTGAATTGCCGTCCGGCATCGCTGCGTCGATGCCGAGACACTGCGTGAAACCCGGGATCACTACCCCGGGCCACCCCCCAACCAGGATGTACCGAATGCCCCGTCCCCTGTCCCGCCGACTGCTGACCCTCGCCCTCGCCTCGGCACTGGCCGTGCCGACATGGGCGCAGTCCGCGTTCGCGCCCTTCACCGTCAGCGACATCCGCATCGACGGCCTGCAGCGCATCGGCGCGGGCACCGTGTTCACCTATCTCCCGGTCGAGCGCGGCGACACGGTCGATTCCGCAAAGGCCGCGGAAGCGCTGCGCGCGCTCTACAAGACGGGGTTCTTCGAGGACGTGCGCCTGGATCACCAGGGCGGCATCCTGGTCGTGACCGTGGTCGAACGGCCGGCGATCAACAAACTTACCCTAGTCGGCAACAAGGACCTCAAGACCGAGGACCTGCTCAAGGGCCTCAAGGAAATCGGCCTGTCCGAGGGCGAGACCTTCAACCGGCTCAACCTGGACCGCGTCACCCAGGAGTTGAACCGCCAGTACAACAACCGCGGCAAGTACAGCGTGCAGATCACGCCGAACGTCGAGCGCCTCGACCGCAACCGCGTCGACCTGACGATCAACATCAAGGAAGGCAAGGCGGCGAAGATCCGCCACATCAACCTGGTGGGCAACGCGTCCTACACCGACGAGGACATCACCAAGGGGTGGGAGTCGCACACCAGCAACTGGCTCAGCTGGTACAAGCGCGATGACCAGTACTCGCGAGAGAAGCTCTCCGGCGACATCGAGAAGCTGAACTCCTGGTACCTCGACCGCGGCCACATCGACTTCAGCATCGACTCGACCCAGGTCGAGATGAGCGGCGACAAGAAGGACATGTTCATCACCGCCGGCATCACCGAAGGCGACGTCTACAGCGTGTCCGGGGTGACCGTTTCCGGCGACACGGTGCTCCCGAAGGAGGAGATCGAACGCATCGTGGCGTTCATCACCCCGGGCAGCACGTTTTCCCGCGGGCTGGTCGAGCTGGCCACCGAGTCGATCACCGCGCGCCTCGCGAACATCGGCTATGCCTTCGCCAAGGTGAACCCGGTCCCGGCCATCGATCGCGACAAGCGCACGGTGGCGATCGACATGCAGGTGCAGCCGGGCCCCCGCGTCAACGTGCGCCGGATCGTGTTCAAGGGCAATACCCGCACCGCCGACCAGGTCCTGCGCCGCGAGATGCGCCAGTTCGAGGGCAGCTGGTACTCCCAGGCTGCGGTCGACCGCAGCAAGGTGCGCCTGAGCCGCCTCGGCTACTTCGAGTCCGTCGAAGTCGAGAACGAAGCGGTGGCCGGCAGCGACGACCTGGTCGACGTGGTCTATACGGTGAAGGAAACCACCTCGGGCAGCATCTCCGCCGGCGTCGGCTATTCGCAGCTTTCGGGCCTGAACCTCTCCCTGCAGTTGGCCGAGAACAACTTCCTCGGCACCGGCAACCGGGTCTCGATGGCGGTCAGCCGCAGCACCTACCAGAAGCGCTACGATTTCTCGTTCGTGAACCCCTATTTCACCGACGAAGGCCTGTCGCTGGGCTACAACCTGTGGTGGCGCGAGTTCGACTACTCCAGCTACAACGTGGCCCAGTACTCCACCAACAGCGGCGCCGCGCAAGCGTTCGCGACGATCCCGATCAGCGAGAGCGACTCGGTGTCGGCGATGTTCGGCATCGACACCAACGAGATCCTGACCGTCGATGGCTCCACCCCGCCGCCGCTGATCGATTACGTGAACGCGGTCGGCAATCGGACCTTCCATGCCTGGCGCCTGCAGGGTGGTTGGGGGCGCGATACCCGCAACGACTACTTCATGCCGGTGGTCGGCATGACCCAGAACCTGTCGATGGAAGTGGCGCTGCCGGGCTCCACGGTCGAGTACTACAAGTTCCAGTACGACATCGCCAAGTACTGGCCGCTGAGCCAGAGCCTCGTGGTGAAGACCGCCGTCAACCTCGGCTACGGCGACTCCTACGGTCCCGACATCGTGCGCAACCTCTGCTACACCGCGCCGACCTACACCGATTCCAACGGCGACGGCATCCTCGACACCGTGGTGCCCGGCCCGCCGCCCAGTGACCCCTGCCTGACCACGTCGACGGACTACGACAAGACCGTCACCGCGACCGGCCTGCCGTTCTTCGAGAACTTCTACGCCGGCGGCATCGCCGCGCAGGGCAAGGTGCGCGGCTTCGTCGACAACACCCTCGGCCCGGTCTATGTGTCGCCTTCGGGCTACCGGCAGCCGCTCGGTGGCTCGATGCTGGTCGCCGGCACGATCGAAGCGGTGTTTCCGAAGCTGTTCGACAGCCCGGCCGCGCGCGTCTCCGCGTTCATCGATTTCGGCAACGTGTACGACGGCTGGGACAACTTCAGCGCCGGCGACTTGCGCGTCTCCACCGGCGTCGCGCTGCTGTGGCGCTCGCCGATGGGCCCGCTGTCGATCAGCTACGCCTTCCCGATCCGCAAGAAGGACGGCGACCAGGTCGAACGCCTGCAGTTCACGTTCGGCGGCCAGCTCTGACGGCCGCATGACCGCAGGGTCCTTCGCCGCGTCCGAGCTGGCCCAGCGCTTCGGGCTGGAACTCCGCGGCGAAGATTGCCCCGTGCACGGCGTGGGCACGCTCGCCACGGCAGGCCCCGGGCAGTTGGGCTTCCTCGCCAACCCGCGCTATCGCGGCCAACTCGCCGAGACCGCTGCCGGCGTGGTGGTGCTGCGGGAGGCCGACCTGGATGCCCGCGCCGGCACCGCGCTGCTCGCCCGCGACCCTTATGCCGCATTCGCGCGGATCGCGGCGTTGTTCGAACCCAAGCCAGTACGCCCGCCAGGCGTCCACCCCTCGGCGGTGGTCGACGCCACCGCGGTGGTGGATCCCGGCGCGCATGTCGGCCCGCTGGTGGTGGTGGGCGCGCGCTCCCGCATCGCCGCCGGCGCCATGCTCGGACCAGGCTGCGTGGTCGGCGAGGACTGCGAGGTCGGCGAAGGCAGCGAGCTGGTCGCGCGGGTCACCCTGGTGGTGCGCGTGCGCCTCGGCAAGCGGGTGCTGGTGCATCCCGGCGCGGTGCTGGGCGCCGACGGCTTCGGCATCGCCATGGACCATGGCCAGTGGCTGAAGGTGCCGCAGCTCGGCGGGGTGGTGGTCGGCGACGACTGCGAGATCGGGGCGAACACCACGATCGACCGCGGCGCGCTTGAGGACACCGTGCTCGAACAGGACGTGCGCCTCGACAACCAGATCCAGGTCGGCCACAACGTCCGCATCGGTGCGCATACGGCGATGGCGGGATGCTCTGCGGTGGCCGGCAGCGCCACCATCGGCCGCCACTGCCTGGTCGGCGGCGGCGCCGGCATCCTCGGCCACCTGGAGGTCTGCGACCGCGTGGTGGTGACCGCGATGTCGCTGGTCACCCATTCGATCCGCGAGCCCGGCGAGTACTCCTCGGGCACGCCATTGATGGACAATCGCGCCTGGCGCCGCAGCGCCGCGCGTTTCAAGCAACTCGACGAGATCGCCCGGCGCACGCGGGGCGGCGACAAGGACCCTGCATGACCGATGCATCCCCTGGCGTGACCCTGCCTGTGACCACGGCGGAGATCGAGCGCCTGCTCCCGCACCGCTATCCCTTCCTGCTCGTCGACCGGGTGGTCGAGTTCGAGAAGGACAAGCGCGTGCTTGCCTACAAGAACGTCTCCTGCAACGAACCCTTCTTCACCGGCCACTTCCCGGGCCACCCGGTGATGCCCGGCGTGCTCGTGGTGGAGGCGCTGGCGCAGGCGGGTGGCGTCCTCACGCAGCTCTCGCGCGACCCGTCGGAGCTTGGCAAGGACACGTTCTACCTGGTGAAGGTGGACAACGCGAAGTTCAGCCGCATGGTCGTCCCCGGCGATCGCCTTGAGCTCGAAGTCGAGCTCAAGCGGCGCATCCGCAACATGGCGCAATACGTGGGCATCGCCCGCGTCGACGGCGAGCAGGCCGCCTGCGCCGAGATCCTCTGCGCCGCCGCCCGCTGATGGACCGCGCCCCGACCTTGGTCCACCCGACCGCCGTGGTCGATCCCTCGGCCCGTCTGGGCGCGGGCGTGGTGATCGGGGCCTATGCGGTGATCGGTGCCGAGGTCGAGGTCGGGGACGGCACGCGGATCGGCCCGCATTGCACGATCGAGGGCCCGACCCGGATCGGCCGCGACAACGTGTTCCACGGCCATGCCGCGATCGGCGGCGCGCCGCAGGACAAGAAGTACCGCGGCGAGCGGGTGGAACTGGTGATCGGCGACGGCAACGCGATCCGCGAATTCGTCACCATCAACCGTGGCACCGGCGACGGCGGCGGCACCACCCGCATCGGCGACCGCAACTGGATCCTGGCGTATTGCCACGTCGCCCACGACTGCATCGTCGGCAGCGACTGCGTGTTCTCCAACAACGCGACGCTGGCCGGCCACGTCAGCGTCGGCAACCACGTCATCCTCAGCGGCTTCGCCGGCGTGCACCAGTTCTGCCGCATCGGCGACCACGCGTTCATCGGCATGGGCGCCTTCGTCAACGGCGACGTTCCGCCGTTCCTGATGGTGGCGCAGGAGAAGTACGCGCGCCCGCGCGGCATCAATGCCGAAGGCCTCAAGCGCCGCGGCTTCGATGCCGCCCGCATCGCCAGCATCAAGCGTGCCTATCGCGCGCTGTACATGGGCGAGGCCAAGCTCGACGAAGCGCGCGCGGAGCTCGGCGAGATCGCCGCCGCGGGCAGCGAGGACGTGCGCGCGATGCTGGACTTCATCGAAGGCGGCGAGCGGCCGTTGCTGCGGTGAACGAAGCAGGCAGCGCCGTGGTGCCGCCCGGGGAGCGCCCCAACCAAGCGAGTACCGGGCAGCGACTTGGAATTCTCCCCGCACCGTGCCATTGCGCGCCCATACGAAAAGGCATCGCATGAGCCCACGCATCGCCCTCTGCGCCGGCGAAACCTCGGGCGACCAGCTCGGCGCCGGGCTGGTCGCGGCGCTGCGCGAACGCTTCCCGGAGGCCGCCTTCGCCGGCATCGGCGGGGACGCGATGCGCGCGGTCGGCGTGGACACCTGGCACGACGCCAGCGAACTGTCGGTAATGGGCCTCGCCGAGGTGCTGGCGCACCTGCCGCGCCTGCTGGCGCTGCGCAAGGCCTTCCGCCAGCGCGTGCTCGACTGGCGGCCGGACGTCTTCATCGGCATCGACGCCCCCGACTTCAACCTCGGGGTCGAGCGCTGGCTCAAGCAACGCGGCGTGCGCACCGTGCACGACGTCAGCCCCTCGGTCTGGGCCTGGCGGGAATCGCGCGCGGCGAAGATCGGCGACAGCGCCGACCACGTGCTCTGCCTGTTCCCGATGGAACCGCCGATCTATGCGCGGCACGGCGTGGACGCGGTGTTCATCGGGCATCCACTGGCCGACGCCATCCCGCTGCAGCCCGACCGCACGGCGGCCCGCATCGCGCTCGGCGTCGCCACCGATGCGCGCGTGCTCGCCGTGCTGCCCGGCAGCCGCCTCGGCGAAATCCAGCGGATGTTGCCCGGCTTCGCTGATGCCGCACGCCGGCTGGCTGGCGACGTGGCAGGCCTGCAGGTGCTAGTGCCGGCCGCGAACGCGGGCTGCCGCGCCGCGATCGACGCGATGCTCGGCGACGCGCCAGGCGTGCGCGTGCTCGACGGCCAGGCGCAGGCGGCGATGATCGCCAGCGATGTCGTCCTGCTCGCCTCCGGCACCGCCGCCCTGGAGGCCATGCTGTGCAAGCGGCCGATGGTCGTGGGGCATCGCATTTCCGGGCTGACCTACGCCATCGTCAAGGCCTTCGGCCTGCTGAAATCCGCGCACGTCAGCCTGCCCAACATCCTGGCCGGGGAGACGCTGGTGCCCGAACTGCTGCAGGACGCCTGCACGCCCGAGGCCCTGCATGCGGCCCTGCTGCACTGGTTCCGCGACGCCGACGCCGTGGCCGCCCTGCAGCCGCGCTTCCTCGCCCTCCACGAGTCCCTGCGCCGCGACGCATCGGCGCGCGCGGCGGAGGCGGTGGCCGGATTGCTGGCGACGCCACGATGACCGCGCTGGTCGCCGGCGTCGATGAAGCCGGACGCGGCCCGTTGGCCGGCCCGGTCTGCGTGGCTGCGGTGATCCTGGACCCGGCCCGCGCGATCGACGGGCTCGGCGATTCCAAGCAGCTCAGCGAGCGTCGCCGCGAGGCGCTCTATCCGCTGATCCTGGAACGCGCAGTGGCCTGGCGCATCGAATTCGTCGAAGCGGCGGAAATCGACCAACGCAACATCCTGCAGGCCACGATGGCCGGCATGCGCCGCGCCGTCGCCCTGCTGTCGCCCGCCGCCGGCCATGCGCTGGTCGACGGCAACCGGGTGCCCGACGGCCTGCCCTGCCCGGCCACCGCGATCATCGACGGCGATGCGCTGGAGCCGGCGATCATGGCCGCCTCCATCCTCGCCAAGGTCGCACGCGATGCGCGCATGCGCGCCCTGCACCAGCAGTATCCGGCCTACGGCTTCGACCGCCACAAGGGCTATCCCAGCCCGCTGCACCGCGAGGCCCTGCGCCTGCACGGGCCCTGCCCCGAGCATCGCCGCAGCTTCGCGCCGGTACGCGAGGCGCTGGCGGCCGCCGGCCTGCTGGCCTGAACCCGGGCGACCGCCTGTCAAGCCTTGCCCGGGGTCGGTGGGCGGCCTACCCTGCGGACTGTCCCCGCGGTGATCCCATGCCCGCCCGCTACGCCCACCTGCACCTGCACAGCGAGTATTCGCTGGTCGACTCCACGATCCGCATCCCGGAACTCGTGACGGCCTGCGCGGCGCGCGGGCTGCCGGCGGTGGCGATCACCGACCAGAACAACCTGTTCGCGCTGGTGAAGTTCTACAAGGAGGCGGAGAAGGCCGGCATCAAGCCGATCGCGGGCGCCGACGTGTTGCTCGCGGAGGGCACGGGCACGCCCAGCCGGCTCACCCTGCTCTGCCGCGACCAGGCCGGCTACCTCAGCCTGTCGGAACTGCTCACCCGCGCGTGGATGGAAGGCCACCGCGTGGATGGCGTGGTCGCGCGGCCGGCGTGGCTGGAGGCGAACGCCGGCCTGTTCGCGCTGGCCGGGCCGCAATCGGACGCCGGGCAGTTGCTCGCCGGGGGCCGCCACGACCTCGCGGAAGCGGCCGTGGCCGACCTCCAGCGCCGCTTCGGCGAGCGCCTGCACCTGGAGTTGGTGCGCACCGGACGGCAGGGCGAGGACGCCTTCAACGCCTTCGCGCTGGACGTCGCCGCGCGCCGCGGGATCCCGGTGGTCGCCAGCAACGACGTGCGCTTCCTCGATGCCGAAGGCTTCGACGCCCACGAGGCCCGCGTGTGCATCGCCAGCGGCCGGGTGCTCGACGATGCGCGCCGCCCGCGCGACTACAGCGCCGAGCAGTTCCTGAAGCCTGCGGACGCGATGGCGGCGCTGTTCGCCGATATACCGGACGCGCTCGACAACAGCCTCGCGCTGGCCACCCGCTGCAACCTCGAACTGCGGCTGGGCACCTACTACCTCCCGGCCTTCCCGGTGCCGGACGACGAGACCCTCGACAGCTGGATCCGCAGCCAGTCGCGCGACGGCCTGGCCAGGCGCCTCGAACGGGCACCGCTGGCGCCCGGCAAGGCGCGCGAAGACTACGAGACGCGCCTGGAGACCGAGCTCGACGTCATCGTCAAGATGGGCTTCCCGGGCTACTTCCTGATCGTCGCCGACTTCATCAACTGGGCGAAGCAGCACGGCATCCCGGTCGGCCCCGGCCGCGGCTCCGGCGCCGGCTCGCTGGTGGCCTGGGCGCTGGGCATCACCGACCTCGACCCGCTGCCCTACGACCTGCTGTTCGAGCGCTTCCTCAACCCGGAACGCGTGTCGATGCCCGACTTCGACATCGACTTCTGCATGGACCGGCGCGACGAGGTGATCGACTACGTCGCGCGCAAGTACGGCCGCGACCGGGTCAGCCAGATCATCACCTACGGCACCATGGCCGCGAAGGCGGTGCTGCGCGACGCCGGGCGCGTGCTCGGCCTGTCCTACGGCTTCGTCAACGACTTGGCCAAGCTGATCCCGCTGCAGCCCGCGGACCCGCTGTCGCTGGACGACGTGATCGGCCGCAGCAAGCGCTCGCAGCAGAAGGACGGCTACCTGATCGCCGAGATCAAGGAGCGCTACGAGGCCGAGGACGAGGTCCGCGACCTCATCGACCTCGCCCTACAACTGGAGGACCTGACCCGCAACGCCGGCAAGCACGCCGGCGGCGTGGTGATCGCGCCGAGCCCGCTGCAGGACTTCTGCCCGCTGTTCGCCGAACACGACGGCCATGGCCGTGGGCGCAACCCGGTCACCCAGTTCGACAAGGACGACGTCGAGTCGATCGGCCTGGTGAAGTTCGACTTCCTCGGCCTGCGCACGCTGACGATCATCGACTGGGCGGTGAAGGCGATCAACGCCCGCCGTGCCGCCGCCGGCGAGGCGGCGCTCGACATCGCCACCCTGCCCCTCACCGACAAGGCGAGCTACGAACTGTTCGCGCGCGGCGACACCGTCGCCGTGTTCCAGTTCGAATCGCGCGGCATGCGCGAGCTGCTCAAGCGCGCCCGGCCCGACACCTTCGAGGACATCATCGCGCTGGCCGCGCTGTTCCGCCCCGGCCCGCTGGGCAGCGGGATGGACCGCGAATGGGTGGACCGCAAGCACGGCGT
This sequence comes from Thermomonas mangrovi, assembly GCF_028201335.1. Lineage (NCBI taxonomy): Bacteria > Pseudomonadati > Pseudomonadota > Gammaproteobacteria > Lysobacterales > Lysobacteraceae > Thermomonas > Thermomonas mangrovi. The sequence continues at coordinate 211,303 of NZ_JAPEVV010000002.1, forward strand.
GGCCGAGGTGAGCTTCCCGCACCCGGCGCTGGAGCCGGTGCTGTCGCCCACCTACGGCGTCATCGTGTACCAGGAACAGGTGATGCAGATCGCCCAGGTCCTGGCCGGGTATTCGCTGGGCGGCGCCGACCTGCTGCGCCGCGCGATGGGCAAGAAGAAGCCCGAGGAAATGGCGAAGGAGCGCGCCAAGTTCGAGGCCGGCGCGGCCGAGCGCGGCGTCGACCCGCGCACCGCGACGCAGATCTTCGACCTGATGGAGAAATTCGCGGAGTACGGCTTCAACAAGTCGCACTCGGCGGCGTACGCGCTGGTCGCCTACCAGACCGCCTGGCTCAAGGTGCACTACCCGGCGGAGTTCATGGCCGCGGTGCTGTCCTCGGACATGGACAACACCGACAAGGTCGTGGGCTTCCTCGACGAGGCGCGTGCGATGGGGCTGGCGGTGCTGCCGCCGGACGTGAATGCCTCCGCCTACATGTTCGAGGCCACCGACCCGCGCACGATCCGCTACGGGCTGGGTGCGGTGAAGGGCGTCGGTCGCGGCGTGTGCGAGGCGATCGTCGCCGCACGGGGCGACGGCGGCGCGTTCGCCGACCTGCTCGACTTCTGCAAACGGGTGGAGGCGGCCGGCCTCAACCGGCGCACGCTGGAAGCGCTGGTGCATGCCGGCGCGATGGACGCGCTGGCGCCGAACCGGGCTTCGCTGATGCTGCAGTTGCCGGAGGCGCTGAAGGCGACCGAGCAGATCGCGCGGAACCGCGATGCCGGCATGGTCGACATGTTCGGTGCCGCGCCCGCGCACGGCGGCAGCGGCGCGGCGGACATCCACGTGGTGCTGCCGACCTGCGAGGAATGGCCGCTGGCGCAGAAGCTGCAGGGCGAGCGCGAGACCCTGGGCCACTACCTCAGCGGCCACCCGATGGACCCGTACCGCGCCGAACTGAAGGGACTGGTCGGCCACGACCTGTCCTCGCTAGACGTGTTGTGGGAGGCACGGCCGGCGGAGGCGCGCAAGGGCTGGCGCCCGCAGATGGCGGCGGTGGTCGCCGGCCAGGTGGTCGGCATGCGCAAGCGCGGCGACAGCCAGGCCTTCGTGCAACTGGAAGACGGGCGCGGCCGCCTCGAATGCGCGTTCTTCGGCGAGGAGTGGCAGGCGTACGCGCCGTTGCTGACCCGCGACCGCATCCTGGTGGTCGAGGGCGACCTGCGCGAGGACGAATTCAGCGGCGGCTTCGCGTTGCGCGCGCGACGCGCCTGGGACTACCTGCAACTCAGCAGCGGGCAGGCGCAACGCCTCTCGCTGCGCCTGGACCTGCGCGTGCCCGGGGCGGTGGAGCAATTCGAGCGCGTGCTGCGCGCCCATCCGGGCAGCACCCCTGTGCTGATCGAGGCGACCACCGCGACCGGCATCGGCCGGCTGGCGATCAACGGCGGCCGCGGCCTGCGCATGGAGGCCGGCCTGCCCGACCTGTTGCGCAGCCTGCCCGGCATGACCGCGGTCAGCGTGCAGATGGGCAAGCCCTGGGCCCAGTGAGCCCGCACCTACGGCTCGGTACGGCGCCCCGGGCGGGGTAAACTGCGGCCGATGAACCCGAACTACCTCGATTTCGAGCAGCCCATCGCCGACCTGGAAGCCAGGATCCAGGACCTGCGGCAGGCCAGCAACGGGCCGGCGGTCAACATCGACGCCGAAGTGCACGCGTTGCAGGAAAAGCTGCGCAAGCGCACCGCGACCATCTTCCGCGACCTCACCCCGTGGCAGGTCTCGCAGCTGGCGCGGCATCCCGCGCGCCCGTACACGCTGGACTACCTGCGGGTGATCTGCGACGAATTCCAGGAACTCGCCGGCGACCGCGCGTTCGCGGACGACAACGCCATCGTCGGCGGCCTCGCCCGCATCGACGGACGCAGTGTGATGGTGATCGGCCACGAGAAGGGCCGCGACACCAAGTCCAAGGTACGCCGCAACTTCGGCATGCCCAAGCCCGAGGGCTACCGCAAGGCGCTGCGCCTGATGAAGCTGGCGGAACGCTTCGGCCTGCCGATCCTGACCTTCATCGACACCGCCGGCGCCTGGCCGGGCATCGATGCCGAGGAACGCGGCCAGTCCGAGGCGATCGCCCGCAACCTGCTGGAGATGGCCGAGCTGAAGGTGCCGATCGTATGCACCGTGATCGGCGAAGGCGGCTCGGGCGGCGCGCTGGCGATCGGCGTCGGTGATCGCACCCTGATGCTGGAATACAGCACCTACTCGGTGATCACGCCCGAAGGCTGCGCCTCGATCCTGTGGCGCGATGCCGGCAAGGCCAAGGACGCCGCGGAGCAGATGGGGATCACCGCCAAGCGCCTGCTCGGCCTGGGCCTGATCGACAAGATCGTGCGCGAGCCCACCGGCGGCGCGCACCGCAACCCGGTGCAGATGGCCCGGCGCCTCAAGGCCGTGCTGCTGAACGAACTGGACGCGCTGGACGGCGTCCCGGTCGCGACGCTGTTGGACAACCGCTACCGCCGCCTGCGCGGCTATGGCGCGTACGACCACGCGTCCTGACGCGATGGACGCGGCGGCGTTCGCCTCCGCGGTTGCACGGGCCGATGACCGCCCGGTGCTGGTCGGCTACAGCGGCGGCCTGGATTCGACGGTACTGCTGCACCTGCTCGCCGGCGACTCGGCGACGCAGCGCACCGGACTGCGGGCGCTCCATGTCCACCACGGCCTGCACGCGCAGGCGGATGCATGGGCGGCGCATTGCGAGGCGACCTGCGCCGGCCTCGGCATCCCGCTGGAGGTGGTCCGCGTCGCCGTGGACAGGCGCGCCGGGCTCGGCCTCGAAGGCGCGGCCCGCGAGGCACGCCACGCGGCGTTCGCGGCCCACCTGCGCGCCGGCGAAGTCCTGGCCCTCGCCCACCATCGCGACGACCAGGCCGAAACCTTCCTGCTGCGCGCGCTGCGCGGGTCCGGCGTCGATGGGCTCGCCGCGATGCGCCCGTGGCGGGCCTACGCCCGCGGCTGGCTATGGCGCCCGCTGCTGGAGGTTGCCCGCGTCGACCTGCTCGCCCATGCGCAGGCGCGTCGCCTCGCCTGGATCGACGACCCGGGCAACGATGACCCCGGCCTCGACCGCAACTTCCTGCGCCACCACGTGATGCCGCATTTGCAGGCGCGGTGGCCGCACGCACCCGCCGCGCTTGCCCGCAGCGCCGGCCTCGCCGCCGCCGCGACCGACCTGCTGGATGCCGGCGACGACGCCGCGCTGGCCGGCGTGCGGCGCGAGGTCGATCTGCTCGACGTCGCCGGCCTGCTGGCCTTGCCGGCCACGCAACGCGCCCGCGTGCTCCGTCGCTGGATCGCCGCACTCGGGCTGCCGCCGCTGCCGGCGCATGGCAGCGCGTGCATCGAGGCGGACCTGCTCGACGCCCGCCCGGATGCGCGTGCGCGTTTCGACTGGCATGGCGCGCGCGTGCAACGCTGGCGCGACCTCCTGCATGCCGGGCCGCTGCGCACGCCGTTGCCGCGCGACTGGCGGGCCACGTGGGATGGGCGGGCGCCGTTGCGACTACCGACCGGCGACACGCTCGAATTACTGGGAGCGGACGGCTTCGACCACGAGGTCATCGCGCACGCCCGGCGCGGCGGCGAACGCCTGCGCCTGCCGCGACGCCGCCACGACCATGCGTTGAAGCACCTGCTGCAGGACGCCGGCGTGCCGCCATGGCAACGCGAGCGGCTGCCGCTGCTGTCGGCCGCGGATGGCACCCTGCTCGCCGCCGGCGACCGCCTCTGCTCGGCCACGCTGGCCAGCTGGCTGGACGCGCGCGGCGCGCGGCTGCAATGGACGGCCGTGGCGTAAACTGGCTGCATGGCCCGCAAACCCGCCACAACGCCCGATGCCTCGCCCGTCGCCGACTTCGAGCAGTCGATGCAGGCGCTCGAAGACCTCGTCGCCCGCATGGAAAGCGGCGAGCTCAGCCTCGAGGCGTCGCTGGCCGCCTACGAGCGCGGCGTCGGCCTTTACCGCCACTGCCAGGCCGCGCTGGAGCAGGCCGAGTTGCGCGTGCGCCTGCTGAGCGATCCCGCCCAGCCGGAGCTCGGCCGCCCGTTCGACGCCGGCGACGATGCCTGAGCCGCGCTTCGCGGCGTGGCGCGCGCGGGTCGAGGCGACGCTGGACCGCGTGCTGCCGGACCCGGCCGCGTCGCCCGCCCGGCTGCACGCCGCCATGCGCCATGGCGTGCTCAACGGCGGCAAGCGCATGCGCCCGCTGCTCGCGTACGCCACCGGCACCGCGTTCGGCGTCGATGAGGACACGCTGGATGCCGCTGCCGCCGCGGTGGAACTCGTGCATTGCTATTCGCTGGTCCACGACGACCTGCCGGCGATGGACGACGACAGCCTGCGCCGCGGCCGCCCGACCGTGCACGTCGCCTTCGACGAAGCCACCGCGATCCTCGCCGGCGATGCCCTGCAGGCGCTGGCCTTCGACTGCCTTGCGCGCGCATCACTCGACGCCGAACGCCGGGTGGCGATGCTCGCCGAACTGGCGCGTGCCGCCGGCGTCGACGGCATGTGCGGCGGCCAGGCGCTGGACATCGACGCGACGGGCGCATCCGCCGGCATCGACCTCGCCGGGCTGGAGCGCCTGCACGCGTTGAAGACCGGGGCGCTGCTGCGCTGCGCGGTGCGCCTCGGGGCGATGGCGGGCCGCGCGAACCCGGCGCAGGCGGCCGCGCTCGACCGCTATGCCGACGCGCTGGGGCTGGCCTTCCAGGTCCGCGACGACCTGCTCGACGTGGAGGGCGATGCCGCGACCCTCGGCAAGACCGCAGGCAAGGATCTCGCCCAGGCCAAGGCAACATTCCCGGCGCTGGTCGGCATCGAGGCCAGCCGCCGCCGCCTCGACGCCCTTGCCGCGGCCATGCACGACGCGCTCGACGGCCTCGACATCGACACCGCTGCGCTGGCCGCGCTCGCCCGCCAGGTGGTCGAGCGCGACCGCTGAGGCCGTGCCTCAGCCGAACAGGCGCAGGGTGAGCGGGTAGCGGTAGTCCTGGCCGTCGTAGGCCTTGAACGCCGCGATCAGGCTGCACACCAGCCACGTCACCGCGATCGCGGCATAGGCCAGCACCAGCAGCAAGCCGGCGGGCGCGGTCACCAGCAGGCCGAGGCCGAGGGTGAGCACGGTCGCGCCGACCAGCACCACGCCGATGGCGACCGCGGCGATCGCGTACAGCAGCATGCTGAGGTTGAAGTTGAGGGCTTCCTTCGCGTGCGTGGCCGCGAACTCGCTGCGGTCGCGCACCAGCATCCACACCGCGAACGCGGCCAGCGCCCCGGCGATGCCGGCGCTCCAGCTGGTCGCCAGCGCCGCCAGCAGCGCACCCGCGTGCGCACCGGCCGCCCACAGGCGCTCGCTCTGGCTCGGGGAGAGGGTCTGAACGGTCGTGGCTTCCATCGTCGGCTCCGGCCGGAACGATTCCGGCGTTGCATCGAGGATGGGGACGCCCCGCAGCCACGCAAGGGATGCGTCGACGAAACGCCCGGCGCGGCGACGAAGACGACCGGCGGGCGACGAACGCCCGCCGGCGGCCGGCTTACTTGACCAGGCGGATGGTGAACGGATAGCGGTAGGCGATGCCGTCGTTGGCCTTGATCGCGGCCATGATGATCAGCACCAGCGCGGCGATGCCCACGATCAGCATGATCGGCAGCGTGATGATGAAGCCGATGCCGAGGGTGACCAGGCTCAGGACCAGCAAGACCAGGAAGACCGCCGAGACGGTGATGTTGAAGTTCAACGACTCCTTCGCCTGGTCGGCGACGAAGGGCATGCTGTCCTTCTTCATCAGCCAGATCACCAGCGGGCCCAGGAAAAAACCCCAGCCGCCGATGGCGGACGTGAGCAGGCCGCCGGCGAGCGCGGACAGGTGGGCGAACATCGCCCATTGCCGCTCTTCCTGCGGCGGGCCGCCGGCGCTCGGCGGCGGCGGTGGGACGGACACGGGATCAGGTGCATTCGGACTCATGGAGCGTTTCCCCGGGGACTGCGGCGGCTGCCGCTTGCCCGAGGATAACGCCAAGCGCCGTCGCCCGAGGCCAAGCGCCGCCTCAACCGGCGCCGGCCACGGTCATGCGTCCCACCAGGATCGCGCCGGTGCGGATGTGCGAGCGCGGATCCACGTCGTCGCCGACCGCCTCGATCGCCGCGAACATCGCCTTCAGGTTGCCGGCGATGGTGATCCCGTCCACCGGGTAGGCGATCTTGCCGCCCTCCACCCAGAACCCGGCCGCGCCGCGCGAGTAGTCGCCGGTGATCTGGTTGACGCCCTGCCCCATCAGCTCGGTGACCAGCAGGCCACGCTGCATGCCACCGACCAGCGCATCCAGGCCGCCGGCATTGGCGCGCACCTGCAGGTTGTGCACGCCGCCGGCGTTGGCGGTGCTCTGCAGGCCCAGCTTGCGCGCCGAGTAGCTGCCGAGCACGTAGCGCTGGACGATGCCGCCGGCGACCAGCGGCGATTCGCGGGTGGCCACGCCTTCGGCGTCGAAGGCCGCGGAGCGCCAACCGCGCGGCAGGAACGGCAGCTCGTCGATGGCGAACCAGTCGGGGAAGACCCGCGTGCCCGCGCTGTCCAGCAGGAAGCTCGCCTTGCGATACAGGGCGCCGCCGCTGACCGCGCCGACGAAGCTGCCGACCAGCGATCGCGCCATCTCCGCATGGAACAGCACCGGCACCTCGCAGGTCGGCAAGTGGCGCGGATCGAGCCGTTCCAGGGTGCGCTGCGCGGCGGTGCGCCCCACCACCTCCGGCGACGCCAGGTCGCCCGGCGCCAGTGCCAGGCTGTACCAGCCGTCGCGCTGCATCGCGTCGCCCTCGCCGGCGATCAGCGCGCAGCCGAGGCTGTGCGAGGTGCCGCGCTCCGCGCCGAGGAAGCCGTGGGAATTCGCGTACACGCTGACCGAGGCATTGCGGTTCAGCGACGCACCATCGGAATTGCCGATCCGCGGATCGACCTCGCGGCCTGCCTGCTCGCAGGCCAGGGCCAGGTCGATCGCGCGCTGCGCATCGATGTCCCACGGGTGCCAGCTGTCGAACTCGCGCAGGGTGGTCGCCATCAGCGCGGCATCGGCCAGGCCGGCGGCGGCATCGTCCTCGGTGTGGCGGGCAATCGCGCAGGCCTGCGCCACCGTCGCCTCCAGGCTCTCCTCGCGCAGGTCGGCGGTGCTGGCGCTGCCCTTGCGCTGGCCGAAGTACACGGTGACCGAAATGCCGCGGTCCTGGGTGGCCTCGACCGTCTCCACCTCTCCCATGCGCACGTTCACCGCAAGGCCGGTGTCCTCGTTGCAGGTCACCTCGGCCTGGCTGGCGCCGCTGGCGCGCGCGCGGTCGAGCAGGCGCTCGGCGATCGCCGACAGGCGCTGCAGGCGCGCGGGGCTGTCGTCGCGGGCGTGGGTGGTCTCGAGGACGTGCGGGGCGGATGCGGGACTGTTCAATGGCTTATCCTGTGGCGATGCGAGGACGCGACGACGAAACCGGTGAATTCTTCAGCCCAAGCCGCAGCCAGCAACGGCGCGCGGCGCTGGACGTGCTGGAGCTTGGCGAACAGCTGGTGGCGATGACCGCCGCGCAACTCGGCCGGCTGCCGATCCCCGAGGGCTTGATGCCGCACATCCGCGACACCCAGCGGATCACCTCGCACGGCGCGCGCAAGCGCCAGGTCGCGTTCCTGGCCAAGCAGATGCGCAAGCTGGACGAGGACGTGCTCGACGCGATCCGCGACGCGATGTCCAAGGATGGCGAGGCCGCGCGCAAGGAAACCGCGGCGATGCACCGGATCGAGGCGCTGCGCGACGCGCTCCTCGGCGACCACGGCGACGACGCGATGACCGAGCTGCTGGCCGCGCATCCCGAAGCCGACCGCCAGCACCTGCGCCAGCTGGTCCGCAACGCGCACGAGGAGCGCAAGCGCAACAAGCCGCCGCGCGCGTTCCGCGAACTGTTCCGCGAGCTGAAGGCCCTGCATGCGCTGGACGCCGACGCCGCGCATGCCGCGGACGCCAGCGAAGCGGCCGACGACGCCGCGGACCTGGACGACGACGCGCACGCCTGATCAGCCCGCGCGGGTGCCGCCGACGGTCAGCTCGGAAATCAGCAGCGACGGCTGGCCGACGCCGACCGGCACCGACTGCCCATCCTTGCCGCAGGTGCCGACGCCGTCGTCCAGGGCCATGTCGTGGCCGACCATCGCCACCTTCTGCATGGTCTCCGGGCCGTTGCCGATCAGGGTGGCGCCCTTCACCGGCGCGGTGACCCTGCCGTCCTCGATGAGGTAGGCCTCGGTCGCGCTGAACACGTACTTGCCGCTGGTGATGTCGACCTGGCCGCCACCGAAGTTGACCGCGTACAGGCCCTTCTTCACCGACCGGATCATCTCCTGCGGGTCGTGCGTGCCGGCGCGCATGTAGGTATTGGTCATGCGCGGCATCACCAGGTGCGCGAACGATTCGCGGCGGCCGTTGCCGGTGGGCGCCACGCCGGACAGGCGCGCGTTGAGGGTGTCCTGCATGTAGCCGACCAGCACGCCGTCCTCGATCAGCGTGGTGCACTGGGTCGGGGTGCCCTCGTCATCGACGTTCAGCGAGCCGCGCCGGCCTTCGAGGGTGCCATCGTCGACGATGGTCACGCCCTTGGCCGCGACCTGCTGGCCGATGCGCCCGGCATAGGTGCTGGTGCCCTTGCGGTTGAAGTCGCCCTCCAGCCCGTGGCCGACCGCTTCATGCAGCAGCACGCCGGGCCACCCGCTGCCGAGCACCACCGGCATCACCCCGGCCGGCGCGTCCACCGCCTCCAGGTTCACCAGCGCCTGCCGCAACGCCTCGCGGGCGAAGCGTTCCGGCTTGTCGTCGGCCAGCAGCTCGTCGTACGAGTAGCGACCGCCGAAGCCGGCGTAGCCGGATTCGCGGCGACCGCCCTGCTCGACGATCACCTGCACGTTCATCCGCACCAGCGGGCGGACGTCGCCGGCCAGTACGCCGTCGCTGCGCGCCACCAGCACGGTGTCGACGCCACCGGTCAGGCCGACCATCACCTGCTGCACGCGCGGATCGAGCGCGCGCACCAGCGCGTCGACGCGGCGCAGCACCGCGACCTTGGCCTCGTTGGCCATCGCATCCACCGGGTCCAGCGCGGGATACAGCGCGCGGCCCGGGCTGCGTTGCAGCGCCTGCGGCCCGTGTTGCCGGCCATCGCGCGCGATCGCCCGCGCCGACTGCGCGGAGGCGACCAGCGCCGCGGCATCGAGGTCGTCGGCATAGGCGAAGCCGGTCTTCTCGCCGGAGATCGCGCGCACGCCGACCCCCTGCTCGATGCTGTGCGCCCCGTCCTTGACGATGCCGTCCTCCATGCTCCAGCTCTCGCGCCGCGCATGCTGGAAATACAGGTCGCCGAAGTCGACGCCCGGGCCGAGCAACGCGGCGAAGGTGCGTTCGAGCGTGGCGGCATCGAGCCCGGTGGGCGCGAGCAGGCGGGATTCGGCGAGGGCCAGTGCGTTCATGCGGGTCTTCGGGTCGAGATACGGGATAGATGGCGGCGCCGGCGCGCCGATCAAGCCGGCGGCGGGGCCGGCTTCGGGGTGCGAACCGCGGGTGGTGGACGCTCCAGCGTCTCCACCTTCGGCGACTGCCAGGGGCCGGTGATGCGGTAGCGCCGCGCGCCGATGCCCTGCATGGGCTTGTCGAGGACGGCATTGGCCACCGCGCCGACCGCCGCGCCGACCGGGCCGCCGGCGATCGCGCCGACCGCGGTGAGCAGGCCACCGGATTTCGGATACACGTCCACGGTCTGGTCGAAGCGCTGCGCGCGCAGGTCCGTGCTGCCACGCACATGGATGTCGGCGGCGGGGCCGAGGATCGCCAAGTCGTCGGTGCCGGCCTCGCCCTGCGCGATGCGCACGTTGCCGTGGATGCGGTCGAAGGCGAAGCCCTTGTCGAAGAAGTCGCGGAAATCCAGGGTCAGGCGTCGCGGCAGCTGCGCGATCCCGAGCAGGCCGAGCACGCGCCCGGCACCCGGTTCCAGTTGCAGCAGCCGGCCGTTCTTCACGTCGACCGCGACCTGCGCATCCAGCGCGGCCAGGGCGAAGGCATCCGGGCCGCCGCGCCAGCCGGCCTCGACGCCGAGCTTGCCCTTGCCGCCCGCCAACTGGCCGCCCAGGCCGAGGCCGCCCAACAGCGCGCCGACGTCATCGCTGTCCACGTCCAGCCGCAACTGCGTGCGCGCAGCGGCCGCGCGTCCGCTCCAGGTCCCGCTGGCGCGCAGGCGCTGCTTGCCGCCGCGGGTGGTGAATTCCTCCATGCGCAGGCCACCGCCGCCGGGCACGCTGCGGAACCGGGCGTTGCCCAGCACCGCCTCGCCGAGGCGCAAGTCGGCGATGTCGAACAACAGCGGCGGGATGCGCGCCGGGTCGAAGCCCTCGCGCGCGCCAGCGACCGGCGCGGCGGCCCCCGCCTGCGCCACGCCCAGTCCGGGCAATGTCCAGTGGAAGCGCTCGAAGCGGCCGGCCACCTGCGCGCCATCCGCGCTCGGCACCAGCAGCGAGCCCTCGATGCCGGCACCGCGCACCTGCACCGCGGTGCCGCGTGGCGCGGGTGCGAGCACCAGGGTCGCATCGGCGAAATCGGCGCCGAGCAGGCGCAGGGCATCGGCCTGCACCTCGATGCGGCGCAGCGGCAGTCCGTCGCCGCCGGCCTGCCCCGACACCACGCCGATCCAGTCCAGCGCCTCCAGGCGTTGCACGCGCCCTTCGACCTGCAGGCCGTGCACCGGCGGCGGCTCCACCGTGCCGCCCCCGAGCCGCGCACGCACCCCGGTTTGCCGCCCGTTGCTGCGGCTGCGCAGGGACAACAGGTTGCCGAGGTTCACCGCCACCTCCCCGCGCTCCATCGGCAGGGTGACGTCGACGGTTGCCGGCAGCGCTTGCGTCGCCGGCTTGCGCAAGGGTTCCGGCAGGTCGATCGCGGTGCCGACCAGGCTGGAGCGCAGCCGCAACTGGGTCGGTGGCGCGGCCTGCGCCGCCCCGCGCGGGATCCCCAGCGACACGGTCCAGGGCGAGCGCCCGTCCACCCATGGCAGCAGCCAGTCCATGCTGCTGCCCGCCTTGGCGAGCAAGGCATCGATGCCGACGGTCGCCTGCAGCTCGGCCTCGAAGGCCTGCTTCGGGTCGCGCACGTGCGGACCGGCGCGCAGCGACAGCGCCCCGGGCAAGCCGACGTAGCGCACCTGCAGGCCCTCGGCGACGAAGCCCAGGCGGTCGAAGCGCGCGTTGCCCTGCACGCCCTCGAACACCAGGTCCCAGCGCGTCTCCTCCAGCCGCGCGCCGGCCAGCGCCACGGTGCCGTCGATCTGCGGCGGTGGCGCGCCGTGGTAGAGCGGCAGCTGCATGCGGAAGCCGGCATCGGCGGCGCCCTTCGCGCGCAGGGCATCCATCGTCGGCCCGTACTCGCGCTGCAGCGGGCTGTTGCGCAACATCGCGAGCATCGCCCCGGCATCGCCGGTGGCGCGCGCCTCCACCGACAGCTCGGCGTGGCCGAAGCGCGGGATGCCCGCCTTCAGCACCGGGATGGGCACGCCGGCCAGGCGCCCCGCGCCGGCCAGGGTGAAGCCATCGGCCTGGAAGCGGAGCGCGGCGTCCACGCCCTCCGCGGCGGGCCAATCGCGCTGGAACTTCAGCAGGCCGTCCTCGATCCGTGCGTCGATGCGGAACAGGCCGGCGCCGGCCGCGCTCGGCGCGTCGCGGAACGGCCAGTCGCGCAGGTCGCCGGCGACGACCGCGTGCACGTCGCGCAGGCGTCCGCCCTGCAGCGCGGCGTCCAGCCAGGCGATGGTCGCCTTCGGCATGAGGTGGTGGATCCAGAAGCCGGGCGCCGCCTTGACCGGCGCTTGGCCGATGTCGGCGGCGATGTCCAGGCGCGGGCGCCCGCCGCCGGCCGGGAAGCCGATCCCGCCACGCGCGTCGACCTTCAGGTCGCGGCCGTCGATGGCCAGGCCAGGGGTTTGCACCGTCCAGCCGTCGGCGTCGTGCCAGGCCAGGGCTTCGCCATCCAGGGTGAACGTGTGGACCACGCCGAAGCCGGCGGGCCAATCGAAGGCCACCTCCGCCTTCGGATCGAACCGCAGCCGCATGCCGCTGGCATCGGCGACGAGATCGCCGGACACGCCGCGCATGCCCGGGCTGTTGCCGACCGGCGCGAAATGCAGGCCGCGCACGCGCGCACGCGCCTGGATCGCCCCGCCGCGCACGCCGCTGATGGCCATCTCCTCGAGCACCGCACCCGCCGATGAGGCCGCCAGCCACCGCCGCAGCCGCGGCGAGGCGGCATCGCCCAGCGCGAGCACGGCCAGCAACGGTTCGGCATCGAGCCGCGCCGCGCGCAGGCCGTAGCGCTCGCCGCCGGCCACGGCCAGTCCGTCGAGCACGTCCGGCGTCCGCCCGCTGCCGATCCGCAGGCGCGTGGCCTGCGCCTGCCATTGGCGCAGCGTGCCGCGCCAGCGTGCGTCCAGCGACACCGCGCCGAGGCCGCGCGTGGGTGCCGGCGCGCCGGCCACGAGCGGTGCGCCCTGCAGCACCACGCCTTCCAGCGTGGCGCTCGCACGCACGCCGTCGATGCGATGGCCATGCAGGCCCAGCCAGGCCTGCAGCCGGCCACGCCCGGCCACCGGCACCACCCCGGCGATCCGCGGCAACCCGGCGAACGCGCGCAGGTCGGCATCGCGCAGGCCGGCGTAGACCTGGCCATCGCCGGTGCCGCGATCGAAGTCGATGGCCGCGGCGATCGGCCGGTCGCCGGTCCGGAACCAGGCATGCGCGCCCGCGCGCACGCGCTTGCCGGCCACCTGCATGCGCAGGTCGATGCGCGGCAGGCGGGTCTCGATCCCCAGCGCCGGCGCACGCACGTGCAGGCGCGCATGCGACACCTGCAGCTCGCCGAGGCGTTCCAGCGTGGCCAGCGGGTCGACCTGCGCCTGCTGGCCGGGCAAGCCGCGCACCTGCCAGCGCCCGCTGTCGTCGCGCTCCAGGGTGAGGTCCAGGCCGCGCACGCGCAGCTCGGTGAACGAGCGCCACGGCAACAGCCCCGCATACTGCGCGACCAGGATCTCCGCATCGCCGATCCGCAGCGGCGCGTCACCACGCCCGATGCGCAGGTTGTCCAGCCGCAACAGCGGCCCCCGCCGGGTCCACTCGGTTTCGACGCGGTCGAAGGCCACCGGCTGGCCGACGCGCGCCTGCAGCCAGGCGGCGATGCGGTCGGGATGGCGCTCGGCCAAGGGCAGCAACTGGCTGCCGACGCCGTTGCCCAGCGCCAGCAGCACCAGCACGCTGGCCAGCGCATAGCCCAACCCGCGCCGCAGCAAGCGCCAGCGACGACGCGGCGGCAGCGGGTGGTGCGCCGGGTGCGCGGCGTCGCTCAACGCCGGCGACGCCCGCGCCCGCCGGCCTCAGAGCAGGACCACATCGAACTGTTCCTGCAGGTACTGGGCATCGGCCTGGAAGCGGATCGACTTGCCGAGGAATTCCTCGAGCTCGGCGACCGCGTTGGATTCCTCGTCGGTGATCCGCGCCACCACCTTCGGCGAGGCGATCACCAGCAGGCGTTCGGCATCGAACTGGCGCACCGCGCGCACGACCTCGCGGAACACCTCGTAGGTCACCGTCTCCGCGGTCTTGACCATGCCGCGCCCGCCGCACTCATGGCAGGGCTCGCTGAGCTGGCGCTGCAGCGATTCCACCGTGCGCTTGCGGGTCATCTCCACCAGCCCCAGCGGCGAGAAGTCGTAGACCGTGGTCTTGGCGTGGTCGCGCGCGAGCTGCTTTTCCAGCGTGCGCAGCACCTGCCGGCGGTGCTCGGCATCCACCATGTCGATGAAGTCGATGATGATGATCCCGCCCAGGTTGCGCAGGCGCAGTTGCCGCGCGACCGCCTGCGCCGCCTCCAGGTTGGTGCGGTACACCGTCTCCTCGAGGTTGCGCTGGCCGAGGAAGCTGCCGGTGTTGACGTCGACCGTGGTCATCGCCTCGGTCTGGTCGATCACCAGGTAGCCGCCCGACTTCAGCGGCACTTCCTTGTCCAGCGCGCGCTGGATCTCGTCCTCCACCCCGTACAGGTCGAAGATCGGCCGCGCGCCGGCGTAGTGCTCGATCTTCTCCGCCAGGCCCGGCATGTACTGCGCGGCGAACTCGCGCAGGCGCTCGCTGGTCTCGCGCGAATCCACCTTCACCTTGTCGACGTCGCGGCGGATCAGGTCGCGCACCGCGCGCAAGGGCAGGCTCAGGTCCTCGTACACGCAGCTGCCCACCCTGGACGCGGCGATGTTGCGCTCGACCAGCGCCCACACCCGCCCAAGGTAGGCCACATCCTCGGCCAGCGCCTCGGCCGGCTGGCCCTCGGCGTTGGTGCGCACGATGAAGCCCTGCCCGCGCGACGGTGGCGCGAACTCCGCGATCAGGCCCTTCAGCCGCGCGCGCTCGTCCTCGTCCTCGATCCGCGCCGAGATCCCGACCACGCGCGAATGCGGCAGCAGCACCAGGTAGCGCGAGGGAATGCTCAGTTGCGTGGTGAGCCGGGCGCCCTTGCTGCCGATCGGGTCCTTGACCACCTGCACCACGATCTCCGCGCCATCGCGCAGCAGTTCGGCGATCGGCACCTGCACCTGCGGCGGGACCGGCGCGGGCGCCTCGCCCTCGGCGGTTTCCAGCGGCGCGCTGCGGAAGATGTCGTTGGCGTGCAGGAACGCCGCGCGCTCCAGGCCGATGTCCACGAAGGCGGCCTGCATCCCGGGCATCACCCGCTGCACCTTGCCCTTGTAGATGTTGCCGACCACGCCGCGCTGGCTGCCGCGCTCGATGTGCAGCTCCTGCAGCATGCCGTTCTCGACCACCGCGACGCGGGTCTCGCGCGGGGTCACGTTGACCAGCAGTTCCTCGCTCATGCGGGCAGCCCGAACTGGCGCAGCAGGCCGACGGTCTCGTGAAGCGGCAGGCCCATCACCCCGCTGTAGCTGCCGGAGAGGTGCGCGATGTGCGCCTCGAAGCGGCCCTGGATCGCGTACGCACCCGCCTTGCCCAGCCACTCGCCGGTCGCGAGGTAGCGGGCGATGTCGTCCTCGCCGAGCGGCGCCACGGTGACCTCGGAACGCGACACCGCCTGCAGCTCGCGGCCGGCCGAGACCACCGAGACCGCGGTCACCACCTCGTGCATGCGTCCAGACAGTCGGCGCAGCATCGCCGCCGCCACCGCGGCATCGGCGGGCTTGCCGAACACCTCGTCATCGAGGATCACCTCGGTGTCCGCGCCCAGTACCACCGCGCCGGGCACCGCGACCACCTGCAGCAGGCCGGCGCCGGCTTTTTCGCGCGCCACCCGGCGCACGTAATCGGCGGGCGCTTCGTCGGCGCCGCGCTGTTCGGGCAGGTCGAGGTCGATGACGCCAAAGTCCAGCCCGAGCCGGGCCAGCAGTTCGGCGCGCCGGGGCGAGCGCGAGGCAAGATGCAGCATGCCCGCAGTCTAACCCGGGGCCATGCACCGCCCGCCCACCGCGGCCGCCTCGACCCCGTTCCGGCTCACCGCGCGTTCACTGCGGTGACGGCATTCACCCGGCGGCGACCGTGGCCGCGCCATCCTTACCCCGCATCCTCCTGGAGTCCACCATGCCTATGTTGCGCACCCTCGCCCTCGCCCTCGCCCTTGCCGCCGGAGCCCCCATGACCGCCTGCGCACAACCCCAGACCGGCTACGCCATGCCTGCCGACGGCACGTTGCTGTCGATCGCCACGACCGCCGACGCCACCCGCGTGCCCGACGTCGCCACCATCTCCACCGGCGTGGTCACCCAGGCCGCCGATGCCAACGTCGCGATGCGCGCGAACGCCGTGCAGATGGACAAGGTGATGGCGGCCCTGCGCGGCGCCGGCATCGCCGAACGCGACATCCAGACCAGCGGCATCAGCCTCAACCCGCAATACCGCTATGCCGAGAACCAGCCGCCGACGATCACCGGCTACCAGGCCAGCAACACGGTGAACGTGAAGGTCCGCGACCTCGCCAGGCTGGGCAAGGTGCTCGACACCCTGGCCGCGCAGGGCGCGAACCAGATCAACGGCCCGAGCTTCGAGGTCGACAAGCCGGACGAGGCCTACGCGGAGGCCCGCGTGTCCGCGCTGCGCAAGGCCCAGGCGCAGGCACGCACCTATGCCGACGCGCTCGGCCTGCAGGTGCGTCGCATCGTCAGCATCAGCGAAGGCGGCGCCAGCCTGCCACGGCCGATGCCGATGGTCCGGGCGATGGCCAGCGACGCGATGATGGCGAAGGAGACCTCGGTCGCGCCGGGCGAGACCACGCTGTCGATCGGCATCGAAGTCGTGTTCGAGCTGGGGCGCTGAGATGGGCACCCGCACGCCCGCCGACGCCGACCGCATCCCCACCGGCCATCCGGAGCCGGCCTGCAACACCGGCTACGCCGAACCCAAGCCACGCAACAAGGGCGAGGCGCAAATCCCGGGGGCGGAACCGCCACCGGATCCGGAAGCCGGCGGGCTGGGGCACGATCCCGATCCCGCGCCCTGACCTGCCGTCGCCGTCCCGACGCCCGCCTCGCGCGGGCGTCGTCGTTTGCGGGCATCCGCGCCCCAGCACCGCCCATCGGTCGGCGGTGCGTCGCCGTCCATCGCGATGGCGTTGCCGCAGGCGGGGACGCGGCGCAGCGTGGAATCGGATCGTGCGCGTCGGCAACCCCGATCGCCGGTCCCGTCCGTTGCATGGTGTGTGTTCCCACGTCGCTCCACCCTGACAGGAGGTTGACCATGGTCCGCGCCCACGTCCACGCAGTGTCCCGCCCGGCAGGCTTCGCCCTGCTCGCGCCCGTCGAAAAGCCCCGCCTCGATCCCGCCCGGATCGCCACGATGAGCGGCACCCTCGCGCTCAACCTGCTGGCCTTCGGCCTGCTGATGATGCCGCTGGCGATGCCGCCGCCGGCGATCGACCTGCCGCGCGAACCTAGCCTCGTCGCGCGCGACATCCCGCCGGAGGTCATCGTGCCGGTCGAGATCGTGAAGGAGAAGCAGCCGGTGACCCCGCAGCGCCCGGTGGCGCAGCCCGCCACGCCGCGCACCAGCGAACAGCCGGCCAGCAGCGACCCGGTGGTCAGCGAGACCGGCAGCGAGCCGGTGGTGGACCCGGGCCCCGTCGACGCCGGACCGGCCGACGTGGGTCCGGTGGCGACGCCCCCCGCCGCGATCCAGCTGCAATACGCGCTTGCCCCGCCGCCGAAGTATCCGCGCAACGCGCAGCGCCTCGGCTGGACCGGCACGGTGCTGCTGCAGGTGCTGGTCGGCATCGATGGGCGCCCGCTGGACGTGACCATCGCCCAGGGCAGCGGTCATCGCGAACTCGACGAAGCGGCGCGCGAGCAGGTGCTCAAGCGCTGGCGCTTCCAGCCGGCGATGCAGGGCGAGCGTGCGGTGCAGGCACTGGGCCTGGTGCCGATCGAGTTCGCGCTGCCGCGTTGAGGCCGCGCCGCCAAGCGCCCGCGCGCTGCGCGGGCGCCTGGTCAGGCGCGATGGTAGGGATGGTTGGCGAGCAGTGCGGCCGCGCGATAGACCTGTTCTGCCAGCACCAGCCGAACCAGCATGTGCGGCAGGGTCAACGGGCCCAGCGACCAACGCTCGTCGGCGCGCTGCAGGACTTCCGGCGCATGGCCTTCGGGGCCGCCGATCAGGAACGCGAGGTCGCGCCCCTGCCCACGCCAATGTTCGAGGCGCACGGCCAGTTGTTCCGAGCTGTGCAGGGTGCCGCGCCCATCGAGCGCCACCACGTGCGCCTGCTTCGGCAGCGCGGCGAGCACGCGCGTACCCTCGTCGGCCATCGCGCGCGCGGTATCGCGGCCCTTGCCGCGCACCCCGGGCTCGACCTCGACCAGTTCCATCGGCAGCCAGTGCGACAGGCGCTTCTGGTATTCGGCGAAGCCCTGCGCGACCCAGGCAGGTGCGCGCTCGCCGACCGCGACCAGCCGCGCTTTCATCGCGGATCCGGGGTCAACGCGTGGATTCGATCAAGTACCGTCGCGCGCGATGGCCTTACGGGCGTGCCCGGCGCGCAGCAACCGCAGTGGACGCGTCTGCTGTCCATCGGGATCGTGCGCAGCGGACGCCGATGAAGCGCCAAGCGCGGCAGGTTACTGCTCGAATTCCGGCGGCTGGTCGCCCACCGTCCACAACCGCTCCAGCGCATAGAACTCGCGCACCCGCGGCAGCATGACGTGGACCACGACGTCGCCCAGGTCCACCAGCACCCACTCGGCCTCGCGCTCGCCCTCCACGCCCAGCGGCATGACGTCGAGGCGCTTGGCGAAGCGCATCACTTCGTCGGCCACCGACTTCACGTGGCGGGTCGACGTGCCCGAGGCGATCACCATGTAGTCGCAGACGCTGCTCTTGCCGCGCACGTCGATTTCGACCACGTCCTTGGCCTTCAGCTCCTCGACCGCGGCGTGCACGGTCTTGAGCAGGGTCTCCACCGGCGGCGGCGGGTTCGGCAGGCTGGTCTTGATGACGTGGGCAGTGGTGGTCAAGGGCGCGGCTCGGCAGGCGGTGGGGAATTCGGCGGCAGTATAGCGGCGGGGTCGCGGTACAGCCCGTGACGGTCGATGTAGGCGGCGACCGCCGGCGGCACCCAGTCGCGCCAGGGTTCGCCGGCGGCGATCCGCCGGCGCAGCGCGGTGGAGGACTCGGGCCGCAACCCGGGCAACGGCAACAGGGCGATGCCACCGGACGCGCTGGCGTGGAGGGCGTCCGCCGACTGCCAGCGCGCGGCGACTTCGGCCTGCACCCGCGGCGCCCGCGCGCGCAGGCGATCGCTGTCGATGTCGGCACCCGGCCGTTGCACGACCACGAGGTGGGCCAGCGCGAACAGGCGGCGCCAGTCGTGCCAGGTGTCGAGCTGCAGCAGCGAATCCGCCCCGATGAGCCAGGCGATCGGCGCCCGTTCGCCCAGTTCGCCGCGCAATTCGGCGAGAGTGTCCACGGTGTACGAAGGCCCGCTGCGGGCCAGTTCGCGCCGGTCCACCGACAACCCGGCGTCGCCATCCACCGCCAGCGCCAGCATCGCCGCGCGCTGCCCGGCATCGGCGCGGGTCGCGGCCTTGTGCGGCGGGTCGTGCGCCGGCAGCAGGGCGACGTCGGCGCGCAACCGGTCGCGCGCCGCGCGGGCGACGGCGAGGTGGCCGTTGTGCACGGGATCGAAGGTCCCGCCGTAGCAGATCCGCAGCGTGCCGTGGCTCACGACGCCAGCAGCCGGATGGCGCCCTTGTCGGCCACCGCCAGCAGCAGCCGCTCCAGTTGCAGCCAGGCGTCGGCCGGTTCCTCGCCGAGCCGCACCCGGCCCTTGGCGATGCGGTCCACGCGGCCGGCCTCGACCACGCAGCGCTGCCAGCGCTCCGGCGCGTGCCGGGCCAGCGCGCGCTTGTATACCGCCTGCTTGGAGTCCCAGATGCGCAACGCCTTGCATTCGGCGGCGAAATTGCGCGCACGCGCCAGCGCGGCGACGGTCTGCAGCTCCTTCACCACCATGCCCATCAGCGCGGGCACCGCCTCGCCTTCCGCACGCAACCCGGCGAGCATGCGCGAGACCTGCGCCGGCTGCCCGTTGAGGGCCGCGTCGACCAGGCGGAACACGTCGTAGCGGGCCGAATCAGCGACCAGCGCGTCCATCCGCGCGAGGTCGATGGGCGCATCGCCCTCGGCCAGCAGCACGAGCTTGTCGATTTCCTGCGCCGCCGCGAGCAGGTTGCCCTCGATCCGCTGCGCGAGCCGCGCCACCGCGTCGGGGGTCGCGCGCAGGCCGCGCAGGCGCAACCGGCGCTCGATCCAGGATTCCAGTTCGTGCGGACGCACCTGCCAGGCGATGCAGGTATGCCCCACCCGCGCGATGGCCTCGGTCCACTTGCCGGGATGCTGGCGCGACCATTCCCCGGCAATTACCAGCAGGACCACGTCCGGTGGCGGCGCCGCGCAGAATTCCGCGATCAGCTTGCCGCCCTCGGTCCCGGGCTTGCCGGTCGGCAGGCGCACCTCCACCAGGCGACGCGTGGCGAACAGGCTCGGCGCCAGCAGCGAGGCGGCAAGCGCGCCCCAGTCGGCATCGCGGCCTTCCATGTCGTGCACTTCGCGTTCGCCGATGCCCTGCGCGCGCGCGGCCATGCGGACGGCGTCAGCGGCTTCGAGGACCAGCAGGGTTTCCGCCCCCGCCACCAGGTAGGCCGGGCGTAGCGGTTCGCCGGCCAGGTGCGCGGCGATGCGGTCGGTGCTCAGCTCCATCGGGAGCGCGCCGCGCGGGTCACTGGGCGGCGGGCGCCGCCGGCTTGGAAGCCGCGTCCACCCGGCGCAGGATCGCCGCCGCCATGTCGCGGCGCAGCTCGCGCACCAGCAGTTCGCGCTCGCTGGCCTTGCCGATCGAATCCACCGCCGGCGCCAGGTAGTCGCGGGCCAGTTCGACCGCCTGCTGCGGCACCACCACGCTGCCATCGGCGCGCTGCATGCTGAAGATCACCGCATAGCGCAGCGAGAACTCCTGCGCGCGGCCGAACTGGTCGTGGCTGATCGGGGTGTCGGCCCACTGCTCCGACACGATGCGCAGGGTCGCCACGCCGGTCTGCGCGCCCGCCGGGGCGGCCTGCGCCCCCGCGGTTTGCAGCCCCTCTGCGAGGTTGTCGGCGAGCGCGCTGTAAGGGTCGCCGGCGACCACCCGCACCGGCCCGAGGTTCTCGGGCAAGTTCAGGGCGTTGCGCAGGTGGAAGCCGCACCCGGTCAGCAGGGCGGCGGCGAAGACGATGGCGGCGAGGCGTCGGGTCATGGCGGCAGTCTAAGCGATCGGCTCGTGGAAGTCGGCGGGGGTCAGCCCGCCACCACGATATTCACGATCTTCCCGGGCACCACGATCAGCTTGCGGATCTCCTTGCCATCCACGTACTGCGCCACCGATGGCTCGGCCAGGGCCGCGGCCTCGATCGCCTCGCGCGGCGCGTCCGGGGCGACCTCGATGGTGCCGCGCAGCTTGCCGTTGACCTGCACCGCCAGGGTCAGCGCGTCGCGGACCAGCGCCGCCGGGTCGGCCTGCGGGAACGGGATGTCCTCCAGCAGGGCCTCGGGGTGGCCCAGCGCCTGCCACAACGCATGCGCGATGTGCGGGGTGATCGGGTTGAGCAGCAGCACGATCGCCTCGAACGCCTCGTGGCGCACCGCGCGCCCTTGGTCGGACATGTCGCCGAACTTGCCGACATGGTTGAGCAGTTCCATCAGCGCGGCGATGGCGGTGTTGAAGCTGTGGCGGCGACCGACGTCGTCGCCGACCTTCTGGATCGCCTCGTGGACCTGCCGGCGCAGGGTCTTCTGCGCGGCGTCCAGCGCGGCGGGGTCGACCACCGGATGATCCGGCTGCGCGGCATGCGCATGCACGTCGCGCCACAGCCGGCGCAGGAAGCGGGCCATGCCCTCCACCCCGGAATCGCTCCACTCCAGCGACTGCTCCGGCGGCGCGGCGAACATCGAGAACAGGCGCACGGTGTCGGCGCCGTAGCGGTCGACCAGCACCTGCGGGTCGACGCCGTTGTTCTTCGACTTCGACATCTTCTCGGTGCCGCCGACCAGCACCGGCAGGCCGTCGATCCGCGAGGTCGCGCCGACCACGCGCATGCGCTCGTCGTGGACCAGGTCGACGTCCGCCGGGTTGATCCATTCCTTCGCGCCGTGTTCGTCCTCGCGGTAGAACGTGTCGGCGATCACCATGCCCTGGGTCAGCAAGCGCGTGGCCGGCTCGTCGCTGGCCACCAGCCCCGCGTCGCGCAGGAGCTTGTGGTAGAAGCGGAAGTACATCAGGTGCAGGATCGCGTGCTCGATGCCGCCGATGTACTGGTCGACCGGCAGCCAGTGGTTGGCGCGCGCGTCGACCATGTCGGCCGCACCCGGCGAGGTGTAGCGCGCGTAGTACCAGCTCGACTCCATGAAGGTGTCGAAGGTGTCGGTCTCGCGCTCGGCCGCGCCACCGCACTGCGGGCAGGTGGTCTTGCGCCACTCGGGGTCGGACTTGATCGGCGAATGCACGTCGCCCGAGGCGAAGGCATCGGCCACGTCCTCGGGCAGCAGCACCGGCAGCTGGTCCTCGGGCACCGGCACCGCACCGCAGCCGGCGCAGTACACCACCGGGATCGGGCAGCCCCAATAACGCTGGCGGCTCACGCCCCAGTCGCGCAGGCGGAAGTTGACCCGGCGCACGCCGCTGCCTTCGCCGGCGAACTTCGTGGCCAGCGCCGCGAAGGCGGCATCGAAGTCCATGCCGTTGTAGTCGCCGGAATTGATCAGCCAGCCGCGCTCGGTCTGCGCGCCTTCCTCGTCGATCCGGCGCAGGTACTCGCGCACCACCGCGACCGCGGCATCGACCTCGACCACGTCCACCGGCGCATGCGCGCCCAGCGCGACCGCCATCGGGTCGTCGTGGCCGGCGACATGGGTGGACAGTTCCTGCAGGGCGTCGCGGGTGGCGGCATCCACCACCACTGGCTTGACCGGCAGGCCGTAGGCCTTAGCGAATTCCCAGTCGCGCTGGTCGTGCGCGGGCACCGCCATCACCGCGCCGGTGCCATAGCCCATCAGCACGAAGTTGGCGACGTAGATCGGCACGTCCTCGCCGGTCACCGGATGGATCGCCCACAGGCCGGTGGCCATGCCGCGCTTGTCCTGGGTTTCCAGCTCGGCCTCGGACACGCCGCCCTGCTTCAGCTCGGCCAGGAACGCGGCCAGTTCGGGGTTCGACGCCGCGGCCTTGAGCGCCAGCGGATGCTCGCCGGCCACGCTGATGAAGGTCACGCCCATCAGGGTGTCGGGGCGGGTGGTGAACACCGTCAGCGGCTGATCTTCGCCATCGACGCGGAACTGGATTTCCAGGCCCTCGCTGCGGCCGATCCAGTTGCGCTGCATGGTCTTCACCGAGTCCGGCCAGCCCGGCAGGCGGTCCAGCTCGTCCAGCAGTTCCTGCGCGTAGTCCGTGATGCGCAGGAACCACTGCGGGATCTCGCGCTTCTCGACCAGCGCGCCGGTGCGCCAGCCGCGGCCGTCGATCACCTGCTCGTTGGCCAGCACGGTCTGGTCGACCGGGTCCCAGTTCACCACCGAGTTCTTGCGGTAGGCGATGCCCTTCTTCAGCAGGCGCACGAACATGCGCTGCTCGTGGACGTAGTAGTCGGGCTTGCAGGTGGCGAATTCGCGGGTCCAGTCGATCGCGTAGCCCAGCGACTTCAGCTGCGCGCGCATGTGCTCGATGTTGGCGTAGGTCCACTTGGCCGGCGCGGTCTTGTTCTTGATCGCGGCGTTCTCGGCGGGCAGGCCGAACGCGTCCCAGCCCATCGGCTGCAGCACGTTGAAGCCGGTCATCCGCTTGTGCCGGCTGATCACGTCGCCGATGGTGTAGTTGCGCACGTGTCCCACGTGCAGCGCGCCGGACGGGTACGGCAGCATCGACAGGCAGTAGTACTTCGGCTTGTCCGACTGCTCGTCCACCTCGAAGGCGCGCGTGCGGGCCCAGAACGACTGGGCGGCGGATTCGACGGCGGCGGGATCGTAGATGGCGGGCTCGGACACGGCGGGCAACAACGGGAATCGGGCCGGAAAGCCTACCGCAGCGCAGCATCCACCGCCATTCGCCGGCCTTGCATGGCACCATCCCGCATCACCCCGGGGGAACCACCATGCGCCATCGCCTGTTCACCGTCGCCCTGCTTCCTGCATGCGTGTTGTGCTCGCTCGCCCTGCCCGCCTTCGCCGGCGGGGCCAGCCCCCAGGACACCGCCCTGCACTGCGGCAAGCTGTTCGACAGCCGCAGCGGCAAGCTGCTGGATGCGCATACCGTGGTCGTGCGCAACGGCAAGGTGGCCGAGGTACTGCCCGGTCGCGCCGAGGCGGCCGCCGGCATGGCCGCCATCGACCTGGCCGACCGCACCTGCATGGCCGGCTGGACCGACCTGCACGTGCACCTCGGCAGCCAGTCCAGTCCGCAGAGCTATTCCGAAGGCTTCCGCCTGGACGATGTCGACTTCGCGTTCCGCAGCATCGGCTACGCCGAGAAGACCCTGATGGCCGGCTTCACCAGCGTGCGTGACCTCGGCGGGACCATCACCCCGCACCTGCGCGACGCGATCAACCAGGGACTGGTGAAGGGGCCACGGATCTGGGCGGCGGGCAAGTCGATCGCCACCACCGGCGGCCATGCCGATCCCACCAACGGCTACAACAGCGAGCTCTCGCACCTGCTGGGCCCGCCCGGTCCGACCGAGGGCGTCATCAATTCGGTCGACGATGCGCGCCAGGCCGTGCGCCAGCGCTACAAGGACGGCAGCGACGTGATCAAGATCACCGCGACCGGCGGCGTGCTCAGCTACGCCAAGTCCGGCGATGCGCCGCAGTTCACCGTGGAGGAAGCCAGGGCGATCGTCGACACCGCGCGCGACTACGGCTACAAGGTCGCCGCCCATGCGCACGGCGAGGAAGGCATGTACCGCGCCGTCGCCGCCGGCGTGACCAGCATCGAGCACGGCACTTACATGAGCGACCGGGTGATGGGGCTGATGAAGCAGAAGGGCACCTGGTACGTGCCCACCCTCTACGCCGGGCGCTTCGTGGCGGACAAGGCGAAGATCGACGGCTACTACCCGGACATCGTCAGGCCGAAGGCCGCGCGGATCGGCGCGCAGATCCAGCACACCGCGGCCAAGGCCTACCGCAACGGCGTGAAGATCGCCTTCGGCACCGACATGGGCGTCGGCCCGCACGGGGACAACGCGCGCGAGTTCGCCTACATGGTCGACGCCGGCATCCCGGCCGCATACGCCTTGCAGGCGGCGACGATCCACGCGGCCGAGGTGCTGGGCGTGGACGACCAGGGCGTGGTCGAACCCGGCAAGCGCGCCGACATCATCGCGATGCCGGGCGACCCGGTCGCCGACATCGGCAACACGATGAAGGTCGACTTCGTGATGAAGGACGGCGTAGTGATGCGGGAACCCGCGCGATGAACCTGGAGTGGATGGGGTACCTGGCGGCGGCCTGCACCACCCTGTCGTTCGTGCCGCAGGCGGCGAAGACCATCCGCACCCGCGACACCTCCGGCATCTCGCTGTGGATGTACGTGGTGTTCACCTTCGGCATCGCCTGCTGGTTCGGCTACGGGCTTTTCCTGCAGTCGTGGCCGATGATCGTGTCGAACGCGATCACCTTCGTGCTGTCGGCGACGATCCTGGGGTTGAAGCTGAAGCACGGCTAGCGGTGGCGCGGCTGGCCACGAGCCACCAGCCGAACCACAGCAGGAAGGCCAGGCGCTGGGCCAGGCCGACCCAGGCGCCGATCGGCGCGAACACGGCCAGCACCGGCACCGCGACCGCCGCCACCGCGCAGGCCCCGGCGAAGCCCCGCCCACGCCCGGCGCCCACCGCCAGCAGCAGCGCGCCGGGCACGAACGCGATCCACCACAGCATCCACGCGAGCACGTGCCAGCGGCTCGCGGCCGCATCGACGTCGCGCGGGTCCAGCGGCAGCAGGCCCTGCGTCGCGAACGCCAGCGCCGACAACTGCACCAGCACCACCCCGACCCGTGCCAGCCAGCCGCGCATCGCCAGCGCCGCGCGCAAGCGCAGGCCTGCCCATGCAAGCAACACGCCGGGCACGACGAACGCCGCCAGGTTGAACGCGGTCGCCCACGGCATCCCGATCGCCCCGCGCAAGCCCACCGGGTGCAGGCGATGGGCGTACTCGGGCAGGCCGATCCGCGCCGCCAGCATGGCACCCGCGAACAGCGCGAGCGCGACGACGGGGATGGAACGGGTGGGCTCGCTCATCGGCAGGCCTGCTTGAAATGGGTCTCGAGGAAGGCTTCCATCTTCGGGAATTCATCGAGTGGTTCGGCATGGCCGCCGGGCACCACCACGTGCTCGGCAGGGTGGCGGAAGCCATGCGCCTGCAGCCGCCGCATCATCGCATCCGCCATCTCCTTCGAGGGCCACATCTCGTCCTTCGCCGCCGACACGAACTGGACCGGGCCGTCGATCCGTTCCACCCGGATCGCGGCGCGCTGCATCGCCGCCGTGTCGCGCATCATCGTCGCGAAGGCCGCGCGCAGGTCGCCGGTGAACAGGTGCGGCGTGGCGGCCCAGGTCATCGGGACGAACGGCAGGGGCTGGTCTCGGAGTGAGAACCCCGACGTGGTCATGGCATCCGTCAGTGCCGGGAACACCGCGCTGCCCGGCACGATCGCCACCACGGCGCGGATCTCGGGATAGTGGCTGGCCAACAGCAGGGCCAGCTCGGCCCCGCGTGAACCGCCGATCACCGCGATGCAGCGGCCGTCCACGCGCGGATCGCGCGCGGCTTCCATGATCGCCGCATGCACGCCGTCCAGCGAGATGCGGTCCAGGTGCTCCGGGGAGTTCGGGGTGCCGAAATATCCCAGTGCCAGCAGCGCGTAGCCCTGGTCGAGGAATCGCTCGCGCTGCTCCTTCCAGCGTTCGCTGGCCCAGGGATTGCCGCCCTCGCTGCCGCCCAATCCGACCAGCAACGGGCGTGTGCCGCCCTCGCGCACGAACAGCTCGGCATCGACCTGGCCATGCCGCGGCGGCAGCGTTTCGGTGTCGAAGCTATACACCACCCACCACATGTAGGTCGCCAGCATCGCGACCGCCGCCAGCAACAGGCCCAGCACCCACATGCCGATGCGGAATCGATTGCCGGGACCAGCGCTCACGACGACCTGCTCCACTGGAATACCTCCTCGATGCGCACGCCGAGGGCATCGGCGATGCGGAAGCCCAACTCCAGCGACGGCGCATAGCGGCCCGCCTCCAGTGCGATGATCGTCTGCCGGGTGACGCCGCAGGCATCGGCCAGCGCCTGCTGGGTCA
The DNA here is from genome assembly GCF_028201335.1 of Thermomonas mangrovi. NCBI lineage: Bacteria > Pseudomonadati > Pseudomonadota > Gammaproteobacteria > Lysobacterales > Lysobacteraceae > Thermomonas > Thermomonas mangrovi. The sequence continues at coordinate 238,282 of NZ_JAPEVV010000002.1, forward strand.
TCTCGCCGCGCTCGAAGCGCAGGCGGCGGATCGCGTTCTGGATCGACGTGCCGCTCATGCCCGGCGGTCCCGCCAGTACAGGCCCACGATGACCGCCTGCTCGACCCAGAGGCCCCAGACCAGCGTGGTCATCAGCAAGTGGGCGATGAAGGGGTAGCTGAACTCGCGCAGCCGCGCGGTCTCGCTGAAGCCGAGCAGCACCGCGATGCCGATCACGCAGGCCACCGTCGCCCAGCGACCCCACTCGCAGGCGACCGCCTCGATGCGCGCATCGCGCTCGTCCGCGAGGACACGCCCGGACCAGCGTTGCCGCAGGACGTGGGACAGCACCAGCCAGGCCACGAACAGCGTGCCGACCTTCGTCCCGGCGCGGCCGGCGTCGGGGTTCTCGCCGATCGGCAGCGCTACCCGGAAGACCTCGGCGGCACCCAGCATCGCCACCACCAGCGCGGTCGCGAACGCCAGCCCGACCCAGGCCTGCCACTCGCCCGGTGCCAGCGTGCCTTCGTCGTCGCTGCGCGGCAGGCGATGCACGGCATCCACCGCGAACCACACCGAGGCGATGAACAGCACGCTGCCGAACCAGCCCAGCGGCAGGCCGAGGTCGCGGTATTCGCCGCTGAAGAACAGGACCAAGCCGACCCCGGCCAGGGCCAGCCAGGCGATCAGGCGGTTGCGGGGAGACAGGACGGACATCGCCGTTACCTCTGGCTTACACAATGTAAGCCACACATTACATTCTATGTCACGGATGTCAACTATTTTTTACATCTCCTTGTGAACCGCCGGCCGCGTCGCCATGTCCCGGGCATCCCAACCGCTCCCCACGCCATGACCGACCTCGCCAAGCCGCACGTGTTCGACGCCACCGCCGCGACCTTCGAGGACACAGTGATCCGCAAGTCGCTGGAAACCCCGGTGCTGGTGGACTTCTGGGCGACCTGGTGCGGCCCGTGCAAGACCCTCGGGCCGATCCTCGAGAAGCTCGCCGCCGACTACCACGGCGCGTTCACGCTGGCCAAGGTGGACGTCGACAAGGAGCAGGAACTCGCCGCCGCGTTCCAGATTCGCTCGGTGCCGACGGTGATGCTGGTGAAGGGCGGGCAGTTGGTCGACGGCTTCCCGGGCGCATTGCCCGAAGGCCAGCTGCGCGAGTTCCTGAAGCACCACGGCATCGAACCCGCCGCCCCGGTGGAGGAGGACGCCTCGGTGCCGGACGCGGAGCCGGTGGATCCGCACGAGGAGGTGATGCGCCTGCGCAAGGCCATCGAGGCCGAGCCGGACAAGGCCGAGCTCAAGCTGGACCTGGCGCTCGCGCTGTTGCAGACCGGCGCGGCCGGCGAAGCCGAACAGCTGCTCGACGGCCTGCCGGCCAACCTCGCCACCGACGACCGCACCATCCAAGCGCGCGCGCGGCTCGGCTTCGCGGCGCTGCTCAAGGACGCGCCGGCCGCGGAGATCCTGGAGGCCGCGATCGCCGCCGATCCGGGCGACCTCCGCGCACGCCACCTGCTCGGCGTCCGCAAGCTGGTGTCGGGCGACGCCGAAGCGGGCCTGTCGCAGTTCATCGAGATGCTGCAACGCGACCGCGGCTACGGCGACGGCCTGGCCCGGAAGTCGCTGATCGACGCGTTCCGCGTCGTCGAGGACGAGGACCTGGTGGGACGCTATCGCCGGCGGATGTCGGCGCTGCTGCTGGTCTGAGCGCGCCGCGCACGGCGACCTGCGTCGCAATCGCGCGCCACCGCGGTTCCCAGCCGCCGCCGCGCGGTCGTATGCTCGGGGCGACGCCACCCCCGGGACGCCCGTGAACGACGCACGCCACGCTACGCGCGACGAGATGCCGCAGGTCGCGGGCCATCGCCTGCTGCGCGTCATCGGGCACGGCGGGATGTCGACCGTCTACCTCGCCGAACAGGTGTCGCTGGGGCGCAAGGTCGCGCTGAAGGTGATGCTCCCGGAAGCGCTCGCCGACGAAGTCAGCCGCAGCCGCTTCGAGCACGAGGCGCGCACCATCGCGCGCCTGCAGCATCCGCACATCGTCGGCATCCATGAGGTCGGCCGCACCGAGGACGGGCTGCCGTTCTATTCGATGCCGCACCTGCCGCGCGGGCACCTGGCCCAGCGCGACCTGCGCGGCGACCAGCCGCGCGTGGCCGCGATCCTGCGCGACCTGCTGGATGCCCTGGACTACGCGCATGTCCGCGGCGTCGTGCATCGCGACGTCAAGGCCGAGAACGTCCTGTTCGACGAGAACGAGCGACCGCTGCTCGCCGACTTCGGCATCGCCCTGCGGCGCGGCGGCAACCCGCGCCTGACGTCGGCCGGGCTCGCGGTCGGCAGCACCGCCTACATGCCGCCGGAACAGGCGCGCGGGCTGGAGGTGGACCGCCGCGCCGACCTCTACAGCCTCGGCGTGCTGGGCTGGGAAATGCTCACTGGCCGCCTGCCTTACTGCGCCAGCGACGCCCTGACGATGGCGCTGAAGCATGTGCAGGACCCGATCCCGCGCCTGCCCGGCGTGCTGCGGCACTGGCAACCGCTGTTCGACGCGGCATTGGCCAAGCGCCCCGAGGATCGCCCGGCGAGCGCGCAAGACATGCGGGAGGCGCTCGACCAGGTCGAACGCCGCGCCGGTCGCGGCTTCGGGCGGGTCGAGGTGCCGGCATCGACCGATGCATCATCGTCTGCGCGCGCAAGCCGCCTGCGCCCACGCCTCGCGCTCGCCGCGGCGGCAACCATCGGCATCGCTTTCGTCGGGGCTTGGTGGTGGATGGCACGCGTGACTGCCCCTCCCGCCAGGAATGCCGGCATCGATGCCGTGCCCGGCCTGCCTGCCCCTGCGACGGATGCCGCTGGTGGCGTGCTTGCCATGCCCGAGGCGACGGCGTCGCCCGGGCAGTCGGTCTCCGCCGAGGGCGCGGCCTACGTGGCGAACGCCAACCAGCAGATCGCCGACGGGCGCCTGTTGTCGCCCGCCAATGCCAACGCGTGGGACAGTTGGGACGCGGCATGGCGGATCAACGCCACCCATGCCGACGTGCAACTGCTGACCGCACGCCTGTTCGATGCGCTGGCCGAGGCCGCCACGGCGGCCCTGGGCCGCGCCGATGCCGGTGGCGCCCGGGCCTTCTTCGAGCGTGCGCGCCAACTCGATGCGCGCCGCGGCGGCGATGGCAGCGCGATCGCATTGCTGCGCAAGCGGCTGGAGGCTGCGTTGGCCGCACAACTCGACCGCCTGCTCGGCAAGCGCGACCGAGCGGCAGCGGAGGCCCTGCTCGCCAGCAGCGCGTGGATCACCGACGACCCGGCACGACGACGCGCGTGGCAGGCGCGCGTCGCCGCCCTGCCGGCCAAACCCACCACCCCGGTCATGCCCGCGGTTGCGGTGCCGGCCTCCGCACCCGCCCCGGTCGAGATAGTGACGGTCACCCGCACCGAATACGCCCGCTTCGCCGAGGCGACCGGCCGCGCGGCCGCGGAGTGCGGTCGCGCCGGCCTGTTCGGCGGCAAGCGCAGCTGGCGCACGGCAGGCGGCAGGCGTGGGGACGCCGGCCCGGTGGCCTGCGTCACCGCCGCCGACGCGCAGGCCTATGCCAACTGGCTCGATGCGCAAGGCATGGGGCGCCACCGCCTGCCCAGCGCGGGTGAGTTGCGCGCACAACCGCTGCAGCCGATCGCCGGCTGGACGACGTTGTGCGCGGATGCGGACTGCGCCCGGCGCATGGCCAGCGGCAAGCTGCGCGCCCTCGATGCCGCGCAGGGCTATCCCGATGTCGGCATCCGCCTGGTGCGCGCGCGCTGAGGGCATCGGCCCCTACAATCGCGGCATGTCCGCACCCGCCCCCCGGCCGCCGCTCGGCCAACGCCTGCAACGTCTGTTCCTGACCGGCCTGCTCACCCTGCTGCCGCTGTGGTTGACGTGGGTGGTGGTGAAGTTCGTGTTCGTCCTGCTCGGCGACCTCAGCAAGCCGCTAGTGCAGCCCTCGCTGCAGGGGATCGCCAGCCGCAACCCGATGGCCTTCGGCTGGCTGGTGGAACCCTGGGTGCAGGGCGCGATCGCGCTGGTCGCGACCGTGCTGGCGATCCTGCTGGTCGGCTGGCTGGCGCGGCGGGTGATCGGCCAACGCCTGCTGCGCTGGTTCGAGGCGCTGGTGTCGCGGATCCCGCTGGCCAGCACCGTCTATGGCAGCGCGCGCAAGCTGCTCGACATCCTGCAGACCAAGCCGGACGGCACCCAGCGGGTGGTGCTGATCGATTTCCCGCATACCGAGATGAAGACGCTCGGCTTCGTCACCCGGGTGATGCGTGAAGCCGGCACCGGCCGCGAACTGGCCGCGGTGTACGTGCCGACCACGCCCAACCCCACCTCCGGCTACCTCGAGATCGTGCCGGTGGAGAAGATCACCCCGACCGACTGGAACGTGGACCAGGCCATGAGCTTCATCATCAGCGGCGGTGCCGTGGCGCCGGAGACCATCCCGTTCTCGCCGCCCGCCGCGCGCCAGCCGGGGGCCGGCGCATGAACCGCCTGCTCGACGACCGCGCCACCCGGCTGTTCATCGGCCTTGCCGCGTTCTTCTGCGTCAACGCGGTGCTCGCCGAGTTCATCGGGGTCAAGATCTTCGCGCTGGAGGACACGCTGGGGATCGCGCCCCTGCAGTGGAACCTGTTCGGCCAGACCGGCTCGCTCAACTTCACCGCCGGCACGCTGCTGTGGCCGATCGTGTTCATCATGACCGACACGGTCAACGAATACTTCGGCAAGCGCGGCGTGCGCATGATCAGCTGGCTGGCCGCCGGCCTGATCGTGTACGGCTTCGTGTTCGCGTTCGTCGCGATCCACCTTGCGCCGGCCGCGTGGTGGGTGGGCGTGGCCAAGGACCAGGGTGTGCCGAACTACCAGGATGCGTTCGCCGCGGTGTTCGGCCAGGGCCTGTGGACGATCTGGGGCTCGCTGGTCGCCTTCGTGATCGGCCAGCTGATCGACGTGTCGATCTTCCATCGCATCCGCAAGCGCACCGGCGAACGCCACGCCTGGCTGCGCGCCACCGGCTCCACCGCGGTCTCGCAGCTGGTGGACAGCTTCGTGGTCCTGTACATCGCGTTCGTGCTGGGCCCGCAGCAGTGGCCGACCTCGTTGTTCCTCGCGGTCGGCACGCTCAACTACGCCTACAAGATGCTCGCCGCGATCGCCCTGATCCCGCTGCTGTACCTGATGCGCGCAGGCATCCATCGCTACCTCGGGCGCGCCCGCGCCGACGAACTGCGCGAACAGGCGGCCGAAGGCTGATTCGATCGGAAAGCGAAAGGGCCGGCAATGCCGGCCCTTTTGCATGTTGCGTGCTGCGTGCGGATTACCCGCGCGTGCCGCGACGCTCGCCGCCCGGGCGGCCGTTGCGCTGGCCATCGCGCTGCGCCGGCTTCTGCCCGGTGTGCGCATGTGCGTGCGCGGAGGCGTCGCGCGGCTTGCCGTGCGGACGCCGATTGCGCGACGGCGGGCGCGGACCGCGCGGTTGCTGCTTGAACGGGGCCGCGTCGGTGCGGATGGCACGGGTCGGCTCGAAGCCCTGCACGTGCTCCATCGCGATGTCGCGGCCGAGCAGCTTCTGGATCTGCCGCAGCAGGTGCGCCTCTTCCTGCGCCACCAGCGAGATCGCTTCGCCGCTGGCGCCATTGCGGCCGGTGCGGCCGATGCGGTGGATGTAGTCCTCCGCGACCATCGGCAGGTCGTGGTTGATCACCAGCGGCAGGTCCGGGATGTCGAGGCCGCGCGCGGCGACGTCGGTGGCCACCAGGATCCGCGCCTTGCCCGACTTGAACTCGTTCAGCGCCTTCTGGCGCGCCGCCTGGCTCTTGTTGCCGTGGATCGCGACCGCCGGCAGGCCGGACTCCTCCAGCTGTTCGGCCAGCCGGTTGCAGCCGTGCTTGGTCTTGCCGAACACCAGCACCTGCTCGGTGTGGCGGCGGCTGAGGATCTCGACCAGCAGCGCGCGCTTCTTGGGGCCGTCGACCGGATGCGCGCGGTGCGCGATGGTCTGCGCGATGGTGTTCTGCGCGGCGACCTGCACTTCCTGCGGGTTGTCGAGGAATTCCAGCGCCAGCGCCTTGATGCGCGGCTCGAAGGTGGCCGAGAACAGCAGCGACTGGCGCTGCTTGGGCAGGCGGTTGAGGATGCGCTTGATCGCCGGCAGGAAGCCCATGTCGAGCATGCGGTCGGCCTCGTCCAGCACCAGCACCTGCACCGCGTCGAGCTTGACGCTGCCGCGGTCGAGGTGGTCGATCAGGCGGCCCGGGCAGGCCACCAGCACGTCGACGCCGCGACGCAGCTGGTCGACCTGCGGCTGCATGCCGACGCCGCCGAACAGCGTGGTGACGTTGAGCTTGAGGTGGCGGCCGTAGGTCTTGAAGCTGTCGGCGACCTGCACCGCCAGTTCGCGGGTGGGCACCAGCACCAGCGCGCGCGGCTTGCGCGGGCCGGCTGGCGGGGTTTCCTTGCTCAGGCGGTTGAGCACGGGCAGCGCGAACGCGGCGGTCTTGCCGGTGCCGGTCTGGGCGCCGCCCAGCACGTCGCGGCCGGACAGCACCAGCGGGATCGCCTGCTGCTGGATCGGGGTGGGCGTGGCGTAGCCGTTGTCGGCGAGCGCGCGCAGCAAGGCAGGCGCAAGGCCAAGGGTATCGAACGTCATTTTCGGAACTCCGGTGATGTTGCGGACCCATGCACGGGCATGGGCGAAACCCGGGCGTTCCTGTGGACCTTGCGGTCCGTCCGCGCACCGAGCCGACAGATGGCACGACGCCGGATATCCGGGCCGTGTCTGCGCGACGAAAGGCGTAAGGGAAAAGTAGCCGCATGGGCGGCCGGCTTGATCAGGAAAAACGCACCGTCGGGCGAACCCTTGGGCGATCAGCCGTGCGCAGAACAGCGCGCATCATACGCGAAACCCGCTGCGCCGCCCCGCCATCAGGCAGCCGCCGTTCACCTGCCGCACATCGGGACGGGGCACACTTCCGTGTCGGAATTGCACACCAGCACTCGATGAAGCCCGAAACCGTCCTTGCCCGCCTGCTGCTCGCCAGCGTCTTCCTGGTCGTCGGCGGCTACCGCCTGTGGCTGGCCTACCGGGGCGCCCCGCTGTCCAATGGGACGCTGGTCCTGTCGGCGGCGGAAGTCGGCCTGGGGCTGGCGATCGCCGCCAATTGGCGCCTGCGGCTGGCGGCCGGCGTCGCGATGGTCGCCCTGCTGGCCGATGCCGCGCTGTCCCATCCGTTCTGGCAGAGGGAAACGGGCGCACGCAGCGAACACCTGCTGCACTTCATGAAGAACCTGGGGCTGGTCGGCGGCCTGCTCCTGCTCCTGTCCGGCACCAGCGGCAAGCGCCGCTGACCCTCAACCGCGGACGCGCCGCGGCGCCATCGCGCGCACCGATCCGTCGATGATCCCGCGCAGCACGCCGGCATCGACGTCGGCGAGCTGCTTGATGTACAGGCAGCTCTTGCCGGTCTTGTGCCGGCCCAGCTTCGCGATCAGGCCGGCGAAGGCGTCGAAGCCGGGCATGATGTAGAGCGTCAGGTCGTGCTTGCGCGGCGAGAAGGCGACCAGCGGCCACTCGAAGCTCTTGCGCGACGTGTTGGTGTAGGCATAACGGCCGAAGCCCACGATCGCCTCGCCCCACATCACCGGCGGCTCGCCGGTGGCGGCCTGCATCATCGCGCACACCGCCTCGCAATCGGCGCGACGCGCCTCGGGCTGCCGCGCCAGGAAGTCGGGCACCGACGCGCTGGTCGGGCGGGTCTTGGGTTCGCCGCTCATCGCATGCTCCTCACGCCTGCAGCACCATCCCCGGCCGCGCCAGCACCGCCTCCACGCCGTGGCGCTCGCCGATCTCGCCGGCCAGCGCCTCGCGCGCCAGGTCCTCGCCGTGCACCAGCGCCAACCGCGGCTTGGGCTCGAAATGCCCGAACCACTCCAGCAATCCATGCTGGTCGGCATGCGCCGACAGCCCGCCCACCGTATGCACGCGCGCGCCCACCCGGTAGTCGCGGCCATGGATGCGCACCCAGCGCGCGCCATCGACCAGCCTGCGCCCGAGCGTACCGACCGACTGGTAGCCGACGAACACCACGTGGGTGCCGCGGCGCCCGATGTTGTGCTTGAGGTGGTGCAGGATGCGTCCGCCATTGGCCATGCCGCTGCCGGCGATCACGATCGCGCCGCGTTCGATGCGGTTGATCGCCATCGATTCGTCGGCGGACTCGGTGATGTGCAGGTTGGGCAGGCGGAACGGATTCGGGGTGCCGCGCCAGGTCTCCCTGGCTTCGGCATCGAACAGGCCATGGTGGCGCTCGTAGACCTTCACCACCTTCCCGGCCATCGGGCTGTCCAGGAAGATCTGCCAGCGCGCCAGGTTCCAGTCGTCCCAGTGGCGCGCGAACCAGTACAGCAGTTCCTGCGAGCGGCCGACCGCGAAGGCCGGGATCAGCACGTTGCCGCCATCGCGCCACGCGGCGTCGAGGATGTCGCCGAGCTCGCGGATGGTGGCGCTGCGCTCGCGGTGGTTGCGGTCGCCGTAGGTCGATTCCATCAGCAGCAGGTCGGCCTCGCGGATCGGCGTGGGGTCGCGCAGGATCGGCGTGCCGCGCGGGCCGAGGTCGCCGGAGAACACCAGCTTGCGGCCGTCGGCCCAGAGCTCGACGCTGGCCGAGCCGAGGATGTGGCCGGCATCGCGCAAGGCGATGTCCACGCCATCCAGGATGGTCGTGCGCGCGTCGTACGGCAGGGGTTGCAGCAAGTCGAGCGCGTCGCGCACGTCGTCGCGCGAGTACAGCGGCACCACCTTCGGTTCGCCCGCATCGTGCCGCCGGTTCTGTCGCTCCGCGTCCGATTCGGCCAGCGAGGCGGCGTCCATCAGCATGATCGGCACCAGGTCCGCGGTGGCGCGCTGGGTCCAGATCGGGCCCCGGAAACCGCGACGCACGAGCAACGGGACGCGACCGACGTGGTCGATGTGCGCGTGGCTGAGCACCAGCGCGTCGATCGAGGCCGCATCGAACGGGAACGGGTCGGCATTCGCCGCCTCCAGCTCCTGGCTCCCCTGCTGCAGGCCGCAGTCCAGCAGCACCCGCTTGCCCGCAGCCTCGACCAGATGCATCGAACCGGTCACCTGTCCTGCCGCACCATGGAAATGCACGCGCATCCGTCGTCGCTCCGCGGGGGTCCTCCGCGCAGGGTAGCGCAGGCGACGCGCCTCAGCCGTGCAGCCGCTCCGCGGTGGCAGCATCGCCACCCACCAGCCCCAGCGCGGCGCGCAGGGACTCGCGGTAGCTGCGGCCGGACACCAGCCGCTGGCCGCCCTGCAGGGTCACGCGATAGCGGCCCGAGGCGAGCGGCTCGACCTCGCGGACGGCATCGACGCGCACGATCGCCGAACGGTGGATGCGCAGGAAGCGGGCGGGGTCGAGCTTGGCGTGGAAGCCGCTGATCGTCTCGCGCAGCACGAAGCTGCGTGGGCCTGCGCGCAACTCGACGTAGTTCGCCTGCGCCAGCACGCAGTCGAGCTCGTCCAGCTCGACCATCTGCATGCGCCGCCCGATCGGCAGCGCCAGCCGCCGCGGGAACGCGGGGGGGGCGATCGGCGCGGCCTCGCCGGTCAGCATCCGCTGCACGCGCTCCACCGCGCGCTGCAGGCGCTCTTCGGACACCGGCTTGAGCAGGTAGTCGACCGCCTGCACCTCGAAGGCACGTACCGCGTGCTCGGCGTAGGCAGTGGTGAAGACCACCGCCCGCGGCCGCTCGACCACGTGCTCCAGCGCCTGGAAACCGTCCGCGCCGGGCATCTGGATGTCGAGGAACAGCAGGTCGCAATCGCAATCGGGCAACAACTTCATCACCTCGATGCCGCTGGCGCATTCGCCGACCACGGTTACCCCGGCGATCCCGCCCAACAGGCGGCGCATGCGCAGCCGTGCCAACGGCTCGTCGTCGGCGATCACCACGCGGAGGGCAGTCATGGCTGGAACAACTCCTGGAGGGCGGGACTGGCGGGCGGACCTTCTTCGGCAACGCTGCGGCGGCCCACGGTCCGCGGCAGCTGCAGGGATACCCGCGTCCCGCCGGAAGGGTTGGTGAGTACCTCGAGCGACGCGGCGCCGCCATAGAGCGCTTCGAGGCGTGCGCGCGTATTGGCCAGGCCGATCCCGTGGCCTTCGATGTCCGCGATGGCATCCGCGCCATCGTCTTCGACATCCAGCCACATCACCGCCCCGTTGAAGCCGGCACCGATCCGCAAGGTGCCGGGCCGCAAGCGCCTGGCGATCGCATGCACCACCGCGTTCTCGACCAAAGGCTGCAGCAACAGCGGCGGGACCAGCTCGTCGAGGCACTCCTCGGCGACGTGCCAGTGCACCTGCATGCGATCGCCCAGGCGCACCTTCTCGATCACCAGGTATTGCCGCAGCAGGCCCAGCTCATCCCGCAGGCTGACCCATTGCCGCCGCGAACGGTCCAGGCTGCGTCGCAGCAACTCGGACAGCGCCACCAGCATCTCGTCGGCGCGCTTTGCATCCACGTGGACCATCTCGGCGATCGAGTTGAGCGCGTTGAACAGGAAATGGGGGTTGAGCTGCGCCGAGATGGCATCGAGCCGCGCCTGCGTCAACCGCGCCTGCAGCTCCGTCGCGAGGCGTTCCTGCGCATGCGCGCGATCGAAATAGAGGACCGCATGCGCCAGCCCGATCACGATCCAGGAGATGAGCAGGTTGTTCTGCAGGCTGGTCGGCATCACGTCGCGCCAGAAATCCGGCGGCGACTCGTACCAGTGGATCCAGGGATCCAGCGCGTAGATGTAGAGCGCGCGGAGGAAGACCATCGCGATGGCACCTGCCATCAGCCACGCGACCTGGGCCGCGGCTCCCTTGCGCCGGATCGTGAAGCGCGCCGACAACCAGAACAGGGAGACCGTCAACGGGATCCAGCCCCACATCCCGACCAGCCGGACCTTCAGCAGATACGCCCAGTCGTACGCGTTCCCCACTTCGGCAAGCATGCCCGCTTCCTGGTAGGCGTAGAGCAAGCCATAGGCCGTCCAGCCCAATGCGCTGGCGAGCCACACCGTCCACCACTTCCAGGGCGCGGAGGTCGGCGACGGCGGGGGTGCTGGCAACTCCATTCCCCCCACGCTACGCCCGCCCACCCGCCCCGGCAACGCCATCGATGCGACCGCCGTCACGCTCGTGTCGTTCGTCCCGGAACGCTTGCGACAGCGCGCTCCCGGGGCGAACGTCCCCCCGACGCGGGCAACCGGCCCGCATCCGGGGTACCTCCCATGCAGCGCACGACCTTCGCCATCGCACTCGCGAGGCCGGCATGATCCCCGGCGACACTCCCCTGGTACCGCGGGACCGGTGGTTGACGGCCCGCGGCTTTTTATTCCGACAACCGGCACGGTTGCTGCGCGACTACCCCTGGTGGCCGCTCGGGGATGCGATGCGCCTGCTGCGCTATGTCACCGCCCTGCTGTTCATGGCGCATGCCTCGATGCGCTTCGTCTACGGCAGCATTCCGCAGTTCGCATGGGCGATGGAACACGTGCACGGCTTTTCGCATGGCGAGCGTTGGGTCCTGGCGATCACCGCCTACGAGCTCGGTGCGGGCACCCTGCTCCTGCTCAACCGTGGCGTGCGGTGGGCAGCCAGCGGACTGGCGGTGATCGTGTCGGTTGGCATTTACCTCATCCATCGGCACCTGGGCTGGTTCGTGGGTGAGCACGGCACCGGGGGCAGCGAATACAGCGTGGCCCTGCTGGCCATGCTGCTGGTGCTGGCCGCGTGGGATGCCGAGCAGTCGCGCCAGCGTCGTTCCACGGCATCCTCGCCATGAATCGCGACGGCACGCCGCGGGCCGCACTGCTTGCCTTCCGCGTGCTGGTGGCCATGCTGATCGGCATCCACGGCTGGTACCGCCTGCTGCACGGCGGCAGCCCGCCGTTCGGCGACTGGCTGGCCACCCAGGGCGTCCCCTTGCCGCACGCCATCGCCTGGTCGATCACCTTCGGCGAGATCCTCGGGTCCGCCTGCCTCGCCCTGGGCGTGTGCGTCCGCCCGATCGCGATCTTGCTGATGCTGGTGTACGCCACCGGCATCGCCCTCCTGCATGCGCACGAAGGCTGGTTCGTGGTGGGCGCAGGGCGCAATGGCAGCGAGTACAGCGTGCTGCTGATCGCCAGCCTGGCCTTGATCGCGGCCGCGATCCGCGACCCGCTGTGGCGTCCGCGCGCGCGCGAACGCTGACATCCCCCGCAGCACCGCCTCAGGCACACCCGACCGCCCAGCGTCCACCCCGACTTACGGCAGGGGCCGGCGGGCGCCCTGCTGCGGCATGGTGGGACGTCGCCATCGAGGGTTCCCCATGCGCCTGCTCACGACGGGTCTGTTGCCGCTGGCATGCGCCGCGGCGCTCAGCCTCACCACGCTGTCCGCGCACGCGGCCCAGCCCGCCCCCAAGGTGCCCGGCAGCGACGCCATCGCCAGCAAGACGCTGGCGAACGGGCTGAAGATCGTGGTCTGGCCCGACCACGACATCCCGAACGCCAGCTACTACACCTTCTACAAGGTCGGCAGCCGCAACGAATACCCGGGCATCACCGGGCTGGCGCACTACTTCGAACACATGATGTTCAACGGCACCAGCCGGCGCGCACCGGGCGAGTTCGACCGGATCATGGAAGCCGCGGGCGGCAGCAACAACGCCAGCACCAGCAACGACCTGACCATCTACACCGACTGGTTCCCGACCAGCGCGCTGGAGACGATCTTCGACCTCGAGGGCGACCGCATGGCGAACCTCGCGTTCGACCCGAAGGTGGTCGAGAGCGAGCGCGGCGTGGTCTACAGCGAGCGCCGTTCCAGCGTGGACAACGACAACTTCGGCACGCTGATGGAGCAGATGCAGGCGACCGCCTTCACCGCGCATCCCTACCAGTTCCCGACGATCGGCTGGCCCAGCGACATCGAGGGCTGGAAGATCGACGACCTGAAGACGTTCTTCAAGACCTACTACGCGCCCAACAACGCGGTGCTTGTGATCACCGGCGACGTCGAGCCCGCGCAGGTCTTCGCGCTGGCCGACAAGTACCTTGCCCCGCTGCCGCGCCAGCCCGCGCCGACGCCGGTCACCACCGTCGAACCCGAGCAACAGGGCGAGCGGCGGATCGTGGTCGAACGCGCGGATGCGCAATCGCCGATCATCGCGTATGCCTTCCACAGCGGCATCGGCGCCGGCAGCAAGGATTACCCGACGCTTGAACTGCTGGCCACCATCCTGTCCCAGGGCCAATCCTCGCGCCTCAACCAGCGCCTGGTGGAGCGCGAGCAGGCCGCGGTGCAGGCCGGTGCCTTCGCCGAAGCCGGCTTCGACCCGGGCCTGTTGTGGATCTACGCGATGCTGCCGCCGGGTGGCGTCCTGGCCAAGGCGGAGGCGCTGCTGGACGACGAACTCGCGAAGCTGGCGCGCGACGGCGTGACCGCCGACGAACTGGAGAAAGCGCGCAACCTCAAGGCGTCCGCGTTCTGGCGCAGCATGGCCACGATCAACGGCAAGGCCCGCGCCCTCGGCACCTACGAGGTGTTCAACGGCGATTACCGCAAGCTGTTCGATGCGCCGGCCGCCTACGAGGCCGTCACCGCCGCCGACGTGCAGGCGCTGGCGCGCAGGATCCTGCGCGTGCAGAACCGCACCACCGGCCTGCTGAAACCGGTCGCCGCCACTGCCCAGACCAAGGAGGGTGCACGATGAGCCGCCTGCGTTTCGCCTTCGCCGCGATCGCGGCGCTTGCGGTCGGCACCGCCGTCGCCGCCGAACCCAACATCCGCCTGCCCGACTACCAGGCGGTCACCCTGGACAACGGCGCCACCCTGCTGCTGATGCCGCGCCACGACGTGCCGCTGGTCGCGGCCTCGGTGGCGGTGCGCGGCGGCGCGCTCGCCGACCCGACGGGCAAGGAAGGCACCGCCGACCTGCTCGGCGACATGCTGTCCAAGGGCGCGGGCAGCCGCGACGCGCTGGCCTTCGCGCAGGCGGTCGACGGTGCCGGCGGCAGCCTCTCGTTCGGCAGTTCGCGCGAGGCCATCGTCGCCAATGCGCAATTCCTGGCCAAGGACAGCGGACTGATGCTCTCGCTGCTCGCGGACGCGCTGCTGCGGCCCGCGCTGCAACCCGCCGAGTTCGACAAGCTCCGCAAGCGCGCGATCGACGGGCTGGCCAACGCCAAGGACTCCGACCCGCGCCAGCTCATCGGCCTGTACGCGAGCGGCTGGCTGTTCCGCAATCATCCCTACGGCCGCCCGACCGGCGGCGACGAGACCAGCCTGGCCGCGATCGGCCTGGACGACCTGAAGGCCTTCCGACGCGAGCAGATGGGCGGCGACCGCCTCATCATCGCGATCGCCGGCGATTTCGACCCGGCCACGGTCACCCGCCAGGTGCGCGAGGCCTTCGGCGGCTGGGGCAAGGCGGCCGGCGCGCTGCCGCAGGTCACGGCGAAAGCCCGGGAACAGGGCCGGCGCGTGCTGCTGGTCGACAAGCCGGGCGCCACCCAGACCTACTTCGCGATGGCGAACGTGGGCAGCCGGCGCGGGGATCCCGCCGAAGCCGCGCAGGACTTGGTGCAGACCGCATTCGGGGGCCGCTTCACCTCGATGGTCAACACCGAGCTGCGGATCAAGTCGGGCCTGACCTACGGCGCCAGTTCGCAGGTCCAGCGCCCGCGCGAACCCGGCATGGTGGCGATCACCAGCTTCACCAAGACCGAAACCACCAAGCAGGCGATGGACCTGGCCATCGCCACCCTCGACCGCCTGCACCGCGACGGTCTGGACGCGGCCACCCTGCAGTCGGCGCGGCATTACATCGCCGGGCAGTTCGCCCCGGACCTGGAGACCGCGCCGCAGCTTGCCGCGCAACTGGTCGACCTGGCCCTCTACGGGGAAGGCCGCGAGGCGGTGGATGGCTACCTCGGCAAGGTCGCCGCGGCCACCCCGGCCGAGGTCGCCGCCGCGACGGACGTGTTCCCGCGCAGCGGGGACCTGGCGATCGTTGCGATCGGCGATGCGTCGAAGATCCGCGAGGCCCTGCGTGGCTACGGGCCGCTGACCGAGATGAAGCTCACCGACCCGCGTTTCTCGCCCTGACGACGCACGCCGGCGGCGCATGACCTCCGGCACCGGCAGGAGAACGGGCGGGCGACTACACTCCGGCGCGCATCCGGGGCCCGCACGGGCCCCGCCTTTCCATCCGCCCGTCCACCGGAGCCGTCGTCCGTGAAAAGCCCCAAGATCCTGCTGCTGTCCCTGTCGATCACCGCTGCGCTGGCCGCGTGCCAGAAGCCCGCCGAACCCGCCGCCACGGCCGCCAAGCCGACCCAGGCCGCGGTGGAGCTGCCGCCCCTGGCGGCCTTCAACGTCGCCGACCTCGACACCAGCAAGAACGCCTGCGTGAACCTGGCGGACTTCGTCAACAGCAAGTGGCTGGCGGCGAACCCGGTGCCGTCGGACAAGACCAGCTGGGGCAGCTTCGAGATGCTCGACGAGCGCTCGGTCGCCGCCAGCAAGGGCATCGCCGAAGCCGCCGCCGCGAACACCGGCGCGACCGGCATCGAGAAGCTGGTCGGCGACCTCTACGCCAGCGGCATGGACACCGCCAAGGTCGAGGCCGCCGGCATCGCGCCGATGCAGCCGATGCTCGACCGCATCGCCGCGCTCAAGACCCCGGCCGACATCGGCCAGTACCTGCGCGACGAGTTCGCCGCCGGCCGCGGCGAAGTGTTCGCCTTCGGTGCCGAGGCGGACTTCAAGAAGTCCAGCCAGAAGATCGGCTACGCGTTCCAGGGCGGCCTGTCGCTGCCGGAGAAGGCCTACTACCTGGAGGATGGCCCGGACGGCAAGTACAAGGCCATCCGCGAGGCGTTCGTGCAGCATGTTTCGAAGCAGTTGCAGAACGCCGGCGTGGCGGCGGCGGATGCCGGCACCCAGGCCAAGGACGTGCTCGCGTTCGAGACCCGCCTCGCGAAGGCCTCGCTGTCGCCGATCGAGCTGCGCAATCCCGAGAACCAGTACCACTACGTCACCATCGCCGATGCCGACAAGGCCAGCCCGAACTTCAAGTGGTCCGAGTTCTTCAAGGCCAACGGCGTGCAGGCCGACGGCTTCTCGCTGTCGCAGCCGAAGTTCTTCGCCGAGTTCGACAAGATGCTGGTCGACGTGCCGCTGGCGCAGTGGCAGGCCTACCTGCGCATCAACGCGATCGACGGCATGGCGCCCTACCTCGCCGACAAGTTCAACGACGAACGCTTCGACTTCTACTCGCGCACCCTGCGCGGGCAGAAGGACCAGAAGCCGCGCTGGAAGCGGGTCATGGACACGGTGGAGAACACCGCCGGCGAAGCGCTGGGCCAGCTGTACGTGAAGCAGTACTTCCCGGCCGAATCCAAGGCCGCGATGGAAACGCTGGTCGGCAACCTGAGCCAAGCGCTGAAGGCGCGCATCGAGGGGCTCGAGTGGATGAGCCCGGAGACCAAGGCCAAGGCCATGGACAAGTGGGCCAGCTTCACCCCGAAGATCGGCTACCCGGACAAGTGGCGCAGCTGGGAGGGCCTGGCCACCAGCCGCGATGGCTATGTGCAGAACGTGCTGGCCGCGGCGAAGTTCAACCACGCCTACGAGATGGCGAAGATCGGCAAGCCGGTCGACCGCAGCGAGTGGGGCATGTCGCCGCAGACGGTCAACGCCTACTACAACCCGCTGATGAACGAGATCGTGTTCCCGGCGGCGATCCTGCAACCGCCGTTCTTCGACCTCAAGGCGGACCCGGCGCTCAACTACGGCGGCATCGGCGCGGTGATCGGCCACGAGATGCTGCACGGCTACGACGACCAGGGCAGCCAGTTCGACGCCACCGGCAACTTCAACAACTGGTGGACCAAGGCCGACCGCGACGGCTTCGAGTCGCGCACCGCCAAGCTGGTCAAGCAATTCGACGACTACGTGGCGATCGACGGGCTGCACGTGAAGGGCCAGCTCACCCTCGGCGAGAACATCGCCGACCTCGGCGGCCTGAACGTGGCCTGGGATGCCTACCAGAAGGCCCTGGCCGACGCCGGCAAGAGTGGCGACAACAAGATCGACGGCTACACCGAGAACCAGCGCTTCTTCATGAACTGGGCCACGGTCTGGCGCCGCGCATTCACCCCGGATGAGCTGAAGGTGCGCCTGAACACCGACCCGCACGCCCCGGCCAACTTCCGCGCGATCGGCGCGCCGTCGAACATGCCCGCGTTCGCCACCGCGTTCGGCTGCAAGGCCGGCGACCCGATGGTTCGCGCCGAGGACCAGCGCGTGGTGATCTGGTAACACCGGACGCCCCGCGCGTGCCCAGGAAGGCCCGGCCAATGCCGGGCCTTCCGCGTTCAGGTGGCCGCGAGTCCTTCATTGCCCCGTGCCGCGGCCGGGGGGACAATACGCGGATGATCGATGCCACCCGCTACCCCCTGCTGTCGAAGATCGACAGCCCGGCCGACCTGCGCAAGCTCCCCGAGTCCGACCTGCGCGCCGCCGCCGACGAACTGCGCGGCTACCTGATCGAATCCGTGGGCAAGTCGGGCGGGCATTTCGGCGCAGGCCTCGGCGTGGTCGAGCTGACCACGGTCCTGCACTACCTGTACGCCACCCCGGACGACCGCATCGTCTGGGACGTCGGCCACCAGAGCTATCCGCACAAGATCCTGACCGGCCGCCGCGACCGCATCCACACGGTCAAGCAGCAGGATGGCGTCGCGCCCTTCCCGAAGCGCGAGGAATCCGAGTACGACACCTTCGGCGTCGGCCATTCGTCGACCTCGATCTCCGCCGCGCTGGGCATGGCCATCGCCAATGCCCGGGCCGGCAACGAGCGCCGGGTGGTCGCGGTGATCGGCGACGGCGCGATGACCGCCGGCATGGCCTACGAGGCGCTCGGCCACGCGGGCGGCATGGACGACGAACCCGACCTGCTGGTGATCCTCAACGACAACCGGATGTCGATCAGCGAGGCAGTCGGCGGCCTGACCAAGATGCTCGGGCGGATGACCGGCAGCAAGACGCTCAATGCATTGCGCGAAGGCGGCAAGAAGCTGCTGGGCGACAAGAACAGGCCGACCGCGCGCTTCGTGCGCCGCTGGGAGGAACACTGGAAGGGCATGTTCGTGCCGTCCACCCTGTTCGAGGAAATGGGTTTCCACTACACCGGCCCGATCGACGGCCACGACGTGGACGCGCTGCTCGGCGTGCTGAAGACCCTGAAGACGCTGAAGGGCCCGCAGCTGCTGCACGTCATCACCACCAAGGGCAAGGGCTACGAACTGGCCGAAGGCGACCAGATCGGCTACCACGCGGTCGGCCCGTTCGACCCCACGGTGGGCGTGGTCGGCAAGGCCGGCGCGAAGAAGCCCACCTACACCGACGTGTTCGGCGACTGGCTGTGCGACATGGCGGCGGCCGATCCCGCGCTGCTGGGCATCACCCCGGCGATGCGCGAGGGCTCGGGCCTGGTGCGCTTCAGCCAGGAATACCCGGACCGCTACTTCGACGTCGCCATCGCCGAGCAGCATGCGGTGACCCTGGCCGCGGGCATGGCCTGCGAAGGCGCCAAGCCGGTCGTCGCGATCTACTCCACCTTCCTGCAGCGCGCCTACGACCAGCTGGTCCACGACGTCGCCCTGCAGGACCTCGACGTGCTGTTCGCGATCGACCGTGGCGGCGTGGTCGGCCCCGATGGCGCCACCCATGCCGGCAACCTCGACCTCAGCTTCCTGCGCTGCGTGCCGAACATGGTGGTGATGGCGCCGGCCGACGAGGACGAGTGCCGCAAGATGCTGAGCACCGGCTACCGCCACGAGGGCCCCGCCGCGGTGCGCTACCCGCGCGGTACCGGCCCCGGCGTCGCGGTGCAGCCCGGCCTCGACACCCTGCCGATCGGCAAGGCGCAACTGCGGCGCAGTGGCGCGACGCTGGCCCTCCTCGCGTTCGGCGCGATCGTGCCGGCCGCCGAACGGGTCGCCGCCGAACTCGGGCTGACTGTGGTCAACATGCGCTTCGTGCGCCCGCTGGATCGTGCGCTGGTGCTGGACCTGGCGCGCAGCCACGCCGGCTTCGTGACCCTCGAGGACAACGTGGTGGCCGGCGGTGCCGGCAGCGGCGTCGCCGAACTGCTCGCCGCGGAGGGCATCGCGATGCCGATCCTGCACCTCGGCCTGCCGGACGCCTTCCAGCACCACGCAAGCCGCGAAGCGCTGCTGGCCGAAGCCGGCCTCGACGCCGACGGCATCCGCACCGCCATCCTTGGCCGTTGGCCGCAGCTGGCGCAGGCCGCGAGCGCCGCGCGCAGCGCCTGACCTTCGTCCACGCCTGCAGGCATCGCCCCCGGGGCATCGGCCCAAGGCGACACCCGTGCGCCATCGCCTCATTCGTCCGGGGCGATGACGGTGTAGCCCTTCGCCCGCAGGCGTTCGAGGTAGCCGCCCGGCTCGAGCATGTCGCGCATCGGCAACACCGCGAAGGTGGTGGTGTTGGTCGACAAGGCGGCGTCCGCCTTCGCCAGCCATTCGCCCTGCAGCCTCCGCATCGCATCGGCCATGCCCAGCGAGCGCCCGATGCCGCTTTCGGTGATCGCCTCCATGCAGGCCTGGTACTGGTCGTTCAGCGGCATCGCACGGATCGCCGCGACATCGCCCTGGGCCCAGGCGTTGGCGCGCATGCGCAGGGTCTCCATGTCCTGCCCCAGCCGGTCCAGGGTGCCTTCCAGGCACACCATGTCCTCGATCTGCGCGGCCTTGAACTGCTTGATCGTGGCCTTCGGGTCCTTCACCGTGATCGTGTGCTTGACCAGGGTGACCGTCGGATGGTGGCGCTCCACCGCGGCCGCGACCGCCGCCTTGGCGACATCCTTGTCGGACATGCCGCTGCGCTTGATCGCCGCCTTCCACAGCGCATCCGCCGCGAACATCGGGCGCAGCTTGTCGGCATCGCGGTCGAGGAATCGATCGCGGAAGGCGCTCCAGCGGACGTAGGTCGTCGGCGACAGGACCGCATCCAGGCGCTTGCCGTCCGGATTGTTCTTTACCCCGACCAGCGACGGCAACAGCATCAACGCCCGGAACTTGCCGATGTCGGAGTCCACCACCAACGAAGGCTCGTAGATCACTTCCTGCGCGTTGGCGATGACCTCGTCGACCTGCTGGGTGCGCCATTGCATGTTCGTGGGCAAAGGCTTGATCGTGCCCAGGATCCACAGGTCGTGCGCGCCGTTGCGCACCAGCCACAGCCCGGGCCCGGGCTGCTCACCGGTGACGACCACGGTCGCCTCGGTGCGGATCCCGTCGTCCGGCAACGGTGCCGATGGCGCGGTGGCCGCGGGCGGAACCTGCACCGCCTGCTGCGCGTGCAACGGGGCAAGCAACATCGCGCCCAGCAGGGCCGCCAGCAACGTCTTCCGCATCGATCTCGCCTCTCGCATGGTCCCTGCGGCGCAGTGTGACCGCAGCGGGGCGGAAAAGTTGAACCCGGGGATGAATCGCGGCGCGCAGTACGCAAAACGCCCGGGCGAGCCGGGCGTCATGCGTGTCGAATTGGTCGGGGTAGCCGGATTTGAACCGACGACCACTTGTCCCCCAGACAAGTGCGCTACCAGGCTGCGCTATACCCCGGTCGAACGATTATACCGGCTCAGCGGCGCAGCAGGTGCAGCACTTCCTCGAGCTCCATGCGCACCTGCTTGGCGATCTGGTGGCTGAGCGCCGACTCCTGCTTCGCGCCCTCGCCTTCCAGGCGCAGGCGCGCGCCGCCGATGGTGTAGCCCTGTTCGTACAGCAGGCTGCGGATCTGCCGCACCATCAGCACGTCGTGGCGCTGGTAGTACCGCCGGTTGCCGCGACGCTTGGCCGGCTCCAGGCTGGGGAATTCGGTCTCCCAGTAGCGCAGCACGTGCGGCTTGACGTCGCACAGCTCGCTGACCTCGCCGATGGTGAAGTAGCGTTTGGCCGGGATCGGCGGCAGTTCGCGGTTGCTGCCCGGGTCAAGCATGCGCGGCTCCCGCTGCGGCGGCGCCGCTGTAGGCCTCGACGCGTTCCTTCAGCTTCTGGCCCGGGCGGAAGGTCACCACGGTGCGCGCGGAGATCGGGATCTCCACGCCGGTCTTGGGATTGCGGCCGGGGCGCTGGTTCTTGCGGCGCAGGTCGAAGTTGCCGAAGCCGGACAGCTTCACCTGGCGGCCGGCCTCTAGCGCCTCGCGCAGCGCGTCGAAGAACGCATCGACGAATTCCTTCGCCTCGCGCTTGTTCAATCCCACGTCTTCGTAAAGACGCTCGGCCATTTCCGCCTTGGTCAATGCCATTGCTGTCCCCTGTCAGCGCCGGATGGCCGCGCCGTGTTCCTGCTCCAGGGCGGCGACCACCGAGGCCACCACCGCATCCACGTCGCGATCGGTCAGCGTGCGGGAATCGTCCTGCAAAATCAAGGCCATGGCGAGACTCTTGAAACCGGTTTCCACGCCCTTGCCGACGTAGCGGTCGAACAGCCGCACCTCGCGCAGCGACGCGCCGGCGGCGGCACGCACGCCCGCCTCCAGCGCCGCCCACGACACCGCCTCCGGGACGACGAACGCGAGGTCGCGGCGGACGGACGGGAAGCGCGACAGTGCCCCGGCCCGCGGCAACGGGCGCGCCAGCAGCGGCGCCAGGTCGAGTTCGAAGGCCAGCACGTCGACATCCAGGCCCAGTGCCTGCTGGAGGCGCGGATGCAACTGGCCGATCCAGCCGATGCGCACGCCATCGCGCAGCACCTCGGCCGAGCGCCCCGGATGCGCATGCGGCGGCGCGGAGGGCTGGAAGGCGAGCGTCGTGCCGGCTTGCGCGGCCAACGCTTCGAGGTCGCCCTTCAGGTCATGGAAGTCGAGTGCGCGCGCGCCGACGCCCCACTGCTCGGCGGTGGCGCCGCCGCAGGCCACGGCCGCGATCCGCAAGGTCTCGACCGGCGCGTCGTTGCCCCCGGCGAAGACCTTGCCGATCTCGAACAGGCGCACGCGGGGTTGCTGGCGCGCTGTATTGCGGCCGAGTGCCGCGACCAGCCCGGGCAGCAGTGCCGGCCGCATCACGCCGAGTTCCGCGCTGAGCGGGTTGGCCAACGGTAGGCCCACGTCGCGCATCTGCCAGGCATCGAGCCAGGTCGCGTCCACGAAGGCGTAGTTGATCGCCTCGAGGAAGTCGCGCGCCACGAGTTGCTCGCGCAGGTCGTGCTCCGGCACACGCGTTTCGCTGGCCGCGACCAGGCGCGTCGCGCCACCGGGCAGCGACGTCGGGATCGCGTCGTAGCCGTGGATGCGCGCGATCTCCTCGATCAGGTCTTCCTCGATCGCCAGGTCGAAGCGGCGGGTCGGCGCAGTCACCTGCCAGCCATCCGCCTCGGCTTCGACCCCAAGGCCCAGCGCGCGCAGGATGCGTTCGACCTCGGCGTCCGCGACCTGCACGCCCAGTACGCGGGCCAGGCGCGCGCGGCGCAATTGGATCGCCTTCGGCTGCGGCAGGTGCTGCGGCAGCACCGCCTCGATCACCGGACCCGGCGAGCCGCCGGCGATCCCCAGAATCAACCGCGTCGCGCGCTCCACCGCGATCCGCGGCAGTTCCGGATCGACCCCGCGCTCGAAGCGATGGCCGGCATCGGTATGCAGGCCCAGCTTGCGGCTGCGGCCGATGATCGCCGCGGGCGCGAAATGCGCAGCCTCCAGGAACACGTTGCGGGTCGCGTCGGTGACCTTGGTGTCGGCGCCGCCCATGATCCCGGCCAGGCCGACCACGCGGTCGGCATCGGTGATCGCGAGGAACTGCGGATCCAGCGTCGCCTCCGTGCCGTTGAGCAAGGCCAGGCGCTCGCCTTCGCGCGCGAGCCGCACGCCGATCGGCCCGACCAGCAGGTCGCGGTCGTAGGCATGCATCGGCTGCCCGAGTTCGAGCATCACGTACTGGGTGACGTCGACCAGGAAACTGAGCGGGCGCACGCCGCTGCGGCGCAGGCGCTCGGCCATCCATGCCGGCGTGGCCGCCGCCGCATCCACGCCCTCGAGCACGCGGCCGACGAAACGCGGCGCGGCCTCCCCGGCCTGCAGTGCGATTGCCATCGCGGTCTCGCTCGCGGCGGCGACCGGTGCGGCGTCCAGCGGCTCGACCGAGCTGCCCAGCGCAGCGGCGACGTCGAAGGCGATGCCGCGCACGCCGAAGCAGTCCGCGCGGTTCGGGGTGAGCTTGAGCTCGATGCTGGCGTCCGGCAGGCCGAGGTAATCGGCGAGCGGGGCGCCCACCGGCGCATCCGCCGGCAATTCCAGAAGCCCGGAGGCATCCGCGTCGAGGCCGAGTTCCTTCGCCGAGCACAGCATCCCGTTGGACTCGACGCCACGCAGCCTGGCGGCCTTGATCGTGAGCTCGCCGACCTGGGTGCCGATGGTCGCCAGCGGCGCGATCAGGCCCGGGCGCGCGTTCGGTGCACCGCAGACGATCTGCAGCATCCCGTGCGTGCCGGCATCGACCTGGCAGACCTGCAGCTTGTCGGCTTCCGGATGCTTCGCGCATTCGACGATGCGCGCGACGACCACGCCGTCCAGCGCATCGCCGAGCACGGTCATCTCCTCGACCTCGAGGCCGATCGCGGTCAGCGTCGCGGCGAGTTCCTCGCGCGTCGCGGTGGTGTTGACGTGCTGGCGCAGCCAGCTTTCGGGGAACTTCATCGTAGGATCCTTTCTGCCGTCATCCCGGCAAACGCCGGGATCCAGTCCTTGCCGCAACCGATTGAAAGCTGGATTCCGGCTTCCGCCGGAACGGCGATCAAGCGAATTGCCTCAGGAACCGCACGTCGTTCTCGAAGAACGCGCGCAGGTCGTCCACGCCGTAGCGCAGCATCGCGAAGCGCTCCACGCCGAGGCCGAACGCGAATCCGGTGTACCTCTCCGGATCGATGCCGACGTTGCGCAGGACGTTCGGGTGGACCATGCCGCAGCCCAGCACCTCCAGCCAGCGCTGGCTGCCGTCGGCCTGCTGCCAGGCGATGTCGACCTCCGCCGATGGCTCGGTGAACGGGAAGTAGCTCGGGCGGAAGCGCATCTCGAAGTCGCGCTCGAAGAACGCACGCACGAACTCGGCCAGCGTGCCCTTGAGGTCGGCGAAGCTGGCGTGCTCGTCCACCAGCAGGCCTTCGACCTGGTGGAACATCGGGGTGTGGGTCTGGTCGCTGTCGCTGCGGTAGACCTTGCCGGCGGCGATCATCCGCAGCGGCGGCGCATGTTCCTTCATGTAGCGCACCTGCACGCCCGAGGTATGGGTGCGCAGCAGGCGCGCGATGCCGCTGCCGTCGGCCGGCATGTAGAAGGTGTCGTGCATCGCTCGCGCGGGATGGTGCGGCGGGAAGTTGAGCGCCTCGAAGTTGTGCCAGTCGTCCTCGATCTCGGGGCCGTCGGCCAGCGCGTACCCGAGGCGCCCGAAGATCTCGGTGATCCGCGCCAGGGTGCGGCTGACCGGATGCACGCCACCGCGGCCGCCATCGCGCCCGGGCAGGGTCACGTCGAGGGCCTCGCCGGCCAGGCGCTGGTCCAGCGCGGCGGCATCGAGCAGCGCCTTGCGCGCCGACAGCGCCGCGGAAATCGCGTCGCGGGCGCGGTTGATCGCCTCGCCGGCGACCTTGCGCTCGTCGGCAGGCAACCCGCCCAGCGCCTTCAACTGCGCGGTGATGCTGCCGCTCTTGCCGAGCAGTGCGACGCGCAGGGCCTCGACCGCGTCGGGCGACGCCGCCGAGTCGATCTCGGCCAGCGCCTGCGTGGACAACGATTCGATATCGCTCATCTGGTTTCCAGTTCCCCGAAACAAACATGGGGAAGGACTTGCGCCCTTCCCCACGTCGTGGCGGCTTGCGCCGCGCGATACAGCTTGCGTGTGGATCGACGGCTTACGCCGCCAAAGCGCCCTTGGCCTTTTCGGTCAGGGCCGCAAAACCCGCCGCGTCGTGCACGGCGATGTCCGCCAGCACCTTGCGGTCCAGGGTGATGCCGGCCTTCAGCAGGCCGTTCATGAAACGGCTGTAGCTCAGGCCGTTCGCACGGGCCGCCGCGTTGATGCGGGCGATCCACAGGGTGCGGAAATGGCGCTTCTTCTGCTTGCGGCCAATGTAGGCGTACTGCTGCGCCTTGGTGACCGCCTGCTTGGCGACGCGGAAAACCTTGCGACGGGCGTTGTAGTAACCCTTCGCGGCCTTCAGGACCTTCTTGTGACGGCGACGCGCCGTCACACCACGCTTAACTCGTGCCATTGTTCAGCCCTCCTCAGAGATACGGAAGCATGCGGTCCAGACGGCCCGCGTCCTCGGCACGAACATGGTTCGTCTGCCGCAGGTTGCGCTTCCGCTTGGTCGCCTTCTTGGTGAGGATGTGGCTCTTGTTGGCGTGGCCGCACTTGTACTTGCCGGAAGCGGTCTTCCGGAAGCGCTTGGCCGCCGCCCGATTGGTCTTGATCTTGGGCATTGGGAATCCTTGCGATATCTAGAACTGGCCTAGGCGCCGTCTCCCGTGGTCCTTGCGGCTTCGCCGCGAAGACCTTGGAGCTGGTCTTTCCATCCTGCCTGGCCGGTGGGTAAGCCTTTGATTCCGAAGGAACCAAGGCGGGTCCTGGGTGCCACTGGACAACAAACCCGGCGAACCGGGCCGCGCATTATGGCGGGCCGGAGCCGGGTTTGCAATGTTTCCTTGCGAAATCAGGCGCTTGCGGGCCCGATCAGGCCATCACTTCTTCTTCGGCGCGATCATCATCACCATCTGCCGGCCTTCCAGGCGCGGGCGCGATTCGATGACGATGTCCTCGCCGAGGTCGGCCTCGATGCGGGCCGCCATCTCGCGTCCCAGCTCCTGGTGGCTCATCTCGCGGCCGCGGAAGCGGATGTTGACCTTGATCTTGTCGCCTTCGACCAGGAATTCGCGCATCTTGCGCAACTTGATCTGGTAGTCGCCCTCGTCCGTGACCGGACGGAACTTCACTTCCTTGATCTCGACCTGCTTGGTCTTCTTCTTGGCCTCGTTGGCCTTCTTCTGCAGCTCGAACTTGAACTTGCCGAAGTCCATGATCTTGCAGACCGGCGGATCCGCGTTCGGCTGGATCTCGACGAGGTCGAGGTCCTCGTCCTCGGCCATGCGCAGGGCCTCGTCGCGCGACAGGATGCCGATCATCTCGCCATCGCTGCCGATCACGCGCACGCGCGGGACGCGGATCTCCAGGTTCCTGCGGTTCTGCTTGTTGTCGGGGGTGCTGATGTTGCGATCTCCAAGGGTTGGCCTCGTCGGAGGCCGGGTCCGCCCGACGTTCCGGGACGTCGGGCGCGCGATCAAACGGGGCAGCCCGCGGTCAGCCGGCCTGCTCCTGGCGCAAACGCGCGGCGAAGTCGTCGACGGACATGCTGCCGAGGTCTTCCCCACCCCGCGTGCGCACGGAGAGCATGCCATTGTCCTTCTCGCGGTCCCCGACCACCAGCAGGTACGGCACGCGCTGCAGCGTGTGCTCGCGGATCTTATAGCCGATCTTTTCGTTCCGCAAATCGGCGTCGACCCGGAACCCTTGATTTGCAAGGGTTTTCCGGACGTCGTCCACGTAATCGGCCTGCGCGTCGGTGATGTTCATGACCACCGCCTGGATCGGCGCCAGCCAGGCCGGGAACAGCCCGGCATGGTGTTCGATCAGGATGCCGATGAAGCGTTCCATCGACCCGACGATGGCCCGGTGCAGCATGACCGGGTGGCGGCGCTGGCTGTGCTCGTCCACGTATTCGGCGCCGAGGCGGCCCGGCATCATGAAATCGACCTGCATGGTGCCCAGCTGCCAGGTGCGGCCGATGGCGTCCTTCAGGTGGTACTCGATCTTCGGGCCGTAGAAGGCACCCTCGCCCGGCAGCTCCTGCCATTCCACCCCGGAGGCGCGCAGCGCGTTGCGCAGGGCATCCTCGGCCTTGTCCCAGGTGGCGTCGTCGCCGAGGCGGGAGTCGGGGCGCAGCGCGATCTTGATCTGCACGTTCTCGTTGGAATCGCCGGACATCCCGAACGCGCGGTACACCTCGAGCGCCTGCTCGTGGAAGGCGCGCACCTCGGACTCGATCTGCGCCTCGGTGCAGAAGATGTGGCCGTCGTCCTGGGTGAAGCCGCGCACGCGCAGGATGCCGTGCAGCGCGCCCGAGGGCTCGTTGCGGTGGCAGGCGCCGAACTCGCCGTAGCGGATCGGCAGGTCGCGGTAGCTGTGCAGGCCCTGGTTGAACACCTGGACGTGACCCGGGCAGTTCATCGGCTTCACCGCGTAGGTCCGCTTCTCGGACTCGGTGAAGAACATGTTGTCCTTGTAGTTGTCCCAGTGCCCGGACTTCTGCCACAGCGAGACGTCGAGGATCTGGGGGCAGCGGACTTCGCCATAGCCGGTCTTGCGGTACACGTTGCGCATGTACTGCTCGACCACCTGCCAGATGCTCCAGCCCTTCGGATGCCAGAACACGAGGCCCGGGCCTTCCTCCTGCAGGTGGAACAGGTCCAGCGCCTTGCCGATCCGGCGATGGTCGCGCTTCTCGGCTTCCTCGATCTGGGTCAGGTAGGCCTTCAGGTCCTTGTCGTTCAGCCACGCGGTGCCGTAGATGCGGCTCAGCATCTGGTTGTTGTGGTCGCCGCGCCAGTAGGCGCCCGCGACCTTCATCAGCTTGAACGCGCGCAGCTTGTCGGTGCCCGGCACGTGCGGGCCGCGGCACAGGTCGGTGAATTCGCCCTGCGAATACAGCGACAGGTCCTCGTTCGCCGGGATCGATTCGATGATCTCGGCCTTGTAGGCCTCGCCCATGCCCTTGAAGAAAGCCACCGCCTCGTCGCGCGACTTCACGCTGCGGCTGACCGGCAGCGATTCCTTGACGATCTTCTGCATCTCCGCCTCGATCGCCGGCAGGTCCTCCGGCGTGAACGGGCGCTCGTAGGCGAAGTCGTAGTAGAAGCCGTTGTCGATCACCGGGCCGATGGTGACCTGCGCGCCCGGGAACAGGCGCTGCACGGCCTGCGCCAGCAGGTGCGCGGTCGAGTGGCGGAGGATGTCCAGCGCCTCCGGCGACTTGTCGGTGACGATCGCGAGGCGCGCGTCGCGGTCGATGAGGTGGCTGGCGTCGACCAGGCGGTCGTCGACCTTGCCGGCCAGGGTGGCCTTGGCCAGGCCGGCGCCGATCGAGGCGGCGACATCTGCCACCGTGACCGGGGCCGCGAACTGGCGGACCGCGCCGTCGGGAAGGGTGATGTTGATCATGTCGGCGTGCTCCCCCACGCGGCGTTGGGCGTGGGACGGGATGGGGGGCGGAAACGAGAAAGGCGCCGAAGCGCCTTTCGTGGGCCCGCGAACGTGCGGGCGCGAATGCGTCGGCAGGGCGTCAGCGGTGGGCGATGGTAGTGCTCATGTCGCACGCTCGGCCGGCGTTGCCGCGGGCCACCTGCTCCTCGGGATTGCCACGCCGGCGAGGCGTGGTGGGCGGTACAGGGTTCGAACCTGTGACCCCTACCATGTCAAGGTAGTGCTCTACCGCTGAGCTAACCGCCCGAAGGGGCGCGAATTGTAGCCCGATGCCGGCACCGGCCACAAGCGGGCGCACCGGCCTACAGGCTGGCCTCGCGCAGGCGGCGGATCTGGTCGCGCACGCGCGCCGCGTCCTCGAAGGCCAGGTCGCGGGCGTGCTGGTGCATCTCCTGCTCCAGCGCCTTGATCCGCGCCGCCTGCTGCGCCGGGCTCAGGCGCAGGTATTCCTGCTCGGGTTCGGCCACCCGGCGCGCCTTGCCCCTGCCCTTCAATTCGCCAGGGTCCGGACGCGCGCCCTCCATCACGTCGACCACCGCACGCTGCACGGACTGCGGCGTGATCCCGTGCTCGGCGTTGTACTCCAGCTGCTTCTGCCGGCGACGATCGGTCTCGTCGAGCGCGGCGCGCATCGAACGGGTGACGGTGTCGGCATACAGGATGGCCTTGCCGCGCAGGTTGCGGGCCGCACGGCCGATGGTCTGGATGAGCGACCCCGTCGAGCGCAGGAAGCCCTCCTTGTCGGCATCGAGGATCGCCACCAGCGAGACCTCGGGCATGTCCAGGCCCTCGCGCAGCAGGTTGATGCCGACCAGCACGTCGAACATGCCCAGGCGCAGGTCGCGGATGATCTCCACGCGCTCCACCGTGTCGATGTCGGAGTGCAGGTAGCGCACCCGCACGCCGTGCTCGGACAGGTACTCGGTGAGGTTCTCGGCCATCCGCTTGGTCAGGGTGGTGACCAGCACGCGGTCGCCCATCGCCACCCGCTCGCGGATCTCGCCGAGCAGGTCGTCCACCTGGGTCGCAACCGGGCGGATCTCCACCGGCGGGTCGACCAGGCCGGTGGGGCGCACCACCAGCTCGATGACCTCGCCGGCGGCTTCGCGCAGTTCGTACGGCCCCGGCGTCGCCGAGACGTAGACGCTGCGCGGCGCGCGCGCCTCCCACTCCTCGAAGCGCAACGGCCGGTTGTCGAGCGCGGATGGCAGGCGGAACCCGAACTCGACCAGGGTTTCCTTGCGCGAACGGTCGCCCTTATACATCGCGCCGATCTGCGGAATCGTGACGTGCGATTCGTCGACCACCAGCAAGGCGTCGGACGGGAGGTAGTCGAACAGGGTCGGCGGCGGCTCGCCCGGCGCACGCCCGGTGAGGTGCCGCGAGTAGTTCTCGATGCCGTTGCAGTAACCGACCTCGGCCATCATCTCCAGGTCGAACTGGGTGCGCTGGCTCAGCCGCTGCACCTCGACCAGCTTGTTCACGGAGTACAGCTGCTCCTGGCGCTCGCGCAGCTCGGCCTTGATCGTCTCCACCGCAGACAGCGTGCGTTCGCGCGGGGTGGCGTAGTGCGTCTTCGGGTAGACCGTGTAGCGCGGCAGCCTGCGCAGCACTTCGCCGGTGAGCGGGTCGAACATCGACAGCTGCTCGATCTCGCCGTCGAACAGTTCGATGCGCAGCGCCTCGAGGTCGGATTCGGCCGGGAACACGTCGATCGTCTCGCCGCGCACGCGGAAGGTGCCGCGATCCAGCGCCATCTCGTTGCGCGTGTACTGCAGCGTGGTCAGGTGCCGCAGCAGCTCGCGCTGGTCGATGCGCTCGCCGCGCGACAGGATCAGCCGCATCGACAGGTAGTCCTCGGGCGCGCCGAGGCCGTAGATCGCCGACACCGTCGCCACCACGATCGTGTCGCGCCGCGACAGCAGGGCCTTGGTCGCGGACAGGCGCATCTGCTCGATGTGGTCGTTGATCGAGCTGTCCTTCTCGATGTAGGTGTCGCTGGACGGGACGTAGGCCTCGGGCTGGTAGTAGTCGTAGTAGCTGACGAAGTACTCCACCGCGTTGTGCGGGAAGAACGAGCGGAATTCGCCGTACAGCTGCGCCGCCAGCGTCTTGTTGGGCGCCATGACCAGGGTGGGCTTCTGCACCGCCGCGATCATGTTCGCCACCGTGTAGGTCTTGCCCGAGCCGGTGACGCCCAGCAGCACCTGCCGCGCCAGGCCCGCCTCGAAGCCGTCGACCAGGCGCCGGATCGCCTGCGGCTGGTCGCCCGCCGGCTGGTAGGGCGAGACCAGCTGGAAGCGGTCCTGCGCGGTGGACAGGTCGAGGTCGGACGGCGTGGCCTGGGGCATCGTCGGGGGATTCGATGGGCAACCGCTGAGTGTACGCCCGATGCGATCCGCGGCCTGTCATCGCCGGGAGGCGGGACGCGGGGTTTTCCTACCCGCCGCGACACCGCCGTCCGATCGTCGCCGCGTTCGTCCGCGCGCAGGGTGGACACCACCACCTCGGGTCACCGACATGCCGCGCTCAGCCTCCGGGTTCACCCTCGTCGAACTGGCCATTGCCTTCGCAGTCCTCGGCATCATGGCCGGCGTGGCCCTGCCATCGATGCAACGCTTCATCGAGCACCAGCGCACCTCCGCGGCCATCGGCACGCTGATGAGCCACATGTCGCTGGCCAGGATGGCGGCGATCAGCCGGAACCGGCGCACCACCCTGTGCCCGTCGATGGATGGCGTGGCGTGCGACGTCGGTACCGATTGGAGCCGCGGCTGGATGCTGTTCGTCGACGAGAATGGCAACCGCAAGGCGGATGCCACCGATGAAGTGCTGCGAACCGACCTGGAACCCACCAGCCGCCACCTCCGGGTGGCGAGCACATCGGGGCGCCAGCAACTGCGGTACCTGCCGGATGGCCGTAGCGCCGGCGCCAACCTGACCATCTCGATCTGCAGCCACGAAGGCCGCCTGCTCGGGCAGGTCATCGTGAACAATGCGGGCCGCCCGCGCAGCGAGCGCCCCCGCCAGAGCACCGCCTGCCCATCGTAAGCCCAGAGGTCCACTTGCCGGAAGGCAGGCGCTTGCCCAGTCCGGCCTGGCCGCCTACAATGCGCTCCCCCGCCCGAATAGCTCAGCCGGTTAGAGCACTTGACTGTTAATCAGGGGGTCGTTGGTTCGAGTCCAACTTCGGGCGCCAGACTTTGCAAAAAAAACCCGCCTCTCGGCGGGTTTTTTGCTTGTTGCAGCATGCCGATGGCTGGTGGTCTGCCTACCAGCACCCGGTCGTGGACGGACTCTTGGTCCCGGCCTGGTTGATGCTCAGCGCTCCGCAGCTGTCGCCCGATTGCTTGCCGGTGGGCGCCGCCGACACCGTATAGGTCTTGGCGGCGACGTTGGCTACGTTGACGGTGTAGAACGTCAGCACCTCGGGGTCGCAGATACCGGTGTTCGCCACCGCCCCGACATACGTCAGGTTGCTGGTGTAATAGCGTTCGAATTGCTGCGCCACCGCAGTGGCGCACGCCGCGCCTGCCGCGCGGCGCGCCTTGCGCTGGTGCTCGTTGTAGCTCGGCAGCGCGATCGAGGCCAGGATCGCGATGATCGCGACCACCACCATCAACTCGATGAGCGAGAACCCCCCGGTGCGTGCGGTGGTTCGCGGAATGGCATGCATCTGCACGTTCTCCATCAGTCGGACCTCAGTTCACGCCAGGACACGCGGCCCCAACTCTTACGGGTGATGCCGCCAGCACCAGGCTTCTCGGCGCTGACCGATCCGCCCGTGCCGCCCACGACCAGCTTGCCATCCAGGAAGATCGGCAGGGTCGGCATACCGACGCCAAAGTTCACCGAGCCCACCGGCACGCCGCCGACCATCGTGTCGTCGGTCTTCCCATCGCCGTCCAGGTCGAAGAAGGAGGACCCGGCACTGGTGCCGGTGAACGCATCCAGGGCATTGATGTAGCCGGTGCCGGAGGCTTCGCAGGCATCGCCCTCGGGGATCATGCTCGCGGTCACCAGGATGTTCGCGACCACCTGGGCATCCTGCACGATGCGCTCGCCGTTGCCGGGCAGGTTCACGAACCAGCCCTTCTTGTTGGCGGGCAGGCTGGCCTTGGCCTCGAAGGTACGCACCGGATAGCCGTCCTGGCTTGCGCCGGTATTGCCGATGGTCCGCTTCACGAGGTCGCTGTAGGCCACCGGGTTGGCGCTGCCATCGTCGATGAAGCCGTACAGGCTTTGCGCCAGGGGCGTCTTGTCATCGGCTTCGGTCGTGGTCATGAAACTGCCGGTGCCCAGGAACACCCAGCGCTTGAACGTGCTGGGCTCGGTCGCCACGGTGACCGCACCGGTGATCGGCTGGGCGGCGCCGCTGCCGTCGTTGGACTTGGCGGTGAACAGGCGGGTGGCGGTCCAGCCACCGGGCGAGGCGCTGGTCAGGTCGAAGCGCCAGACATTCCCCAGCCGATCGCCCGCGTATGCATAGGACACCGTCTTGCCGTCCGGACCCAACACCGCGGTCGGCGCAGCCAGCCCGTTGGGCGTCGACGAGGAGCCCACGCCGGTGTCGACCTCGCCGATCACCGCGCCGGTTTCCGCATTCACCACGATCAACACCGCCTTGTCGTTCGGGCTGTTGACGCCGTTGCCGAGGATCGCCGCCACCGCACCGGTCTTCACCTTGGCCAGGACCGGGCGCCCGGTGACCAGGCCCATGTTGTTGCCCGGTGTTTGCGCGCGCTCCCACTTCACCCCGGTGCCATCGAAGGTCGACGGATTGGTGACGTTGAGTCCGAACAGGCCACGCCCGCCCTTGCCCAGCGCACCCACCAGCAGGTTCTTGCCGGGAGTGAGCTTGCGGCTGGTCACCACGACCGGACCGTCCACGAAGAACTTGTGGGTGTAGTCGCCGCGGCTGAGATCACGCAGGTTCGCCATGTTGATGATCGACGGCACGTAGGCGAACAGCTCCTGCCCGTTCGTCGCGTCGAAGGCATGCAGCATGCCGTCGTTGGCGCCCACGTAGAGGGTGGCGGTGTCGTCGACGTAGGCCGGCGACGACCCCACGATGTCGCCGAGCACACTGGTGCGATTGCGCAACAGGCCGCCATTGCGTTCCTCGTTGGATGCATCGCCCTTCAGGTAGCTGGCATTGGCGCTGCCGGTCACCGGGTAATCGACCGGGCCGCCGGTACGCGTGAGCGTGGCGATCTGCGTGGAGGTCGGGAATTGTTGGCCGCTGCTGCCATCAAAGGTATACACCTTGCGCGTGGCGACGCCCGGGACCGATGCACTCCATGCCAGCGCACTGGGGTTGTTGTTGGCATCCAGGGTCCACGCCTTCATCGCGCCGGTCCACAGGCCGGAGACGTAGCTCGCGCTGAACACCTTGCCGCCCGTCCTCACCGAAGCCGCATTGGTCGCGACGTTGGAGAACGAGCTGGTGCGCTGGCTGATGGTGGCGAGCGCCGCGTTCAGGCCGGCGGTGAACTCCGCCGGATTGGCAGCCGACACGAAGGCGCCACGACCGTTCAACGCGGCGTGCAGGAGGTCATCGATGCGATCGGCGTCTTCGGTGTCGGTCGGGTCCGCCCACGAGGGGTTGGCGGGCACGTCGCCGATGTCCTGCCATCCCTTCTTGCCGCTGAGGCCGATCGAGATGCCGAAGGTGACCATGTGCTGCCAGAACGCCGGGTCGCTCGACGTCGTCGGCACGTTGTTCACCATGTTGGTCTGGGTGCGCAGGTCGCGCTTCCAGTAGTACATGGCGATGTCGGCCAGGGTCTGGCTGTAAGAATCCTTGTAGGGATTCGCGGCGGTGTAGGTGTAGGACTGGTTGTTCGGGCCGGTGATCTGGGTGCCGTTCGTGTTGTCGGCATTACCCACGTCGACGGTGCCGCTGTTCCAGTAGCCGTCCGTGGTCAGGATGGTGAAGTTCTGGCGGCAGGAATACTGGCTCGCCGTTGCCTGCGGACCATAGGGACCGGTGCTGGCCGTGCTCGAGAAGTATTGGCCCGCGCTGTCGAGCGCCGACTGCAACGGCGTGCCATTGCTGGCCTGCGCTGCATAGAGGCGGCGGTACCAGGTCGTCCGGGTGGTGGTGCTTTCGTTGCTCGGGGTGTTGGGATCGTCGATGTTGTCGACGAACCGGCCATCATTGCCGTCCGTCACCGGGATGTCGAAGTCGTTGCGGTTCCAGATCGTGCGGAAGCCTACGCGCGCCTTCGCCCCGATCGGACGGAACGCATCCGCGGCACCGCCCTTGGCGGCCTTGGAACGGGTGCGGAAATAGGAATACCAGGTGGCGAAATTGGTGCGTTCGTCCGCCGTGCTGCGTCCGGTCGGCGTGTTGTCGGTGCAATTGACCCAATCGGTGGTGCCGGAGCCGGTCCCGCACCGATTGGTGGTGGCGTAACGCACCGACAGGATCACATTGCTGTAATTCGAAGCGCGGTTGATGCCGATGTACCAAGTCCCCGATTGCGGGTTGGACAAGTCCCCATCGTTGTTGGCATCGCAGGTTTCGTTATTGCTGCTGCCGATGCTGCGACAGTCGTAAGTAGTCGTCGACGGCCAATTGCCGCGGCGCACATAGAGGTCGGCACCCGATCCCGTCGGATCGTTGCCGGACAGGGTGACCTCCAGCTGGGTCACGCCACTGGGGAGGTTGAAGCTGTAGACATTGCGCATGCCGCCGCTGTTTGCGGACTGCGCGCCCGGCAACCCGGGGGCGGTCGTCCAGCTGGTCACCACGGTGCCGAACTCGGCGCGCTTGACGCTCAGGTCGGTGAGGATCTGGTAGCGGTAATAGTTCGCGACATTCGACAGGTAGGTGGTGTCCGTCCGGTTCACGTCCTTCGGGACGTAGAACGTCTGCGTGTTGTCGCTGAGGTCGATCGAACCACCGTTGGTGCCAGCCCCGGAATTGGTGATGTAAGTGTTGCTGTCGTACGCGGAGGTGTAGGACGTGCCACCGGTGAGGCGGTTGCCATCCGGCCCCATCCACGGCTGGTAGGTGACCGCGGGGTTGTAGTAGAGCGTGTTGGTGACATAGCTCTGGTCGTACACCGCGTTGCGGTTGGTGCTCGCGCTGTCATAGCTGCTGTTGTTGGTACGGTTGTCGCCAGTGGGCCCGCTGTCAATGTCGCCCCCGCTGATCCTGGTGATCTGCTGGTTGTACATGTAGCGCCAGGACATGGATCCCGAGTCGTCCAGGATGAACAGGATGTTCGGCGCGACCCGGTTGGCGGTGGTCAGCGGCTCGTCCGGGATGGTGATGCCGGCATGGACCGGCAAGGCCAGGATCGTGGCCAGGCAGGCTGCGGGGACGACCCACCGCGAGTTGGCCTGGGCGGACGGAGTGCGGCGCTTGTTCATGGCAGGAGCCTTCATGGGCTTACAGCGTCGGGAAGCGATAGATGACATCGGATTGCAGGGTCACGGAAGCGCGGCCCTGGGCCTGGCTGCGCGCGGTGATGCGATACATCGGCCCCAGGCTGCTGGTTTCGGACGCAGGCACCACGCCCCCGGTGGACATGTGGCTCTGGTTCTCGCCGAGGTACTCGATCCAGTACTGCGTGGTGGTGTCAGGCACGTCGGGATCGGCCGCCCCCAGGGTGGGGCCATTGCGCCACACCGCCTGCGCCTGCGTCGTGTAGGTCGGGCACACGCTGTAGGTGGCGCAGGCGCCTGCCACCTCAGCCGGTTGCTTTGTGCTCCAGTCGATCCCGGAGCCCGCACCCAGCCAGTCGCGCGCGGCGACCAGCGCGGCTTCCGTGGCCTGCGTCGCCAGGCTGCGGTCGTACATGTTCGCGGACATGCGCTCCTGCATGGCTGCACTGCGCAGCACCGCGATGCCGAGCACGGACATCACCACCAGCAGGATCAGCACAACCAGCAGGGACATGCCGCCCTGACGGGCGGGGGTGGTCACGTTGGGGTGGCGTCGGTTCATGGCGCTCGGCTCCTGATACTCGCCGCCGTGGCGATCGTGCGGTCGACGTTGCGGGTTTCGCCCGGATTCTGGGTCGGCATCACCGCCCGGATCGGCATCCTGATCCGGACGCCATCGACCCGTTGCATGTCGGTCGGTGCGGCCACGTACGCGTTCGGGTTGCCTCCGGAGGCCTGGTGGTAGGTCAGGGCCAGGCTCTGCACACCATCGGCCACTTCCTCCGCCGCGCCGCCGGAACGCGATACGTACAGGGAACTGGCGGTTGCCCGCCCATTCGGCTGTGTAAACCAGCGGTTGCTGCGCAGCCGGGCGATCGAAATGCTGCCCGGATCGGCATTCGCGGTGTCCTTGGGATCGAACGGGAGGGACGCGCTGAAGGTGATGGTCTGCCCCGACACCGACGCCACGGTGGCGAACCCGGTCATCGCCGCGTTGCAGACCATCACGATGTCGTTGGCCTTGAACACGTCCGATGCCGTCGGCGTGGCCTCGACCAGGGTCACGGAATTGGCCGATGCGCTGCCTGCAGCCACCCGATAGGACAAGTCATCCGAGGAGGTGGTGGTGAGCTCGGTCGCGTTCCCGGCCAACGGCGCGCGGAACGCGACGCTATGACTGTCCGCACCCAAGACCAGGGATTCGCTCGAGCACGCCGATCCACCGGTGGCGCGGAGATCGCGGGTCACCATCTCGTAGGCGGCCCGGGCATTTTCCTGCACGCGGTTCTGCCCCTCGTTGGCGCTGTAGCTGCGCTGGTTCGACTGGAACACCGCGATCGCGGCCCCGAGCACGATCAGGCCCAGCACCATCGCGATCATCAGTTCGATCAGGCCGAAACCGGCGGCCTGCCCGGAACGCTGCATGTCGATGCCCCGGCCGCTCATATCCGTGCCTCCGTGACGATGGTCCGCGCAGCCCCGCCTTGGTCGGCCCCGGCACGCGAATCGTCCCACTCCACGGTGATCACGCAGGCATTGGGGCACCCCGCGATGGTGCCGCAGGTCGTGGCACCGGGAATGCTGGCCTGCAGGGACGTGATCCAGTTGTCCACGTCGTTGCCTGCGAGCGTGGTGCCGTTGGTGACCGCGCATCGTTTGCCGCCGGTGTTGTAATTCGCCGCATCCGCCCGGTTCGCGCGCATCGCCTCGATGATGGCGTTCGTCGCCATCACCACTTGACTGCTCTCGAGCGAGCTTTGCCCACCCCGCAAGGCCATCGACTGCATCGCGGCGATGCCCAGCAAGCCGATGCCCAGCACCAGCACCGACACCATGACCTCGATCAGGCTCATGCCCGTGACTGCACGCCGACCCAGGCCGGGGCTGTTCATTGCGCGCGCATGGAATGCGTCTTCGATCATGGGCAGGCACCACCACCGTTGGACTTGGAAATACTGGACACGCCGCTGATCATCACCGTGACCGCGCGCCGGTTGTCGCCGGGGTTGCTGACCGGCATGCAGGTCGTCACCGCCGCCTGCGCATCGATGCGGCCCGAGGAGCGGAACACGATGCCGGCCGCCGGCCCGGACACCTGCAGGCCACCGGCGGGCGTCTCGTCGCGCAGGATGTCGATCGTGTTGACCGTGCCGGGATCACGCCCGCGGACGATCCAGCGGTTCCAGGCCGTCGCGCCGGAACAGGTGAGGCCGTCCGTGGAGCCGCACAGGGTCACCGGGACATTGCGGCGCACCGCCTCGCTCCTGGCGAGCTGCACGGCCGCCTGCAATTCGCCGGCCGCGCCGTTGAGGCGGTAGGCGTTCACCAGGCCGGTCATCGCGGGCACCGCGACCACCGCCAGCACGCCGATGACGGCTACGGTGACCATGAGCTCGATGAGGGTGAACCCCGCCGTCCGCCACCCCTTGCGCGCGATGTGATGCCGATTCGGCATGCTGCCTCCACTGTCTTGGCCGAATTAGGCTAGGGGGAGCCCGCCGAGGGTGCCAGCCGTAACCGATGGGCGGCGCGTGGAACGGCATGGGCGGCAGTGGATGCCGCTAAGATCGGGCGCCACGTGGGCAATCCTCCTCCATGAGCCCGACCGCCACCCGCCCCCTCGACGCCCTCTTCCGCCCGCAGGCGATCGTCGCGACGATCCTGGTGGGCGAGGCCTTGGCGATCCTGTTGGCGCTTGCCCCGGCCCGGATCGCGGACCGGCTGGTGCTGTTCGGCCTGGTGTCGTTGGCGGTGCAATGGGTGTCGCTGGGGACCCTTGCCCTGCTCTACCTGCTGCGCGCGCCGCTGGCCCGGCTGCCGACCGCGCGACAGGCATGGGCGGCATTCGGCATCTTCCTCGCCATGTCGGCGCTGGTGTCGTGGGGCGGCATCCTGCTGGTCGAAGTCGCGGATCCGCTGGCCGAGGCCCGACCGGCGTTCCTGCTGCGCTGGACCGGGATCGCCGTGGTGGTCGGCCTGCTCGGGCTGCTGGCATACCAGAACTACTGGCGCGCCAGGCAGCTGGCGGTGCGTGCCAAGCAGCTCGAACTGGAAGCCCTGCAGGCGCGCATTCGCCCGCACTTCCTGTTCAATACGCTCAACACCGGCGCCGCATTGGTCCACGCCCGCCCGGACGAGGCAGAGCGCGTCCTGCTGGACCTCGCCGACTTGTTCCGGACCGCATTGCGCGGCCCGCAGGAGATTCCGCTCGCCGAGGAACTTGCGCTGGCGAGGCGTTACCTGGACATCGAGGCGCTGCGGCTGGGCCCGCGCCTCGTCGTGCGCTGGCAGCAGCCGCCGGAGCTCCCGGACATCGAGGTCCCCGCGCTCTCCATCCAACCGCTGGTCGAGAACGCGGTGCGCCATGGCATCGAGCCGCGACGCGGCGGCGGGACCCTGGACCTCGACGTCCGCATCGTCGGCGATGCCATCGAGGTGGTGGTGGAGAACGACCTGCCCGATGCCGCCCCGCCCGCCTCCGGGCACGCGATCGGCCTGGCCTCCTCGCGCCGACGCGTCGAGGCGCTGACCAACGGGAGCGGCCGGGTCGAATCGGGCCTCGAGCAGGACCGCTACGTCGCGCGGGTGGTCG
The DNA here is from genome assembly GCF_028201335.1 of Thermomonas mangrovi. Classification (NCBI taxonomy): domain Bacteria; kingdom Pseudomonadati; phylum Pseudomonadota; class Gammaproteobacteria; order Lysobacterales; family Lysobacteraceae; genus Thermomonas; species Thermomonas mangrovi. The sequence goes on from NZ_JAPEVV010000002.1 coordinate 277,684, forward strand.
TGCCGATCGCGGAATGCGGCGGGCCGGCTCAGGCCACCACGCGGTAGCACGGGCGGTACTCGCCCGAGATCTTCATCCGCCGCTGCTCGACGAAGGCGCGCAGCAGCCCGTCCAGCGCCTGCATGATGTCGCGGTCGCCATGGATCTCGAACGGCCCATGGGCCTCGATCCGGCGCATGCCGTCTTCCTTCACGTTGCCGGCCACGATGCCGGAGAACGCGCGCCGCAGGTCGGCCGCCAGCTCGTGCGGCTTGCGTCCGTGGTGCAGGTCGAGCGCGGCCATCGCTTCGTGGGTGGGATGGAAGGGCTGCTGGAACGTCAGCGGCACGTGCAGCGCCCAATTGAAGAAGAACGAGTCCTCCTGCGCGATGCGCTGCTCGCGCACCTTGCGGATGCCGGTGTCCATCAGCCGCGCGACGCGCGCCGGATCGGCGACGACGATCTCGTAGAGCGAGGCGGCCGCCTCGCCCAGGGTCAGGCGGATGAAGCGGTCGATCTGCTCGAAGTAAGGCGCCGCGCCGGTCGGCCCGGTCAGGATCAGCGGGAAGCGCCGGCCCGCGTTCTCCTCGCGCAGCAGGATGCCGAGCAGGTACAGGATTTCCTCGGCGGTGCCGACGCCGCCGGGGAACACGATGATGCCGTGGGCCATGCGGACGAAGGCCTCGAGGCGCTTCTCGATGTCCGGCATGATCACCAGGTGGTTCACGATCGGGTTCGGCGATTCCGCCGCGATGATCCCCGGTTCGGTGATCCCGATGTAGCGGGTGCGGCGCCGGCGCTGCTTGGCGTGGGCGATGGTCGCGCCTTTCATCGGCCCCTTCATCGCGCCAGGGCCACAGCCCGTGCAGATGTCCAGCCCGCGCAGTCCGAGCTCGTAACCGACCTGCTTGGTGTAGACGTACTCCTCGCGCCCGATCGAATGGCCGCCCCAGCAGACCACCAGGTTGGGATCGCCCGGGTGCAGGACGCGCGCGTTGCGCAGCAGGCGGAACACGGCATCGGTGATGCCCGACGAGGTCTGCAGCTCGGCGGCGAATTCCGGGCCGAGTTCGATGGCGGTATAGGCGAGGTCGCGCACGACCGCGAACAGCAGCTCGGCGACGCCGCGGATGATGTGGCCATCGACGAAGGCCATCGCCGGGGCGTTACGCAACTCGATGCGCACGCCACGGTCCTGCTGCAGGACCTCGATGTCGAAGTCGGGATACAGCTCCTGCGCGGCGCGGGGGTCGTCCGAGGCGCTGCCGCTGGTGAGCACCGCGAGGGCGCAGCGGCGCAGCAGGTCGTGCATGCCGCCGGAGGCATCGCGCAGGCGCGCGACTTCCTCGCGCGACAGCACGTCGAGGCCGCCCTTCGGATACAGGTGGGTGTTGACCGTCGGCAAGACGGAGTCGGCGTTCAAGCGGGCCGCTGGCTGCGGCGTCTGGGTCGTATCGTCCATAGACCACCCACTTTAGCCCAGATGCGCGCCGCGTTCGCGCAAAAAAGAAGCGGCCGGATCGCTCCGGCCGCTTCGGTGTCGCAATGACGCGTTGGATCAGAACTCGTACTTGAAGCCGACCTGCACCGACCACTGCGAGATGCCGTTGGTCTGGCCGTCCGCGTCGGTCGGGATGCTGAGCGCGGCCGCCTGGCCGAACTCGCTGCCACTGCGGAAGCTGTACACGTACTTGCCGGTGGCCTTGTCGATGCCGACCAGGGTGGCGACGGCGACGTTGCCGTTGAAACCGTAGTCGTAGATGTGGCCCCAGTCCTTGTTCAGCATGTTGCCGATGTTCTGGACGTCCACCCACAACTTGGACTTGTGGCCCTTGAAGAAGCCCGGCAGCTCCTGGCTGATGCGCAGGTCGAAGGTGTTCACCCAATCGGCGCGGAAGTCGTTCTCGCGGGCATAGGTGCCCTGGAACGCAGCCAGCTCGCCCTGGGTCGCCATGTACTCCCAGAACTTGGTTTCCATCTGCGCGGCGGTGTAGGTGGTACCGGACACGGTCACGCTCGGCACGTACACGCCCGAGTTGTTGATGGTGCCGAACAGCACGTCGCCACGGCCCGCCGGGACGTAGAACAGGTCGTTGAAGGTACGCGAATCGCCATTGGCGTCGCCCGCGAAGATGTAGCTGTACGGACGGCCGCTGCGGCCTTCGTAGACCAGGCCGATCTGGGTCTCGTAGTCGCCGAAGAACGCGTGCTTCCAGTTCAGCGAGCCCGAGAAGCGATCCTTGATCTCGTAGCGCGCGGTGCTGACGTCGTCCTCGTTGATGTTGAACGAGTACTGGCCACCGTAGCCGGAGCTGGCGGTCGAGCTGGTCAGCGCGCCCACTTCCTCGGCATTGGTGTAGGTATAGGCGATGTTCCAGGACCAGTCGCTCTCCAGCGAGAACGGCTTGTTCAACGAGACCGTCAGCTGCTCACTCCCGCCCTTGTCGGTGTTGTCGAGCAGGAACACGTCGCCGAAGTAGCTGTTGCGGCCGAAGCGGTTGTTCGACGTCGACAGGAAATTCGCCGCATTCGGGTTCCAGTACAGGCGACGGCCATACGGGTCGACGTAGCCGGGGCCGACGTTGAGCGACTTGTAGAAGATGCCGTTCTTGACGTCGGTCAGCAGGACCTCGGCAGAGGCCACCACGCCATGCCACGGCAGCTCGTGGTCGAACGCCAGGTTGGCCTTCCACACGGACGGCAGCTCGAAGTCGTCGACGATGGCGTTGACGTTGCGCACGCCCGAGCCGGAGGCCGGGATCGACGGGTTCAGGCCATCGGCAGTGAACTGCACGCCGTTGTCGCAACGGCCGTCGTTGTTGGCATCCACGCACACCAGGTTCTGGAACGATGTGTAGTTCATGCCCGTGCTCTGGTAGGCATTGCCCACCCAGACCTGCGGCGCGTCACCCTGGAACAGGCCGAGTCCGCCGCGCAGCTGGGTCGGACGGTCCCAGTCGAAGGTGTAGTTGAAGCCGAAGCGCGGCTGGATCACGTACTTGCCGCTGTACGTGTTGCTGTTGTCGAGGCCGAAGCCGCCGTTCGGGCAAGACGCCGGGCCGGTGCCATTGGCGACCCGGTCGGACGCGAAGCAGGCGTTGTAGGGCGGGTTCGGGCTGGTGGTCGGACGATCGCCGCGCAGGCCGAAGGTCAGGGTCAGGTTGGAATTGACGTACCAGGTGTCCTGCACGAACAGACCGAAGTTCTTGTTGTTGTAGCGCGCCGGGATCGCGTCCGGGTCGGTCGGGTTGTTCTGCAGGTCGTAGTCGAAGTAGATGCCCTTGATCAGGTTGGTGTAGTCGGACACCCCGTTCACGTTGGGCACGTAGAAGCTGTAGTTGCCCCACGAATCCTGCAGGAAGTAGTTGTAGATCTCGCTGTCGCTGTACTCGGCGCCGAACTTGACGTCATGGTCGCCCAGGGTCCAGGTGGCCGAGGCGAAGTAGTTCCAGGTCTTGGTCAGCAGGGCATTGCCCTGCGAGCTGCGCTCGGTGCCCAGGCGGATGAAGTCGCCGTTGGTGACCGCGTTGCTCGCATTGTTGTCGTCGAAATAGACCTGGATGGTCGGCGCAGTGGTGGGGCTGACGCGGACCGCCGAGTAGTCGCGGTACGACACCTTGAACTCGGTGGAGAAGTTCTCGGTCCAGTCGCTGAAGACCTGGCCGACGTAGCTCTCGACCGACTTCACGTGGTTGTACCAGTTCGAGCTGAGCGAAAGCGCCGATGCCGTGGAGCCCTCCGGACGCACGCGGGTCTGCTCGAGGTTGCTGTAGCGGAAGTTGGCGCGGTGGTTGTCGCTGATGTTCCAGTCCAGCTTGAGCGCGTATTCCTCGAGCTCGGTGTTGCCGTTGCCGGTGGTGTCGCCGGCGTCGAAGCCCCACACGTCGCTGGCGATGCGCTGGACTTCGGCCAGGTCGTTGGCGTCGAAGTCGCCATCGGCGCGCAGCAGCGGGGTGTTGGTCAGGTCGGGGCTGGGCTTGCCGCGCTTGAACTTCTCGTAGTTCGCGAAGAAGAACAGCTTGTCCTTCAGGATCGGGCCGCCGAGGGTGAAGCCGTAGGTCTTCTCGTCGGTGAATTCGGCGAACGGTGCCCCGGTGAGCGGGTTGTCGCCGAACCAGTCGCCGTCACGGAAGGTGCCGTAGACCGAGCCATGGAACTCGTTGGTGCCCGACTTGGTGACCGCGTTGACGTTGGCGCCGGCGGCGCCGGCGATGGTCACGTCGTAGTTGGACAGGCTGATGTCGATCGCCTCGATCGCCTCCATCGACACCGGCTGGCGCATGGTCGGCATGTTGTTGCCTTCCAGGCCGAAGGTGTCGCTTGCCGAAACGCCGTCGATGGTGATCTTGTTGAAGCGCGGGTTCATGCCGCCGGCGCTCATGCTGCCCGAGGCGCGGTCGGTGAACGCCACGCGCGGATCCAGGCGCATGAAGTCCTGGATGTTGCCGTTGATCGACGGCAGGTTCTTGATGTCGTTCTGCGAGACGCTGGTGCCCGCGCCGACCTTGTTGGCGGAGAACACCGACGCCTCGGCCGAAACCACGGCCTGCACCGCGCCGAGCGTGGTGACCTCGTTGTTGAGGTTGGCATCGACCGTGCTGACCTGGTTCAGCGCGAGGTAGACGTTCTCCTCGGAGTCGGCGCCGGCGCCGGCCTTGGTGACGGTGACGGTGTAGGGACCGCCGACGCGCAGGCCGCGCGCGGCATAGCGGCCGTTGGCGTCGGTGGTGGCGCGGCTCACGGTGCCCGACTCGACGTGGGTGATGGTGACCTCGGCGCCGGCGACCGGCTTGCCATCGGCGCCGACCACGGTGCCGCCGATGCCGGAGGACGTGCTCTGCGCGAATGCGGGGGCCGCGGCGAGCGCGAGCATCAGGCCAAGCGACAGCTTCGACAGCCGCGCGCGGTTCGGGTGAGTCATGGCGATAACCTCATTGATCAACGGAAGATGGAGACAGCGGACGATGCACGGCACGAGCCGACACGTCCGCCCTGCGACGGTTGTCGGCGAATTCTGGATCCCAGCCCCATGCGCTGCCGCATGGGTTCACCAAAGTTTAACACGGTAGATCGGGCCGATGACGGTTTCGTGACAGCCGGCGAGGCCATGCAGACTGCCGCCGCGGGCGCCCCCCGTTCAGCCCGTGGCGCGAAGGTAGCTGGTGATGCCGTCGAGGAGCATTTGCACGGAAATCGCCACGATCACCATGCCCATGAGCCGCTCGATGGCGGTCAGGACACGCGTCCCCAGCCACTTCTGCAGGTAGGTGGCGGAGAACAGGATGACCGCGGTCGCACCCCAGGCCAAGGTCAGGGCCAGCATCCAGTCACCCATCCGCGCCGGCTCCTGGCTGCCCAGCAGCATCACCGCGGCCATGCCCGACGGGCCGGCGATCATCGGGATGGCCAGCGGGACGATGAAGGGCTCGCCGCCCGGGACTTCCCCCATCACGCCCTCGGCGGTCGGGAAGATCATGCGCAGGCCGATCAGGAACAGGACGATACCGCCGGCGATCGAGACCGACTCCTGGCGCAGGTGCATCAGCTCCAGCGCGTACTGCCCGCCCCACAGGAACAGCATCAGCACGCCCAGCGCGATCAGCAGCTCACGGGCGAGGATCCGCCGCTGGCGGGCGGGCGGCAGCGACTTCAGCAGCCCCAGGAACACCGGGATGTTGCCCAGCGGGTCCAGGATCAGGAACAGCAGCAGGGCGGCCGAGGCGACGGTCATCGGCGGTCTCAGTCGATCTCGACGACCCGGCCGCGGGCATCGGCCGCGGCGCTGCACAGCAGTTCGACGCAAGCCGCCGCATAGGTCTCCGGCGCCCTGGCCTCCAGATCGGTGTTCGGCTGGAAGGCGCGCGCGCGCAAGCCGGTGCGCATCGGGCCCGGGCGGAGGCCGCTGATGCGCGGGCCGTCCGCGCCCAGCTCGGCCTGCAGCATCGGCACCAGCGCGGCCTGTGCGGCCTGGGCGAGGCCATACCCACCCCAGAAAGCGCCGGCGCCGCCGACCCGGACCGGATCGTCGATCGCGAACACCACCGCGCCGGCATCCGACCGGGACAGCAGCGGCAGGCAGGCCTGGGTCAGCCACCAGCGCGCGGTCAGGTCGACGTGGATGGCCCGGGCGAAATCGGCGGGATCGGTGTGCTGCAGCGGGGTCAGGCCCTTGAACTCGGCGGCGCAATGGAGCACGCCGTCGAGGCGGCCGAATTCCGTCTCCAGGCGCTGCGCGAGCTCGTCGAAGTCGTCCGGCGAGGCGCCTTCGAGGTCGAGCGGATACAGCGCGGGCTCCGGCCCGACGGCCTTGGCCGCGTCGTAGACCCGGTTCAACGGGGCGGGCTTGCGGCCCAGCAGGACCACGGTGGCACCGGCCGCCGCGCACGCGACCGAGGCGGCCGCACCGAGGCCGCCGGCCGCGCCAACCACCAGCACGACCCGATCCTGCAGGGGTGCGGCGGCGGTGCTCACGCCTTCTGCGCGTCCGCGACCAGCCGGGCGAGCTCGCCGGACTCGGCCAGCTCGACGGTGATGTCGCAGCCGCCGATCAGCTCGCCGTTGATGAACAGCTGGGGGAAGGTCGGCCAGTCGGAATAACGCGGCAGGTTGGCGCGGATCTCGGGCTCTTCCAGCACGTTGACCGTGTGCATCGGATTGGCGCCCGCGGCGCGCAGGGCCTGCACGGCGCGGCTGGAGAAGCCGCACATCGGGAACTGCGGGGTGCCCTTCATGAACAGCACGATGGGGTGGCCTTCGACTTCGGCCCGGATGCGGTCTTCGATGGACGACATGGCGTTGCTCCTGCGGTGCGGCGGCCCGTCGGCGCCAGCGGCGATCGACGGCTTGTCGACGCTGCGGCAACGGGCTGTGGGGATAGAATTGCCTATTGTAAGTCTTCGCGCGGCCCCGGCCGCACCCACCGCCCTCCAATGGAGTCCCCCGTGGCCATCGAACTGCCCGCCCTACCCTACGACCGCACCGCCCTGGAACCGCACATCTCGGGCGAGACCATCGACTTCCACTACGGCAAGCACCACCAGGCCTACGTGACCAACCTCAACAACATGATCGCCGGCACCGAGTTCGCCGACATGTCGCTGGAGGACATCATCCGCAAGTCGCAGGGCGGCATGTTCAACAACGCCGCGCAGGTCTGGAACCACACGTTCTACTGGCACTGCCTGTCGCCGAACGGCGGCGGCGAGCCCACCGGCAAGCTGGCCGAGGCGATCAATGCCGCGTTCGGCAGCTTCGAGAAGTTCAAGGAAGAATTCACCAAGACCGCCGTCGGCACCTTCGGCTCCGGTTGGGGCTGGCTGGTGCAGCGCCCGGACGGCGCGCTGGCGCTGGCGAGCACCCCGAACGCCGCGACCCCGCTGACCGGCGAGGACACCCCGCTGCTCACCTGCGACGTGTGGGAACACGCCTACTACATCGACTACCGCAACGCCCGCCCGAAGTACGTCGAGGCGTTCTGGAACCTGGTGAATTGGGACTTCGTCGCCGGCAACATGAAATAAGCCACTGCGCATTGCGGACACGAAAACGGCCGGAGCGATCCGGCCGTTTTCACGTGCGGCAGCCGAGTCAACGCAAGGCGTCGATCACGGGCAAGACCTGCGCTTCGCGCTTGAGCACCGCGCCGACCCGCCGTAGCGCATCGGCAAGTTCCATCGGCGCGTCCGCGCGCAAGGTCGCATGCCCGACCTTGCGACCCTCGCGCGGCTCCTTGCCGTAGTCGTGCCAGTGGCCGCCGGCCTCGCGCAGCACCGCCGACGCTTCCGGCATCACGCCGATCCAGTTGAGCATGCAGGCGAGCCCGACCATCCGGGTATCGCCGAGCGGCAGGCCGAGCACCGCGCGCAGGTGGTTCTGGAACTGGCTGGTCTCGCTGCCCTCGATCGTCCAGTGCCCCGAGTTGTGCACGCGCGGCGCCAGCTCGTTGGCCAGCAGCTCGCCGTCCTTGCAGAACAGCTCCAGCGCGAACACGCCGACGTAGTCCAGCGCCTCGGCCAGCGTGCGCGCGTGCGCCAGCGCTGTGGCCTGCAAGGCGGGGTCGACGCGCGCCGGTGCCAGGCTGGCCGACAGCACACCATCGACGTGCCAGTTCTCGGTCAGCGGCCAGGCACGGAACTCGCCATCGCGCCCGCGCACCGCGACCACCGAAAGCTCGCGGTCGAAGTGCACGAAGCCCTCGAGGATCAGGCCCACGCTGCCGGCCTGCGCACCGAGCGCCGCCCAGGCGCCGTCGATGTCGGCGGGCGACTTGATCCGGAACTGGCCCTTGCCGTCGTAACCGAGGCGGCGGGTCTTGAGGATGCACGGCGTGCCCAGGCGGGCGACTGCTTCATCCAGCGCTTGCCGGCTCGGGATGTCGGCGAAATCGGGCACCGGGATGCCGAGTTCGCGGAACAGGGTCTTCTCGGCCAGGCGGTCCTGCGCCACCGCCAGCGCGCGCGGGTTCGGGAACACCGGCACGCGCTCGCTAAGCCATTGCGCGGATTCCGCCGGCACGTTCTCGAAATCAAAGGTGGCGACGTCGACCTGCGCGGCGAACGCGGCCAGCGCGGCCTGGTCGGTGTAGTCGCCGACGATCATCGGCGCGAACTGCCCGGCGCAGGCATCTGCGACGTTGTCGAGCACGCGGAAGCGCAAGCCCAGCGGTGCGCCCGCAAGCGCCATCATCCGGGCCAGTTGCCCGCCGCCGAGGATGCCGACGGTCGTCATCGCGGCGCCCCGCTCATGCGCGCGGATCGTCGTGGGCGAGCACGTCGGCGGTCTGCCGCTCGCGGAACGCCGCCAGCGCCTCGCCGATCGCCGGGAATTCGCGGGCGAGCATCGCCGCCGCGAACAGGCCCGCATTGGCAGCGCCGGCATGGCCGATCGCGAAGGTCGCCACCGGGATCCCGGCCGGCATCTGCACGATCGACAACAGCGAATCCATGCCGTTCAGCGCCTTGCTCTGCACCGGCACGCCCAGCACCGGCAGGGCGGTCTTCGACGCCAGCATCCCCGGCAGGTGCGCGGCACCGCCGGCGCCCGCGATGATCGCGCGCAGGCCGCGCGCCTGCGCCGACGCGGCGTAGTCGAACAGCACGTCCGGCGTGCGGTGCGCGGAGACCACGCGCACCTCGTGCGGCACGCCGAGTGCCTCGAGGCGGGCGACCGCGTGCTGCATGGTCTCCCAGTCGGAACGGGAGCCCATCACGATGCCGACCAGTGGTGCGTCGCCTGCTGCTGCCATGCCGGACTCCCCGCGGCGATCCGTGTGCGCCAAACCGTTATTCTAGCGATCCCTCCCGCGCCCGGCACCGTCAATGGACCGCAAGCTGCTCGACATCCTGGTCTGCCCCGCCACCCGCCAGCCGCTGGCGCTGCTGGAGCCGGCCGGCCTGGAGGCGCTGAACCAGGCGATCGCCGCCGCCGCGGTGGCGCGCAACGACGGCAGCCGCGAGGCCGCGCCGCTGCGCGAGGCGCTGGTCACCCGCGACCGCAAGACCGTGTACCGCATCGACGACGGCATCCCGGTGCTGCTGGCCGAGGAAGGCATTGCCACCGCCCAGCTCGACGCCTTCCCCCGCGCATGAACGCGCCGCGCTTCGCGCCGCCGCCGGCCGCGGTGGTGGACGCCGACGTCGCCGCCGCCCTGGCCGAGGACATCGGCAGCGGCGATGCCACCGCCATGTTGCTCGACGACGCGCCGGACAGCGCCTACCTGCTGTGCAAGGAAGACTGCGTGCTCGCCGGCCGGCCGTGGTTCGAAGCCTGCCACCGCGCGCTGGATCCCGGCGTCGCGTTCGACTGGCGCTTCGAAGAGGGCGACCGCGTCGCCAACGGCCAGGTGGTCGCCACCCTGCGCGGACGCAACCGCGCACTGGTGACCGCCGAGCGCGCGTCGCTGAACTTCCTGCAAACCCTCAGCGGGACGGCGACCACAACCGCCCGCCACGTGGAGGCGGTGCGCGGCACCGGCGCTACCCTCCTCGACACGCGCAAGACCATCCCCGGCCTGCGCATCGCGCAGAAGTACGCGGTGCGTGTGGGCGGCGGCGGCAACCACCGCATCGGCCTGTACGACGCGGTGATGCTGAAGGAAAACCACATCCGCGCCTTCGGTTCGGTCGCGGCCGCGATCGAGCGCGCGCGCGGCCTGCATCCCGCGCTGCCGCTGATCGTCGAGGTCGAGACCCTGGCCCAGTTGCGCGAGGCCCTCGACACCGGCTGCACGCGGATATTGATCGACGATTTCGATGCCGCCACCCGCCGCGAGGCGGTGCGCATCGCCAAGGCCGCGCCGTACGCCGGCAGGATCCCGCTGGAAGTCTCGGGCGGCGTGGACCTGGCCAGCCTGCGCGGGATTGCCGACGACGGCGTCGACTGCATCTCGATCGGCGGGTTGACCAAGCACGTCCACGCGATCGACTTCTCGCTCAAGCTCGGCCCCACGCCCACGGCGTGAAGGCACCTTGCGCACGCTGGACGCCGCCACCACAGTAGGCCGATGCCCACCCTCCTGCTCTTGATGATCGTCGGCGCCGCCGGCTTCTTCCTGTTCACCGCCGCGCGCGCCGCGGCGGAGCGCGCCGCCGAGATCGGCCGCGACGCCTGCCAGGCCGCCGGCGTGCAATGGCTGGACCAGTCGGTGCATGCGACCGGCATGCGCCTGCGCCGGCGCGAGGACGGATGGCTCGGGATCGAGCGCACGTTCCGCTTCGAGTACTCCGAGGACGGCCACGATCGCCATGTCGGCCGCGTCGTCCTGCTCGGCGATCGGCTGGTCGGCTTCAGCGGTCCCAGCCGAGCCGCGCAGGCGGTGGTACGCGACCTCCCGCTGCACTGAGCTGCCGCCTGCCGGGCCGCGCAACGGCCCCTGGCGTCACTTGACGATGCGCAGGTGCCCGCCGCGCTTGGGCGGCTCCGGTGTGTCGTCGCCGGGACCTTCATCCGAGGCCCTCGGCGCGGAGGCGGTCGGCGCGTCGACCTCGTCCGCCGGCAAGGTGCCCTGCGGATCGTCCGGCAAGGCCATGCCGTGGCCGGTTTCGCGGGCATAGATCGCGATCACCGCGGGCAACGGCACCAGCACCGACTGGCTGACCCCGCCGAAGCGGGCGGTGAAGCCCAATGCGTCGTTGCCCATCTCCAGCCGCGCCACCGCGCGTTCGGCGATGTTGAGCACGATCCGGCCGTCCTTCACGGCATGCGCCGGTACGCGCACGCCCCGCTGGGTCGCATCGACCAGCACGTGCGGGGTCATGCCGTTGTCGACGATCCATTCGTACAACGCGCGCAGCAGGTAGGGGCGATGGCTGGTCATCGCCGGCGGCATCGGTTCGGCCATGTCATGCGTCCTTGCGTCGCGCGCCGCGGATCACTGCGGCATGTCGCGCAGCTGCTTTTCCTGGTCGGTCAGGCTGCGCAGGAACCCCGGGTTGCGGAAGATCCGGTTGCCGTAGTCCTCGATCGCCTTGCCGTCCTTCGGCAGGCCGACGCCGAGGGCGTCGAGGCGCCAGATGATCGGCGCCATGGCGCAGTCGGCCAGGCTCATTTCCGAATTCAGGAAGAACTTGCTAGCCTTGAACAGCGGGATCGAGGCGGTCAGCAACTCCTTGAGGCGCTTGCGGCCGGCTTCCGCCTGCTGCTTGTTGCCGAGCTGGATGGCCTGCACCTGCGGCACCCAGTCGTGCTCGATGCGCAGCATCGCCAGGCGCAGGCGCGCGCGCGACAGCGGGTCGACCGGCATCAGCGGCGGATGCGGATAACGTTCGTCGAGGTATTCGCTGACCACGCTGGCCGCGTACAGGACCAGCTCGCGCTCGACCAGGGTCGGCACCGAGTGGTACGGGTTCAGGTCGATCAGGTCTTCCGGCGGGTTCTGCGGGTCGACCGGGATCAGGTCGTAGGTGACGCCCTTGGCGGCGAGCACCAGCCGCACGCGATGGCAGAGGACGTCGTCGACCGAGGAAAACAGCGTCAGGGCGTTACGCATGCGCGGACTCACAGCCATCATCAGGACAACTCCCGCGCCCGGTCCCCGCCGGACGCACCCGCGCCGCCCGCACGATGCGGGCAGCCGCCAAGCGTCGTTCCCCGTGCTGCGCGTGACGCCGCGTCAGTGAACGTCCCGCCAGTATTCCTTCTTCAGCAACCAGGCCATGAAGGTGAAGAAGGAGAGGAAGAGGATCACCCACACGCCGAGCGCGGGCCGCTTCAGGGCCGCCGGCTCGCCCGCGTACTCGAGGAACGCGGCGATGTCGCGCACGGTCTGGTCGAACTGCTGCGGGGTCTGCGAACCCGCCTGGCTGATGCTGAAGCCTTCCACCGGCAGTTCGCCCGACGCGGTCTTCGCGCCGAACACCGGTTGCTGCAGGCCCTGCATCTCCCACAGCGGGTTCGGCATCGAGGCGTTCGGGAACAGCTTGTTGTTCCAGCCCAGCGGACGCGACTCGTCCAGGTAGAACGACTTCAGGTAGGTGTAGATCCAGTCGGAGCCGCGCACGCGCGCGATCACCGACAGGTCGGGCGGCGCCTTGCCGAACGCGGCCAGGCCCATCTCCGCGGTCATCGGCGAGATCACGTGGTCGCCGATCTTGGCGCCGGTGAAGTTCAGGTTGGCCTGCACCTGGTCCTCGGTCAGTCCGAGATCCTCGCCGATCCGCGCGTAGCGGACGTACTTCAGCGAGTGGCAGCCGCTGCAGTAGTTCATGTACAGCGCGGCACCGCGCTGCAGCGAGGCCTTGTCGTCGAGGTCGGTGCCCGACTGCTGCAGGCCGCCGGTCTCGCTGGCGAGGGCGCTGGCGGAGATCAGCAGGCCGGCGGCGAAGGTCGCGGCGCGGGACAGGAAGGGTCGCTTCATGGCAGGCATGTCAGTCATGCGTCGTCACCCGTTCCGGCACCGGCTTGGTCTTGTCGAGCTTGGTCCACAGCGGCATCGTGATGAAGAACGCGAAGTAGAGGAAGGTCAGCACGCGGCCGATGATCGCCTCGACCGGATCGGTGCCAGGGCCCGCGCCGATCTTCGCCAGCCACAGGAAGCTGACCGCGAACACCAGCAGCATCACCCAGCTCAGCAGGCCGCGGTAGCGGTAGGACTTGACCGGCGACTTGTCCAGCCAAGGCACCAGGAACAGCATCACGATCGCGCCGAACATCACCAGCACGCCCCACAGCTTGATGCCGAAGAACGAGGGCACCACGCGGAGCATCGCGTAGTACGGGGTGAAGTACCACACCGGCTTGATGTGCGACGGCGTCACCAGCGGGTTCGCCTCGGTGAAGTTGTCGTGTTCCAGGAACCAGCCGCCGAAGGTCGGGGCGAAGAAGATGATGAAGGCCGCGATGATCAGGAAGAACCCGACGTAGAAGGTGTCCTTGACCGTGTAGTACGGATGGAACGGCACGCCGTCGGCAGGCGCCGTGGCCGACCAGCGGTTGCCTTTCGGGCCCTTCTTGATCTCGACGCCGTCCGGGTTGTTCGAACCCACCTCGTGCAGCGCGAAGATGTGCAGCACCACCACCAGCAGCAGGACCAGCGGCAACGCGATGACATGCAGCGCGAAGAAGCGGTTCAGGGTGGCGTCGCCCGGGTTGTAGTCGCCCATGATCCATTCGGTCAGGCCGCCGCCGATCACCGGGATCGCGCCGAACAGCGAGATGATCACCTTGGCGCCCCAGTAGGACATCTGGCCCCACGGCAGCACGTAGCCCAGGAAGGCCTCGGCCATCAGCACCAGGTAGATCACCATGCCCAGCAGCCACACCAGCTCGCGCGGCTTCTTGTACGAGCCGTACATGAGGCCGCGGAACATGTGCAGGTAGACGACGATGAAGAACAGCGAGGCGCCGGTGCTGTGCATGTAGCGGATCAGCCAGCCCCACTCCACGTCGCGCATGATGTATTCGACCGAGGCGAAGGCTTCCGCCGCGCTCGGCTTGAAGTGCATCGTCAGGAAGATGCCGGTCAGGATCTGGTTGACCAGCACCACCATCGACAGCACGCCGAAGATGTACCAGATGTTGAAGTTCTTGGGCGCGTAGTACTCGGACATGTGCTTCCGGTACACCGGCATCATGCCGGGCGCGCGTTCGTTGACCCAGTTCCAGACCGTGTCGACGCTGCGGGTGAGGATGTTCGCCATGGCTTACGCGGCTCCCTTCGGGTCGACGCCGATCACCAGCATGGTGTCGCTTTCGAAGTGGTACGGCGGCACCGGCAGGTTCAAGGGCGCGGGCTGCGCCTTCAGCACCCGGCCAGCCAGGTCGTAGCGCGACTTGTGGCAGGGGCAGAAGTAGCCGCCCTTCCAGTCCGGGTCGAACGGTTCCGGCTTCACTTCCGGCAGGAACTCGGGCGCGCACCCCAGGTGCGTGCAGACGCCGACCAGCACCGAGATCTCGGGCTTGATCGAGCGGGTCGGGTTCTGCGCGTACTTGGGCTGGTCGGACGCCGCCGACTGGGGGTCGGCCAGCAGGTTGTCGAGCGACTTCATGACGTCCAGCATCGCCGTGGAACGGCGGGCGATGAAGATCGGCTGGCCGCGCCAGTTGATCACCAGCTGCGCGCCTTCGGCGAGGGCACTGATGTCCTGGTTCACCGGCGCACCGGCGAAGCGGGCCCGCGCACTGGGGCTCCAGGACTTGATGAAAGGCACCGCGGCGAACCCCGCTCCGACCGCGCCGACCACTGCCGTGGTCGCGGTCAGGAACCTGCGCCGGCCGGTGTTGACCTCTTCGTTGGCCATCCCGCACTCCGAAAAATTGCCAAATTACGCTCGCGGGAGGCAGCCGTTGCGCGCTGGCGCGCCGACTGGCCGCGAAGGACACGCAAGTGTAACGGAACGCTTAACGGGCCGACAATCCGCCCGTGCCGTTGGCGGCGATCGGGTTGAGCACCCCGCGGTAACGCTCCGCCAGCACCCCGACGCGCTGGACGTAGCGCTGGGTCTCGTTGTAGGGCGGGACGCCCTTGTACTTGTCGACCGCTCCCTCGCCCGCGTTGTAGCCGGCGGCGGCCAGGGTCAGGTTGCCGTCGAAGCGCTTCAGCAGCCAAGCCAGGTAACGCACCCCGCCGCGGATGTTCTGGGTGGCGTCGAAGGCATCCCCCACCCCGAACCGGCGGGCGGTCGCCGGCATCAGCTGCATCAGGCCCTGGGCCCCGACCCGCGACAACGCCTTCGGGTTGAACGCCGACTCGGCGTGGATGATCGCGCGGACCACCGCCTCTTCGACGCCATGCTCGCGCGCCGCCGCCCGGATTTCGTCCTGGTAGGCCGTGGTGTTGAGGCGCAGGGTGCGGAAGTCCACACCGGGCTTGGCCCCGCAGGCGTAGCAGGTCTCCATGTAGCTGTAGCGGATGGTGCGGATCGAGGCACCCGAGACCCCCGTCGGCCGCGCACTCGTGTAGTGGCGCACACCATCCTTCCCCGTGTAGGCGTAGACCTGCCCGCGGATCAGGCGCGGTCCCGCCCCGGGGGCGACTGCCGGAGACGGGGCGGACGTCGTGGCGGGCGCGGCGACCGCGATGCGGTTCTGCTCGGGCCGGGCCGGCATGAGCGGGGCGCTGGCCGCTGGCTTGGGCTTTGGCTTGGGGGCACGCTCGGCCTTGTAACTGCCGACCAGCTTGCAGCGGGCACCGGGGATCCGCTTGTTGGCATAGGAAGTGATCCCGTCTGCGCCATCGCAGCGGTACACGTTCCCGGCGACCACGACGGGCGCAGCCAGCACGGCGAGGCACAACACGGCGAGGCGCAATCCCGTCATCGCGGCAGTCTCCCCGCTCCCGCCCGCGCATGCAACTGATTGATTTTGCTGAACGGGAGCCAGCCATGGCCGCGGCCTGCCCGTACAATGCGTGCCCCGGCGCGGATTCACCGCCGTCTTCCCGGACCCAGCCCATGCCCATGCTCCATCCCGCCGGCACGCCCGGCGACCTGCCCGCCCCGCGCCGCGCAACCACCGGCAAAGTTTTCATCGAGACGCACGGTTGCCAGATGAACGAATACGATTCGGCGAAGATGGCCGACGTTCTGGCTGAGCATGAGGGCCTTGAGTTGACCGACAACGTCGCCGAGGCCGACGTCATCCTGGTCAACACCTGCTCGATCCGCGAGAAGGCGCAGGAAAAGGTGTTCAGCCAGCTCGGGCGCTGGCGCCAGCTCAAGCAGGACGGCAAGCCGGTCCTGATCGGCGTGGGCGGATGCGTCGCCTCGCAGGAGGGCGAAGGCATCGTCAAGCGCGCCCCGTTCGTCGACCTGGTGTTCGGGCCGCAAACCCTGCACCGCCTGCCGGAGCTGATCCGCGAGCGGCGCCAGACCGGGCGGCCGCAGGTGGACATCAGCTTCCCCGAGATCGAGAAATTCGACCGCCTGCCGGAGCCGCGCGCCGATGGCCCCTCGGCCTTCGTCTCGATCATGGAAGGCTGCAGCAAGTACTGCAGCTTCTGCGTGGTGCCCTACACCCGCGGCGAGGAGATCAGCCGCCCGTTCGAGGACGTGCTGGTCGAAGTCGCCGAGCTCGCGGCGCAGGGCGTGCGCGAGGTCAACCTGCTGGGGCAGAACGTCAACGCCTACCGCGGTGCGTACGGCGACGGGGAGGTCGCCGACCTCGCCCTGCTGATCCGCGCGATCGCCGGCATCGAGGGCATCGGCCGGATCCGCTTCACCACCTCGCACCCGCTGGAGTTCAGCGACGCGCTCATCGAGGCGTACCGCGACGTGCCGCAACTCGCCGACTACCTGCACCTGCCGGTGCAGAGCGGCAGCGACCGCGTGCTGGCGGCGATGAAGCGCGGCTACACCGCGCTGGAGTTCAAGCAGAAGCTGCGCAAGCTGCGCGCGGTGCGGCCGGGCATCTCCATCAGCTCGGACTTCATCGTCGGCTTCCCCGGCGAAACCGACGCCGACTTCGAGAAGACCATGAAACTGATCGAGGACGTGGGCTTCGACCAGAGCTTCAGCTTCATCTATTCCCGGCGCCCGGGCACGCCGGCCGCCGACCTGCCCGACGACGTCCCGGATGCGGTCAAGCATGCCCGGCTGTCGCGGCTGCAGGCGCACATCAACGCCCACAGCTTCGGCATCTCCGAGGCGATGGTCGGCAGCGTGCAGCGGGTGCTGGTCACCGGCCCGTCGCGCAAGGATCCGAACGAGCTGACCGGCAAGACCGAGAACATGCGGCAGGTGAACTTCGCCGCGCCGGCGCGGCTGGTCGGCCAGTTCGTCGACGTCGCGATCACCGAGGCCCTGCCGAACTCGCTGCGCGGCCGCGTCGTCACCGCCGACGCGACCTGAGCCCGGACCGCGCGCTCAGCGCGGGGCCTCGTAGACCGGCTTGCCGTCGACGTAGGTGGCGCGTACTTGCAGGCTGCGCAGCGCCGCATCCGGCACCGCCAGCGGATCCTCGGCCAGCACCACGAAATCCGCGCGCTTGCCGGCGGCGAGGCTACCCAGCTCGCCTTCCGCGAAACCGGCGTAGGCCGCGTCGAGGGTGAAGCCGCGCAGCGCCTCGTACGCGGTCAGCTTCTCCTGCGGCATCCAGCCGCCGGCCGGCTTGCCCGCCGCGTCGGCACGGCTCACCGCGGAATACAGGCCGAGCCGCGGATCCACCGATTCGACCGGGAAATCGGAGCCCAGCGCGAGGCGCGCGCCGCTGTCGCGCAACTGGCGCCAGGCGTACGCACCGACGATCCGCTGCGGGCCGACGCGATCGCCGGCCCAGGGCATGTCGCTGGTCGCGTGGGTCGGCTGCATCGAGGCGATCACCCGCATCGCCGCCAGCCGCGGCAGGTCGGCGGCCGCCAGCACCTGCGCATGTTCGATCCGCCAGCGATGGTCGCCGGCCGCGGCTGCGCCCAAGGCCTCGGCATAGACGTCGAGGCTGACCCGGTTGCCGCGATCGCCGATCGCGTGGGTGGCGACCTGCACGCCGCAGCGCTTCGCCTTGGCGCTGGCGACCGCGAGCGCCTCCGGCGACATCACCATCAGGCCCCGGTTGCCGTGGTCGTCGCTGTAGTCCTCGAGCATCGCCGCGCCGCGGCTGCCCAGCGCGCCGTCTGCGTACAGCTTCACCGCGCGCATCTGCAGGCGACCCGACGGATGCCGGTACAGCCCGTCGCGACAGAGCGCCGCCAGCGCGGCGGCATCGCCATCGGCCATCGCGTAGATGCGCAGCGGCATCGCCCCGCGGTCCGCGAGGCGTTGGTAGCGGCGCAGCTCGTCGAGGCTGATGCCGGCATCGTGCACGCCGGTGAGGCCGTGCTGCACCGCCGCCTGCATGCCCAGCGACAGCGCGCGCTCCAGCGTCGCCTGGTCCAGCGCCGGCCGCGCCTGGTCGAGCAGCAGCATCGCGTTGTCGACGAAGATGCCGGTGGGCCGGCCCGCCGCATCGCGCAGGATCTTGCCGCCGGCGGGCTGCCAGGTGCCGGCGAGGTCACGGCCGACCGCGCGCATCGCCGCGCCATTCGCCCAGCCGGCGTGGCCGTCGATGCGCGACAGCCACACCGGGCGATCCGGGAACACCGCATCCAGCTCGGCGGCGGTCGGGAACGCGCGCTCCGGCCAGTCGTTCTGGTCCCAGCCGCGCCCGACCAGCCAGGCGCCCGGCGCCAGCGTGCGCGCATGCGCCTGCAGGCGCCGCAGCACCTCCTGCTTGTCGGTCGCGCCGGTGAGGTCGGCTTCCATCATCGCCATGCCCAGCCCGCTGACGTGCGCATGCGCGTCGATCAGGCCCGGCACCACGGTGGCGTCGCCGACGTCGATCCGCCGCGCCTGCGGGAACTGCGCGCCGAGCGTCGCGGGATCGCCCACCGCGAGGATCCTGCCGTCGGCGTCGTAGGCCATCGCCCGGGCCAGCGGGCGGGCCGCGTCCATGGTGTGGATCCGCGCGGCGGTGAGCAGGGTGGCGGGCGGCTCCTGCGCCTGCGCCGGCCCCAGCGCCAATGCGGCGGCGAAGATCCATGCGGTCCTGTGCATCCTGCCCTCCCCGGGCGTCCGGCATCCGAGCCCGGACTCTGCAAGAGATGGCAGGCCACCGCAACCGCGCGGCGTCAGTCCAGCCGCTTGCGGAAGCGCAAGGTCGCCATGGCCATCATCGCGGCGGTGAACCCCAGCAGCGCGACCACCTCGGGCCACAAGTCGGCCAGGCTCGCGCCGCGCAGGATGACCCCGCGGATCAGCCGCATGAAATGGGTGAGCGGCAAGGCTTCCGCAATCCACTGCGCGGGCCGCGGCATGCCGTCGAACGGGAACATGAAGCCGGACAGCAGGATCGACGGCAGGAACAGGAAGAACGCCATCTGCATGGCCTGGAACTGGGTGCGCGCCAGCGTGGACACGAACAGCCCCAGGGTCAGGTTGGCGACGATCAGCAGCATCGCCACGCCGTACACGCCCGCCAGGCTGCCGCGGATGGGCACCTCGAACAGCGCCGCCCCCAGCAGCAGCACGACGCTGACCTGCACCAGCCCGACCGCGATGTAGGGCAGCACCTTGCCGACCATCAGCTCGCCGCTGGACACCGGCGTAGTGATCAGCAATTCCAGGTTGCCGCGCTCGCGCTCGCGGACGATGGCCATCGCGGTGAACATCACCATGGTCATGGTCAGGATCACCCCGATCAGCCCGGGCACCACGTTGATCGCCGAGATCCGGCGCGGGTTGTAGAGTGGCAGCACGCTGACCTGCGCGGGCGCCGCCTTCGCAGCGGGGTTGCTGGCGTCCAGTGGCATGGCGGCGAGCTGCCGGGCGGCGGCCTGCACCGAGGTATCGCTGCCGTCGACCAGCACCTGCACGGCCTCGCGTCCCTCGACGCGGCGACGCTCGAAGTCCGGCGGCACCAGCACGCCGACCTTGATCCGGCCCTCGCGCAGCAGCGCCTGCAGTTCCTGCGGCGTGCGCGCGCCGGCCACCGGGCGGACCACGCCGGTGGCCCACATGTCCTGCACCAGCGCGCGCGATCCCGCGGTGCCGGCCATGTCGGCGGCGGCGGCCGGGAGGTTGCGCACGTCCGGATTGATCGCATACCCGAACAGGAGCAGCTGCAGGGTCGGGATGCCGATCATCATCGCCAGCGTCATCCGGTCGCGGGCCATCTGCCGGATTTCCTTCAGCATCACCGCGAGCACCATCGCCGGCTTCATGCGCCTGCCCCCCGGCCGCGCGCATGCGTGGCGGCGACGAAGACGTCCTCCAGGTTCGGCGCGATGGCCACGACCTCGGCGTCGAGCCCCTGCGCCTGCAGCGCATCGAGCAACCTGGGGCCGAGGCCGTCGCCGGCGGTCGTTGCAGCCTCCGCGAGCACCCGCAGTTCGTTGCCGATCTGGGCGATCCCGAGGACGCCGGGCAGGCCGTGCAACAGCGCCTGCGCGCGGCGCGGCTCGCCGGTGCGCACGCCGAGGGTGCGCCCTTGCAGGCCCGCGGTCAGCGCCGCGGGCGTCCCATCGGCGACCAACCGGCCGTGGTCGAGGATGGCGAGGCGATGGCAGCGCTCGGCCTCGTCCATGTAGTGGGTCGACACCAGGATCGTGGTGCCGGCGTCCGCGAGGTCGAACAGCTTCTCCCAGAATCCGCGCCGCGATTCCGGGTCGACCGCACTGGTCGGCTCGTCGAGGAACAGCAGTTCCGGCGCATGCACGACCGCGCCGGCCAGCGCCAGGCGCTGCTTCTGCCCGCCGCTCATGGTGCCGGCGAGCTGCGACGCCTGCGCCTGCAGGTCGTAGGTCTCCAGCAAGGCGTCGACCCGTTGGCGGCGCGCCGCGCGCGGCAGCCCCTGCACGCTGGCGAGGAACAACAAGTTCTCGCGCACGCTGAGGTCCTCGTACAACGAGAACTTCTGGGTCATGTACCCCATCCGCCGGCGCAGGGCCTCGGCTTGCGCCGGGATGCGCAAGCCGAGCACCTCGATCTCGCCGGCGCTGGGCGTGAGCAATCCGCACAGCATGCGGATGGTGGTGGACTTGCCGGAGCCATTCGGGCCGAGGAAGCCGTAGACCGACGCGCGCGACACCGACAGGTCGACGCCGTCGACCGCCTGCAACCCGCCGAAGCGCTTGCCCAGGCCCCGCGCGCGAATCGCGAGCGGGCCGTCAGCGGCCACCCGCGGCCTCCACGAACTCGACCCGGACCGGGACCCCCGCCGGCAGGTCGATCGGCGCATCGAGCACCACTTCGGCGAGGTAGCTCAGCCGCGCCGCGTCGTCGCCGGACAATGCGTAGTAAGGGGTGAAGCTCGGCTCGCTGCGCACCATCCGCACATGGCCGGCGATGCTGCCTTCGCGTCCGTCCACGAACACGCGCGCCGCCTGCCCGGGCTTGACCCCGGCGCGCAGCGATTCGGGCACGTAGACCCGCGCATACGGCGCCTCGCCGACCAGCAGGATCGCCAACGGCGCCCCGACCGGCGCCTGGTCGCCCAGGCGATACGGCAGGCTGTCCACGCGTCCGGCGCGCGGCGCGCGGACATCCAGCTTGCCGAGGCTGGCCGCCTGCACGGTCGCCTGCGCCTGCGCCGCCGCCAGCGCTGCCTCGCCTTGGGCGATGCGCTCGGGGCGGGTGCCGTGCAGCAACTCGTCGAGCACGGCCTGCGCCGCACGCACCTGGCCCTCGGCGGAGCCTGCCGCGGCCACCGCGCGGTCGAGGTCGGACTTCGCGACCAGTTGCCGCGCCGCCAGCGGCCTGAGGCGGCCGAGCGAGGCCCGCGCCTCCGCGGCCTGCGCCTGCGCCGAGGCCAGGGTGGCGCGCGCCTGCGCCACCTGCTCGCTGCGCGCACCGGCTTGCATCTCGGCGAGCGCATCGCGGCTTTGTCGCGCCAGCGCAGTCGCGGCCTCGGCCTGCGCCGCGCTGCGGGTGAGTTCCAGTTGCAGCAGCGGCGCACCCGCGGCGACCACCTCGCCCTCGCGCACGTCGATGCGGACGATGCGTTCGGCCACCGGCGCCGGTAGCGTGATCCGGTCCCATTCCAGCGTGCCCAGCACCTGCGGCGGCGGTTCGCCGCAGGCCGCCAACGACGCCGCCAGCACCAGCACGCACGCGCGCTTCCAACGATTGCTCATGGCTTCAACTCCAGTCCGCGGTCGAGCAGGGCCAGCGCGTGCCCGCGCACGTCGTCCAGCCCGAGGTCGTCGGCATCGAACACCTGCCGCCAGATCGGCGCGCCGGCGGCGGGGAACATGGTCAGGCCGACCAGCGTCGGCAGCAGCAGGCGCGGGTCGAGGTCGGCATTCAGCCGGCCCGCGGCCTGCGCGGCGGCGAACCGCCCGGCCAGCAGGCGGGCGATGTCGGGGGCGATCCGCTGCACCAGCAGGTTGCGCAACGCGCCGCCCTCGCACAGCACCTCGCGCACCCACAGCTGCGGCCACCAGGGATGCCGCGCGATCGCATCGGTCACCCCGCACACGAAGGCCGCGACGATGTCGGCCACGTCGTCGCCGGCCTGCGCGAGGTGTTCGCGCACCGACAGGAAGGCCGGCATCACCCGCTCCGCCACCACTGCGTCGAGCAACTGCTGGCGGTCGCCGAAGTAGTAGTGCAACAGCGCCGGCGTCACCCCGGCCTCGCGGGCGATGTCGCGCAACGAGGTCGCCGCGATGCCCTGGCGAACGAAGCATGCGAGGGCAGCGTCCAGCGCGACCGCGCGCTGGTCTGGGGCGTCCGCTGACGGGCGTCCGGGTGCACGCTTGCGGCCCTTGGCCGGGCTGCGCTTGGGGGGGGCGGGAAGTACCATGCGTATATTTAATTCAATGATTAATTAATGCGCAAGTCACGGCCGACCAACGGCCGCGTGGTCGCCGCCCTCATCCGCCCCGCGCTACCCTTTGCGGATGCAGACCCAACGCGACTTCATCCTCGAACCCGACGACACCGAGCGGCTGGCCAACCTGGCCGGCCCGTTCGACGCCCACCTGCGCCAGATCGAGCTGCGCATGGGCGTCGAGATCGCCAACCGCGGCAACGTGTTCCGCGTGAGCGGCGACGACGCCTCCGCGGTCGCCCGCGCCGAGCGCGTGCTCCGGCAGCTGTACGACGAGGCCGCCGGGGAAACGCTGGACGAGCACGCCATCCACCTGCGCCTGGGCGTGCACGCGGGAGATGCACCGGCGCGGCCCGCACACGCCGACCACCTGCCGCAAGAGGTGGCGATCCGGGTCAAGCGCGGCACCCTGCGCGGCCGCGGCGACAACCAGCGCAAGTACCTGCACGCGATCGCCACCCACGACATCAACTTCGGAGTCGGTCCGGCCGGCACCGGCAAGACCTACCTCGCGGTCGCGATGGCGGTGGATGCGCTCAGCCAGTCGCGCGTGCAGCGGGTGATCCTGGTGCGCCCGGCGGTCGAGGCCGGCGAAAAGCTGGGCTTCCTGCCCGGCGACCTGACCCAGAAGGTCGACCCCTACCTGCGCCCGCTGTACGACGCGCTGTACGAGATGCTCGGCGTGGACAAGGTCGCGCGGCTGCTGGAGAAGAACGTCATCGAGATCGCCCCGCTCGCCTACATGCGCGGGCGCACGCTCAACGATGCCTTCGTCATCCTCGACGAGGCGCAGAACACCACCATCGAGCAGATGAAGATGTTCCTGACCCGCCTCGGCTTCGGCAGCACGGCGGTGGTCACCGGCGACATGACCCAGATCGACCTGCCGCGCCACGTGAAGTCGGGACTCAAGGATGCGGTCGAGGTGCTGCGCGGCGTGGAGGGCGTCAGCTTCACCTTCTTCGAATCGCGCGACGTGGTCCGCCACCCGCTGGTGGCGCGCATCGTCAACGCCTATGAGGCGCGCGAAGCCCGTGGCGACAACGGCGAGGCGTAGGATGCGCGCATGACCCAGGGTCCCGTCCGCCTCGATGTCGCCGTCGGCTACGCCATCCCGCGCGCAGGGATCCCGGCGGCGGTGAGTTTCCGCAAGTGGGTGGCGGCCGCGTTGGCCGGCCGCATCCGCGAGGCCGACCTCGCCATCCGCATCGTCGGGACCCGCGAAGGCCGCGCGCTGAACCGCCATTACCGCGGCAAGGATTACGCCACCAACGTGCTCAGTTTCCCCGCGGAACTGCCCGAAGGCCTGCCCGAGGGCGTGCGCCTGCCGTTGCTGGGCGACCTGGTCATCTGCGCCCCCGTGGTCGCCCGCGAGGCCAGGGAGCAGCGCAAGCCGCTCGCCGCCCATTACGCCCACCTGACCGTGCACGGCGCCCTGCACCTGCTCGGCTGGGACCACGAGGACCCGCGCGAGGCCGACTGCATGGAGCAGCTGGAACGCGAGATCCTGGCCGGACTGGGCCTCCCCGATCCGTATCAGCCGGCGTAGCGTGGCCGCGGTGGTTCACCGCCCCGCCACCCGACTTCGCTAGACTCCCCTCCCGTGGCGCCCGCCACGCATGCCCGCCCAAGGCCATAGAACCGCCACGATGTCAGAGGACGACAGTCGCCAAGACGGCGCCGATCCCAGCGAACGCCCCGCCGACAAGCCACGCCGTTCGTGGCTGGACCGCATCGGGGCCGCCCTGTCGGGCGAACCCACCACCCGCGAAGACCTGGTCGAGCTGCTGCGCGACGTGCAGGCCGATGGCGTCATCGGCCCCGACACGCTGCGGATGATGGAAGGCGCCATCGCGGTGGCCGACCTCACCGTCGGCGACGTGATGGTCTCGCGCGCGCAGATGGTCGCGTTGCCGGCCGACGGCAAGTTCCTCGACCTGATGCGGCAGGTGGTCGAATCCGGCCACTCGCGCTTCCCGGTGCACGGCGAGGACAAGGACGAGATCCTCGGCATCCTGCTGGCCAAGGACCTGCTGCGCGGGGTGGTCGCCGACAACGGGCCGGGCACGATCCGCGAGCTGCTGCGCCCGGCGGTGCTGATCCCCGAATCCAAGAAGCTCAACGTGCTGCTGCGCGAGTTCCGCCAGTCGCGCAACCACATGGCGATCGTGATCGACGAGTACGGCGGCGTGGCCGGGCTGGTGACCATCGAGGACGTGCTGGAGCAGATCGTCGGCGACATCGATGACGAGCACGACGATGCCGAGGACGCGGACGCGCACATCGCGGCGCGCGCCGACGGCCAGTTCGTGGTCGACGCGCTGACCCCGATCGCCGACTTCAACGAGCGCTTCGGTGCCGACTTCGACGACGACGAATTCGACACCATCGGCGGCCTGGTGACCGCGGCCATCGGCCACCTGCCGGAGGCCGGCGAGGAGCTGACCCTGGGCCGCTTCGTGTTCCGCGTCGCCAGCGCGGATGCGCGCCGCTTGCACACCCTGCACGTCGGCGTCGATGCGGCCGGCTGACGCGGTGCGCTGGCTGGCGGGGCTGCTGCTGGCCCTCGCCGCGGGGATCGCCCACGCGCAGGCCGTGCCGCCCGCGACGACGGCAGCGGCCGCGCCGCGCATCGGGATGGTGACGATGGGGCCCGGCGAGATCTTCTGGGAGCGCTTCGGCCACGATGCGATCGTGGTGGAGGATCCGGCGACCGGCGCGCGCACCAACTACAACTTCGGCTTCTTCGACCTGGAGGAAGCCGGCTTCCTCGGCCGCTTCGTGCAAGGCCGGATGCAATACATGCTGGTCGCGCTGCCGCTGGAGCAGGACCTGGCCTACTACCGCGACGTCGGCCGCGGTGCCGCCGTGCAATGGCTGGACCTCGACCCGGCGCAGGCGCGGCAACTCGCCGCCGACCTCGCCGAGAACGCGCGGCCGGAGAACGCGCGCTACCGCTACGACTACTACACCGACAATTGCGCGACCCGGGTCCGCGACGCGTTGGACCGCGCGCTCGGCGGGCAGCTGCAGCGCACCCTGGTCGGCCGCTCGAGCGGCGACACCTGGCGCAGCGAGTCCCTGCGGCTGGCCTCGCCCGCGCCGTGGATGTGGCTGGCCTTCGACATCGGGCTGGGGCCGCGCGCCGACCGCCCGCTGTCGCGCTGGCAACTGGGGTTCATCCCCAGCCGGCTGGCCGAGGGCCTGCG
The DNA here is from genome assembly GCF_028201335.1 of Thermomonas mangrovi. Taxonomy (NCBI): domain Bacteria; kingdom Pseudomonadati; phylum Pseudomonadota; class Gammaproteobacteria; order Lysobacterales; family Lysobacteraceae; genus Thermomonas; species Thermomonas mangrovi. The sequence continues at coordinate 303,609 of NZ_JAPEVV010000002.1, forward strand.
CGAGACCCGCCGCGCCGATGGCCGCCCGCTGGTCGCCGGCGAGGCGGTACTGCTGCCGCAGCGACTGCCGCCGGAACCCGTCGGCAGCGCCCCGCGGATCTGGCCGTGGTGGCTGGTCGGGATGGCGATCGCCGGCCTGGTGCTGTGGGCGGGCGGCCGCCACCCGCGCGCGCTGGCCGCCGCCGCAGGCATGTTCTGGCTGGCCTGCGCCGTGCTCGGCAGCGTGCTCGCGCTGGGCTGGGCGTTCACCGACCACCAGGCGATGTGGGCCAACCGCAACCTGCTGCTGTTCAACCCGCTGGCCTGGCTGCTGCTGCCGGGCGCCTGGTCGATCCTGCGCGGACGCACGCCGTCGGCGCGCTTCCGGGCCCTGCTGGTGGTGCTCGCCGCACTCGCCGCGCTGGCCTGCCTGCCGCTGTGGCTGCAGGCGCTGCCGCAACGCAACGGGCACTGGATCGCGCTGCTGCTGCCGATCCACGCCGCGCTGGCGCGGCCCTGGCCGCGACGCGCGCCTTGATGCCCCGTCCCGCCGCGGGCAGGATGCGCCGATGAACGACCCGCGACCCGCCCTGCCCGCCTGCGTCGTCAACTGCGCGGCCTACGACCGCGCCGGCCTGCGCCGCGACATCAGCCTGGCGCAGATCAGCGACGTGCTCGCGGTCGACGACGGCAGCTTCGTCTGGGTCGGCCTGTACGAGCCGCACGAATCGCTGCTCGACACGCTGCAGGAGGAATTCGGGCTGCACGACCTCGCCGTCGAGGACGCGCACAACGCGCACCAGCGCCCGAAGATCGAGACCTACGGCAACAGCCTGTTCATCGCCGCGCACACCGCGCAGGAAGTCGACGGCCACGTGCGCTTCGGCGAGACCCACCTGTTCGTCGGCCCGCGCTTCCTGGTCACCGTGCGCCATGGCGCGTCGCTGAGCTACGCCCCGGTGCGCCAGCGGCTGGAACGCGACCCGGAGATGCTGGCGCACGGCCCGAGCGTGGCGCTGCATGCGGTGCTGGATTTCGTGGTCGACAACTACCAGCCGATCGTGTCCGCCTTCGGCGGCGAACTCGACGCGCTTGAGCACGACGTGTTCGCCGAAACCTACAAGCGCGGCACCATCCGCAAGCTGTACGAACTGCGCAAGGAACTGACCCTGATGCGGCTGGCGGTGGCGCCGATGCAGGACATCCTCTCGCAGCTGATGCGCAGCCCGGCGATCCTGATCCCGGACGAGGTGCGCCCGTACTTCCGCGACGTCGAGGACCATGCCGCGCGCGTGCGCGACACCATCGACACCCAGCGCGAGATGGTCTCCGCGGCGATGAACGTCAACCTGTCGCTGGTGACCGTCGCGCAGGGCGAGATCGTCAAGAAGCTCGCCGGCTGGGCCGGCCTGCTGGCGCTGCCGACGCTGATCGCGAGCTGGTACGGCATGAACTTCGCGCACATGCCCGAGCTCGACAAGCCGTACGCCTACCCGCTCCTGATCGGCACCGTGCTGCTGGCCTGCGTCGTGCTCTACCGCTACCTGCGCAAGGTGCGCTGGTTGTAGCGATCAGGCACCGGCCATCGCCTGCAGCGCCAGGCCGGTCAGGTAGGCGCAGTAGGTGCCCAGCACGTAGCCCAGCACCGCGAGCAGCACGCCCACCGGCGCCAGCGCCGGATGGAAGGCACTGGCCACCACCGGCGCGCTCGCGGCTGCGCCGATGTTCGCCTGCGAGCCGACCGCCATGAAGAACAGCGGCGCGCGGATCAGCCGCGCCACCAGCAGCATCAGGCCCGCGTGCACCGAGATCCAGACTAGGCCGAGCAGCAGCAGGAAGGGCTTGTCGGCCAGCGCCTTCAGGTCCATCTGCATGCCGATCGTGGCGATCAGCACGTACAGGAACACGGTGCCGATCTTGGAGGCGCCCGCGCCCTCGAGCTGGCGCGCCCGGGTCAGGCTGGCCAGCACGCCGATGGTGGTGGCGATCACCACCAGCCAGAAGAAGCGCGAATCCAGGCTGTAATCCTGCAGGCGCCAGTCGGCCGGCATCGACCGGATCCAGGCGACCAGCGGTTCGGCGAGGAAATGCGCGATGCCGGTGGCGCCGATCCCGACCGCGAAGATCAGCACCAGGTCGGTCGTCGATGCGATCCGCGCGTGCTGCGCCTGGTAACTGGCCATGCGCTGCTTCAGGGTCTCGATCGCGGAGGTATCCGCCTTCAGCCAGCGATCCCACGCATCCGCGCGCGACGCCATGAACAGCAGCGTCGCCATCCACACGTAGCCCACGATCACGTCGACCGCGGCGAACTGCCCGAACAGGGTGGCATCGACCTGGAACACTTCCTTCATCGCGGCCTGGTTGGCGCCGCCGCCGATCCAGCTGCCGGTGAGCGTGGTCATGCCGCGCCAGGTCTCGCCCGCCACGGTCTCCGGATGCACCAGGCCCATCACGTTGAACGACACCACCGCGCCCAGCATCACGCCGAGGGTGCCGGTCAGGAACATCACCAGCGCCTTCGGCCCGAGCTTGGCGATGCCGCCGATGTCCATCGATACGCAGAACAGCACGAGCGACGCCGGCAGCAGGTAGTCGCGCGCCATCGGGTACAGCCCCGAGCCCGCGCCATCGATCAGCCCGACGCTGTTGGCGATGGCCGGCAGCAGGTAGCAGGGCAGGATCGCCGGCACCACCGCGTAGAACTTCTTCCAGAATCCCCGCTCACGCGACGCGCCCCAGAACACGAAGCCCAGGATGATCGCCAGCAAGCCGAGCACGGCAGCGTCGTTGGTGATCAAGGCGGTGGAGGGTGCGGTCGATTCAAGCGCCATGCGCGATTCCGATGGAAGCGCCGCGGGCGCTGTAGCGCCCGACGGCAGGGGAGGTCACTGCCCGATGTGCTGCTTCAGCCAGTCGTTGACCGTGTCGTGCCAGAGCACGCTGTTCTGCGGCTTCAGCACCCAGTGGTTCTCGTCGGGGAAGTACAGGAACTTCGATTCGACGCCGCGGCGCTGGTGCGCGGTGAACAGGGCGATGCCCTGCTCGACCGGGATGCGGTAGTCGAGCTGGCCGTGGATCACCAGCATCGGCACCTTGAACGCAGACACGTGGTTCACCGGGTTGAACTGCTCGTACTGCTTCGGGACGTCGTAGGGCGTGCCGCCCTGCTCCCATTCGGTGAACCACAGCTCCTCGGTGGCGTAGCCCATCATCCGCTGGTCGAACACGCCGTCGTGGCTGACCAGGCACTTCCACGGCGCGTTCCAGTTGCCGGCGATCCAGTTGACCATGAAGCCGCCGTAGCTGGCGCCCAGCGCGCAAGCCTTGCCGCCGTCGAGGAAGGCGTACTTCCGCTGCGCCGCGGCCCAGCCCTTCTGCAGGTCCTCCAGCGGGCGGTCGCCCCAGTGCTGGCTGATCGCGTCGGTGAATGCCTGGCCGTAGCCGGTGCTGCCGTGGAAGTCGATCATCACCACCGCGTAGCCCTGGCCGGCATAGGTCTGCGGGTTCCAGCGGTAGCTCCAGCCGTTGCCGAAGCTGCCTTGCGGACCACCGTGGATCAGGAACGCGACCGGGTACTTCTTGCCGGGCGTGTAGTTCCACGGCTTGACCACGTAGCCGTGCACGGTCTCGTTGTTCCAGCCGGCGAAGGTGAACTGCTCGTAGTCGCCCCACGCGACGTCCGGCAGCATGTCGCCCCCGCTCGGGGTGATCGCGCGCAGCGGGGCGTTGCCGTCGGCGCTGGTGGCGTACAGCACGTCGCCGCTCTTGAGCGAATTGCGCGACACCGCCAGCGTCGGCCCGGCGAGGTCGAACGCCGACACACTGCCGTCGTCCACCACCGTCTCGACGGCGCCATTGGCCAGCGAGACCCGGAACAGCGGATGCTGGCCCAGCGCCTGCGCGGTGGTGTACAGCCACTGGCCGTCGGCGGACAGGGTGATGCCATCGGCGGACGCATCCCACTTCGGCGCCAGTTCCCTGGCCTTGCCGGTGGCCAGGTCCATCGCCATCAGCGCGAAGCGGTCGGCCTCGAAGCCCGGGCGCGCCATCGCGCGGTAGTACAGGGTCTTGCCGTCCGCGCTGAACACCGGGCCGGCGTCCCAAGCCTTGTTGGCGGCGGTCAGGTTGCGCGCGCCGCTGCCATCGGCCGCGACCAGCCAGATGTCGAAGTTGGTGTTCCAGGGTTCCTCGCGATCGGCCTGGCGCACGCTCATCGCCACCGACGTGCCGTCGGGCGACCACGCGAAGTCGGACAGGTCGCCGAACGGCTTGGACGGGATGTCGCCGGCGATGTCGCCGCTCAGCAACGTGCCGCCCTTGGCCATGCCCTCGCCACCCAACTTCGCCGCGAACACGCGGTTCAGGCGCCCGTCGTTCCAGGTGTCCCAGTGGCGGATGAACATGCGGTCGAAGACCTGCCCGCTGGCCTTGGCCGCCCCGGCTTCATCGAGCTTCTTCCGGGTGCAACCGAGGTCCGCCTTGCAATCCGGGAACACCGCCAGCGCCAGCGCGACCTGGCGGCCGTCGGGCGAGAGCTTGTAGCCATCGACATCCACCGCGGTATCGGTGAGGCGCCTCGGCTCGCCACCCGCCACCGGCATCGCGTACAGCTGCATCGAACCCGACTTCGCGCTCAGGAAGTACACGGACTTGCCGTCCGGCGAGAACGCCGGCGAGTTGACGTTCCAGCCTTCCGGCGTCAGCCGCGATGGCGGGCGCATGTCGCGCGTGGCCAGGTTGCGGATCCACAGCGAGGTGCTGGACTTGTTGCTGTCCTTGTCGACCACGCGCTTGGCGAACACCAGCACGCGCCCGTCCGGCGACAGCGTCGGCGAGGAATGGCGGTCCATGTAGGCCATGTCGCGCACGGTGAAGCCGCGGGCAGCGTCGGCCACCGCGGGGAGCGACAACGCGAGGGCGAGCGGGAGGATGGCGAGGCGAAGGTTCATGGCGATGGTCCGTGATGCGAATGGAGAAGCGCCCGCGGCATGCGCGGGCGCGGATGGATCAGGCGTTCGGATTGGCCTTGGCGCCGGTGCGATAGAGCAGCCAGGCGACCAGCGCGAGTACCGCGAGGCCGAGGTACTTGCCGAACTGCAGGTGCTCGGGCAGCGCGATCACGTCGGGGCGACCGGTGGCCACGATCGGGATCGCGATCAGGATGCCCATCAGCGCCTCGCCGGTGATCAGGCCGGCCGAGAACAGCGTGCCCGGGCGATGCAGGCGGTCGCGCGCGGCCTCGTCGTGGCTGCCGACCATGCCGTGACGCTTCTCCACCAGGTGCGCCAGCAGGCCGCCGAGGAAGATCGGCACCATCAGCTCGAGCGGCAGGTAGATGCCGATCGCCGCGGCCAGCACCGGCACGCGGAAGCTGCTGCCGCGCGCCTTGAGCATCTCGTCGATGGCGATGATCACCGCGCCGACCGCGGCGCCGATGCCGATGATCATCCACGGCAGATCCTTGCCGCCGAACATGCCGCCCGCGACCGAGGCCATCAGCGTGGCCTGCGGCGCGGCGAGCGAGTTGGGGTGCTCCGGGGTGGGGGCGCCGATGCCGTAGGCCTGCGCCAGCAGGTTCAGCACCGGCGCCATGATCAGCGCGCAGGAGAACGCGCCGATGCCCAGCATCAGCTGCTGCTTCCACGGGGTCGCGCCGACCAGGTAACCGGCCTTGAGGTCCTGCAGGTTGTCGCCACCGACCGCCGCCGCGCAGCACACCACCGCGCCGATCATGATCGCGGCGACCGCGCCCAGCGGCGCGCCGCCGGCGCCGACCGCGGTTCGGCCCGCCTCGCCCAGCAACACCATCAGCACCACCGAGGCGAACAGGATGGTGGCGATGGTGATGCCCGAGACCGGGTTGTTCGACGACCCGACCAGGCCAGCGAGGTAGGCGGACACGGACACGAACAGGAAGCCGGCGACGATCATGATGATCGCCATCGGGATGCTCACGTGCCACATGCCCACGATCGCCTGGTACAGCAGCAGCAGCGGCACCACGAACGCGACCAGCGCCACCAGCATCCACTTCATCGGCAGGTCGCGCTCGGTCTCGGCGACGTTCGCGTCGGATCCCGCGCGGGCCGCGGCGATGCCGCTGCGCACGCCGGACAGCAGCGAATTGCGCAGCGAGAACAGCGTCCACGCACCGCCGATCAGCATCGCGCCGACGCCGAGGTAGCGGATCTTCGCCGACCAGATCGCGCCGGCGATGTCCTCGGCGCCCGCGCCGGCGATGTTGGCCGCCAGCGCCGGGTCGGAGTCGAGGAAGAACATGTGGTACAGCGGGATCGCAATGTGCCAGGACAGGATCGAACCGGAGACCACCACGATGCCGATGTTGAGGCCGACGATGTAACCCACGCCGAGCAGGGCGGGCGACAGGTTGGTGCCCATGTACCCGAGGTACTTGCCGAAGAAGCCGGCTCCCGCGGCGGTGTCCGGGATCAGCTTCATGCCGCTCGCCGCCGCGGCCTTGATCAGGCCGCCCAGCGCGGCGGAGAAGCCCAGGATCTTCAGGCCGGGACCGGGGTTCTCGCCAGCCTTCAGCACTTCCGCCGCCGCCTTGCCCTCGGGGAACGGCAGCGGCTCCTCGACGATCATCGAGCGCCGCAGCGGCACCGAGAACAGCACGCCGAGCAGGCCGCCCAGGCCGGCGATCGCCAGCACCCAGGAATATTTGAAGTCCTGCCAGTAGCCCAGGATGATCAGCGCGGGGATGGTGAAGATCACGCCGGCCGCGATCGACGAACCGGCGGACGCGCCGGTCTGCACGATGTTGTTCTCGAGGATGGTGCCGCCGCCGAGCAGGCGCAGCACGCCCATCGAGACGACCGCCGCCGGGATCGCGGTGGCGATGGTCAAGCCCGCGAACAGGCCGAGGTAGGCGTTGGCCGCGGACAGGATCACCGCGAGGACGATGGCCAACAGCACGGCGCGGAACGTGAGCTGCGGCACGGCGGAACCTGAATTCGACATCGACGCCCCTCCCAAGGCATGCAATCGACGAAACCTAGCCCGCCACGCACGACAAAGTCCAGTGCGGTCGGTCGCGCCGGGACGAGGATTGCGCCACGGGACGGCAGCCCAACGCGGCACCGCGCGACGCTGAACGGGTGGCGAACGAGCCCGTTGGAGGCGCTGCTACACTCGGCCCCCTGCCCGCTCCGGAGTTCCCGCCGCATGCCGACGCCGCGCCCGCTCGCATTCGCATTGGCCCTCGCCCTCCTTGCCGGGGCTGCCAGCGGCGACGCGACCGCCGCGAAGAAAAAGAAGCCCGCGCCGAAGCCCGCGGCCAGCACCGCCTGCACCGATTTCTACGCCGAGGCCAACAGCGCTTGGTTGAAGGCGAATCCGATGCCGGCCAGCGGCGCGATCTCCTCGCTAGGCCAGCTGAGCGCACTCGCCCTCCAGCAGCAGCGCGACCTGCTGGACGCGGCGATGAACGCCCCGCAAGGCAATGTGCAGAAACTGCTGGGCGACTTCTGGGCGAGCGGACTGGATGAGGCCGCGATCGACCGCGACGGCGCGAACCCGGTGGCCCCCCTGCTCCAGCGGATCGACGCGATCCGCAAGCCCAAGGACATTGCCCCGGCGATCGCCGCCCTGCACCAGGTCGGCATCCCCGTGGCCTTCAACTTCAGCGCCGAACTCGACCTGCGCGACCTGGGGCGGCACCTGGGCTATTTCGGCCAGGGCGGCCTGGGCCTGCCGGATCCTGCCTACTACACCCGCAGCGACGCCGACACCCGTGCCCTGCTGGGGCGTTACGCCGAGTACGTCCAGAAGATCCTGGTCCTGACCGGCGTGCCCGCGGAATCCGCCGCCGCCGAGGCCCGCTCGGTGGTCGAACTCGAGACCCGGATCGCCAGCGCCTCGCGTCCGCTGGTCGACCTGCGCGATCCACGCGCGAACTTCTCGCCAGTCCCCACTTCCGGCCTCGGCAAGCAGTACCGCAACCTGCAGCTCGACGCGTTCCTCAAGTCCCAGGGCGTCAGCGACGACACCGTGTCCATCGCAAACCCGGCGCTGTTCGCGCAACTCGACAAGCTGGTCGCGGGGCTGAAGCCGCAACAGTGGAAGAGCTACCTGCGCTGGCGCATCGGCGACGCGATGGCGCCTTACCTGGCCAAGCCCTGGCGCGATGCCTCCTTCGACTTCCGCGGCAAGGTGCTGCGCGGGGAGACGATGCCCGCACCGCGCTGGCAACAGGCGCTGGACGCGATCAACCTCGCCGCCGGACCGATGCTCGGCCGCGAATACGCGGCACGCTACCTCCCGGCGCAGGATCGGCAGCAGGCGGAGGCCATCGCCGGCCAGGTCCGCGACGCGCTGGCGCGCGCGGTCGAAGGCAGCACCTGGATGGGCGATGCCGCCAAGGCGGAGGCCCTGGCGAAGCTGAAGGACCTGCGCATCGAAGTCGGCACCCCGAGGCGCGACCTCGACTACAGCGTGCAACCGATGGGCCGCGGCAGCTTCGGCGGCAACATGCTGATCGCCGCGACCTGGCGGCATCGCGAGGAAATGCGCCGGATCGGCCGCGACAATGCCGGTCGTCGCTGGGAGGTACTGCCGCAGGAGCCCGCGCTGGCGTACGAGCTGGCGCACAACCGGCTGATCGTCACCGCGGCCATGCTGCAGGCGCCGGTCCTCGATGCGTCGATGCCGGCAGCTGCCCGCTACGGTGCGTTTGGCGCGCTGGTCGGCCATGAGCTCAGCCACGTGGTCGACATGCGCGGCCGGCTGGTGGACGCCAAGGGCGCGTTGCGGGACTGGTGGACACCCACCGAAGCCGCCGCCTGGGACGCCAGGCTGCAGCAGGTGGCGACGCTGTACGACGGACTCGCCTACCCGCAACTCGGCAACGTGAAGGTCAATGGCCGCCTTACCCGCGATGCCGCGATCGCCGACATCGCCGGCCTCGGCCTGGCCCGCGATGCGATGAAGGCGGCGCTGCCGGACGGCGGCGCGGAAGCCGACAAGGCGTTCTACCGCGCCTGGGCGCACGTCTGGGCGCAACAGGTCACCGATGACGAGGCACAACGCCGCAGCCTGCAGGACGTGCGCCCGCCCGGTCGCTGGCGCGCCAACGGGGCGATCATGCAGGAGCCCGCCTTCGCGACGGCATTCGCATGCAAGGCCGGCAGCGCGATGCAGCGCAAGCCGGAAGACCGGATCCAGGTCTTTCCCTGAGGCGGCCTCGCCGCCGCCGCGCGGCTAGCGGACCACCCGCAAGCGCGGTCCCCGGCCGCGCCCGAACGGCGGCTGCCCGCGCCAGTAGCGGATCAGCAGCCAGCCGAACAGCATCCCGCCAAGGTGCGCGAAGTGGGCCACCCCGGGCTGCAGGCCGGTGAACCCCAGCATCAGCTCGAACAGGCCGTAGAGGATCACCAGGGTTCGCGCGCGCATCGGGATGGGCGGGATCAGCAGCATCACCCGCTGGTTCGGGAACAGCATCCCGTAGGCCAGCAGCAGGCCGAACACGCCGCCCGACGCGCCCACGGTGCTGCCGACATCCCCGGTCGAGGCCGCCATCCACGAGGTCACCAGCAACTGGCAGAGGCCGGCACCGGCCACGGCCGTCAGGTAATACGTCAGGTAACGGCGCGGCCCCCACGTGTATTCCAGCGGTGCGCCGAACATGACCAGCGCCAGCATGTTGAAGGCGATGTGGGCGATGTTGCCGGGGTCGTGCAGGAAGCCGTAGGTCAGCAACTGCCACGGCATGAACCACTGCTCGGGGGCATCGGGCACGTAGGGCCAGAGTTCGAGGAACGCGTACGCCTGCTCGCCCACCACCCACTGCAGCAGGTAGGCGACGAGGTTGGCGATCAACAGCGCCTTGGTGACCCTGGGGAGGTTGAACGGCATCCGTGCGTCCTGCGATCCGCGTTGCGGTGCAACATCATACGGCGCAGCGCCTCAGCGCGGCGACCAGATGGCGGCATCCAGCGACCCATCGTCGGCCGGCATCCGCACCCGCCCGCCCTGCACCGGCACCCCTTCGGCCGCGAGCCGCCGCGCCTGTTCGCGGTACCCCCGCGATCCCGGCGGGAACGCGATGCGCCCGTCCGATCGCAGGACCCGGTGCCACGGCAGCGCGGGGTCGTCGTTCGCGGCCAGGATCCGCGCCACCAGCCGCGCGCGCCCCGGCAGGCCGGCGCGGCGCGCGATCACCCCGTAGCCCGCGACCTGCCCGCGCGGCACCGCGCGGATCGCGGCGAGGATGGCGGTTTCCGGCGAGTGGCCAGGCGGCGTGCCCATCGGGTTAGCATAACGATTCCCCCGCCTCGGTCCCCGCGATGCACAACTTCGAACAAGTCCGCAGCCACCTCAGCGCCGCCGGCTACAAGCTCACCCTGCAGGATCCGTTCGTGGCCTGCGTGGAGCTGTCGCTGGCGCAGGGCAAGCGGCACCAGGCGATCTTCCTGTCGGAGCTGCAGGACGACGACGGCCGCGGCTACCTGCGGGTGAGCACGGCGATCGCGCCGACCACCGGGCTGGACGCGCGCCGCGCCCTCGCCTTCAACTGGGCCAGCCGGGTCGGCTACCTCGCGATCGGCGAGCTCGACGGCGTGCCCTACCTGCAGCTGTGCGAGAACCGGCCGTACGACTGCCTCGACGCCGCCGAGGTCGACCGGCTGGTGCTGGAGATCGGCGGCATGGGCGACGAAATGGAGCGGCGGATGTCGGCGGGCGGCGACCTCTTGTAAACGCGGACAGCCGCGACCGACCAAGCAAAACGCCGGCCCGGGGCCGGCGTTTTCGCATCCGCGACCGGGGCCGCGTGGCTCAGGTCCAGCCCATCGCCTCGGCCAGCCGCAGCAGCAGGTAGGCGAAGCCACCGGCGGCCGGGATGGTCAGGATCCAGGCCCAGATGATGCGCTCGATCACCGAGATCTTGAGCTTGCGCGGGTTCTTGCCGAAGCCGACGCCCATGATCGCGGTGGAGATGCTGTGCGTGGTCGACACCGGCATGCCGAAGTTCGAGGCGGTCACCAGGATCGTGGCCGAGGCGGTCTCGGCGGCGAAGCCGTCGATCGGCTGCAGCTTGACCATCTTGTGGCCCAGCGTCTTGATGATGCGCCAGCCGCCCATCGCGGTGCCGGCCGCCATCACCAGCGCGCAGGTGCCGATGATCCAGGTGTCGATGTCCTGCTCGCCGCCGTCCGGATGGATGAACGACAGCCAGCCCGGCAGGCTGTCCAGGGTGCCGGCCTGCTGCGCCCCGAAGATCGCCAGCGCGATGATGCCCATGGTCTTCTGCGCATCCTGCTTGCCGTGGGCGAAGCCCATGTAGCCGGCCGAGAGGATCTGCGCCTTGCCGAAGAACGCGTTGACCCAGCGCGGGCGGGCCATCCGCGCCAACGCGCCGCCGGCGCGGCCCATGCCCCAGATGATCCCGTACAGCAGGCCGAGGATCAGCACCCCGAGGGTGAAGCCGGCGATCGGCGAGCTGACCATCGGCACCACCACCTTCCACAGCAGGCCCTTGTTGGTCGTCCAGCCGCCATCGCCGAGCTTGGACCAGACCAGCGCGTGCCAGTCGTTGTCGGCCGCGGCCAGCGCCGCGCCGCACAGGCCGCCGATCAACGCGTGCGACGACGACGACGGCAGGCCGAACCACCAGGTGATCAGGTTCCAGATGATCGCGCCCGTCAGCGCGCACAGGATCACCTGCGAGGTCACCATCACCACGTCCTGATTGATCAGGCCGCTGGCGATGGTCTTGGCCACCGCGGTGCCGGCGAAGGCGCCGACCAGGTTCATGCTCGCCGCCAGCATCACCGCCTGGCCGGGCGAGAGCACCTTGGTCGCGACCACGGTGGCGATGGAGTTGGCGGTGTCGTGGAAGCCGTTGATGAACTCGAACACCAGGGCGGCGAGGATCACCAGCAACAGGAGGGTCAGCATGGCGCGCTCCGGGCCGGGATCAGCTGTTCTTCAGCACGATTTCGTAGGCCACCACGCCCGCCTCGCGGCAACGGTCGATGGCCTTTTCCATGATCTCGAAGAACTCCTTGAGCAGGAACATCTCGCCCGGGTCCAGCGTGCCGGAGTAGATGTCGCGATGCAGTTCCAGGATCAGCCGGTCGGCCTCCATCTCGATGACCCGCAGGCGGTCGCTGAGCGCCTTCATCCGGTCCAGGCGCAGCTCCGGCAGCTCGCGCACCATCTCCACCACCACCGCGGCGGCCTGCTCCAGCATCGCCGCGCGCGGCGCGAAATCGATGTGCTCCAGCCGGTGCCGGGCGAGGTCGAAGCGGTCGGCGAAGCGCTCGACCTGCTTGGGGATCTTGTACAGCGCCGATCCCAGCGCCTCGATGTCCTCGCGCTCGAACGGGGTGATGAAGCTGTCGACCAGCGCCTGGCTGATCTTGTCGGAGGCCACCCGCTCGCGCTGGCGCGCGTGCTTGAAGGGTTCCAGCGACGGGGTGCGCGCGCGGTCGCGGAGCATCGCGTGCAGGGCCTTGGTGCTGTCGTAGGCGGCGTCGGCCGCCTCGTTGAACAGGGCGTAGAACTGCTTGCCCTGGCCGAAGATGGTCTGCAAGGAGAACATGGGAAACCCGGGGTCCGGAGGCGTCGGGGCGGAATTATGACCGTTCGGTGACCGCCGCGCTCACGCCGGGTGCACCCGCCCCCGCTGCTATCATCCGCCTGCGCCCCGGCGCATCCCATGCCCGACTCCCCCCGCCCACCGCCGCAGCCGCACCCCGCCAGCCCCGCCAGGGCGGTTGGTGTGCGCATGGCCGCAGGACGGTCCCGCCGTGGTTGAGCTGCTGGTCGTCGCCTTCCTGATCCTGCTCAACGCCTTCTTCGCGATGTCGGAGATGGCGCTGATGACCTCGCGCAAGCTGCGCCTGAAGCAGCTGGCCGAGGATCCCGACGCCCCCAGCCGCGGTGCCAAGGTCGCGCTGGCGCTGGTCGAGCGCCCCGACAACCTGCTGTCGACGGTGCAGGTCGGCATCACCCTGATCACCGTGCTCACCGGCGTGCTGGGCGGCGATGCGCTGGGCGGGGTGATCGCCGGGAAACTCAAGCCGCTGCTGCCGTTCGCGGGCCATTACGCCACCACGATCGGGGTCGGCGTCGCGGTGACCGTGATCACTGCCGCCTCGGTGATCTTCGGCGAGCTCATCCCCAAGCGGCTGGCGCTGACCGATCCCGAGCGGATCGCCAGCCTGGTCGCGGTGCCGCTGCAGGCGCTGTCGGTGGGCGCCAAGCCGGTGGTGGCCTCGCTGTCCGCGATCAACCGCGGCGTGCTGCGCCTGCTGGGCATTCGCGACGACGCGCGCAGCGCGATCACCGAGGAGGAGATCCAGCTGCTGGTGAGCGAAAGCCACGAGCAGGGCGTGATCGACCTCGATGAGCGCAACATGATGAACCGGGTCATGCGCCTCGGCGACCGCACGGTCGAGAGCCTGATGACCCCGCGCACCGACATCGCCTGGCTGGACGTCACCGCGCCGCTGGCGGACAACCTGGCGACCATGCAGGAGACGCCGTTCTCCCGCTACCCGGTCTACCGCGGCAGCGATGCCGACGTCGCCGGCATCCTCGAAGTGAAGACGCTGCTCGACGAACTGGGCCGCGACCAGCCCGACCTGTTCGCCGACCTGCGCCCGGCGCTGTTCGTGGCCGAGTCGACCCATGCGCTGAAGCTGGTCGAGATCCTGCGCGAGGAGCAGCACTCGCAGGCGCTGGTGGTGGACGAATACGGCGACATCCAGGGCCTGGTGACGATCTCCGACGTGATGGACGCGATCCTCGGCCGCCTCACCGCCGGCGAGGCGCACGACGAGGAAGCGCTGGTAGTCGAGCGCGAGGACGGCTCGCTGCTGGTCGACGGCGGCCTGCACATCGACGAACTGCGCGAACTCACCGGCGAGCGCCTGGCAGACGCCGAGGAGCACGACTACCACACCGCCGCGGGGCTGGTGATCGCCCACTTCGGCCGCATCCCGCACGTCGGCGAGCATTTCCGCATCGGCCTGTGGCGGCTCGAGGTGGTGGACCTGGACGGCCCGCGCATCGACAAGCTGCTGCTGCAGCGCAGCCCCGACGCCATGGATGGCGACGATGGCACCGGCTGAGCACGACCCGCGCGAGGTTGGCACGCGCGCGATCCTCGACGCCCTGCTCGACGGCGACGCCGCGGAATCGCCCGACCTGCGCGACCTGTTCGACGGCCTCGGCCGGCGCGGCTTCGGCATGCTGCTGTTCGTCGCCGCCCTGCCCGCCTTCATCCCGATCCCGGTCGGCGGCGCGGTCAGCGGCCCCCTGGTCGTGCTGATCGCCACCCAACTGCTGGTCGGCCTGCGCAAGCCCTGGCTGCCCGCCTTCATCGCCGAGCGCGCCCCGCGACGGCAGGCGCTCGCGCGCTTCGAGCGCATCGTCGATCCGTGGCTGCGGCGCCTCGAGCGGGTGGTCCGCCCGCGGCTGCCGGCAGTGCTCGACCATCGCCTGGGCACGGCGTTCACCGGCCTGCTCCTGCTGCTGCTCGGCCTGTTGCTGGCGCTGCCGATCCCGCTGACGAACTACCTGTTCGGCGGGATCATCCTGCTGTTCGCGCTGGCCCTGCTGGAGCGCGATGGCGCGCTGATGCTGGCGGCATGGGGCATCGGGCTGGCTGCGCTCGCCACCACCGGCGCGCTGTCCGGCGGGCTGGTGGCGATGGTCGAGGACCTGGCTGCGCGCTGGGGCTGAACCGCTCAGTCGAGCAGGCGCGCGAACGCGTCGGCCGAAACCGGATATCCGAGCCAGTACCCTTGCACCAGGTCGCAATCGCGATCGCGGAGGAGCTCGAACTGGCCCTGCTTCTCCACGCCTTCGGCGACCACGGTGATCCCCATCGAATGCGCCATCGCCACGATCGCGCTGGTCAGCGCCAGGTCGTCCGGGTCGCGCAGCAGGTCGGTGATGAAGCTTCGGTCGATCTTCAGCCCATCGACCTGGACGCGGCGCAGGTGGCTGAGGCTGGAATAGCCGGTGCCGAAATCGTCCAGCCAGACCCGCACCCCCGCCTCGCGCAGGCGCGCGAGCAGCGCGGTGGCATGCGCTTCGTCGCTGATCACCGCAGTCTCGGTCAGCTCGACGTGCAGGCGCGCCGGCGACAGGCCGCTGTCCAGCAGGGCTGCCTGGATCTGGTGCAACAGGTCGCCGCTGCGCAATTGCCGCGGCGAGACGTTGACCGCCACGAACGGCGGCTCCCCGGCACCATCCGGCGTGCGCCATTGCGCCGCCTCGCGGCAGGCCGCGCGCAGCACCTCCGGGCCGATCGATTCGATCATGCCGCTCTGTTCGGCCACCTCGATGAACACCGCCGGCGCGACCGCGCCGTCCTCGGGATGCTGCCAGCGCAACAGCGCCTCGGCGCCGACCAGCACGCGGTCGCGGGTGCGGTAGATCGGCTGGTAGGCCAGGCTCAACTCGCCGCGCTCCCATGCGCCGCGCAGGTCGTGCTCCATGCGCATCCTGCGCTCCACCGCCTGGTCCATGCTGCGGCTGTAGAAGCGATGGCAGTTCTTGCCGGCGACCTTCGCCTGGTACATCGCGATGTCGCCGTTCTTCATCAGCATCGACGCCCCCTCCGCATCATCCGGGAACAGGGCCACGCCGATCGAGACGCCGAGGAAGACCTGGCGGCCGTGCAACAGCATGGGCTGGCCGATCTCCCGCACCAGCGCCTCGGCCAGGCGCTTGGCCAGCGCCCGCACGTCCGTGCCGGCGCAGTCGTGGCCAGCCTCGAGCAGCACCACGAACTCGTCGCCGCCGAAGCGCGCCACGCAGCCTTCCGCGCCTGCGTGCCCACCCACGATGCGTTCGATCCGCCCCGCGACCTGCAGCAGCACTTCGTCGCCGGCTTCATGCCCCAGCGTGTCGTTGATCCGCTTGAAATCGTCGATGTCGGCGAACAGCAAGGCCAGCTGGCGTCCCGCGCCCTGCAATTCGCGCAGGCGCTTGTCGAGCAATTCGCGGAACGCGAGCCGGTTGGAGAGGCCGGTGAGCGCATCGCTGTAGGCGACCCTGCGGATGTCCCGGTCGTGCTTGGCCACGCTGTCGCGCATGCGCGCGAACGTGCGCACCAGGTCGCCCAGCTCGTCGTTGCGGGCGCTGTCCGGCACCGGGGTCGAGAAGTCGCCCCCCTCGATCGCCCGGGCCGCGTCGCCGAGCATGCGGATCGGCTGCACCAATAGTCGCTGGACCAGCGCGACCGCCGCGAACGCGATGGTGGCCAGCGCCACGCACAACAGCAGCAGCCATGCCAGGTCGCGACGCCCCACGGCATCGATCCGGTCGCGCAGGCCGCCCATCGCTGCCGTCTCGGCCGCGGCCATGCCGGCGAGCGAATAGCCGATGCGTACCCCGCCCAGCCGCTGGTCGCCGATCATCACCGGGCTGGACACGTCCAGCAGCTGGCCGAGGTTCCGCGCATGGGGACCCTGGGCGGCGATGATGTCCGCGGCCAGCGCGTCCGACATCGGTTGGCCGTACGCCGCGATGTCGCCGGACCCGTCGTGCAGGATGCGCCCCGCGGTGTCGTAGACCAGCACGTACTCGACGTCGGACTCCCGCAATGCCGCGCGCGCGCGCGCGCCGATCGCATCCAGGTCGAAGTAGTAGAGCGGGTTGGCCAGCGCATCGGCCAACTGGCGCACTTCGGCCTCGCCATCCTGGCGCATGCGGTCGGCGAGCAGCACGCGCATCGACTCGCGGGTGGCCTCGCTGACCTCGTGGCGGCTGGCCTGCTGGCGATTCCACAGCAGGACCATCACCAGCACGACGATCGCCAGCATCAGCGCGATGGCGCCGATGAACTTCGACTGCAACCCCCAGGCGGGTCGCTTCACTCGACCTCCGTGCGGATCCGCAGGACGCCACGTGCGAGTTCATCGAGGGCGCGGCGGTCGTCCGCGCTCACCGGCACGAAGCGCGACGTGCCGATGAAGCGGCGCAGCACCTCGCCGGCATCCGGGTCCTGCGCGGCCTCCACCAGCACTTCGCGCAAGCGCGCCTCGACCTTCGGGTCCATCCCGCTGCGGGTCAGGATGATCGCGCGCGGCACCTCCGCGCTGGTGGCGACCACGCGGAAGTCGCGGGCGAACGCGGGAGGCAGGCGTTGCGGGTTGCCCCAGTCGAGGTTGCTGAGCACGCCCGCATCCACCAGGCGCTTGTGCACCCAGGTGGTGATGTTCAGCTCGGTGCGCGCGAACAGGTAGCCGACCGCATCCGGTGGCGCCTTGTCCATCGGCGTGAGCAATGGTTCGATGCGCAAGTCGGCCTCCAGCATCATGCTCGCCGGCAGGTAGTAGGCGCTGGTCGAATACGGGCTCTGGAAGGCCACGCTGTGGCCGCGCATGTCCCGCAGGCTGCGGATGCTGCTGTCGCGACGCACGAACAGGACGCTGTGGTAACGCGTCGCGCCATCGCGTTCGGTCACCAGCAGCGAGCGAGCGGCTGCCCGCCGCTCCAGCAATGCGGCGTTGCCCGAGGTCTCGGTCACCCAGTCGACCTGGCCCCGGCGCATGTAACTCGCCATCTGCTGCAGGTCGCGCGCCATCAGGATGCGCCCGCTGCGGATACCCACGCTGGCCATGCGCGGGACGACATAGTCGAGCAGCGGCTTCAGTTGGTCGTAGTGCGACTTCGGGTCGTCGCTGACCCGGCCCAGCACCAGCACCGTCGGATCGTCGGCCGGCGCCGGCGGCGCCTGCCCCCCGGACGCCGGCAGCGCGACCATCGCCAGGCCGGCAAGCAAGCCCATCAGCACCGGCAGTCGTGGCAGCAGCGGCTTGCGCAAGGCAGGTCGACCTCGGATCCCCGGATCAGCCTAACCGATTTTGGCGGGCACGGAACCCATCGCCGCGGCCAGTCGCGCCATCCGCTGCGCGTCGGCCAGGACGCCGCGCAGCAGCCGGATGTCGGCGCTGTCGAGGTTCGCGCGCAGGTACAGGCGGCGCAGCTTGCGCATCGCCGATTCCGGCGCCCGGCCCTTGTGGAAGTCGATCTGCTCGAGGGTCTCGGCGAGTTGGCCGAACAGGCCCTCCAGCTCCGCATGCGAGGCGCTGCCCTCCCCCGGGGGGGCGGTGCGCATCGCCAGCGTGGGCTGCGTGTCGGCGCCGGCCGCGTCCAGCACGGCGCAGCGCAGCTCGTAGGCGAGCACCTGCACTGCGGCGGCCAGGTTGAGCGAGCTGAAGGCCGGGTCGGACGGGATGTGCACCGCGGCGTGGCAGAGCTGCAGCTCGTCGTTGTCGAGGCCGGTGCGTTCGCGCCCGAACACCAGCGCCACCGGGCCGTTGGCGGCCGCCAGCAGCGCGCGCCGGGCGGCATCGCGCGGGTGCAGCGGCTCCAGCTGGATGCGCCGGCTGCGCGCCGTGCAACCCAGCACCCAGCGGCAGTCGGCCACGGCCTCGGCCAAGGTCGCGAACACCGGGGCCGCCTCGACCAGGTCGTCGGCGCCGGCGGCCATCGCCTGGGTATCGCGGTCCGGGGCCTTTTCCGGGGCGACCAGCACCAGCCGGGACAGGCCCATGGTCTTCATCGCGCGCGCCGCGGAACCGATGTTGCCGGGGTGCTGGGTGCCCACCAGGACGATGCGCACGTCGGGCGCCGGGGCGGATTCGAGCTGGGTCTCCATCCGCGAATGGTAAACTGCGTGGCCGGGCCATCGTGCCCGGTCGCTCTTTCCCGCCGTCGCCGTCCCTTCCTCACGTCATCCGAGGCGCTTACGCCATGCAGAAACCCGTGGTCAATGTCATGGTCAAGGCGGCCCGCGCGGCCGGCAACGTCCTCCTGCGCAACCTGCACAAGCTCGATGGCGTCAACATCGTCGAGAAGGAGCGCATGGACTATGCCAGCGAGATCGACGAGCAGGCGGAACAGGCCATCCTCCGCGAACTCCGCCGCGCCTATCCGGATGCCTCGTTCCTCGGCGAGGAGACCGGCATCCACGGCAAGGGCCCGTCGGTGTTCGTCATCGACCCGCTGGACGGGACCAGCAACTACCTGCGCGGCTTCCCGCACTGGTGCGTCTCGATCGCCCTCGTCGAGGGCGGCGAGCCGCAGCACGCGGTGGTCTTCGACCCGCTGCGCAACGAGCTGTTCACCGCCAGCCGCGGCAGCGGCGCGGTGCTCAACGACAAGCGCATCCGCGTGTC
Organism: Thermomonas mangrovi; assembly: GCF_028201335.1. Lineage (NCBI taxonomy): Bacteria > Pseudomonadati > Pseudomonadota > Gammaproteobacteria > Lysobacterales > Lysobacteraceae > Thermomonas > Thermomonas mangrovi. The sequence goes on from NZ_JAPEVV010000002.1 coordinate 322,751, forward strand.
GGAGCGCAAGGACCTCGGCGGCGCGGTGCTGGCGACCGGCTTCCCGCCGCGCGAGCGCGAACGCACCCCGGCGCACCTGGAATGCGTGCGCGAGCTCCTGCGCGAGGCCGAAGACATCCGCCGCACCGGTTCGGCCGCGCTCGACCTCGCCTACGTCGCCTGCGGGCGCCTGGACGGGTATTTCGAAGGCAACATCCGGCCGTGGGACATCGCCGCGGGCGTGCTGCTGGTGCGCGAGGCCGGCGGCCGGGTCTGCGATTTCCGCGGCGCCGCCACCGGGCCGATGGACCAGCGCGGGATGGCCGGGCGCCAGCTGCTGGCCGGCAACCAGAAGCTGGGCACCGAGCTGCAGAAGCTGATCGTGCAGTCCGGCTACGCCGCCGCCTTCGCCTGATCCCGCAAGCCACCGCACGAAAAAGGCCGCGCAATGCGCGGCCTTTTTCGTTCAGCGCGAGCGCGATGCCATCAGGGACGGCGCGCCAGCGCCTCGACATCCTTCGCCTTCGGCATCAGGTCCTGCTTGCTCACGCCCAGCCACATCAGCAGCGGGCAGGCGACGAAGATCGAGGACAGCGTGCCGACGGCGATGCCGAGCATCTGCGACTCGGCCATGCCGCGCAGCGAACCGCCGCCGTAGAGGTACAGGGCGAGCACGGTCAGCATGGCGACGAAGGAGGTGATCACCGTGCGCGACAGGGTCTGGTTGATCGACTTGTTCAGCACCTCGCCCGGCGGGGCGCGCAGTCCCTTGAAGTTCTCGCGCACGCGGTCGAACACCACGATGGTGTCGTTGATCGAGTAGCCCATCACGGAGAGGATGCCGGCCAGCACGGTCAGGTCGAATTCATGCCCGGTCAGCGCGAACCACCCCGCGCAGATCAGCACGTCGTGCAGGGTGGTGATGATCGCGGCCACCGCGAACTTCCACTCGAAGCGCGCGGAGATGTAGGCAAGGAAGCCGATCACCACGAACAGCAACGCGTACACGCCCTTCTCGGCGAGTTCGCGACCCACCTGCGCGCTGATCACCGCGCTGCTGCGCTTTTCCGCCGGATTGCCGTCCAGCGAGGCCGCCGCCGCCACCGCATCGCCGATGCTGGCCGCCTTGTCGGCGCCGCCGGCCTGCTTGCCCTCGGTCTGCAGGCGCACCAGCAGGTCGTTGCCGCTGCCGAAGGCCTGCACCTGCGCCCCGGGATAGCCGTTGGCCTCCAGGCGGGTGCGCACCGCGTCGACGTCCGGGGACTTGGCGTAGCGCAGCTCGACGCCGACGCCGCCGGTGAAGTCGAGGGCGAAGTTGAAGCCCTTGAAGCCGATCGCGCCGAGCGCGACCACCATCAGCAGGAAGGCCACGCCCAGCGACACCAGGCGCAAGCGCATGAAGTCGATGTTGCTGTCGTACGGGAACACATTGAACGGTTTCATGTCTGCGGCTCCCTCAGATCGCGATCGACTTCAGCTTCTTGCGGCGGCCGTAGACCAGCGTGGCGATGCCGCGCGAGACCGACACCGCGGTGTACATCGAGGTCACGATGCCCAGGATCAGGGCGACCGCGAAGCCCTTGAGCGGGCCGGTGCCGAACGCGAACAGGGCCACGCCCGCCAGCATCGCGGTGAGGTTGGCGTCGGCGATGGTGCCGGAGGCGCGCTCGTAGCCCTCGGCGATGGCCTTCTGCGGTGGCAAGCCCAGCCGCAATTCCTCTCGGATGCGCTCGTTGATCAACACGTTGGCGTCCACCGACATGCCCACCGTCAACGCGATGCCGGCCAGGCCCGGCAGGGTCAGGGTGAAGCCGAGCAGCGACATCAGCGCCACCACCATCAGCAGGTTCAGCATCAGCGCCAGGCAGGTGATGACGCCGAACATGCGGTAGTAGATGAGGAAGAAGCCCAGCGCGAAGATGAAGGAGAACGCCACCGCCTTCAGGCCGCGCTGCACGTTCTCGGCGCCCAGGCTCGGGCCCACGGTGCGCTCGTCGACGAAGTCCATCGGCGCCGCCAGTGCGCCGGCGCGCAGCAGCAGGGCGAGGTCGGAGGCTTCCTTCATGCTCTCCAGGCCGGTGGTCTGGAAATCGCGACCGAGGGTGCTCTGGATGGTGGCGACGGAGATCACCTGCTCGTTGACGCGGGTGCTGCGCACCTCCTTGCCGTCGACCAGCTTCACCTCGGGGATGCGCTCGCTGTAGACCACCGCCATCGGCTTGCCGACGTGCTGGCTGGAGTAGTCGAACATGCGCTGCCCGCCGATGCTGGTCAGGCGCACGCTCACCGCCGGGGTGCCGGACTGCGAATCGAACAGCGAGCTCGCGCTCTGCAGTTGCTCGCCGGAGGCGATCACCCGCTTGTTGAGCAGGATCGGGATCGGCTTGCCGTCGGCGCCGAGTTCCTTGCGGTAGAACAGGCGGCCCTCGGGCGGGACCAGGCCCGCATCGCGCGCATCGTAGGCATTGCCTTCGACCACGCCGCGGTATTCGAGCGTGGCGGTGGCGCCGAGGATGCGCTTGGCCTGCGCGGTGTCCTGCACGCCCGGCAGCTGGACGACCACGCGGTCGGCGCCCTGGCGCTGGATGATCGGCTCGGCGACGCCCAACTCGTTGATGCGGTTGTTGAGCGTGCCGATGTTCTGCTGCACGGCGTCGGTCAGCATCTTGTCCAGCTCGGCTTGCGGGATGCGCACCGAGACGGTGTTGCCGGCCGCATCGACCTGGTAGGTCGGCATGTTGCGGGCGAACAGGCGCTGCGCGGCCACGGGATCCTGGCCGGTGCCGAGGGTGGCGACCACGGTGCCGTCCTTGCGCGGCTCGACCGCGGTGTAGCGGATGCGGTTGTCGCGCAACAGCACGCGCATGTCCTCGGCGGTGGCCTCGAAGCGCTTGGCCAGCGCGGCTTCCTTGTCGACCTGCATCTCGAAGTACACGCCGCCGCGCAGGTCCAGGCCCAGGAACATCGGCTTGGCGCCGATCGCCTGCAGCCAGGCCGGCACAGTGGAGGCCTGGTTCAGCGCGACCACGAAGCCGCTGCCCAGTTCGTCGCGGATCGCCTGCGAGGCGCGGGTCTGGTCGTCGTCGCTGGCGGTGCGGACCAGCAGGTTGCCGTCCTTGCCGATCTCCGAGGACGCGAACGGCACGCTGGCCTTCTTCAGCGCGGACTCGACCCGCTGCTGGAGGGCGGCGTCGACCTTGGTGCCGCGGTTGGCGGTGACCTGGACCGCGGGATCCTGCGGGAACACGTTGGGCACCGAGTACAGCAGGCTCAATGCGAGGGCGATCAGGATGACCAGGTATTTCCAGCGGGAATATTCGAGCATCGGCAAACCCCGCGCGCGGCCGCTCGGGCCGGCGCATCAAGCGGAACGAAGGTGGATCAGGCGGACTTCAGCGTGCCCTTGGGCAGGACGTTGGCGATCGCGCCCTTCTGCACGCGCAGCTGCACGCCGTCGGCGACTTCCACGGTGATGAAGCTCTCGCCGATGTTGGATACGGTGCCGGCGATGCCCCCGTTGGTGATCACCTCGTCGCCCTTGGCCAGCTTCTCGAGCATGGCGCGATGTTCCTTCTGCCGCTTCATCTGCGGGCGGATCATCAGGAAGTACATGATCGCGATCAGGATGATCGGGAACAGCAGGGTCGACATCATGCTGGGGGCGGCGGGCGCGGCGCCGGCGGCCTGGGCGTGGGCGGCGGGGATCAGGGCATCAAGCGGGTTCATGCGGATTCCGGGTCTTCGGGAACGGGCGGGCTGGCCGGAGCCAGCCGCGAATTATGCCACGGGGGGCCGCCCCCGGCCCCTCAAGGCCGGCGGGCCGCGTAGAAGGACTCCCGGAACGCGGCGAAGGTTCCCCGTTCGATGGCCTCGCGCATCCCGGCCATGAGCCGCTGGTAGTAGCGCAGGTTGTGCAGGGTGCCCAGCACGGGGCCGAGCATCTCGTTGCAGCGGTCGAGGTGGCGCAGGTAGCTGCGGCTGAAGCCGCCTGCGCAGGCCACGCAGTCGCAGCCCTCCTCGATCGGGCGCAGGTCGTGCTCGTACTGGGCGTTGCGGACGCGGACGGTGCCGGAGGCGGTGAAGAAGTGCCCGTTGCGCGCGTTGCGGGTGGGCATCACGCAATCGAACATGTCGATCCCGCGCGCCACCGCCTCCACCAGGTCCTCCGGCCGCCCCACGCCCATCAGGTAGCGCGGGCGGTCGACCGGCAACTGCGGGCAGGTGTGGTCGAGCATGGCGTTGCGCTCGGCCTCGGTCTCGCCGACCGCCAGGCCGCCCACCGCATAGCCGTCGAAGCCGATCTGCTGCAACCCCGCGGCGGACGCGGAGCGCAGGTCGTGGTGCACGCCGCCCTGGACGATGCCGAACAGCGCGGCGTCATTGCCTTCGTGCGCCTTCTTGGAGCGTTCGGCCCAGCGCAGCGACAGCGCCATCGAACGCTCGACCACCCGCTTGTCGACCGGCTGGCCATCGACGGTCACCGGCGGGCATTCGTCGAAGATCATCACGATGTCGCTGCCCAGCACCTTCTGGATGTGCATGGATTCCTCGGGCCCGAGGAACACCTTGCGGCCATCGGTGGGTGCGGCGAAGGTCACGCCGGCCTCGGTGATCTTGCGCCGGTGCGCCAGCGAGAACACCTGGAAGCCGCCGGAGTCGGTGAGGATCGGGCCGTCCCAGCGGGCGAAGCCGTGCAGGCCGCCGTGGGCCTTGATCACCTCGAGGCCGGGCCGCAGGAACAAGTGGAAGGTGTTGCCGAGGATGATCTGCGCGCCGAGGTCGCGCACCTGCTGCGGCAGCACGCCCTTGACCGTGCCGTAGGTGCCGACCGGCATGAACGCCGGGGTCTCGATGACCCCGCGCGGGAAGGTGATGCGGCCGCGCCGTGCCGCGCCGTCGGTGCCGAGCAACTCGAAATTCATGCGGCTCATCGGATATTGCCCGCGACGGCACCGGCCATGCGGTCGTCCTCCCCGGCGCGGGGGAACATCCTGTTCCACGCGCCGCCGCGCGCCATCCAGGGCGTTCTGTCCGGAGTGACCGGACGGCACGCCCTGCTCTTCATGCCTGCATCGCGACTCATGGCTGCGCCTCCGGGAACAACAGCATCGCGTCGCCATAGCTGAAGAAGCGATAGCGCTCGCGCACCGCATGCTCGTAGGCGGCGAAGATCCGCGGCTTGCCGGCGAACGCGGAGACCAGCATCAGCAACGTGCTTTCCGGCAGGTGGAAATTGGTGAGCAGGGCATCCACGCTGCGGATGCGATAGCCCGGGAAGATGAAGATGCTGGTCTCGCCGGCGAAGGGTTGCAGCTCGCCATCGACCAGCGCGCTTTCCAGCGCGCGCAGCACCGTGGTCCCCACCGCAACCACCCGGCCACCGGCGGCGCGGGTCCTGCGCACCTGCGCGACCAGCTCGGCGCCGACGTTGATCCACTCGCTGTGCATGCGGTGCTCGCGGATGTCGTCGACCCGCATCGGCTGGAAGGTGCCGGCGCCGACGTGCAGGGTCACGTGCCCCAGCTCGACTCCGCGCGCGCGCAGGGCCGCCAGCAGCGCATCGTCGAAATGCAGGCCGGCGGTCGGTGCCGCGACCGCCCCCACCTGCCTGGCGAACACGGTCTGGTAGCGCTCGGCATCGTCGCTGCCGGGTTCGCGCTGGATGTAGGGCGGCAGCGGCAGGCGGCCGGCGTGCAGCAGCCAGTTCTCCAGCGGCTCCGGCAGGTGGAAGCGCAGGTGCCAGAACCCGGCCGCGTCGCGCGACAGCACTTCCGCCTCGCCACCGGCGTCCAGGGCGATGCGGCTGCCGGGTTGCGGCGGCTTGCTGACGCCCAGCTGCGCGCGGGCTTCCTCGCCGGGCAGCAGGCGCTCGATCAGGATCTCGACGCGCCCGCCGGTCGCCTTCTGCCCGAACAGCCGCGCCGGGATGACCCGGGTGTCGTTGAACACCAGCAGGTCGCCCGGCTGCAGCAGCGACGGCAGGTCGCGCACCTGGAGGTCGGCGAAGGCGGCATCGCCCGGCGGCACCAGCAGCAGGCGGCTGGCGGAACGCTCAGGCAAGGGCGCCTGCGCGATCAGCGCCTCGGGCAGCTCGTAGTGGAAGTCGGACTTCTTCAAGGCGGGGCGTGGCGTGGACGGCCGCGCATTGTAGGCGGCGCGGCCTAGCGCTCGAACTTGGTGGACAGGATGATCGAGGTATTGGTGCGCTCGACGCCGTCGATCGCGCCGATCCGGTCGGTCAGCACGTCCATCTCGCCGACGCTGGCGGTGACCGCCAGCGCGATCAGGTCGTGGCCGCCGCTGATCGAGTACAGCACCCGCACCTCGTGCATGCCCTGCAGGGACTTGACCACCGAGGTCATCTGCTTGGGCCGCAGGGTGATCAGGATGTGCGCGCGGATGCGATTGCGCTCGAGTTCGTCGTCGATGCGCACGGTGTAGCCGCGGATGACCCCCTGCTGCTCCAGCCGGGCGATGCGGTTCTGCACGGTGGTGCGCGACAGCCCCAGCTTGCGGGCGATGTCGGCGGTGGTGGCGCGGGCGTTCTCGCGCAACAGCGAGAGCAGGAGTTCGTCGGCGGCGGAGATGCGCATATCGCCGGATCATACCGTCGATCCGCCCGGATTGCCCGGCGTTCCGGGCGATTCACCCCTACCGATCGTCCGCGATCCCGCGATAATGACGGTTTGCCGCGCGCGGCCCGGCCGCCGGCGCTCCCCGGGAGACCCCAATGAGCCTGATCGACACCCTCGCCCCGTTGCGCGCCCATGGCGGCATGCGCACCACCGGCCTCGACGACGCCACCCTGCTCGCCTTCGCCGACCGCGACCCGCAGCTGGCCGAGGCCATCTCCGCCGCCGCCGAGGCCTATGCCGACGTGCGCGCGGAATTCCCCGCCCTGCTGGACATGGAAGAGGACGCGCAGCGCGCCGAGGTGCAGTCCGGCTTCGTCAATTTCTACTCGCAGGACAATTCCAACCCGTACGTGGCCCTGGTCGCGCGCGGCCCGTGGATCGTCACCCTCAAGGGCGCGGTGGTCTACGACACCGGCGGCTACGGCATGCTCGGCCTCGGCCACGCGCCGGCGGCGGTGATCGAGGCGATGGCCAGGCCGCAGGCGATGGCCAACATCATGACCCCCAACGTCTCCCAGCTGCGCTTCGCCAATGCGATGCGCGCGGAGATCGGGCAAACCCGCGGCGGCTGCCCCTACGCGGCCTTCCTGTGCCTGAACTCCGGCTCGGAATCGGTGTCGCTGGCGGCGCGCATCGTAGACGCCAATGCCAAGACCCTGACCGACGCCGGCGCCCGCCACGCCGGCAAGGCGATCAAGCGCGTGGTGGTCAAGGGCGCCTTCCATGGCCGCACCGAGAAGCCGGCGCTGTATTCCGACTCCACCCGCAAGACCTACGTGCAGCACCTGGCCAGCTTCCGCGGCGAGGACAGCGTGATCGCGGTGGCGCCCTACGATGCCGACGCCCTGCGCAAGGCCTTCGCCGATGCCGACGCCAACGGCTGGTTCATCGAGGCGATGTTCCTGGAGCCGGTGATGGGCGAAGGCGACCCGGGCCGCAGCGTGCCGGTCGATTACTACACCCTGGCGCGCGAGCTGACCCGCGCGCACGGCAGCCTGCTGCTGGTCGACTCGATCCAGGCCGGCCTGCGCGCCACTGGCTACCTGTCGATCGTCGACTACCCCGGCTTCGAGCAGGCCGAGGCGCCGGACATGGAGACCTATTCCAAGGCGCTCAACGCCGGCCAGTACCCGCTGTCGGTGCTTGCCGTCACCGAATCCGCCGCCGCGATCTACAAGCGCGGCCTGTATGGCAACACGATGACCGCCAACCCGCGCGCGCTGGACGTCGCCTGCGCCGTGCTCGGCCAGCTGACCCCGGCATTGCGCGCGAACATCCGCGATCGCGGCACCCAGGTGCTGGCGATGCTGGACGCGCTCAAGGCCGAACTCGGCGGCCGCATCACCAAGGTGCAGGGCACGGGCCTGCTGTTCTCCTGCGAGCTGGCGCCGGGCTACAAGGGCTACGGCACCGGCTCCACCGAGGAATGGATGCGCGAACAGGGCATCGGCGTGATCCACGGCGGCGAGAACTCGCTGCGCTTCACCCCGCACTTCGCGGTCACCGAGGCGGAACTCGCGCTGGTCGTGTCGATGGTCAAGCGCGCGCTGCTGGAAGGGCCGCGCGAGGCCATCGCCGCCTGATCGAAGCGGCGGGCGCCAGCGCCCGCCACCTTCGGCTCAGGGCGCGCAGGCCGCCAAGCCCAGCGCCTTGCCGACGTCGCGCATGTCGAATGCGGCGACCGCCTGGTCGTCGTGCAGCGCGTAGAACACGCCCTGCGGGAACCGCGCGTTGCCGCGCTGCTCCAGCCAGATGCCATCGGTATTCGCTGTCACCGCGCCGGCGAACGCGCCGAGGTGCGCCAGCGTGCGCCGATCGAACATGTGGAACAGGCTGCGGTCCTTGAACTGGTCGGTGGCGATCCAGTAACCGCCGCCATCCGCGCAGGCCATCAACGCGATGCCCTCCGCCTGCGCGCGGAACAGGCCGGCACCGATGTCGCGCCCGGCGTAGCGGCCGTCCGACAGGCGGTACTCGCGCAGGCGAGTGCCGCTGGCGACGTCTTCCTCCGACAGCAGCAGGCGGTCGTTGGCCGGGTCCGCCCAGGCCGACTCGGCGATGCGGATCGCGCCCGCCGGGGTGGTCTCGCCGAAGGTCTGCACCAGCGCCGCCTGCCAGCGGCCGCCGGCCTGCGACAGCTGGTAACGCCGATAGCGTTGGCCGAGGTCGGCCAGCGGCGGCACCGTTTCCTCGTCGGCGCCCAGCATGTAATTGTCGCTGGCGATCACCTCGATGCCGCCGTCCTTGGCGCGCGCCCACAGCCCGTAGGGCTTGCGCAGCTCGGCATCGCCGAATGCCAGCAGCGGGGCGAAATCCGGCAGCGACAGCGCCTGCACGCGGTGGTTGTCGCGCTCGACCACCAGCGCGACATCGCCGACCACGGCGATCCCGTTCGGGCGATCGAATTCGCCCAGTCCCCTGCCGGTGCGACCGACCGTGCGCAGGCGCTTGCCGGTGTCGCCATCGAAGACCACCAGCGCATTGCTCTTCTTGGCGGTGGTGATGACCCAGCGGCGACCGTCGGGCGCGGTCCAGCTGGCCGGCGAATCCAGGTTGTCCGCGGGCGTGGACGCGGTGACGAAGGCTTCGCGCACCACCACGTGCGGCAGGCCGGCGGTGGCGAGCATCGGCTCGTGGCTGGCCGCTTCGTCGGGCTCGCGATCCGCCGTCGGGATGCCGGTCGCGCAGGCGGCCAGCAGGCAGGGCAATGCGAGCAGGGTGAGGCGTGGGGGCACCGGTGGATCTCCATGGGAAGCGGGCGAATCGCGCCGTTGTAAGACCGCGGCATGACGGTTTCGTGTCAGCGACGACACGCGGCCACTGTCATCGAAGCGGCATCCGGCTGTCATCCCATCGCCATGCGAGCTTCCTACAAAGGCGCATTCACTTTCATTCCGGGGATGCTGTCCATGAAACGCAATGCGCTGGCCATCGGCCTGTCACGCGCCCTGCTGTGCCTCGCGCTGCTGCCCGCCGGGCAGGCGCTGGCGCAGGCCCAGGCGCCCGATGGCGCCAAGGACCCGAAGCCGACACCAAAGGAACTGGACCGCGTGGTCGTGCAGGGCGAGATCGCCTACCGCGACCGCACCGACGCCACCCCGCCGGTCCTGAACTACGACCTGGAGTACTTCCAGCGCTTCGAGCCCAACACCGTCGGCGACATGCTCAAGCGCGTGCCGGGCATCGCCTTCGTCGGCTCCGACATCATGGAATACGACGGCGCGATGCTGCGCGGCATGGCCGCCGGCTACACCCAGGTACTGATCAACGGCAAGAAGGTACCGGGCGCGGGCGACGACCGTTCGTTCTGGGTGGACCGCATCCCGGCGGAAATGGTCGACCACATCGAGATCCTGCGCAGCAACAGCGCCAACCGCAGCGGCGATGCGATCGCCGGCACGGTCAACATCGTCCTGCGCGACGCCTACGTGTTCGACGGCAGCTACATCCGCGCCGGCCTGAACCGCTGGTTCGACGGCGAGGTCAACCCGACCTTCGGCGCGGTGACCAGCGGCGACTTCCTCGGCGGGCGGATCCTGGCCGGGATCAACGTGCAGGACCGCTACCGCGGCAAGCTCAAGCGGTCGGACCGGTTCTCCGATCCCACGATGGACGCGCTGACCAGCTTCGAGGACCAGGACGAAGTCAAGGACGGCCGCGACTATTCGGCCAACCTCTCCTACAAGGCCGACGTGGGCGACGCCGGGCGGCTCGGCATCGAAGGCTTCTTCGTGCGCACCGACCGCGACGTCACCGAGGTGTCCCGCGAAGTGGAATACGACGATGGCGACGTGATCGAATCCAACGTGCCCGGCTTCTCCCCCGTCGACCAGCGCAACTGGGGCGTGGGCCTCGACTACAAGTTCGACATGGCCGGCGGCACCACCAAACTGGAGCTCGACCACGCGCGCTTCAAGGACGACAGCGCCGAGCAGGAAGAGAAGGTCGAGTACGTGAACGGCGCATGGGATGCGGCCGAGGGCGAGGCCACGGCGGTGGACGCCGAGGACGCCGAGACGGGCTTCAAGGTCGCGCACCAGCGCGCGCTGGGTGGCGCCGAGCTGGAGTTCGGCGTGGACTGGCGGCGCAAGGAGCGCGACGTCGCGTACACCAACTACGAATGGGAAGCCGAGGCCGAGGGCGACCCCGTGGCCTACGCGCTGGACGGCACGGTGGCGTCGGTCATCGAGGAAAAGCGCCTGGATCCCTACGTGATGCTGTCGGGCAAGCGCGGCGCGCTGGCCTGGGAAGCCGGCGTGCGCTACGAGACCACGCGCACCGACATCCGCCACAGCGAGGATGGCGCACTCGAGGGCGCCACTCGCAACGACTACGACGTGCTGCTGCCCTCGCTGCACTTCAAGTGGAACTTGGGCGAGGCGACCCGCGCCAGCCTGTCGCTGGCGCGCAGCCTCAAGCGCCCCAACTTCAACGAGCTGGTCCCCGCGCTGCTGGACGGCGAGTTCGGCGACAACGACTACATCGGCAACCCGCTGCTGGAACCGGAAACTGCCAGCGGGATCGACCTCGGCTTCGAGCACCGGCTCGGCAAGCACGGCGTGGTCGGCGTCAACGTGTTCTACCGCGACGTCAAGGACCTGATCGAACTGGTCAATACCGGCGAGTGGAGCGAGGACGCGCAGGACACCTACGCCAAGGACCTGAAGAAATTCCTCAAGGCCAACCCCGGCAAGACCGCGGCCGACTTCGCCTTCGATCCGGAGAGCTTCGTCTATACCTCGGCCAACGTCGGCGACGGCAAGGTCTACGGCATCGAGTTCGACCTCTCCACCCCGCTGACCGCGCTGGGCCTGCCCGACACCGGCGTGTTCCTCAACTATTCCTGGCTGGACAGCAAGATCACCGACTTCCTCGGCGAGCGGCGCTTCAACGACCAGGCGCGCAGCGTCTTCAACATCGGCTTCATCCACGACATCCCGTCGATCGCCGCGAGCTTCGGCGCCACCTACCGCAGCCAGGGCGACGCGTTCAGCCGGATCCTCGCCGAGGAGGTCACGCTGAAGTACGGCGCGGACCTCGAGGCCTTCGTCGAGAAGCGGTTCGGGCGCTCGGTGTCGGTGCGGTTGAGCGCGGCCAACCTGCTGGACGCGTCCAAGGACGAGGTCTTCCACAAGTTCGACAACCTGCCCGACCAGCTCGACCGCGACTACGACGAGTACGAACTGGAGACCGAGGAAGCCGGCCCGAGCTACCAGCTGGTGGTGCGCTGGGCGTTCTGAGCGATCGCGCACCCGCACTGCGGACAGCCGGCCACGCGCCGGCTGTTCCGTTTCCGGCGGCGTGAGGTTGCGGCACACTGCGCGCACCCAGGGGAGCCCGCGCATGAAGACCGTCGAAGTCGACCACCCGCTCATCCGCCACAAGCTCGGCAAGCTGCGCGACGTGGGTACCGACCCGGTGCATTTCCGCCAGCTGGCGGGCGAGGTCGCCGCGATGCTGGCCTATGAAGCCACCCGCGACATGCCGGTGGAAACCCGCACCGTGCAGACCTGGGCCGGGCCGCTGGAGGTGGCGCACGTGCGCGGCGAACAGGTCACGCTGGTCCCGATCCTGCGCGCGGGGCTCGGCTTCCTGCCCGGCGTGCAGGCCATGCTGCCGTCCGCCGCGGTCAGCGTGATCGGCCTGCGCCGCAACGAGGCCACGCACCAGCCCGAGACCTACTACGAACGGCTGGCCGACCACATGGGCGAACGCACGGCCATGCTGATCGACCCGATGCTCGCCACCGGCGGCAGCGCGATCGCCGCCATCGGCATGCTCAAGGCCGCCGGCTGCACCAAGTTCAAGTGCCTGTTCCTGGTCGCCGCGCCAGAGGGGCTGCGCGCGCTGGAAGCCGCGCATCCGGAGATCGAGGTCTACGTGGCCGCGATCGACGAGCGCCTCAACGACGACGCCTACATCCTGCCCGGGCTGGGCGATGCCGGCGACCGCCTGTTCGGCACGCCGGTCGATTGAACCCCACTCAGCGCAGCGAGAGCCACAGCCCGGCCAGCGCCATCAGCAGGAACACCAGCCAAGTGAGCGCGGTGCCCCAGAAGCGGCCGATGGAATAGCCCCCGCCGCGCGACAGTCCCACGGCGTGCAGCACCCGGCCCAGCAGCAGCGCGCCGCCGAACGCCGAGGTGGCCGCGGCCGGCAGCCCGCACAGCTCCAGCAACGCCAGCACCAGCAGCGCGAAAGGCGCGTGCTCGACGAAGTTCCCGTGCACGCGGATCTTGCGCGCCAGCGCCTTGTCGCCGCCGTCGCCGAGGCCGATCCGGTGCGCGTGCCGATGCCGCGAGATCGGCACCAGCAGGGCCAGCATCAGCAGCACGTGCAGCGCGGCGAACAGCAGGGTGATCTTCGGCATCGGGCGACCTCAGGCAGCCAGCGCGCGGGCATGCAGTTCGGGATGCTCGTGCGCGGTGCCGAACTTCCCCTTGTCGTCGCGCACGACCTGCGCCAACGCGCAGCCCGGGTCGTGGGTGAAGAACAGATGCACGTTGCGCGCGAGCTTGTCTTCGAGGAAGGCGCGCTTTTCGTCGATCAGCAATTCGGCGTTGCGGTCGTAGCCCATGGTGATCGGCACGTGCACCCAAGGCCGGCCGGGGATCAGGTCGGCACAGAACACGACACCGCCGTGGGGCTGGCCGTCCACCCGCTCCGGCCCGGCGATCTCGGCCAGCAGCAGGCCCGGCGTGTGGCCGTCGCTGTGGTGGAAGCGCACGGCGTCGCCCAGCGCCTCGCAGTGGTCGCTTTCGACCAGTTGCAGCCGCCCGCTCGCCTGCAGCAGCCCCGGCAACTCCGGGATGAAGCTGGCGCGGTCGCGCGGATGCGGGTCCCGGGCGCGCTGCCAGTGCGCCGCCCCGACCACGAAGGTCGCGTTGGGGAACAGCAACGATGGCGCGCGCCCCTCGGCCCATGGCGCCAGCAAGCCGCCGGCATGGTCGAAGTGCAGGTGGCTGAGCACCACCACGTCGATGTCTTCGTGCGAGAACCCGGCCGCGGCCAGCGAGTCCAGCAGCACGTGGCGGTCCTCGACGATGCCGTAGCGCTCGCGCAGCCCGGGCGCGAAGAACGCCCCGATCCCGGTCTCGAACAGCACCGTCTTGCCGTTCAACGGGCTCGCCAGCAGCGCGCGGCAAGCGAGGTCGATGCGGTTGCCGTCGTCCACCGTCGCCCAGCGCGCCCACAGTGCCTTCGGCGCGTTGCCGAACATCGCCCCGCCATCGAGCTTCTGGGCATTGCCGAGGATCGACCAGAGTTTCATGCCATTCGTCCCCATCGGTTGCGCGTCCGGCCCTTGCGGCGTGCCGGTCGCAGGCGTATCAACACTGCGTTGGCGCAAGCTTACGGGAGGATCCGGTGGCCGGACGATTCCTGCCCTGCCTGGCGGTCGCGGCATGCGGCCTGCTGGCGGCCCTGCCCTGGCCCGCGCACGCCCAGTCGCGGGCGTTCGACGACATCCCCCGCATCGTCTGCGCCGAGGGCATCGAACCCTACCTGCCCGGCGATTACTACTTCTGCGCCGCCAACAAGGCGCTGCAGGCGGGAGATCCACGCAAGGCGGTGGCGATGTACCGCGAATCGGCGCGCTGGGGCGACAAGCGGGCGATGTTCAACCTGGGCCTGCTGCTGGTGCGCGGCGAATCGGTGGCGAAGGACGAGGCGCAGGGCCTGGCCTGGCTGGCCCTGGCCGCGGAGCGGCCGCGCGACGCCCTGCACCGCGAGGTGCTGGCCGGCGCATGGCAGGCGGCCTCGGCGGAAACCCGCGCACGCGCCAATACCCTGTGGAATGGCATGAAGGCGCAATATGCTGATCGCGTGGCGCTGGCGCGGGCGCTCGAGCGCTACGAGCGCGCGACCATGCAGATGCGCCGCGAGGGCCAGCGCGACCCGACTTCGGCCAAGTGGATCGCCGGCTTGCCGCCGGCCCAGCTCGGGGGCGGCCTGCTGGCGGCGCTGGACGAAGCCGCGCAAACCACCCTGTTGCGCCCGATCCCGGGCCGTCCCGGCCAGGTCAACGTGGGCGCGCCGGAGAAGGTTGCGGACGTACCACCCGCGCGCTGATCAACGCGCCGGCGCCACCGTCGCCTTGCCGACCGGGTTGCGCGGGTCGCTGGCCGCGCGCAGCCGGTTCGCCGCACGATCCCACTCGACCGTGTTCATGTTGCCCCAGCTGTCGCTGGAGCGGCGCCCTGCGCTGTCCTCGCCGGGCACCAGCACGTCATGTCCCATCGCCCGCAGGCGGGCCACGACATCGGCCGGCAGGGCATTGCGCTCGGTGCCCAGCACGTCCGGCTCCCACTGGTGGTGGTAGCGCGGCAGCGCCGCGACCTGGGCCGCGTCCAGCCCATCTGCATAACCGAGCACGCCCAGCAGGACCATGGTGATGATGCGGCTGCCGCCCGGGGTGCCGAGCACCGCGACCTTGCCCGGCGACTCCATGATGGTCGGCGTCATCGAGCTGAGCATGCGCTTGCCCGGCTCGGGCGCGTTGGCATCGAAACCCATCACCCCGAACGCGTTCGGGGTGCCGGGCTTCAGCGCGAAGTCGTCCATCTCGTTGTTGAGCAGCACGCCGGTCCCGGACGGCACCAGCCCCGAACCGAACAGCAGGTTCACGGTCTGCGTGGCCGAGACCCGGTTGCCCTCGGCGTCGAGGATCGAGAAATGCGTGGTCTCCTCGTCCTCCAGCGGGGTCGGCTTGCCGGCCAGCAGGTCGCTGGGCGTGGCCTTGTCGGGGTTGATGCCGGCGCGCAGGCCGGCGGCGTAATCCGGCGACATCAGGGTCCGCATCGGGATGCGCACGAAGTCGGGGTCGCCGAGGTAGAACGTGCGGTCGCGGAAGGCGCGGCGCATCGCCTCGACCACCAGGTGCACGCGCTCGGCCTCCGGCAGCGCCTTGAGGTCCCATGGCGCCAGGATCTGCAGCATCTCGGCGAGGGCCACGCCCCCAGACGAGGGCGGCGGCGCGGTGACCACCCGCCAGCCGTCGTAGTCGAACGCCAGCGGCGCGCGCTCCTTGACCTGGTAGGCCGCCAGTTCCTCGGCGGTCCATGCACCGCCCGCGGCCGCCACGCCCGCCAGCAGGCGCTGGGCGGTGGTGCCGCGGTAGAAACCGTCGTGGCCGCCGCTGGCGAGGCGCGCGAGCGTGGCCGCCAGCTCCGGCTGCCGGAACAGGTCGCCTTCCTTCGGCGCGCGGCCGTTGCGCAGGAACACCTCGCGCGTGCCGGGGTAGCGCTCCATCACCTCGCGGCGCTGCATGTAGCCGTTGGCGAAACGCGCGTACACCGGGAAGCCTTCGCGGGCGATGCGGATCGCCGGCGCCAGCGACTTCGCCAGCGGCAGTCGCCCGTACTTGCCCGCCACGTGCACCAGCGCGGCCGGCAGGCCGGGGATGCCGGCCGCCCACGGGCCGTTCTCGGCACGGTCGCGGTCGAATTCTCCATCGGCGGTCAGGTAGCGCGCCGGGGTCGCGGCCTTTGGCGCGGTCTCGCGCGCATCGACGAAGACGTCCTGGCCGCTGCGCGCGTCGTGCAGCAGGAAGAAGCCGCCGCCGCCGAGGCCCGAGCTGATCGGCTCGACCACCGACAGCACCGACGACACCGCGACCGCGGCATCGAAGGCATTGCCACCTTGCCGGAGCATCTCGATGCCGGCATCGGTCGCCAGCTGGTGCGCCGAGGCGACCGCGGCACCGGGCGGCAGCGGGTGCGTCGGCTTCGGTTGCGCCATCGCCAGCAGCGGCGCCAGCAACAGGACGAGGATGGCGATGCTGCGGCTCATGCGGCGTTCCCTTGCAGGCCGGCGAGCTTCGCCAGCAGTTGCGCGTGCGTTTCGGGGTGATCGGGGTCGGGATCGATGCATTCGACCGGGCACACGACCACGCATTGCGGCTCGTCGTGGTGGCCCACGCATTCGGTGCACAGCGCCGGGTCGATCAGGTAGATCTCCGGTCCCATCGAAATCGCCCGGTTCGGGCAGACCGGTTCGCAGACGTCGCAGTTGACGCAGGTTTCGTTGATCTTGAGCGACATGCAGCTTGCCCTCCCCCGCTTGCGGGGGAGGGCCCTTGCCGGGACCTGGCTTACTTCGCTTCGACGAAGATGTAGTTCACGCCGGCCGGGGTGACCGCGGCCTTGACGCGTTCGCCGTCGATCGGCGTGCCGATGTACACCACCTTGACGTCCTTCATGCTGCCCGGCGGGATCGGCTTGAACGCGGTCTCGATCATCTCCGCCTCCTTGGTGAAGGACGGCGAGGCGAACACCAGCATGTTGCCGCCGAGGATGCCCCGGCCGAGGTCGGCTTCGAGCTTCTCGAGCTGGCGTTCGTACTGTCCACCGAAGCCCTCGGTGGTCTCCGCCGGCAGGAAGTAGACGTACGGCGTGTTGGTGATGCCATCCATGTTGCGCTTGGCGACATCGGTCACGTAGGTGCGCCAGGCCGCGGTGTCGGCGGTCTTCGGCGCCGACAGCGGCGCGTCCACCTTCTCGGCCTTGGGGGCTTCTTCCTTCTTGCAGGCCGTGAACGGCAGCGCCAGGAACGCGATCACGAGCAGGCGGGTCAAGATCTTCATGGGCATTCCCCTTGGTGTGCGTGTGGTGGGTGTTGCGGGTGGGCTCAGGGCTCTGCGGCCCGGTTGCGCCGTTGCGCCTCGAGCGCCGCGGCGACCGCCGCGGGCACGAAGCCGGACACGTCGCCGCCGAGCCGCGAGATCTCGCGGACCAACGACGACGAAATGAAGCCGTACTGCTCGGCCGGGGTGAGGAACAGGGTCTCCACTTCCGGGATCAGGTGGCGGTTCATGCTCGCCATCTGGAACTCGTATTCGAAATCGGACACCGCGCGCAGGCCGCGCAGCAACACGCCCGCGCCGATGTCGCGCACGAAGTGGGCCAGCAGGGTGTCGAAGCCGCGCACCTCGACGTTCGCATGCCGCGCCAGCGCCTGCCGCGCCAACGCGACGCGCAGGTCCAGCGGCAGCGCCGGGCCCTTGGACGGGCTGGCGGCGACGCCGACGATCAGGGTCTCGAACAGGGGCGCGGCGCGATCGACCAGGTCCACGTGGCCGTTGGTGATCGGGTCGAAGGTGCCGGGATATACCGCGATGCGCCGGGCCACGCTCATGTCGTCAGGGGATCGCCGGGTGCCTGTCCAGCGTGCAGTGTAGCGCGCCGGTACAAGGCATAGCGCACGTCGCGGGTCCTGCCGTCGCGGTGCAGCCGCCAGTCGGCGGGCGGGCTGGGCGCGAGGGTCGCGGGGCTTTCCACGTACAGCCAGCCGTCGGCCGCCATCCGCGCCGGCAACCGCGCCAGTACCGCGGGCCACAGGTCGGCGGCGAACGGCGGGTCGACGAAGGCGAGGTCGAAGTGGTCGTCGGCCGCGTCCAGGCAGGCCAGCGCATCCATGCGCCGCACCTGGACGCGGTCGCCGGCCTGCAGCTTCACGACGACCGCCTGCAGCGCCCGGGCCAGCCCGGGGTCGGCCTCCACCAGCACCGCGGACGATGCGCCGCGCGACACCGCCTCCAGCCCCAGCGCGCCGCTCCCGGCGAACAGGTCGAGGACCCGCGCGCCCGGCAGCATCGGCTGCAGCCAGTTGAACAGGGTCTCGCGGACGCGGTCGGAGGTCGGTCGCAGGCCGGCCGCGTCGGGCACCGGCAGGCGCGTGCCGCGCCAATGTCCGCCGATCAGGCGCACGCTGCCAGGCGTCGTGCCGCGCGCGGGCGGGCGTCGGCCGTTCATCGGGGCGTCGCGGATGCGGGTGCTACCATGCGCGCCATTCTCGCCTATCGCCTGCGGCGCCGCGCCAGGCGCCCCTTGCAGGCTCCTGCACGCCCCCACGCATGGTCAGCTGGTTCCGTCGCAACAAGCCCGAGTCCGCCGCCCCGCGTCGCCTGTCGACCGAGGACCTGGCGGCCGCATTCCCCGACGCGCCCGCCCCGGCTGGCGACGAGGGCGCGCCGACCACGCCACCCGCGCCCGTCGTCGACACCCTGCCCGCGCCGCCTCCGGAACCCGCGCCAGCACCCGCCGCCACGCCGCCCGAGGCCCCGCCCGCGCCCGCCGGCAAGCCCGGCTGGCGCGAACGCCTGCGCGGCAGCGCCTTCGCGCGCAGCTTCGGTGGCCTGTTCTCGCGCAACCCGCGCCTCGACGACGACCTGCTGGACGAGATCGAAACCGCGCTGCTCACCGCCGATGTCGGGGTGACCGCCAGCACCCAGCTGGTGGAATCGCTGCGCAAGCGGATGAAGGCACGCGAGTTCGCCGATTCCAACGCGCTGCTGCGCGCGCTGCGCGCCGACCTCGTGGCGTTGCTCGCGCCGGTCGCGCTGCCGCTGCGGATCGATGCGGGGCGCAAGCCGTTCGTGATCCTCACCGTCGGCGTGAACGGGGTCGGCAAGACCACCACCATCGGCAAGCTGGCCCGCCGCTACAAGGATGAAGGCCGCGCCCTGATGCTCGCCGCCGGCGATACCTTCCGCGCCGCCGCGGTCGCGCAGTTGCAGGCCTGGGGCGAGCGCAACGGCGTGGCCGTGGTCGCCCAGGGCCAGAACGCGGATGCGGCCTCGGTGGCCTTCGATGCCTTGCAGGCGGCGAAGTCGCGCGGCGTCGAGGTGCTGATCGCCGATACCGCCGGCCGCCTGCATACGCAGGGCGGGCTGATGGAGGAGCTCGCCAAGGTGGCGCGCGTGCTGCGCAAGCTCGATCCCGAGGCCCCGCACGAAGTGCTGATGGTGATCGACGGCACCACCGGGCAGAACGCGATCAACCAGGTCCGCAAATTCAGCGAGAAGGTGCCGGTGACCGGCCTGGTGGTGACCAAGCTCGACGGTACCGCCAAGGGCGGCGTGGTGTTCGCGCTGGCCCGCGAGTTCGGCATCCCGATCCGCTATGCCGGCATCGGCGAGCGCCCGGAGGACCTGCACGTGTTCGATGCCGAGGCCTTCGTCGATGCGTTGTTGCCGGAGTCGCTGGGGTGAACCCGCGCGGCGGCCAGGGATGAGGCCCGGCTCCACGCGCCCACACGCGACCCGCGGTCCCGCGGGCGTCGCCCAGCCGCCGGCATGACGCGCATGCAAGGCAGCCCGGCGCCGTCCCCGATGCCCTCGTCGCCGCGTCGACGCATGCTGCGCGGGCTCGTGCTGCTGGCCATCGGCCTGCTGCTGGCCTCGGCGATGGTCGGCTGGCTGCTGCAGCCCGAACGTGCCGGGCCGTACCTGCTGCGGCAGGTCGGCGATGCGCTGGGCCTGCAGTTGCGTGCCGATGCGGTCGACTACCGGCTGCGCGGCACGCCACAGTTGGTGTTGTCGGGCCTGGAGGCGCGGCGTCCGCAGGATCCGCAGCCTGTGCTGACGGCGCGACGGGTCTTCGTGTCGCTGCCCTGGCGCACCCTGCGCAGCCGCGGCGCCGACCTGACCGTGCAGCGGGTGGAACTCGACGCCCCGGTGCTCGACCTGCCGGCGCTGCAACGCTGGCTGGCTACCCGGCCACCCGGTGGCGAGACGCGCATCCCCGTGCTCGCCGAGGGTTTGCGCATCCGCGACGGCCGGATCGACAACGACGACTGGCGCATCGAAGGCCTGTCGATCGACCTGCCCTCGCTGCATCCCGAACGCCTGTTGCGCGCGCATGTCCGTGGACGCTACGTGGATCCGCCGCTGTCGGTGCCCGCGGACCTGGCGATCGCGCTCGCGCACCCGCGACGGGCCCTGGCCGGGCAGCCGAGCGGACTCGCCGCGGTCGGTGGGCTCGCCGTCGCCGGCGCCGGCTGGCAGGTGCCGGCCCGGGTGTTCCTCGCCGGCCCGCTGCGCATCGGCAAGGATTCCGCGCTGCTGAAACCCGCGCGCATCGGCATCGCCGGACGTTATCGCTCGCAGGGCAGCGACCTCGGCTTCCGCCTCGGCCTGCATGGCCCGATGGCGTTCAACAACGCGACCTGGCGCCTGGTGCCGCTGCAACTCGTGCTCGATGGCGACCACACCATCCCCGACGCACAGGCGCGCGGCAGCCTCTCGTTCGGACGTCGCCTGCGGATCCATCTGGACGGACGCATCGCCGCCTGGCCCGAGGCATGGCCGGCATTGCCGCCGCCGCTGTCGGACTCGACATCCCCGCTGCCCTTCGCGCTGGACTATGCCGGCGGCTTCGACTTCGCCGCAGCGGCCCGACTGGACCTGCGCCGCGACAGCACCCGCTTCGCGGCCCGTTTCCGCCTGCCCGACGTGCTGGCGTGGCTGGAGGCCGACGCGTCCGGCACCCCGTTGCCGCCGCTGGCCGGCACCCTGGCTTCGCCGAGGATCGAGCTCGCCGGCGCGACCTTGCACGGCGTCGAGATCGAGCTGTCCGATCCCGACCTGCCCGCCGACGCCCGATGAACCTGGAGCACGCATTCGCGCCGGCGCTGCTGGCCTGGTTCGATCGCCACGGACGCCATGACCTGCCCTGGCAGCATCCACGCACGCCGTACCGGGTCTGGCTCAGCGAGATCATGTTGCAGCAGACCCAGGTCGCCGTGGTGGTGCCCTACTTCGCGCGCTTCGTCGACGCATTGCCGGACGTGCCCGCGCTCGCCCGCGCCTCGCAGGACGACGTGCTCGCGCTGTGGTCGGGGCTCGGCTACTACGCCCGCGCCCGCAACCTGCACGCAGCCGCACAGCGTTGCATGGAGTTGCACGGCGGCGACCTGCCGCGCGACCTCGACGCCCTGCAGGCGCTGCCCGGGATCGGTCGCAGCACCGCCGGCGCGATCCTCTCCCAGGCTTGGGGCGACCGCGCCGCGATCCTCGACGGCAACGTGAAGCGCGTGCTGGCCCGGCTGTTCGGCATCGAAGGCTGGCCCGGCCTGCCGAAGGTGGAAAAGCAGTTGTGGGCGATCGCCGCGAACCTGCTGCCCGAGGCGCGCCTGGCCGACTACACCCAGGCGCAGATGGATTTCGGCGCCACCCTGTGCACGCGCGCGGATCCGGCGTGCGCGGCGTGTCCGCTACGCGAGGCCTGCGTCGCCCATCGAGAGGGCCGCACCGCCGAACTGCCGCATCCCAAGCCGGGCAAGCCGCTGCCGGAGCGCGAGGCCCGCATGCTGCTGGTCGAGGACGACCGTGGCCGCGTGCTGTTGCAGCGTCGCCCGCCGACCGGCGTCTGGGCCGCGTTGTGGTCGCTGCCCGAACACGCGGACGCCGCGGCCTCGCGCGACTGGTTCGACCAGCACCTGGCCGGCGACTTCGCGCAAGCGGAGGTGCTCGCACCGGTGCTGCACGGGTTCACCCACTACCGCCTGCGGATCCTGCCGATGCGGGTCGCGGGCGTGCGCCCGCGCGACGCGGTCGGCGATAATCCCGGCCTGCGCTGGGCATCGCGCGCGGAGTTGCAGGCGATCGGCCTGCCCGTGCCGGTGCGGCGACTGCTCGAGGACGGCTGACGATGGCGCGTACGGTGCACTGCGTGGTGGACGGGATCGACACCGAGGGCCTGGACTTCGCGCCCTGGCCCGGCGAAGCCGGCAAGCGCGTGTTCGCGGGCGTCGGCAAGCCGGCCTGGCAGCGCTGGCTGACGCACCAGACCATGCTCATCAACGAGAACCGGCTGTCGCCGCTGAACCCCCAGCACCGCGCCTTCCTCGAGGGCGAGATGCTGAAGTTCCTGTTCGGCGGCGGCGCCGACAAGCCCGCGGGTTACGTGCCCGAAGGCTGAGGCTGCATCGCGTCGCGCGCGGCGCGCAGGCCCTTGACGTCGATCGGGCGGATCTCCTCGATCCGGCAGCTCACCGGCGAGCCCTGGGTCAGGATGCGGTCGAACTTCGCCATCACGTAGGGACCGGTGCTGCTCAGCCTGAGGATCGGCGAGGCGCCGCCCCAGTCGAGGCAGGGTCCGGACACGGTCAGCAACCAGGATTCGTTGGGACGCATGTCGAGCACGACGTGTTCGTCGTCGATCCGGTCCCAGCCCATCGCGCTGTAGTAGCGGATCTGCTTGACCGGTTCCCCGGCATGGGCCTGGTAGAGCGCAAGGCGGTCGGCCTCGGGCATGCGCGTGGAGGCGCAGCCGGCGAGCACGGCAATGGCGACGGCGGACAACAGCAACGCTTTCATGGCGGACTCCCGTGTGGCGGCAACCCGATCATCGCCCCCGATCCCGCAACGCCAGCTTAGCGACACCGCGCCGGCCGGCGGCATCGCCCGTCGACCGCGCGACCCCGCGGCTTGCCCCCGGCGCGCCCGATCCGTATCATGCGCGGCTCGTTCGACCGGCTGCACTGGCCGGGTAGCTCAGTTGGTAGAGCAGGGGATTGAAAATCCCCGTGTCGGGGGTTCGATTCCCTCCCCGGCCACCACTCCGGAAGACGATGCCGAAAACCCCGCCGCGTGCGGGGTTTCTGCTTTGCGTGGGTCGATCTCGCGCCCGCTCCGGCCCCGGTGTATGGTCACGGCCTGCCGTCTTCGGATCACGCCATGGACATCCACGACACCGCGTTCGCCCTGTTCGTTTCCCTCGTGGGGCGGCAGGACCTCGGCAACGCCAGCGACGAAACCCGCGCCGCGATCGGGCGCGAGGCCTACCGCCTGGCCGAAGCCTTCATCGCGGCCAAGGACGCGTACATCCGGGAATTGCCGGTCAGCCATCTCGACGCGGGGTTCTGACATGTCGCCCCGCCGCGTCGCCGCCCTCGCCTTCGCCGCCCTGCTGCTCGCCGGTTGCGGCAGCGGCCCGGTGCGGCGGGTGTCCGAACCCGCCGCCAGCATCCAGCAGCTCACCGTGCGCGCCGATGGCCGGTGGGACGTCCAGCTGCGCCTGCAGAACTACAGCACCGTGGCGATGCGCTTCACCGCCACCGACATCGAAGTCGCCTTCGACAACGGCTCAGCCGCGCGCGTGCAGGCGCAGCCGCAACTGGTGGTCGGGCCGGAATCGGCGGACGTCTACACCGCGACCCTCCAGCCCACCGCCGCCGGCCGTGCCCGCCTCGCCACCGCGCTGGCCGATGGCCGCGGCCTCAACTACAGCCTCGGCGGCACCATGGACGCCGCGCCGGAGGATGGCGGCGGCCGCAGCTACAAGGTGAAGCTGAGCAGTGCGCTGGCGCCGGTCCCGGGCCTGCCCGGGGTGTTGCGCTGACGGCGGTACGCGCCCGCGACACCATCACCATACGCCGTAGTATGCTTGGGGTTCCGCAGGCCGGTCGGCGGCCTGCCCAGCCCGGATCCCCCGCATGAGCAGCTACAAGGCGCCCCTCGACGATCTCCGTTTTGCCCTCTACGACGTGCTCGGCGCGGAAGCGCTGTTCGAGCGCCTGGGCCATGCCGAGGTGAACCGCGAACTGGTGGACGCGGTGGTGGACGAAGCCGCGCGCTTCGCCGAGACCGTGCTGGCCCCGCTCAACCGGATCGGCGACGAGATCGGCTGCGTTTACGACAAGACCACCGGCGAGGTCGCCCCGCCGCCCGGCTTCAAGCAGGCCTTCGACCAGTTCGTGGAAGGCGGCTGGACCGGCCTGACCAACGATCCCGAGCATGGCGGCCAGGGCATGCCCGCCCTGCTCGGCGGCGTCCTGACCGAACTGGTCGACAGCGCCAACCTCGCCTGGGGCAACTTCCCGATGCTCAGCCACGGCGCGGTCAAGGCGCTGGAGACCTATGGCGAGGACTGGCAGAAGGAGGTCTTCCTGAAGCCGCTGGTGGCCGGCACCTGGACCGGCACGATGTGCCTCACCGAACCGCATTGCGGCACCGACCTTGGCCTGCTCAAGACCCGCGCGGAGCTCGTCGCCGACGGCAAGTACGCGATCACCGGTACCAAGATCTTCATCACCGCCGGCGAGCACGACCTCGTCCCCAACATCGTGCACCTGGTGCTGGCCAAGCTGCCGGACGCGCCGCCCGGGCCCAAGGGCATCTCGTTGTTCGTCGTGCCCAAGTTCAAGGTCGCCCGCGACGGCAGCGTCGGCGAACGCAACGCGGTGCGCTGCGGGGCGATCGAACACAAGATGGGCATCCATGGTTCGGCCACCTGCGTGATGAACTTCGACGGCGCCGAGGGTTACCTCGTCGGCCAGCCGCACAAGGGCCTGCAGGCGATGTTCGTGATGATGAACTCGGCGCGCCTGGGCGTCGGCGTGCAGGGCCTGGGCCTGTCCGAACGCGCCTACCAGAACGCGCTGCGCTACGCGCGCGAGCGCCTGCAGTCGCGTTCGCTGTCGGGGCCGAAGTATCCGGACAAGCCGGCCGACCCGATCCTCGTGCAGCCCGACGTGCGCCGCATGCTGCTGTCGCAGAAGGCGCTGATCGAAGGCGGCCGCCTGCTGTCGCTGCACGCCTATTCGCTGCTCGACGAAGCAGAGAAGGCCGGCGATGCAGAGGCGCGCGCGCGCGCCGAGACCCTGGTCGGCTTCCTCACCCCGATCTCCAAGGCCTGCCTCACCGAGTGGAGCATCGAGAACACCTACAACGCGTTGCAGTGCTTCGGCGGCCATGGCTACATCCACGAGCACGGGATGGAGCAGTACGCCCGCGATGCGCGCATCACCACCCTCTACGAGGGCACGACCGGCATCCAGTCGCTGGACCTGATCGGTCGCAAGACCGCCGCCACCCAGGGCGCGGGCCTGAAGCTGTTCCTCGCCGAAGCCGAAGCCTTCGCCAAGCGGCACGAGGGCGACGCCGCGCTGGCCGAGTTCATCGGTCCGCTGCGCGCGAAGTGCGGCGAGTGGGGCAAGCTCACCCTCGACGTGCTGCAGCGCGCCGCCGGCAATCCCGAGGAACTCGGTGCGGCAAGCACCGACTACCTGTTCTACTCGGGCTACGTGGTGCTGGCCTACTGGTGGGCGCGCAGCGTCGCCGCGGCCGATGCCTCCGACCGCCCGCAAGCCTTCAAGGACGCCAAGCGCGAGACCGCCCGCTTCTACTTCGCGCGGATCCTGCCGCGCACGCTGGCGCACAAGGCGGCGATCGAGTCTGGCGCGGCCAGCCTGATGTCGATGCCCGACGCCGGCTTCGGCGCCTGAGTCGCCACACCCGCGCGCCCGAGCGGCGCGCGGGTGGGTCGGCGCGCAAGCGGTACACAAATCGTCATCGAAGGCGTATAAGCTGGTTTCCCCATGGGAACCGCGAGCGCAACGCTTCGCCCGGTCCATGCCGGACCCCGACCCGCGACGGGCCAAGCGGACGGCCCCCTGCCCCCCGAATTCCAGCCCGGCGCCAGCGTCTCGCGCCTGCCCGGCTTGCGCCTGCTCGCGCTGGATGCGCATGGCCGCGCGCTCGACTGGATGAGCTGGCAGGACGCGACCTGCCTGTATGCGCGCGGTGCGGTGGCCTGGACATTGGGCGAGCCCTGCATCGAAGTGCATGGCGGGACCAACCGCCGCAGCGGCCAGCGCAGCGTGCTGCACCTGCACCCGATCGTCGCGGCGCGCGGCCACGCCCGCCCGCAGGCCCTGGACCCCACGCCCGCACTGACCAACCAGGCGCTGTTCGCCCGCGACCAGCACCTGTGCCTGTACTGCGGCCGCGAGTTCCACCGCGGCTCGCTCACCCGCGACCACGTGCATCCGGTGTCGAAGGGCGGGCTGGACCTGTGGGAGAACGTGGTCTCCGCCTGCTTCCACTGCAATTCGCGCAAGGGCAACCGCACCCCGCAGCAGGCCGGGATGCCCCTGCTGGCGGTTCCCTACCGCCCGAGCTGGATCGAGCACCTGATCCTCTCGAACCGCAACATCCTCGCCGACCAGATGGCTTTCCTGCGCGCGCAACTGCCGCGCACGCCACGCTCGCTGATCGCCTGAACACCGGCTCGGATGCCCGGCCCGCGCGGCGCGCGGGCGCTCGCAACGCCGCCATCGGCCGGGCGCCGATGGCAAGCAGCCGTCCTCGCCCTCGCCGACCAGATGGCTTTCCTGCGCGCGCGACTGCCGCGCACGCCACGCCCGCTGATCGCCTGAACACCGGCTCGGATGCCCGGCCCGCGCGGCGCGCGGGCGCTCGCACGGCCGCCATCGGCCGGATGCCGATGGCAAGCGGCCGTCCTCGCCCTCGCCGACCAGATGGCTTTCCTGCGCGCGCAACTGCCGCGCACGCCACGCTCGCTGATCGCCTGAACACCGGCTCGGATGCCCGGCCCGCGCGGCGCGCGGGCGCTCGCACGGCCGCCATCGGCCGGGCGCCGATGGCAAGCAGCCGTCCTCGCCCTCGCCGACCAGATGGCTTTCCTGCGCGCGCAACTGCCGCGCACGCCACGCTCGCTGATCTCCTGAGGCCGGCTCGGATGCGGGACCGGGCCGCCACGTACGCCAGCGTTTGTTGGATCGAGCGCGCACAACCGCCCCGCGCGCGTTGACGCAGGCGTTGGCGTTGGCAACACTCGGGACGTTTCCCTCGCGGACGCCTGCAATGGCACTCACCCTCGGCATCACCGGCATGGATGGCAAGACCGAAGCCGAACTGCGCGCGGCCTTCGACATCGCGAACGCCGCAGGGCGCTGGGCGCTGGGCGGCGATGACGCCGACGTCGTCGTAGTCGACATGGACAGTCTGTACGGACCGATGAGCTGGCTGCGCCTGCATGCCGCCGGCAAGCGCGTGATCGGCTTGACCGCGATGGAACGCACGCAGACCGACTTCCGCCTGGCGAGGCCGATCGACCCCGCGGTGCTGGCGAGCTTGCTGGACGGGCTTTCCGCCGGCATGCCTGCCCCGGAACCGCCGGTCGCCGCTGCGGCTTCCGATCCCGCGCCGGTCGCGGCCGCATTCGCATATGCACCGGCATCGACGCCGCACACGCCGGAATCATCCGTCGAACCGCCAGGCGACGAACGCGATGCCGACGCAGCGGAACCAGACACCACCCCCGAGCTCGACCTCGAACCCGAATCGCAGCCGATCGGCCACGACCTCGCCGATGCCAGCAACGTGCCGGACCATGACCGCCCGCTGTCGGACTGGATCGGCCCGCGCGGCCTATCGCAACGCGTGCGCCTGCAGCGCGGCGACGGACCCGTGCTGCTGCTCGACGTACCTGCGGGCGTCTGGCATGGCCAGGCCGCGCTCAAGCCGCTGGCCGGCTACTTCGATGGCAGCCTGTCGATCGACGACTTCGACGCGCCGTCCGATGCCGAGTGGGAGTCCGAGGCGGCCTCGCTCGGCGCCGCGCAGCCGGTCGCGCGCTTGCGCTGGTTCGGCGGGCTGCAGGCGGGCAAGGGCGCGATCGCCGACGGGCACGATCCGGCGGGCCGCTTCCGCCTGCTCAAGTGGCCGCAGACCGAACGCGAATACCCCAAGCATTTCCGCATCGCCACCGCGATGATGAAGGCGCCGGCCACCGTCGCCGAGATCGCGGATGCCAGCGGGGTGGCGCGCGAGGAAGTGGCCGACTTCGTCAATGCCAACCTCGCCACCGGCTATGCCGAACCCGCGACGGACCCGGCCGCCGACACGTCCGCCCCGGCACCGCGCGGCGGGGGCCTGCTGGACCGCATCCGCGGACGCTGACCCCCGCGCTTAACGCAAAACCCACGCGACACCCCTCGGCATCGGCTACCTTGGTTGCGCGTGCACTGTGGACGCCATGAATCGCCTTGGGGAGATCGCGATGACGAAGAAACTCGCTGCCGAGTTCATCGGCACGTTCTGGCTGGTGTTGGGAGGTTGCGGCAGCGCGGTGCTGGCCGCCAATTTCGGGGGCGACGGCAATCCGCTGGGGATCGGCCTGCTGGGGGTGTCGCTGGCGTTCGGCCTGACCGTGCTGACCGGCGCTTACGCGTTGGGCCATGTCTCGGGCGGGCACTTCAACCCGGCGGTGAGCTTCGGGCTGTGGGCCGGCGGTCGCTTCCCCGCCAGGGACCTGCTGCCCTACATCGTCTCGCAGGTGCTCGGCGCCGTGTTCGCCGGCTGGATCCTGCTGCAGGTCGCGGGCGGCGCGCCCGGTTTCGCGATCGATCCCGCCAGCGCCGGCGCCTTCGCCACCAACGGTTTCGGCACCCACTCGCCGGGCGGCTACAGCATGGCGGCCGCGTTCCTGTGCGAAGTGGTGATGACCGCAATGTTCCTGGTCATCATCATGGGCGCGACCCACCGCAACGCACCGGCCGGCTTTGCGCCGATCGCGATCGGCCTCGGCCTGACCCTGATCCACCTGATCAGCATCCCGGTCACCAACACCTCGGTGAACCCGGCCCGCTCGACCGGCGTCGCGCTCATGGTCGGCGGCGCGCCGGTCGCCCAGCTGTGGCTGTTCTGGCTGGCCCCGATCCTCGGTGGCCTGCTCGGCGGCGTGGCCTACAAGTGGCTGGGGCCGGACCGTCCGGACGTGGTCGGCAACGGCTGAGCGCGCGCTCCCCCGGATGCGAAAAGGCCGCGCAGATGCGCGGCCTTTTCGTTGCGGCGTGCCGACCGGTGGCGGCGCGACGCGCGGCTCAGAACTCCCAGGTCAGCATCAGTGCAACCTGACCATCGGCCTGGCTCGCATCGTCCAGCGCATCGCTGAGCGCCTCGCCGTAGCTCGAGGTATCGGTGTACTGCAGGTCGGCGCGCAGCGGGCCGAAGTTGCGGCCGATGCCCAGCAGGTAGTCGTTGTAGCTGTCGCCGGCGGCATCGTTGAGGTTGTAGTGGCCGAGCTGCGCGGTGACGTCGAAGCCGGTGTCTCCCAATGGCAGGGAGACGCCTGCGTTCATGTAGATGCCGTGGCCGCCGAGGTTGAAGATGTCCGGCGAGTAGGCCGCGCCGACGTAGAACTTCTCGGCGAAGGTCAGCTTGCCCTCGAGCTCGGTGTAGGCGTAGTCGAAGCCGTCGCGGTGGCCCGGGTAGGACACGCGGGTGAGGAACACGTCCAGCTCGGCATTGCCGGCGAGCGCGCCCGACCAGCCGATGTAGGGGTCGAATTCGACGTAGATGCCATCGTCCTCGTCGCCGGGGGCGGTGAAGTCGACGTTCGATGCCCACGCCCCCACGTAGAAGCCGCTGGCATGGGTGACGTTGAGGTCGAACTGCAGCGCCGGGTTGCCCTGGGTCTGCGAGACGCCGCGCCAGACATAGTCGCTGGTGACCGCGATGCTGCCGGCCACGTCCCAGGTCGGGGTGTCTTCGGCGGCATCGCCCGCGGGCGCGTCCTGGGCCAGGGCCGGGGTCGAGAGCAGGCTGGCCAGGGCCAGGGCGATCAGGGACAGCGGGGCGCGCATGGAGGCTCCATCAGGCGGGGATTCGGCGCGTACGATACAGGGATGCCGCCCCGGCCGCCCCAGTCCCCGTGCGGGGCGGCGTACCATCCCGCCATCGATCCCCTGGAGACCGCCGTGACCCTGCGCCTCGCCCCGCTCGCCTGCGCCCTGCTCCTGCTGTCCGCCTGCGGCGGCAAGCCCGCCTCCGACCCGACCGCGGCCAAAGCCCCGGCAGGCCCGGAAGAGAAGGTGCTCAACGTCTACAACTGGTCCGACTACGTGGCCGAGGACACCATCGCCAACTTCGAGAAGGCGACCGGAATCAAGGTCAATTACGACGTCTATTCGGAGAACGAGACGCTGGAGACCAAGCTCACCGCCGGCAGCAGCGGCTATGACGTGGTCTTCCCCTCGGCGCGCCCGTTCGCGCAGCGCCAGGTCAAGGGCGGCCTGTACATGGGGCTGGACAAGGCGAAGCTGCCCAACCTGTCGCACCTCGATCCCGCGATCCTGCAGGGCCTGCAGGACATCGACCCCGGCAATGCGCACGTCGTGCCCTACATGTGGGGCACCACCGGCCTCGGCATCAACGTCGACAAGGTCAAGGCCGCGCTGGGCGATGCCGCGCCGATCGACTCGTGGAGCCTGCTGTTCGACCCCGCCAACGCCGCCAAGCTGGCGAAGTGCGGCATCACCGTGCTCGACGACGACCAGGAGGCCTTCGGCGCCGCACTGATCTGGAAGGGCCAGGACCCGAACGCCGGCGCCGCCGACGAGATCGAGACCGTGAAGCAGGTGTACGCGGCGATCCGTCCCTACATCCGCACCTTCAACAACGCCGAGTACAAGGATGCGCTGGCCAACGGCGATGCCTGCGTGGTGATGGGCTACTCCGGCGACGTGCTCGGCGCCGCGGATGCCGCCGCCGAGGCGGCCGAGGCCGCCGGCAAGCCGGTGCCCGACATCCGCTACGTGATCCCGAAGGAAGGCGCGATCCGCTGGGTCGACGTGATGGCGATCCCGAAGGACGCCAGGCATCCGCAGAACGCGATGGCCTTCATCGACTACATCCTCGATCCCAAGGTCACCGCCGCGATCACCGATGCGGTGGGCTACGCCAACCCGAACAAGGACGCCACCGCGCTGGTGTCCAGGGACATCGCCGAGGACCCGGGCATCTACCCGCCGGCCGACGTGCTGGCCAAGCTGGTCGACCCGAAGTCGTTGCCGGAGGCCGTGCAGCGCCAGCGCGTGCGCGCCTGGACCGCGATCAAGAGCGGCCGCTGAGCATGGCCGAGCCCGTCCGCCACGGGGCGCCGCTGGAACCCTGGAAGGATCCCGCGGCCAAGCCCTTCCTGCGCGTCGAGAACGTCACCAAGACCTTCGGCAAGGTCTACGCCTGCGACGACATCAGCCTCGACGTGTACCGCGGCGAGTTCTTCGCCCTGCTCGGCGGGTCGGGCTCCGGCAAGAGCACGCTGCTGCGGATCCTGGCCGGCTTCGAGACCCCGGACCGCGGGCGCGTGCTGATCGACGGCGTCGACGTCACCGCGATGCCGCCGTACGCGCGGCCGGTGAACATGATGTTCCAGAGCTATGCGCTGTTCCCGCACATGACGGTGGCGCAGAACATCGCGTTCGGGCTCAAGCAGGACGGCATGGCCGCCGGCGAGCTCCGCGATTGCGTGCAGCAGATGCTGGAGCTGGTGCAGATGCCGCAACTCGGCAACCGCAAGCCCGACCAGCTGTCCGGCGGCCAGCGCCAGCGCGTCGCGCTGGCCCGCGCGCTGGCCAAGCAGCCCAAGCTGCTGCTGCTGGACGAGCCGCTGGGCGCGCTCGACAAGCGCCTGCGCGAACGTACCCAGTTCGAACTGGTCAACATCCAGGAGCGGGTCGGCACCACCTTCGTGATGGTCACCCACGACCAGGAGGAGGCGATGACGATGTCCAGCCGGATCGCGGTGATGGATGCCGGCCGCATCGTCCAGGTGTCCACCCCGGCGGCGCTGTACGAATACCCTTCGACCCGCTTCGTCGCCGAGTTCATCGGCGGCATCAACCTGTTCGAGGGGCGCGTGCTCGGCCACGACGCCGACCAGCGGATCGCGCGGATCGCCTGCGCCGCGGTCGAGGGTGGCGTGCTGCACGCGCGCCACGCCGACCCGCTGCCGGAAGGCACCGCGGTGAGCGTGGCGGTGCGCCCGGAGAAGATCGACGTGCACGAGGCGCCGCCACGGGCGGACAACGTGGCGGTCGGCAAGGTCCGCGACATCGCCTACCTGGGCGACGTCTCGATCTACCACGTGGAAACCGAATCCGGCGCGGTGGTGCGGGTGCAGGAAACCCATGTCGAGCGCAGCTCGGAGCCGCACTACGACTGGGGCGAGACGCTGTGGCTGAGCTGGCCCGCCAGCGGCGCGGTGGTGCTGAGCACATGAGCGCGGCCGCGCCCGGCGGCGCCTGGTCGTTCTGGAACGACGTCGTCCGCAACCTGTTCGGCTGGTTCCGCGCGGTCGGCCGCGAGTTCCGCACGCGGCGCGGGCGGTTCCTGGTCACCGCGCTGCCGATGCTGTGGCTGCTGCTGTTCTTCGCGGTGCCGTTCCTGATCGTGCTGAAGATCAGCTTCGCCGAAGCCGTGTTCGGGCAGTCACCGCCGTACACGCCGCTGGTCGAGCGCAACGCCGACGGCGCCGCCAGCCTGAAGCTGCACGCCAGCAGCTATGCCCTGCTGCTGCAGGATCCGCTGTACGTCGGCGCGTACCTGAAGTCGCTGCTGTTCGCCAGCGTGTCCACCCTCTTCTGCCTGTTGCTGGGCTACCCGATCGCCTACGGGATCGCCCGCGCGCGGCCGGTCTGGCGGATGCTGCTGCTGGTGCTGGTGATCCTGCCGTTCTGGACCAGTTCGCTGCTGCGCACCTACGCGATGATCGGCATGCTCAAGGCGAACGGCCTGATCTCGCAGGCGCTCGCCGCGGTCGGGCTGGTCGAACCCGGCAGCGCGATCCTGCACACCGACCTCGCGGTGTACATCGGCATCGTCTACAACTACCTGCCCTTCATGATCCTGCCGCTGACCGCGACCCTGATGCGGCTGGACTTCAAGTTGCTGGAGGCCGCCGCCGACCTCGGCGCGCGCCCGTGGCAGGCGTTCCTGCGGGTGACCCTGCCGCTGTCGATGCCGGGCATCATCGCCGGCGCCCTGCTGGTGTTCATCCCCGCGGTCGGCGAGTTCGTGATCCCCGACATCCTCGGCGGCCCCGACGCGCTGACCATCGGCCGCGTGCTGTGGACCGAGTTCTTCACCAACCGCGACTGGCCGCTGGCGGCCGCGG
This sequence comes from Thermomonas mangrovi, assembly GCF_028201335.1. Classification (NCBI taxonomy): domain Bacteria; kingdom Pseudomonadati; phylum Pseudomonadota; class Gammaproteobacteria; order Lysobacterales; family Lysobacteraceae; genus Thermomonas; species Thermomonas mangrovi. The sequence goes on from NZ_JAPEVV010000002.1 coordinate 355,845, forward strand.
TGGCGGTGGCGATGCTGCTCCTGCTGGTGATCCCCACCCTGGTGTTCGAGTACGTCGAGAACCGCCGCGAACGCCGCGAGGGCCGCGCATGAACCGGCGCAACTGGGGGCTGTGGGCGGTGATGGCGCTGGGCTACGCCTTCCTGTACGTGCCGATCCTCTCGGTGGCGGTGTATTCGTTCAGCGCCTCGCGGATGGCCACGGTCTGGGGCGGCTTCTCCACCCGCTGGTACGCGTCGCTGTTCGCCAACGAACAGATCATGGAAGCACTGGGGCGCAGCCTGACCATCGCCGCGCTGGCCGCGAGCTTCGCCACCGTCCTCGGCACCGCCAGCGGGCTGGCGCTGTCGCGCTTCGGTCGCTTCCCGGGACGCGGCCTGCTGAGCCTGATGAACTCCGCGCCGATGGTCATGCCCGACGTAATGCTGGGGCTCTCCTCGCTACTGCTGTTCGTGTCGCTGCAACAGGCGCTGGGCTGGCCGGAGCGCGGCATGTCCACGATCATGATCGCGCACGTCACCCTGACCGCCTGCTACGTCACCGTGGTGGTGCGCTCGCGCATGGCCTCGCTCGACGACAGCCTGGAAGAGGCCGCGATGGACCTCGGCGCGCGGCCCTGGCGCGTGTTCTTCCTGATCACCCTGCCGCTGGTCGCGCCGGCGCTGCTGACGGGCTGGCTGCTGGCCTTCACCCTGTCGCTGGACGACCTGGTGATCGCCAGCTTCACCTCCGGGCCGGGCGCGAGCACCCTGCCGATGCTGATCTATTCCAAGGTCAAGCTGGGGGTGACGCCGGAGATCAACGCGTTGGCCACGCTGATCGTCACCGTGGTCGGGCTCGGCGTGGTGGTCGCCGGGATCCTGATGCACCGCCGCGAGCGGCGCCTGTCGGCCTGAGGCCGGTGCCGCTCAGCGCGCGACGATCCGCCACGCGCGGTGGATGCGCGGGTTGCGCGCGAAGTCCGGCGGGATGGTCGACGCGCTGATGTCCTCGACCTGCGCGAACGCCGCGATCGCCGCCTCGTCCAGGCGGAATCTGCGGAAGTTGTTGCTGAAGTAGAGGACGCCGCCGGGCGCCAGCCGCGCCACCGCCGCGCGCAGCAGGCGCACGTGGTCGCGCTGCACGTCGAAGTCGTCGGCGCGCTTGGAATTGGAGAAGGTCGGCGGATCGCAGAACACCACGTCGTAGGCGCCGTGGTCGGCTTCCAGCCACTTCAGGGCATCGGCCTGGGCGATGCGGTGGCGGGTGCCGCCGATGCCGTTCTCGCGCAGGTTGTCGGCCAGCCACTCGAGGTAGGTCGCCGACAGGTCGACGCTGGTGGTCTGCGCGGCGCCCTGCACCGCGGCCTGCACCGTGGCCACGCCGGTATAGCAGAACAGGTTGAGGAAATGCCGACCGCGCGATTCCAGCGCCATCCGCGCGCGCAACGGGCGATGGTCGAGGAACAGCCCGGTGTCGAGGTAGTCGAACAGGTTGACCTGCAGCTTCGCCGCGCCTTCCTCGACCAGCAGGAATTCGCCGCGATGGTCGAAGTGCCCGTACTTCGAGCCGCCCTTGCCGGTGCTGCGGGTCTTCACCGCCACCCGCTCCCGTGGCACCGCGAACACCTCGCGCACCGCCAGCAGCAGGTCGTTCAGCCGCTTGCGGGTGGTCGCTTCTGGGATGTCGGCGGGCGCGGCGTACTCCTGCACGTGCAGCCAGGTGTCGCCCGCGAGCGTGGTGTACGCGTCGACCGCGCAGGCGTACTCGGGGATGTCCGCGTCGTAGGCGCGGAAGCACGCCACCTGTTCCTGCTGCCGCCAGCGCGCGAGCTTGTCGAGGTTCTTGCGCAGCCGGTTGGCGACCATCCGCGCGCCCTCCGGCAATTCGCGGGCGACCGCGGCGTCGCGCTGCGGGGGCGCGATCGGATCGCAGACGATCAGGCTGCACTCGATCGGGCCGTTGAACACCTGGTAGCGCTTCTGCGCCCGCAGCCCGGTGGCGCGGGCCAGCTCGAAGTCGCCGCACAGCAGGCTGGCGCGCCAGCCGGGGGCCGACGCCTTCAGCGCATCGCCCAGCGCGCGGTACAGCGCGGGATCGGCGGCCAGGCGGGCGTCGTACGGCGGATTGCAGGCGACCACGCCGTGCGCGTTGGCCATCGGCGGCAGCGCGGCGATGTCGCCGACCTCGAACGCGATCGCGGTCTCGACGCCGGCCACGCGCGCGTTCTCGCGCGCGGCGCGGATCGCGTGCGGGTCGAGGTCGCGCCCGTGCAGGCACGGCCGCAACGCCGCGAGTCCACGCGCCTCGCGTTCGATCGCCTCCACCCGCAACCCGCGCCACGCCCCCGCATCGAACCCGTGCCAGCGCGTCGGTGGTGCGTCCCCATGCCGGCGCAGCCCCGGGGCGACGTCCGCGGCCATCAGCGCGCCCTCGATCAGCAAGGTACCGCTGCCGCACATCGGGTCCAGCAGATCGCCACCGTCGGCATGCGCCTGCGGCCAGCCGCCGCGCAGCAAGACCGCGGCCGCCACGTTTTCCTTCAGCGGCGCCTCGCCCTGCGCGCGGCGCCAGCCGCGCCGGTGCATCGGCCCGCCGGCGAGGTCGATCGACAGGATCGCGCGCGCCTTGCGCACGACCAGGTTGATGCGCACATCGGGTGCCTCGACGTCGACGTCGGGCCGCTGGCCGGTGCTGGCGCGCAGGGTGTCGACGATGGCGTCCTTGACCCGCTGCGCGGCGTAGCGCGCGTGGGTGATGCCGCTGCCCGACACATGCGCGTCGATGGCGAGGGTGTGCGCGGGCGAGAGATGCGCCTGCCAGTCGATCGCGGCCGCGCCGGCGTACAGCGCATGTTCGTCCGCGCAGTCGAATTCGGCGATCGGCCACAGGATGCGGCTGGCCAGGCGCGACCACAGCACGGCGCGCTGCGCGTCCTGCAGCGTGCCCTCGACGTTGACGCCGGCGATCGCGGCGGTGGCGCGCGCGCAGCCGAGCGCGACCAGCTCGTCGGCGAGCAGGTATTCCAGGCCCTTGCCGCAGGAGACGAAGAACTTCATCGCTCAGAGCGCGCCCAGCAGCGCCGCGAAGGCGCGCGCACTGGCCTCGACATGGCGCTCGAGCCGGTGGCCGTCGTCGACCAGCAGCAGGGTCGCGTTGCGCGCGCCGCCCCATTCGACCACCGTCGCAGCGGGGATCAGTGCATCGTGCCAGCCGTGGATGATCGAGATCGGCACCGCGGCGGCATCCAGCGTGGGTGCCGGCCCCATGTGGATCGGCGGTGCCATCAGGAACAGGCCGCGCAGCGGCACGGCCAGCGACACCCGCGCCGAAATCCATGCGCCCAGGCTGGAACCCGCCAGCACCACCGGGCCATGCGTGGCAGCGTCCTGCGCGCGCTGTTGCAGGCGCTGCAAGCGCGCCAGCACGTCACCGAACGGACTGACCTCGCGCTTGCCGTCGAGGTCGGTGTAGTCCGGCCGCTCGTGGGTCCAGCCCAGGCGTTCGGCGACTTCGGCCAGCGCGGTGACCTTGGTGGCGTCGGGCCCGCTCTCGAAGCCGTGCGACAGGATGCAGTGGCCCTTCATTCGCCGAGCACCGCGTCGCCGCGCCGCAGCGTGCCGCCCTCGAGGATGCGCGCGCACAAGCCGCCCATCCCGCGCATCGCGTTGTAGCCGCCGGGTCCGAGCGCGGCCTCCATGCGCGAGCACGGGTCGCAGGCGTCGGTGCCTTCCAGGAGCACGTCGCCGATGCGGAAGCGTCGCCCGCGCAGGGCCGCCAGGGGGATCCCGGAGACCACGAGGTTGCGGCGCAGGGTCGCCGGTGCGATGTCGTCATGCCCCGAGAGCGCCGCGATCGCCGGCAGGTGTTCGGCCTGGATCAGGGTGATCCCGCGCTTGCCGCTGCCGCCCGCGTAGCGGTCGCCCTGCAGGCCGCCGCCGACCTGTGCATCGGCGGATTCGACCTCGCGCATCGGCACGTCGCGCGCCGGCCGCAGGCCGATCCAGTCGACCCGGCCCGCGCGCGGGAACTGCGCGAACAGGCGTCCAAGCTCGGATTCGGCGGGCGGTTGCTTCATCCGCGAATGCTAGCATCGCCGCATGCCGCGGCCCGCCATCCACCTGCAGCCCCTGCCCTACGTGGACGCGCTGGCGGCGCGCGACCCGGCCGCCATCGACACCGTGGTCCTGCACTGCACCGAGCTGCCCGACCTCGCCACCGCGCGGGCTTACGGCGAGCGCGTGCACTACGCCAGCGGCACCGGCAACAGCGGGCATTACTACATCGACCGCGACGGCACGGTCGTCGAATACGTGCCGGTCGCGCGCATCGCCCACCACACCCGCGGCTGGAACCCGCGCAGCGTCGGCATCGAGCTGGTCAACACCGGGCGCTTCCCCGACTGGCTGGACTCCCGCCACCAGGCGATGGACGAGCCCTACACCGAGGCCCAGCTCCTGGCCCTGGTCGCGCTGTTGCACGACCTGCGCGCGCGCCTGCCTGGGTTGGCGCAGGTTGCAGGACACGAGGACCTGGACCTGGACGAGGTCGAGGCCAGCGACGACCCCGCGCTGCGGGTGCGGCGCAAGCGCGACCCGGGCCCGCTGTTCCCGTGGCCGGCGCTGCTGGCGGCCGTGCCGCTGCAGCGCATTTGGGCCGCAAGCGGCGGCTGAGGGGGCGGCCGCGAGGGGATCGCGGTCCATTTAGTTCAGCGATCGCTGATGCTGCATCGCCAGATGCCGTTTCAGAGCGCGCGTGCAAGGCTCGATACCACACCCCGTATGGCATCCGGAGCCGTCCATGTCGCGTCGCACCTTCGTCGCACCCGTCGTGTTGCTCGCCCTCGCCCCTGCCCCCGCCTTCGCGGCATCGCCGCTGATGTCGGCAGAATGGACCCAGCAGGCCTGCACCGCCTGGAACCAGAATCCGACGCTAACCAACGGCCTCGCGAAGTGGATCGGCAACGACAAGGGCCGCGGCTACAAGGCGATCCACCTGTACCGCACGGACTGCGGCCTCGCCACCGCCACCGAGCTGGTGATCGTGAAGGAGAACGGCAAGGCGGTCTGTCGCCATGGCGGCCCGATCACCCATGCCAAGCTCGACCATGCGGTCGATTACACGATGCACGCGACCACCGGGCGCTGGAAGGAAATGGGCGACGGCGACTACGGCCCGATGAAGGCGATGATGTTCGGGCGCCTGCAGTTCACCGGGCCGAAGATGGAAGCGATGGGCGTGATGGGCCCGTTCGAGGCCTTCCTGCGCATGCCGGGCAAGGTCGCCTGGGACAAGGCCTGCCCCGGCGGCTGAAGCCGCCCCGCGGGACGGGCCGCTGCGGGGGCGCCGGTATACTGCGCGCCCCGCTCCGACCCTGCGCCCGCATGCCGAACGCGCCCGTCCACGCCCCCGCCTCCGAAGCCGACGAGCTGGTCGGCCTGCTCTCGCTGGAGCGGCTGGAGGACAACCTGTTCCGCGGGCAGAGCCGCGACATCGGCACCAAGTACGTGTTCGGCGGCCAGGTGCTCGGGCAGGCGCTCACCGCCGCGCAGGCCACCGTGGAAACCGACGCCCCGCGCGCCGCGCACTCGCTGCACGCCTACTTCCTGCGCGCCGGCGACATCGAGCACCCGATCGTCTACGACGTCGACCGCACCCGCGATGGCGGCAGCTTCTCCGTGCGCCGGGTCAGCGCGATCCAGCACGGCAAGGTGATCTTCTTCTGCGCGGCGTCGTTCCAGGAAGCCGAGGCCGGCGCCGAGCACCAGCTGTCGATGCCGGAAGTGCCGCGCCCCGAGGACCTGGAACCGGCGCCTGCGATCCCGCCGGAGAAGCTGGCCCTGCTGCCGACCAAGGTGCAGCGCTGGCTGGACCGGCAGGGGCCGTTCGAGTTCCGCCACGTGTATCCACGCGACGAGCTGCACCCGCCGAAGCGCCCGCCCTACCAGCAGGTCTGGTTCCGCCTCAGTTCGCCGGTGGGCGACGCGCCGGAGCTGCATCGCGCCCTGCTCGCCTACGCCAGCGACTTCCACCTGCTCGGCACCGCGACCTTCCCGCACGGCATCAGCTACTACCAACCGAACGTGGCGATGGCCTCGCTCGACCATGCCCTGTGGTTCCATCGCCCCTTCCGCGCCGACGAATGGCTGCTGTACAGCCTCGACAGCCCGAGCGCGCAGGGTGCGCGCGGGATGGCCCGCGGCCTGGTCTTCGACCGTGCCGGCCGGCTGGTGGCCAGCACCGCGCAGGAAGGCCTGATCCGGGTCGCGCCATCGCAGGTGCCGGCATGAGGCAGGTCTTCACCAGCCCGCGGCTGGAGAACGTGGAGGCGGTGGCGGACCTGCTGCGCGCCGAAGGCATCGAGGTGCGGATCACCGAGGGCCGCTCCTACCGCGGCAACCGCCGCAGCAGCTTCAGCTACCGCGAGCGCGAGGACACCGGCCCGCAGCCGGCGGTGTGGATCGTGCGCGCCGAGGACCAGCCGCGCGGCCGGGCGCTGTTGCGCGATGCCGGCTTGCTCGAAAGCTCGCGCGGCGAAGGCAGCTACCTGCCGCTGTCCTCCGTGCACGATGCCAAGGCCGGCGCGACCGCGGGCCAAGCCCCGCGCACGATGCGGATCAAGCTCGGGCTGCTGGCGCTGATCGCGATCTTCATCGGCGCAATGGTGTTCGCCACCCGTTCGCCGGCGCCCGCGCCGCAGGCGGCGACGCCTGCCGCATCACCCGCGCCGCCGCTGGTGCCGCAACCGATCGAGGTGCTGGAGACCTATAGCGCCGACGTGCCAACCGCGCTGGCGCGCTTGGTCATCGAGCAGGCGCTCGGCACGCCGCCGCCCGCCCGCGCCTGCGTCGAAGTCGACGGCCAGGACCCGTCCGCCGCGCTGTTGCAGGACTTCGCCACGGTCGGCACCACGCTGGCGGCGATGTCCGCCTGCCAGGCGCAGCCCGCACGGCGGGTCGCGGTATCCGAGTACATGACCGACGGCAGCGGCAGCGGCAGCGTGCGCGTGCAGGTCGATGGCGCCGCGCCACGCGTCCTCGACGTCGAGCGCGACGGCACCCGCTGGCGGATCCTGCGCACGCGCTGAGCGATCACGCACACGAAAACGCCCGGCATGGCCGGGCGCCTTCGGTCCACGTGGCAGGCTGGATCAGCCGCGCGGCTGGCGCATCCCGCGCCCCTTGTGCATCGGCTTGAAGGCATCGAATTCGGCCTTGCTCACCGTGCCGTCCTTGTTCGCGTCCATGCGCTCGAACGCCTTGCCGGCGCGCTCGAGGCGCTCGGCCTCGGTCGGCGGCTGGCGCACCTGGCCCTGCTGGCCCTGCCGGCCCGCGGCCTTCGCCCGCTCCGCCATGTGCGCGCGACGCTCTGCGCTGCGCGCGCCCTGCTCCACCACGAATTCGTCGCGGGTCAGGCGGCCATCGCGGTTGGCATCCGCGCCAGTGAAGAACTCTGCGCGACGCGCAGTCATCCGCGCCTGCATGTCGCTGCGGTCCAGGTAGCCGTCGCGGTTGGCATCCATCTCGTCGAAGCGGCCCGCCATCTGCCCCTTCGCAGCCTGGGCCTCGACGCGGCTGATGCGGCCATCCTTGTCGGTGTCCAGCGCCTTCAACCTGGCGCCGCGCTCGCCGCCCTGGCGGCCCCCATGCATCCCGCGGCCCTGCTGCGGGCGCTCGGCCGCGGTCAACTTGCCGTCCTTGTCCTTGTCGAGCTGGTCGAAGCGGCCGGCGAGCTTGGGGAACGCAGCAGCCTCGCTGCGATCGATGACGCCATCGCCATTCGCGTCGGGGCGCGCGTGGCCCGCGGACGGCGTGGTCTGGGCGACGGCGAGGGTGGAGGCCAGCGCCACGGTCACCGCGGCCGCCAGCAGATGGAGCTTCTTCATTGCGCTTCTCTCCTTCCGGCCCGTGCCGGACTTGCAGATGGAAACGCGGTGGCGGCGCTTCGGTTGACAGGCGCGGCCCGCTCCCGGCTGAACGCGCGGCGCTATGCTGGCCGCATGCAGGGCGATGCCGACAACGTGCGCATGTTCCGCAGCGGCGTGCACCCCTGCGGATACTGGGAAGACCGCGAGGCGCGCGACCTGGTCCTCGATCCGCGCGACCCGCGACTGCCGGCGCTGTACCCGCTCGCGCTGTCCTGGGGCTTCCGTCGCTCGGGCGACATCCTCTACCGGCCGAGCTGCCCCGGCTGCCAGGCCTGCACTGCGGTGCGCATCCCGGTCGCTGCCTTCGCGCCGGATCGCAGCCAGCGGCGCTGCCTGGCGCGCAACGCCGACGTGCACGCCCGCATCGTCGCCCCGGTGCGCACCGACGAACACCTCGCGCTGTACCGCAAGTACCTGACCCGCCGGCACCCCGACGGCGGCATGGACGACCACGGCGCGCTCGAGTTCGAGCAGTTCCTGGTGGGGCGCTGGAACGACGGACGCTTCCTCGAACTGCGCGAGGACGGCAGCCATCGCCTGCTCGCGCTGGCGGTCACCGACGTGGTGCCGGACGCGCTCTCGGCGGTCTATACCTGCTACGACCCCGATGCCGGCGCGCGCGGGCTGGGCACGCTGGCGATCCTCCGCCAACTGGAATGGGCCCGCCGCGACGGGCGCGCGCACCTCTACCTCGGCTACTGGATCGCGGGCCACGCGAAGATGGATTACAAGCGCCGCTTCCGCCCGTTGGAGGGGTTCGACGGCCACGGATGGCGGCCGTTGCTCGCGGGCCCGGCCCGCTGAAACACGACGGGGTACGCGATTCGGCGATCGACCCGGCCGCGATGTGAATTTTGCACATCATTCAGGGGATATTGCGATGCGATGATCGCGGGAGCGCGCGCCTGCGCATGGATCCCGGCAAGACGACATGGAAGAACCCGAGCACCGACTCCCCCGCGAGGTCCTCGACCACATCGCCCGCGACGCCGAACCGCGTCATTACGGCGACGGCGACATCCTGTTCCGCGAGGGCGATCCATCCGACTGCCTGTACGTGCTGCTGAAGGGCCAGCTGAAGGTCTATTCGCGCAACGCGAACGGCCGCGAGATGGTGTTCAACGTGCTCGGGCCCGGCGACATCGTCGGCGAGCTGTTCCTGGACGGCGGCAAGCGATCGGCCTCGGTGAAGGCCGTCGGCGAGGTCGAATGCCGGATGGTCGATGGCGAGGCGATCCAGTCCCTGCTGCGCAGCGAGCCGGATTTCGCCGAAGCCCTGGTCAAGCTGCTGATTGCGCGCTTGCGTTCGGTCACGCGCAAGGCGCGCAGCCTGGCGCTCGACGGCGTCTACGAGCGCACCGTGGCGCTGCTGGAGGAATCGGCGACCACCGCCCCCGAGGGCCTGCGCGTGCCGCCGGAACTCACCCAGCAGGAAATCGCCAACCGCATCGGCGCCAGCCGCGAGATGGTCAACCACGTGCTGCGCGACCTGGTCCGCGGCGGGCTCATCGTGAAGGACTCGCGGCATCGGATGACCATCGTCGGCAAGCTGCCGAAGCGCTGGTAGGCAGCACGTCGACACCGGCGGTCCGCGCGGCGTCCCAAAGTAATACGGGCGCCGACATCCTTTCGGCGCCCGCCCGGGGTCACATCCAGCCTGCCTACCCTGGCAGACGGATCGATGGTGGTTGCGGGTGGCGATGCCCGCAATGGAAATCTTCCACACGCCATTCAGCAACCCGAACGCGCTGCGTCATGCGCCAAGCTTCGCGGCGACCGGCGCCTCCGCCGGGGCGGCGTCCTGCATGCCCGGCTCCAGCATCGGGCGGCTGCGCGTGGCGAAGCCGAAACCGTGGTCGCTGCGCGCCGACACGATCATCCGCACCATGTTGCCGGGCACCATCAGCTCCAGCTCGACTTCACGGCCATCCGGCGTGCGGCCTTCGAGGGTGAGTTCGATGAACGCACCGGCAGTGTCGACTTCGCGGCAGGGCACGTGCGGGCCGGCCGGGCCGTCCTGCAGGTAGGGCTTGATCGCATCGCCCAGCGCCTCGAGCGCGGGCGGGAAGAAGAACACGGCGTATCCGGTGGGTTCGTTCATCGCCGCAGCATGTCACGGATCGCGCAGTTCGACCGTCAACGCCGCGGCGGCATCGCGGGCGATCGCCCGCGCCTGCGCGACGTCGTCGCCACGGGCCAGCGTCACCGCCACCCGCCGGTGCCCGGCCACCCGCGGCTTGCCGAACAGGCGCAGCTGCGTGGCCGGGTGCGCCAGCGCGGCCTCGACACCGCCGAACACCGGCACGCCATGCCCGTGCGCCAGCACCGCGCATGACGCCGACGGCCCGGTGTGCGCGATCCAGCCGTTTTCGTCGGCGTGCACCGGCAGCCCGAGGATCGCGCGCGCATGCAGGGCGAACTCGCTGAGCTCCTGCGACGCCAGGGTGACGAGGCCGGTGTCGTGCGGGCGCGGGCTGACCTCGCTGAACCAGACCATGTCGCCCTTCACGAACAGCTCCACGCCGAACAGGCCCCAGCCGCCGAGGTCGCCGGTGACGGCGCGCGCGATGGCCTGCGCCCGCTGCAGGGCCAGCGGCGACATCGACTGCGGCTGCCAGCTCTCGCGGTAATCGCCGTCGCGCTGCAGGTGGCCGACCGGCGCGCAGAAACTGGTGCCGCCGGCATGGCGCACGGTGAGCAGGGTGATCTCGTAGTCGAAGTCGATGAAGCCCTCCACGATCGCCCGCCCGGCGCCGGCGCGCCCGCCGGTCTGCGCGTGGTCCCAGGCGGCGTCGATCCCGTCGGCGTCGCGCACCAGCGACTGGCCATGGCCGGAAGACGACATCACCGGCTTGACCACGCAGGGGAGGCCGAGCGCGGCGACCGCGGCGCGATACTCCTCGCGGGTGTCCACGAAGCGGTAGGGCGAGGTGGGCAGACCCAGCGTTTCCGCGGCAAGCCGGCGGATACCCTCGCGATCCATCGTCAGCCATGCCGCGCGCGCGGTCGGGATCACCCGCGCCGCGCCTTCGGCTTCCAGCGCCACCAGCGTCTGCGTGCGGATCGCCTCGATCTCGGGCACCACCAGGTGCGGACGCTCGCGCGCCACCAGCGCGCGGATCGCATCGCCATCGAGCATGTCCAGCACGTGGCTGCGATGCGCGACCTGCATCGCCGGGGCGTCGGCATAACGGTCGGCGGCGATCACCTCCACCCCGTATCGCTGCAGCTCGATCGCCACTTCCTTGCCGAGTTCGCCGGCGCCGAGCAGGAGCACGCGCAGCGCGTGCGGGGACAGGGGCGTGCCGATCTCGACGGAAGCGTGCATGGGCGCAGGGATGGTGCGTTGGGAAGCGGCGATTCTACCGACCCGCGCTGCAGGCCTTCGCGGACTGTCCGCGCGACGGGGCGGCGTGCCATCCTCCGCGGATGCCGATCCGCCCCGCCCCGATGCGATGCGCGCTGGCCGCCACCGTACTGGTGGTGGGCCTGGCCGGCTGCAGCGCGCCCACCCTGCCGTTCGCGCGCCTGTCCGGCCTCGTCACCAGCAAGCAACTGGACGAGATCAGCGGCTTGGCGGCCTCGCGCGCGCACCCCGGCACGCTGTGGGCGATCAATGACAGCGGCAATCCGGCGCGCCTGTACGCGATCAGCGCGCGGGGCCGGCTGCTCGCGCGCTTCGATGTGCGCGGGGCGAAGAACATCGACTGGGAGGACCTGGCCAGCTTCGACCTAGGGGGCCGCCATTACCTGCTGGTCGCCGACACCGGCGACAACGGCGGCCTGCGCCGCGACATCGCGCTGCACGTGTTCGAGGAGCCGCCCACGCTCGCGAACAGCACCTTGCAGCCGGCGTGGACGATCCGCGCACGCTGGCCGGATGGTCCGCGCGACGTCGAGGCGGTCGCGGTCGATGCCCGCGCGGGCAAGGTGCTGCTGGTGTCCAAGAAGCGCAAGCCGCCGGAGTTGTTCGTGCTGCCGCTGGCGGATCCCGGCCGCGAGGTGCAGGAACCGCGGCGGATCGGCCGCCTGGCCGGCGTCCCCGAGGCGGATCCCGGCCTGCAGCGCAACGAGCCCAAGCTGGCCCGGCTGTCCCCGCAGGTGACCGCCGCCGACCTGTCGCCGGATGGCCGGACCCTGGCGGTGCTGACCTACGGCAGCGTGCTGTTCTATCGACGCGAACCGGGCCAGGACTGGCGCGAGGCCGTGGCCGCCAAGCCCGAGGCGCATGACGTGCCGCTGATCCCGCAGGCCGAGGCACTCGCCTGGACCACCGGTGGCGCGGGCCTGTACGCGACCGGCGAGTTCAACCCGGCGCCGATCTTCTACCTCAGCCCCGCGCGCTGAGCGGACCGGCGTCGACCGTTCGTCGGGATTCGATTGATTGATTGATATCAAATTGATATCAAACTCCCACGCCGCTCCCGGCGCCGAGTCGAGACCCGCCATGAAAGAGTCCCTGAAATCCTCCCTCCCCGGCATCCCGATGCTGCTTGCGATGCTCGCGGCCGTCGCCGCCGGCGCCTGGCTCGCCATCGCCGGCGGCCTCCAAGCCGGTTCCGTCCCCAACCTGATCGGCGGATTGCTGCTGGCCTCCGTGTCCGCCTTCTGCATGGCCGGCCTGTACATGGTCGAGCCTAACCAGTCCGCCGTGCTCAGCCTGTTCGGCAAGTACGTCGGCACGGTCAAGGAGAATGGCCTGCGCTGGAACAACCCGTTCTTCGCGAAGAAGAAGGTCAGCCAGCGCGTGCGCAACTTCGAAAGCGGCAAGCTCAAGGTCAACGAGCTCGACGGCAGCCCGATCGAGATCGCCTCGGTGATCGTGTGGCAGGTGGTCGATGCCTCCGAGGCCGTCTACAACGTCGACGACTACGAAAGCTTCGTGCACATCCAGGCCGAGTCCGCCCTGCGCGCGATGGCCACCAGCTATCCCTACGACCAGCACGAGGACGGCCAGCTCGCGCTGCGCAGCCACGCCAGCGAAGTCGGCGAGCACCTCAAGCAGGAACTGCAGGAACGCCTGGCCGACGCCGGCATCGCGGTGCTCGACGCGCGCATCAGCCACCTCGCCTATGCGCCGGAGATCGCGCAGGCGATGCTCCAGCGCCAGCAGGCGAACGCGATCATCGCGGCGCGCACGCGGATCGTGGCCGGCGCCGTCGGCATGGTCGAGATGGCCCTGGCCGAGTTGCAGAAGAACGGCGTGGTGCAGCTGGACGAGGAGCGCAAGGCGCAGATGGTCAGCAACCTGCTGGTCGTGCTCTGCGGCGAGCGCAGCACCCAGCCGATCGTCAACACCGGCTCGCTGTACTGAGCCCGGCGCGACCGTGAACGAGAAGAAGGCCTACCCGCTGCGCATCAACGCCGACGTGCTGGCGGCGGCGCAGCGCTGGGCCGACGATGAACTCCGCAGCCTCAACGCGCAGATCGAGTACGTGCTGCGCGACGCGCTGCGCAAGGCCGGCCGCCTGGCGCCGAAGAAGCGCATCGATGGAGAAGACAGCCCATGAACACGCGTTGGCAATACAAGGTGGTCGAGGTCACCCAGTGGATGGGCATCAAGCCGAAGAAGATCGAGGAACTGGTCGCCCCGCTGGGACAGTTGGGGTGGGAACTGGTGTCCGTCACCCAGGTCGCTGCGCAAACCATCCTGTATTTCAAGAAGCCGGCCTGACCGCGCACGCCACGAGATCCCCGGAGGGACACCCATGCTGCACATCATCCACATGATCGAACGCCGTCATGGCCGCGCGCGCGCGTCGTCCATCGTCCTGCGCCTGCTGCTGGGTTCCGGGTTGTTGCTGGCGCTGGGATTGGGCCTGCTGCTCTCTGGCCGCGCAATGGCGCAGGACGCCGCGACGCCCGACCCCGTCGCGACCGCGACCCGCCTGCTCGACCGGCTCGATGCCGGCGCCTTCACGGACGCCGAAGCGATGTTCTCGCCCGAGATGGCGGCCGCGGTGCCGGCGGACAAGCTGAAGGCCGTGTGGGAGTCGCTGCCCGCGCAGGCCGGCAAGGCGACCGGGCGCGGCACCGCGAAGGCGACCGCCGGTGGCGGCGGAACGCTGGTGGAGATCCCGCTGCAGTACGAGAAGGCCGCGCTGCTGGGGCGGATCGCGGTCGGGAGCGATGGCCGGATCGTCGGCTTCCAGGTGCAGCCGGCGCCGGCCCCCGTGGTCGCCGCGCCGGTCGCCGAGGACGCCGCCTATGTCGAGCGCGACATGGCGGTCGGCGAAGGCGATCGCGCCCTGCCCGGCACCCTGGCGATGCCCAAGGGCGAGGGCCCGTTCCCCTCGGTGGTGCTGGTGCACGGCTCCGGCCCGCAGGATCGCGACGAGACCATCGGCCCCAACAAGCCCTTCCTCGACATCGCCCGCGGGCTGGCGGCGCAGGGCATCGCGGTGCTGCGCTACGAGAAGCGGACCAAGGCGCGCCCGCAGGAGTTCACCGGCGGCACCTTCGGCGTCGACGACGAAACCACCAATGACGCGGTCCTCGCGGTCGACGCGCTGCGCAAGACCACGGGCATCGACCCGAACCGGATCTTCGTGCTGGGCCACAGCCAGGGCGGGATGATGGCGCCGCGGATCGCCTCGGTGTCCGGCCACGTCGCCGGCCTGGTGCTGATGGCGGCGCCCGCGCGCTCGCTGCTCGACATCGTCATCGAACAGAATCGCCGGCTCGCGGTGCTGGACGACGGCAAGACCAGCGATGCCGAACGCGATGCCATCGCGCAGCTCACCGCGCAGGTACGGCAAACGCGCGACCCCGCCACCGACATCGCCACCCGCACCCTGCTCGGCCAGCCCGCCGGCTACTGGCGCAGCATCGACGCGGTCGACCCGGTGGCCGATGCCGCGTCGGTCGCCCTGCCGATGCTGGTGCTGCAGGGCGCGCGCGACATCCAGGTGGTGGATGCCGACTGGGGACGCTGGCGCGGCGCGTTCCATGCCGACGACAAGGTCAGCTTCAAGCTGTACGAAAAACTCAACCACCTCGGGATCGCCGGCGAGGGCGAAGGCAGCCTGGCCGAGTACCAGCAGCCCGGCCATGTCGATGCCACGCTGATCGACGACGTGGCCGCCTGGATCAAGGCGCATTGACGATGAAATCCGTCGCTTCCAGGCGCGATTTCCCGCTCGGGCCGTTGGCACCGTGGACGTGGCCTGCCCTGCTCGGGCTGTGGGTCGTGCTGCTGCTGGTCGCCTTCCTCGGCGGAACGCACGTGCAATCACCCGCGAACCCGGTGCCGTGGTGGGTCGTGGTGCTGTTCGCGACGGCGTTGTTGCCTGCCGGCCTGCTATCGATGCTCGCGCACAGGCAGGTCAGCATCGAGGGCGACACGCTGTTGGTCGCCGGGGCGTTGCTGTTCGCGCGCAAGGTACCGATCCGCGAGCTGGCGCTCGACAAGGCCCGGGTCCTCGACCTCGATGAACACACCGAGTACAAGCCGATGTTGCGGCTGTTCGGCTTCAGCTTCCCGGGACTCACCGTGGGCACCTGCATCCTGCGCAACCGCAGCCGCGCGTTCTGCCTGCTCACCGCGCAGCCCCGGGCCGTGCTGCTGCCGCAACGCAACGGCAAATTGATCCTGGTGAGTCCGGAGAAGCCGCAGGCCCTGCTGGACGCGTTGCACGCGGCATGAGGTGACCTGCCCGCTGGCGGCCGGCTAAGCTGCGCCGATGCCCCGCACCGCCTTGTCGCCCCGCCAGCTCTCGCTGCGCAATACCGAGGCCATCGAACTGTGGCCGGCCAGCTTGCTGCGCCCGCGCGGCAGCGCGGATGCGCGGACGTTGGCGCGCGCGCGCTGGGTGTTGCGACGCAAGCGCGATGGGCGCTTCCTCGCCGCGGAGCTCGCGGAAGGCCTGCAGCCGCTGGTCCCGCGCCTGGCGCGCGAGTCCGGACTGGAGGCGGCGCTGGACGTGCTCGACCGCCCATCGCCACGCGGCAGTGCTCGCGCGATGCCGGCAGCGCTGCCGCTGGCCCGCATCGGCGAGCGCCTGCACGGCCTCGGGCTGGAGGCCGACGCCTATGCCGCGCGCACCGGGCTGGCGCTGGTGGCCGAACCCGACTGGCTGGCCTTCGCCGGCCACGACCGCTGGCGCCGGCCGCTGTGGCTGCACCCCACGGCCATGCGTGCCTGGCATGCCATGCGCCAGGCCGCCGCGGGGGACGGCGTGGTGCTGGAGGCGATTTCCGGCTACCGCAGCCACGACTACCAGCTCGGCATCTTCGAACGCAAGTTGGCGCGCGGACTCGCGCTCGAGGACATCCTCGCGGTCAACGCAGCGCCCGGCTTCAGCGAACACCACGGCGGCCTCGCGCTCGACATCGGCACCCCGGGCGAACCGCCGGCCGAGGACAGCTTCGAACGGACGCCGGCCTTCGCATGGCTGCAGGCGCATGCCGGCGCGCATGGCTTCACCATGAGCTACCCGCGCGACAACCCGCACGGGATCGTCCATGAGCCCTGGCATTGGCGCCACGCAGGCCCATGACGACGATTTCGGCTGGGCCGACGCTGGGCGACGCCTGGGCGACGGGCCGCAACAACTTCAACCTGATCCGACTGGTCGCCGCGTGGCTGGTGATCCACGGGCACGCCTGGGCGATCACCGGCAGCGCGGGCGGCGACCTCGTGGCCACCCTGACCGGCATCAAGTTCGCCGGCGCGCTCGCGGTCGACATGTTCTTCGTGATCAGCGGCTTCCTGATCGCCGCCAGCCTGGAACGCAACAGCGCGCGCGGCTACCTGCTCGCACGCGCGCTGCGCATCCTGCCCGCGCTCGTGGCCTGCGTGGGACTGAGCGTGCTGGTGCTCGGCCCCTTGCTGACCACCGACCCCGGCTACTGGCGCAGTCCGCTGACCTGGGACTACCTCTGGGTCAACGCCAGCCTGTGGTCGAGCCGCTACTTCCTGCCCGGCGTCTTCGAGGGCCTGCCGAACGCAGCGATCAACGGCTCGTTGTGGACGCTGCCGGTGGAAGCGCGGCTGTACCTCGCGCTGCTGGGCGCGAGCCTGCTCGGCATGCTGGCGCCGCGCCGCTACGTGCCGGCATGGGCACTGGCGATGGGCGCCGCCTGCGCCTTCGTGCTGCTGCGCCGCCCGCTGCCGGAGCACCTGGCCAACTACACCTGGTGCACCGCGTTCTTCATCACCGGCACCCTGCTCTGGGTGCTGCGCGACCGCGTGCGGTTGTCGCCGTGGCCGCTGCTCGGGCTGCTGGCGCTGGCTGCGGCCACGCGCGGCACGCCGGCGTTCGTGCCCGCGTATTTCCTGCTCGCCTGCTACGGCACGCTGTGGCTGGGCCTGGCGCCCGCGCTGCCGCGTATCCGCGAGACCGACCTGTCCTACGGCCTGTACCTGTACGGATGGCCGGCGGCGCAACTGGTGCAAAGCGTCGCGCCCGGCGGCCCTTGGCACAACACGCTGTGGGCCACCCTGCTGGCCGGCGGCCTGGCGGCGATGTCGTGGTTCGCGATCGAACGCCCGGCATTGCGGCTCAAGCGCCGGCTGGTCGCGGGCGGGTCCGCCGCGACCTAGGCGCTGGCGAGTTCGCGCAGGGTGGCGCGCAGTCCGGCTTCCCAGCCGGGCGGCAGCAGGCCGAAATCGCGCTGCAGGCGTGCGGTGTCGAGCACCGAGTAGGCGGGACGCCGCGCCGGCGTCGGATAGTCGGCAGTGCCGATCGGCAGGACGCTGGGCGCGCGCGCCAGCAAGCCGGCCGCCACGGCCTCACGCATGATCGCGCTGGCGAACCCATGCCAGCTGGTCTCGCCGTCGGCGACCACGTGCCAGGTGCCCGCGCCATCGATGTCCCGCCGCAGCATCGCCGCCGTCGCATCGGCGATCCACGACGCCGGCGTCGGCGCACCGACCTGGTCGGCGACCACGCGCAGCGCGTCGCGTTCGCCCGCGAGGCGCAGCATCGTGCGCAGGAAATTGCGGCCGTGCGCGGCGTATACCCAGGCCGTGCGCAGGATCGCGTGGCGCGCGCCGCTGTCGCGGATCGCCGCTTCGCCCGCGAGCTTGCTCTCGCCGTACACGCCGAGCGGCGCGGTCGGGTCGTCCTCGCGATAGGGGCGGGTCGCGTTGCCGTCGAACACGTAGTCGGTCGAGTAATGGACCAGCAGCGCACCGCACTCGGCGCAGGCGCGCGCGAGCGCAGCCGGCGCCTCGGCATTCACCCGGAACGCCGCCTCGCGGTCGGTCTCCGCCTGGTCGACGGCGGTGTAGGCCGCGGCATTCACCACCACGTCCGGGGCGCTGCCTGCGACCAGTGCCGCCAGCGATTCCGGCGCATCGAAATCCGCCGCCGCATCGCCAGCGCCGCCCTCGCGCGTGGCGACCGCCAGCTCGCCCAAGGGGGCCAGGCTGCGCCGCAGTTCGCGGCCGACCTGCCCGTTCCCGCCCAGCAACAGCAGCTTCATGCGACGAACAGCGGCAACCGCTCGGCCGGCATGTCCGCCAGCAATGGCGCGACGGCATCCTTCCCGGACAGCGAGACCTCGGCGAGCGGCCAGTCGATCGCCAGTTGCGGGTCGTCCCACCGCAGCGAATTGTCGCTGTCGCGGTCGTAGGGCGCGGTGCACAGGTAGGTGAACACCGCCTCCTCGCTCAGCACCACGAAACCGTGCGCGAAGCCTTCCGGGATCCAGAAGTGGCGCTTGTTGCCGGCGCTAAGGATCGCCGCCGCGTGGCGGCCGAAGGTCGGCGATCCCCGGCGGATGTCGACCGCGACGTCGTAGACCTCGCCCTCCAGCACGCTGACCAACTTGCCCTGCGCATTGCCCGGCCATTGGTAATGCAGGCCGCGCAGCACGCCACGCCGCGAGCGCGAGACGTTGTGCTGCGCGAAGGCGGTGGGCAGGCCAAGCGCGCCGAAGCGCGCCGCATTCCAGCCCTCGTAGAAATAGCCGCGCTCATCGCCGAACACGGCCGGTTCGATCACCACGCAGCCCGGCAGGCCGGTGTCGATGACCTTCATGCGACGCGCCCGTGTTCCAGCAGGCCGAGCAGGTACTGCCCGTAGCCGTTCTTGGCGAGGGGGCGGGCCAGCTCACGCAGCTGGTCGGCGTCGATCCAGCCGTTGAAGTAGGCGATCTCCTCCGGGCAGCTGACCCGCAGGCCCTGCCGCTTCTCGATGGTCTCGATGAAGCTGGAGGCCTCGACCAGCGATTCGTGCGTGCCGGTGTCGAGCCACGCGTAACCGCGCCCCATCTTCTCCAGGTGCAGCGCGTCGGCCTCGAGGTAACAGCGATTGAGATCGGTGATCTCAAGCTCCCCGCGCGGCGAGGGCTTCAAGCCCGCCGCGAAATCGCTGGCACGGCCGTCGTAGAAATACAGGCCGGTGACGGCGTAGTGGGACTTCGGCGCCGCCGGCTTTTCCTCCAGGCCAACCACCCTGCCCGACCCATCGAACTCGGCCACGCCGTAGCGTTCCGGGTCGCGGACCCAGTAGCCGAACACGGTAGCGCCCTGTTCGCGCGCATCGGCGCGCTGCAGCAGCTCGGTGAGGCCATGGCCGTGGAAGATGTTGTCGCCCAGCACCAGGCAACTCGGGCCGCCGGCGAGGAACTCGCGGCCGATCAGCAGCGCCTGCGCCAGGCCGTCCGGACTGGGCTGGGCGGCGTACTCGATGCGCATGCCCCACTGCGACCCGTCCCCCAGCAGGTGCTGGAACAGCGCCTGCTCGTGCGGGGTGTTGATCACCAGCACCTCGCGGATGCCGGCGAGCATCAGCACGCTCAGCGGGTAGTACACCATCGGCTTGTCGTAGACCGGCAGCAGCTGCTTGCTGATCGCCTTGGTGATCGGATACAGCCGCGTGCCCGATCCGCCGGCTAGGATGATGCCCTTGCGCCCGCTCGCCAGCGGGTTCATGCCGCGACCCCGATGCGCTCGAGCCTGTAGCTGCCGTCGAGCACGCGCTGCACCCAGTCCTGGTGCGCGAGGTACCAGTCCACGGTCTCGGCGATGCCGCGCTCGAAGGTATAGGCCGGCTCCCAGCCCAGTTCGTCGCGCAGCTTGCTGGCATCGATCGCGTAGCGGCGATCGTGGCCCGGGCGGTCGGCGACATGGGTCACCTGCGACGCGCGCGGCAGGCCGTCCTCGCGCGGGCGGCGCTGGTCGAGGAGCGCGCAGATCGCGTGCACGACCTCGATGTTCTGCATCTCGGCATTGCCGCCGACGTTGTAGGTCTCGCCAACCCGGCCCTTGGCCAGCACCGTGCGGATCGCCGCGCAGTGGTCGCTGACGAACAGCCAGTCGCGCACCTGCCTGCCGTCGCCGTAGACCGGCAGCGGCTCGCCGGCCAGCGCCTTGGCGATCACCAGGGGGATGAGCTTCTCCGGGAAGTGGTACGGCCCGTAGTTGTTGCTGCAGTTGGTGGTCAGCGTGGGCAGGCCGTAGGTGTGGTGGAACGCGCGGACCAGGTGGTCCGACGCCGCCTTCGACGCCGAGTACGGCGAGTTCGGCGCGTATGGCGTGTCCTCGGTGAACTTGCCGGTCTCGCCGAGGCTGCCGTAGACCTCGTCGGTGGACACGTGCAGGAACCGGAACGCCTGCCGCGTCTCGCCTTCGAGCGACTTCCAGTGGTCGCGCACGGCTTCCAGCAGGGCCAGCGTGCCGACCACGTTGGTCTGGATGAAGGCGGCGGGGCCGTCGATCGAGCGATCGACGTGGCTCTCGGCGGCGAAGTTCACCACCGCATCCGGGCGGTGCTCGGCCAGCAGGCGCGCGACCAGCGCGCGGTCGCCGATGTCGCCATGCACGAACACGTGGTTGGCGTCGCCGTCCAGCGACGCCAGCGTGTCGCGGTTGCCGGCATACGTCAGCGCGTCGAGGTTCACGACCTTGATGCCGCGACCCACGGCATCGAGCACGAAATTGCCGCCGATGAAACCGGCGCCGCCGGTGACCAGCCATGTCGTCATTGCGAAGCGTCCCTGCATCGATGAACCGGTGGGGTCACGCGCGTCAGAACGGGATGTCGTCGTCGAACGGCACGTCGTCGAAGTTCGCCGGCTTGGCCTGCGCCGGTTCGCGACGCTGCGCCGGCTGGCGCTGCGGTCGATCGCCACCATAGCCGCCGCCACCGCCACCGCGCTGGTAGCCACCGCCGCCACCGCCCTCGCCACCGCGCTGGCCGTCGCCGCCGCCAAGCATCTGCATCTCGTCGGCGATGATGTCGGTGGTGTACTGCTTCACCCCGTCCTTCTCGTAGCTGCCGTACTCGATGCGGCCCTCGATGTAGACCTGGCGACCCTTCTTCAGGTACTCGCCGGCGATCTCGCCGAGCTTGCCGAACAGCTTGACGCGGTGCCACTCGGTCTTTTCCTGGTTGTTGCCGTCGCGATCCTTGCGCACGCTGGTGGTGGCCAGCGACAGCGTGGTGATCGCCATCCCGCCCTGCGTGTACTTCACGTCCGGGTCGTTGCCCAGGTTGCCGACCAGGATCACCTTGTTGACGCCGCGTGCCATGTTCTTCCTCGAATCGCTGCCGCCCGGCTTGGGCGCCTTGCATTGGATGATACCAGCGCCCCCCGGGGCAGCCGGCGGATGCCGCCTGCACGGGTCGGGGAACCCCCCGCAACGCCTATAATTCCGGGCTCCAGACTCCGATCCCGCCCATGCCCGACACCGCCACCCCGCCCGTGCAGCCCGACCTCCGGGCCATCCAGGCCCTCGCCGCGCCCGACATGGCGGCGGTGGACGCGCTGATCCGCCGGCGGCTGGCCTCCGACGTGGTGCTGATCAACCAGGTCGCCGAATACATCATCGGCGCCGGCGGCAAGCGCCTGCGGCCGATGCTGCTGCTGCTGGCGGCGGGCGCGCTGGGCGGACGCGGCGGGATCGGGCCGGACGCGCACCAGCTCGCGGCGGTGGTCGAGTTCATCCATACCGCCACCCTGCTGCACGACGACGTGGTCGACGAATCCGACCTGCGCCGCGGCCGGCGCACCGCGAACGCGGTCTGGGGCAATGCGGCCAGCGTGCTGGTCGGCGACTTCCTGTACTCGCGCAGCTTCCAGCTGATGGTCGAACTGGACCGGCTGGAGGTGATGCGGATCCTCGCCGACACCACCAACACCATCGCCGAGGGCGAGGTGCTGCAGCTGCTGCACGTGCGCAACCCGGACACCGACGAAGCCGCCTACCTGCGGGTGATCGAGCGCAAGACGGCGATCCTGTTCGCCGCCGCGACCCGCCTCGGGGCCTTGCTGGCGGGCGCCGACGCGGCCGCCTGCGAGGCGATGCACCGCTACGGCCTGGCCTTGGGCTATGCGTTCCAGATCGCCGACGACGTGCTGGACTACGCCTCCGACGCCGAAACGATGGGCAAGAATCTCGGCGACGACCTCGCCGAAGGCAAGGCCACCCTGCCGCTGATCCACGCGATGCGGCACAGCGACGCCGCCACCCGCGGGGAACTGCGGCGGATCGTGGAGCATGGCGAGGTCGACGCGCTGCCGACCGTGCAGGCCGCGATCGCCGCCTGCGGCAGCCTGGCGTACAGCCGCCAGCGCGCGTCCGAATACGCGCACGCCGCCGACGAGGCGCTGTCCGCCCTGCCGGCCAACGAGTACACCGCCGCCCTGCGCGGGCTGGCGCGCTACGCGATCCACCGCGACCACTGAGCGGTCGCGGCGCGGCCGGTCAGTCCGCCGCGAACCGTTCGCGGAAGAAGTCGTCCATCATCCGGTACGCGCGCTTCGCCGCACGTTCGTCGTAGCGGCAGTTGCTGGCGGGATCGGTGCCCGCGCTGGCCTCGGCGAAGCAGTGCACCGCGCCACTGAAGTCGACGAACTGCCAGTCCGCGCCGGCCGCATCCATTTCCTTCTCGAAGGCGAGGATGTCGGCATCCGATACCGCCTTGTCGTCGGCGCCGTTCAGCACCAGCACCGGCGTGCGCACCCGGTCCGCGGTCGGCGACTGCTTGCCGGGCGCCAGCCCGCCATGCAGGCTCACGACGCCGGCCAGGCCGGCGCCCTCGCGCGCCAGTTCCAGCACCGTGGACCCGCCGAAGCAGAACCCGAACGCACCCAGCTTGTCCGCCTGCAGCGGCGCCTTGCCGGCCTGCGCCTTCAACGCGCCGACCGCGCCGTCGATGCGCGCGCGCAGCACGCTGCGATCGTCGCCGCGCAGCCCGCCGGCGAGCTTGCCGGCCTCGCCGGCATCCTTGGGCCGGTTGCCCTTGCCGTACACGTCGGCCACCAGCACCACGTAGTCCTTCCCGGCCACCGCCTTGGCGCGCTCCACCGCATCGTCGGTCACGCCCATCCAGTTCGGCACCATCACCAGCCCCGGGCGCTTGGCGGTGCTGGCATCGTCGTAGACGACGTAGCCGCTGAAGCGGTCCTTGCCCACCGTCCATTCCACCGGCCTGGCCTGCATGGCCGCGAGCGCGGGGGTGGCGACGCACAACAAGGCGAGGGCGAGCAGCGAGCGGCGCATGGCGGGTCTCCGTGGGTGATGCGTGCACGCTACCGAGGGGGGATTCAGCCGGCGTGAACGACCGCCTCGCCCCGCGTGCGATCGCTCAGGCGATGCCCATCCCGGCGATGCCGGCGATGGCCTCGGCGTCGAAGCCGGCCAGCCGGGCGAAATCGCGGCCGCGCGCCACGTAATCCTTGTACAGGCCGAAGCTGGGCGCTCCGGGCGACAACAGCACCACGCCACCGGCCGGCAGCGCGGCACGCGCCTGCGCGATGGCCTCGGTGAGGTCGCGCGCGGCGGTCAGCGCGAACCGGCCCTGCGCCGCGACCGGCGCGAGCAGGTCATGGATGCGCGGGCCGTTCTGCGCCACGGTCCCGTGGCCCATGGTCACGATCGCGCGCGGCGCCTCGTCGCGCATCGCGTCGGCGAACGCGTCCCAAGGCAAGCCGCGGTCGTGGCCGCCGACCAGCACCGCGACCGGTCGCTCGCGATACAGCGCCAGCGCGGCCAGGGTCGCCATCGGCGTGGTGCTGATCGAATCGTTGACGTAGAGGAGGCCGTCGCGTTCGCCCAGCGGCTGCAGGCGATGCGGCAACGGCTGGAAGCGCGCCGCGTGCGGTGCCAGCGCGACCGCATCCAGGCCGATCGCCTCCAGCGCGGTCAGCACCGCGCACAGGTTGCTGCGGTTATGGTGCCCGGGCAGCGGCATCGCCGCGGTGTCCATGACGCGCAGCGCACCGCGATGCAGGTCGTCGCCACGCAGGTGCCAGCCCGCGGCATCGCCATACCAGCGGATCTCGCTGTCGGGCAGGCGCAACGCAGCCAGCACCGGGTCGGCGGCGTTCAGCACCGCGACCCGCGGGCGGCCGCCGGTGACCAGCGCGAGCTTGTCCTCGACGTAGCGTTGCTGGCTGCCGTGCCAGTCCAGGTGCTCGGGATGCAGGTTGGTGACGATGGCCACCTGCGGCCGCGCGCCGGAGGCCGCCACGTCGCCGGTCTGGTAGCTCGACAACTCGACCGCCCAGGCATCGGCCTGCGCGTCGAGCAGTTCCAGCAACGGCACGCCGATGTTGCCGGCCAGCGCGGTGCGCAAGCCCGACGCGCGCAGCAGGTGCGCGAGCAGCGAGGACGTGGTGCTCTTGCCCTTGGTGCCAGTGACGCACAGCGTGCGCGCCATGGTGCCGTCGTCGGCATGCTCGGCGAACCACAGCGCGGTGCCGCCGACGAAGCGGGTGCCGGCGGCGCTGGCCGCCTGCGCCTCGGGCCGGTACGGGCTGATGCCGGGCGACTTCACCACCACGTCGAACGCGGACAATCGCTCCGCGGTGGCGGCATGTTCCAGGGCCAGCCGCGGGTCGCACAGCGCGGCCGCCTCGGCGGCTTCGGCTTCGCTGCAGAACAGGGTCAGCGCGAGCTCGGGAAGCCGCGCGCGCAAGGCGGCATGCGCGGCCCGCCCC
The DNA here is from genome assembly GCF_028201335.1 of Thermomonas mangrovi. NCBI lineage: Bacteria > Pseudomonadati > Pseudomonadota > Gammaproteobacteria > Lysobacterales > Lysobacteraceae > Thermomonas > Thermomonas mangrovi. The sequence continues at coordinate 380,643 of NZ_JAPEVV010000002.1, forward strand.
TCCCTGCCCCATCCCCACAGGGCGACGCGTTGGCCGGCGAGGTCGGCGATGCGCATGCGGTCAGGGCGCGAAACGCAGGCGCAGGCGCTGCCAGAGGGCATCCGGCACGCGATGCTCATCGTCCGGGACCAGCAGCGGTTCGATCCGCAGGGCATTGGCGTCGAGCTGCGGCGCGATCTCGCGGGCGAAACGCGCAACCAGCGCATCCTCGCGCCATTCCGGCCGCTGCGCGAGCGCGGCCATCGCCGCGCGCGATTCGCGGCCCTCGCCCACGCATTCGAAGGGCTTGTGGTCCTGGTACTCGAGCAACGCGTCGAAGCCGGCGACCTGCGCGGGGTCGTCGAGCAGGTTGCGCCCGAAGATCGTGACCAGCCGGGTCTTGGGCATGAACGGCGCCAGCGCCAGGAACACGAAGTGGCATTTCGGGCAGACCCCGCACCAGCGGCTGGTCGGGCGCTCGCCGAGGATGTGGAAGTTGCGGTTGCAGCTGGAGAAATGCGCGTCGTAATGCTGGCTGCGGGCGAACTGACGGGCCACCGCGAGTTCGCTCAGCGGCCGCAGCAGCGAGTAGTAGCGCAGGTCCGCGGCGACGTGCGACTGCAGCCAGCCGGCGAACATCGACTCGAAAGCCCAGCCCTTGGACCACTGGTGGTTGACCTCGCCGGTCCCGGGGATCAGCGAACCGTAGCTGGCCGAGCGCTCGTTGGAGAACACCACCTGGTCCATGCCCAGCACGACCGCGGCGAAGGCCAGGATCGCGGAGTTCACCGCGGTCACCGGGATGTGCCCGTTCCAGGCGCCCTGGCGGTTGAAGTCGAACAATTGGGGCGCCAGCTGGCGGCCGATATTGAGGGTCGGCAGGCCGGTGTGCGCGGCGCAGGCCGCGATGAGTTGCGAGCCGCCGATCCAGGTCACGGTCTGCGCCACGCCTTCCGCGCGCAACGCCTCGATGCTGACCAGCGAATCCTTGCCGCCGCCGATCGCGACCAGCGCATGCGCCTGCAGGCCGAGCACCGGCGCGACGGCATCCGCGGCCCCGCCGTGCGGGAAGCGGATCCGCTCGCGCAGGTCCAGCCCATTGCGGTAGGCGAACTCGCCCAGCCCGTTGAGGTACACCTGCTCGAGGAAGGCCGCGGTGGCGGCATCGATCGGCTCGCCTTCCACCTGCAATTGCGCGGGCACTGCCGCCTTGTAGTAGCTGACGCCGGCGACCAGGTGCAGCACGCGCAGCGCCTGCCGCGCCGCCTGCGCGCGCGCCGCGTCGAGCCGGAACGGCGCGCCCGGCAAGGTCACCGTCTCCACCAGCTCGGGGCCGTCGTCGAAGGCGTACACGAGCCGCGCCACGCCGGTGTCGGCATCGAAGCCGCAGCGCACGAAGCGGAAAGCGCGGATCGCGTCGCGGTCGAAGGTCCAATCGTTCATGCGCTCACGCCTTCATCGAGCAGGTCTTGCGCGGGACGCGCCCGCAGGTTGTATTCGCTGGCCATGCTGTAGCCGTAGGCACCGGCGTCGGCGACCAGCATCACGTCGCCCGGCGCGGTGGCCGCCGGCAGCTTCACCCGCTGGCCGAACACGTCGCTCGATTCGCAGATCGGGCCGACCACGTCGAAGTCGGTGTCGGCGGCCTCGTCCAGCCGCGAAAGGTCGTGGATGTCGTGCCAGGCGTCGTACAGCGCCGGGCGGATCAGCGCGTTCATGCCGGCATCCAGCCCGACCCGGCGCACGCCGTCCTTCTCCACCACCTGGGTCGCGCCGGCCAGCAGCACGCCCGCCTCCGCCACCAGGAAACGGCCCGGCTCGATCGCGAAGCGGAACGCCGGATGGATCGCCTTCACCTCGGCCAGACCTTGGGCCCAGGCCGCGAGGTCGAAGGGTTCATCGTCGTCGCTGTAGGCGACCGGCAGCCCGCCGCCGATGTCGATGGTCTCGACGCTGCCGATCCGCCGCGCGAACCCGGCGAGCTCGTCGACCACCTGCTTCCAGTGGCCGACGGTCTCGATCCCGCTGCCGAGGTGCGCATGCAGGCCGGTGATGCGGATGTCGAGCGCGCGCGCCAGCGCCATGAATTCGTCCACGCGCTGCGCCGACAGCCCGAACTTGGATTCCCTGCCGCCGGTGGTGACCTTCGCGTGGTGGCCGTCGCCATGCCCGAGGTCGATGCGCAGCCACAGCGCGTGGCCGCGGAACACCTCCGGCCAGCGCCTCAGCAGCTCGACGTTGTCCACCGTGACCTGCACGCCGCGCGCGAGCGCCTGCGCGTACTCCGCGACCGGCGCGAAGCTCGGGGTGAACAACACGCGCCGCGGATCCAGGCCGGGCACCGCGGCCAGCGCGTTCTCGACCTCGCCCAGCGACACGCATTCCAGTCCGAAGCCTTCCGCCGCCAGCGCGCGCAGCAGGCCCGGATGCGCGTTCGCCTTGGTGGCGTAGTAGTGGCGGTCGATCGCCGGGATCGCGAGCAGCGCACGCGCCCGGGCGCGCACCGTGGGCAGGTGGTAGGCGTAGCGCGGCGTGCCCTGCGCGGCGAGCGCGAGCAGGCGTTCGCGCGCGGCCGGCGCGCGCCACCACGGCGTCGGCCGCGGACGCACCGTGCCCTCGAGTTCGCGCCAGCGCGGGCCGAACACGCCGGCCTCGTACACCGGCATCGCGCCGGAATCGATCAGCGCCGCGTGCAGCTTGGCCAGCATGCCGTCTGCGGCGGCCTCGTCGACCACGAAGGTCAGGTTGAGGTCGTTGGAGGACTGCGAGACCAGGTGCACGCGCTCGCGCCCGAACATCGCCCACACCTCGGACAGCTTGTGCAGCAGCGAGCGCATGCCGCGCCCGACCAGGGTGATCGCCGCGCAGGGCACGATCACCTTGACCCGGCAGACCTGCGCCAGGTCCTCGGACAGGCGCGCGAGCACGTCGGTGTTGACCAGGTTCTCGGACGGATCCAGCGAGACGGTGACGTTGGTCTCCGACGAACCGATCAGGTCCACCGACAGGCCGTGGCGCTTGAAGCGCTCGAACACGTCGGCGAGGAAGCCGACCTGCTGCCACATGCCGATGCCTTCCATCGACACCAGCACGATGCCGTTGCGGCGCGAGATCGCCTTGACCCCGGGCACCGGGCGCGCGCCTTCGTCGATGGTGGTGCCGGGCAACGCCGGGCGCTCGGTGTCGAGGATCGCCAGCGGCACGCCGGCGTCGCGGCAGGGCTTGATCGAGCGCGGGTGCAGGACCTTGGCGCCGGTGGTGGCGATTTCCTGCGCTTCGTAATAGTCGAGCCGGGTGAGCAGGCGCGCATCCGGCACCTCGCGCGGATTGGCGCTGAACATGCCGGGCACGTCGGTCCAGATCTCGACCCGGCGGGCACCAAGCAAGGCGCCGAAGTACGCGGCCGAGGTGTCCGAACCACCGCGCCCGAGGATCGCGGTGCCGCCGTCGCCATGGCGGGCGATGAAACCCTGGGTCAGCAGCAGGCGCGTCGGTTGCGCGCCCAGGCCTGCGCGCACCGCGGGATCGGCCTGCCAGTGGCAGTTCACCGACAGGCGCTGCGCCCACTCGGTCTGGTTGGGCATCGGCGGCAGCACGCGCAGCCAGTCGCGCGCATCGACCCAGCCGATGTCGACGCCCTGGGCCTGGAGGTAGGCAACGCCGAGCGTGGAGGACAGCAGTTCGCCCTGCGCCAGCACCTCGGCCTGCCAGTCCAGCGCGCGCGCCGCGGCGCGCGGATCGGCGAGCAACGCCTGCAGGGCGGCAAGCCGCGCACCCAGCACGACGTCGGCGTCGAGGCCGAGTTCACCGGCGAAGCCGCGATGCCGCTGCACCAGCGCATCCGCCTGCGCCGCGGCGTCGGCCGCGCCGTCGGCAATCGCGGTGAGCATGTTGGTCACCCCGGACAACGCCGAGACCACCACCAGCACGCGCGCGCCGTGCGCCTCCGCGCGCTCTTGCGCCAACCGGCCGATGGTGTCCCAGCGCGCGCGGCGGGACACGGACGTCCCCCCGAACTTCAGCACCAACCAGGGGACATCGGGCTCGGAACGGGGCGGCATGGGTCCTGGCACGTGCGGGAAGGGAATGCCGCGGCCGCGCGGCTGGTGCATTCTAGCCGGCCCCCGCCCACCAGGACCGCACCGCGCCATGCCCCGTCGTTATGTGCAACTCGATGTCTTCGCCTCGCGGCCGGGCGCCGGCAACCCGCTGGCGGTCGTGCTCGATGCGACCGGGCTGGACGATGCCGCGATGCAGGCGATCGCACGCTGGACGCGCCTGCCCGAGACCACCTTCGTGTTCCCCGCGCAATCGGGCGACGCCAGTTACGGCATCCGCATCTTCAGCCCGCGCCGCGAAGTGCCGTTCGCCGGGCATCCCAGCGTCGGCACCGCGCATGCAGTGCTCGACGCGGGGCTGGCGACGCCGCGCGACGGCTTGCTGGTGCAGGACGGGATCGCCGGCAAGCTGCCGCTGAAGGTCGTGGGCGACGGCGCGGCGCGCACGGTCGCGGTGCGCACGCCCCGCGCCCGCGTGCAGGACATCGCCAGTCCCGGCGACGCGCGCCTGCGTGCGGCGCTGGCCGGCCTGCAGCTCGGCGCGCTGCCACCGGTGCTGATGGACGGGGGCCGCCGCTGGTGGCTGGCCGAGCTCGCCGACGAGGCGCACCTGCGCGCGATGCAACCGGACTGGGACGCCATCGCCGCGCTCGCCGAGGCGACCGACAGCATGGGCCTGTTCGTGTACGCGCGCAGCAGCGACCCGGTGTACTACTTCGCGGTGCGCGCCTTTGTCGGCGCCCCCGCGCGCTTCGAGGATGCCGCCTCGGGCGCGGCCAACGCCACCCTGGCGGCCTGGCTGGCGGAACGCGGCGCGCTGCCCGGCGAGCCGGGGGGCTTCTACCGAGTCAGCCAGGGCCGCGAGGTCGGGCACGACGCGATCATCGAGCTGCAGGTCGACGCCGAGGGCGAAGTGTGGTCCGGAGGGCGAGCGGTCGCGGTGGTCACCGGTGGCCTCGACTGGCCCGGCGCCTGATCCCTCATCCCATGCGAAGAAGGGGCCTTGCGGCCCCTTCCTGTTCCACGCGATGCCGGATCACTCCGGGCTGACGTCGACCCGCACGCGGATGCGGTCGCCCGGGTGGTAATCCATCCGGCGGGTGTACTGCCGGCCGTTGTACTCGTAGGTCACGTCGTAGGCGGTGGCGCCGCCGGTGCGGTAACCGCCATAGCCCGCGTTGCCGTAGCGGCCATCGACGGGTTCCGGATCGCAGACGCGGACGACGCCCGGGCGCACGTAGCGGTCGCGCTGGGTCTGTTCGTAGATCTGCCGGCCAGCCATGCCGCCGACCATCGAGCCGATCGCGGTCGCCGCGTAGGTGCCGCTGCCGCCGCCGACCTTGCTGCCCAGCACCGCACCCGCGATGCCGCCGGCGATGGTGGCGATGTTGCGGCCGGCGGTGGTCCCGGCCTGCGGGCGACCGTAGGCATCGTAGCCGTCGTTGCGATCGCCATCGGAGCCGTAGTACCCGTCGCGCTCGTAGCGGCCGGCCGTGGTCGATTCGTAGCAGCGCTGGCCGCCGTAGTGGGTGGTGCGGTCATAGCGCCCGTCGACCACCGGATCGACGCGCAACACGCGGGCGTAATCGGTGTACGCGTCACCGCGCGCGTAATCGCCATAGGCATCGCCACGCGACGGATAGCTCTGGGCGCTGGCGGTGCCGCCCGCGGCGAGGCCGGCGGCCAGGATCAGGAGGGGGGCAACACGCGTCATGGCTGGCTCCGTGCGCCGGGAAAGGGTGGATGGCCGGCGTGGGATGCACGTTGCCGCCGGCCGGGTGACGCGCCCCTGAACCCGACCGGCTGCCGCTGAACCGTTAAGCGCAGCGACAGCCGCGGTCTTCAGTTGGCCTCGAGCGTGGCCTGCAACTGCACCGGCACCGCCAGCGCGCGGGAAATCACGCAGCCCGCCTTCGCCTGCTGGGCGAGGTCGTCGAACGTGGCGACATCGATCCCGGGCACGCGGGCGGCCAGGACCAGGGTGACGCCGGTGACGGTGGGCCCCGGGTCCATGCCCGGCTCCATGGTGACCTCGGCGCGGGTGCGGATTTCGTCGGGGACGAAACCGGCCTTGCCGAGCACCGCCGACAGCGCCATCGAGAAGCAGCCGGCATGCGCGGCGGCCAGCAGCTCCTCCGGATTGGTCCCGGTCTCGTCGCCGAAGCGGGTCTTGAACGAGAAATTCTGGTCCGCGAACAGCCCGCTCTGCGGCGTGCTGATGCTGCCGGAGCCGGCCTGCAGGTCGCCCTGCCAGCGGGCGTCGGCATAACGCTTGAATGCCATCGATCCAACCTCCGGGAAAGGAAGCCGCACGCTAACCGTGCGTCCGTTGGCCCGGCGTCAAGGCAGGGATGCCATCGGTCGCGCGGAGGCGTATCGTGGGGGTCCGCCATGACCGCCCGCCGAGCGCAGGCTCGGTCGATGCGCTCTCCCCTGCGGACAGCCATGACGCCCGCCCCCATGCCGGGGGCATTCACCCCTCGACCTTGGGAGGAACGGGCTCATGTCCTATTCGACACACCAGATCCGCAACGTGGCCCTCGCGGGCCATCCCGGCGCCGGCAAGACCACGCTGTTCGAAGCCCTGCTGCATGCCGGCGGCGCCCTGCAGGCGGCAGGCACGATCGAACGCGGCAACACCGTGTCCGACTTCGACCCGATCGAACGCGAGCGCGGCCACTCCATCGATGCCGCCATCGCCAGCACCGACCACGGCGGCATCCACGTCAACCTCATCGACACCCCCGGCTACCCGGACTTCCGCGGCCCGGCGCTGTCTGCGCTGGCCGCGGTCGAGACCGTGGCGATCGTGGTCGATGCCGACACCGGCGTCGGCCACGGCAGCCGCCGGATGATGGAATACGCGCGCCAGCGCGGCCTGTGCCGGGCGATCGTGGTCAACAAGATCGACCACGCCGGGCACGACCTCGCCGCCCTGATGGAGGCGTTGCGCGCGGAGTTCGGCCCCGAGGCGCTGCCGCTCAACCTGCCCGCCGATGGCGGGGCGCGGGTGGTGGACTGCTTCGGCCAGCGCGAGGGCGACAGCGACCTCGGCCCGGTCGCCGACTGGCACCAGAAGATCATCGACCAGGTGGTCGAGATCAACGAGACGGTGATGGACCATTACCTCGACCTCGGCGAGGACGGCCTGTCCGGGCAGGAACTGCACGATGCCTTCGAGCAATGCCTGCGCGAGGGCCACTTGGTGCCGGTGTGCTTCGTCTCCGCGCGCAGCGGGGCCGGCGTCCGCGAATTGCTGGACGTCGCCGAACGGCTGTTCCCGCACCCGGGCGAAGCCAACCCGCCGCCGTTCGTGAAGGGCACCGGCGAGGACGCGCAACCGATCGCCGCCAGCCCGGATCCTGGCGCGCACGTGATCGCCGACGTGTTCAAGGTCATCAACGATCCCTTCGTCGGCAAGCTCGGGGTGTTCCGCGTCTACCAGGGCACCATCCGCAAGGACGGCACGCTGTTCGTCGACGACGGCAAGAAGCCGTTCAAGGTCGCGCACCTGTTCAAGTTGAAGGGCAAGGAGCATGTCGAGGTGGCGCAGGCGATCCCCGGCGACATCGCCGCGGTCGCGAAGGTCGACGAGCTGCACTTCGACGCCGTGCTGCACGACAGCCACGACGAGGACCACATCCACCTCGCGCCGCTCGCCTTCCCGAAGCCGATGTTCGGCCTCGCGGTGGAACCGGCCAGCAAGGGCCAGGAGCAGAAGCTTGGCACCGCGCTGCACAAGCTCGCCGAGGAGGACCCGGCGTTCGCGGTGGAACACAACGTCGAGACCAACGAGACGGTGATCCGCGGGCTGTCCGACCTGCACCTGCGGGTCATGCTGCAGCGGCTGAAGGACCGCCATGCGGTGGAGGTGAAGACGCACCCGCCGCGCATCGCCTACCGCGAGACCGTCAGCGCCCGCGCCGAGGGCCACCACCGCCACAAGAAGCAGACCGGCGGCGCCGGCCAGTTCGGCGAGGTGTTCCTGCGCATCGAACCGTTGCCGCGCGGCGCCGGTTTCGACTTCGTGGACGAGGTCAAGGGCGGGACGATCCCCGGCCAGTTCCTGCCGGCGGTGGAAAAGGGCGTGCGCCAGGCGCTGGCCAGCGGCGCGATCGCCGGCTATCCGATGCAGGACATCCGCGTGGTGGTCTACGACGGCAAGCACCATCCGGTGGACAGCAAGGAAGTCGCGTTCATCGCCGCCGGCAAGAAGGCCTTCCTGGATGCCGTGGGCAAGGCCAGGCCGCAGGTGCTGGAGCCGATCGCCGACCTCGAGGTCAGTGCGCCCGAGCAGCACATGGGCGACATCAGCGGCGGGCTGTCCTCCAAGCGTGCGCGGATCAACGGCACCGACACCCTGCGCGGCGGCGAGATCGTGGTGAAGGCGCAGGTGCCGATGTCGGAGCTCGAAGGCTACGCCGCGGAACTGAAGTCGGTGACCGCGGGGCGCGGTCGCTACGCCTTGGACTTCAGCCATTACGAACCGGTGCCGGCGCAGGTCCAGCAGCGGCTGGTGGAGGCCTGGAAACCGCACCACGACGAGGACTGAGGATGGCGGGCGGGTTCGACCTGCGCGCCGCGGCCCTGCGCGGCTTCGTGCTGCTGATGGCCGCCTCGACCCTCAATGCGGTGCGGCTGCTGGCCACGCGCGGCCCCGAGGTGGCCGCCGCCTTCCCCGGCGGCGGCGATCTCCTGCGGCCGCTGTCGGTCGCCCTGGCCTTGGGGCTGCTGGCCAGCTACCTCGGCCTCTGGCGGTGGCGGCGCTGGGGGATCTGGCTGGCGATGGCGATGTCGATCCTGACCATCGGCGCCGACATCGCGTGGCGGGCGCCGCGCCTGCACCTGGGCGCAGCACTGGCGTCGACGGCCGCCTTGTTCCTGCTGGTCGCGGCGAACCGCCATCGCTTCCCGGCCAGCGCGCGATAGAGCTTCGCAAGCGCTTCACCGGGATCGGCGATGGTGGCGGGATGCGCCGCTTGTTGCCCGTCTTGCTCCTGCTGTCGCTCGCCATCACGGGGCTGGTGGTCGCCTGGCCGAAGTTGCAGGTCGTCGCCGCGCTGTGGCGCCTGTCGCGGATGCCGGCGCCCTCGACCTTGCCGGTCCCGGTCGAAGGCGTGCGTGCCCGCGACATCGCAGACACCTGGGGCGGTCCGCGCAGTGGCGGCCGCAGGCACCAGGGCACCGACATCTTCGCCCCGCGGGGTACACCAGTCCGCAGCGCGACGGCCGGGGTGATCGCACGGCAGGGCGACTTCGGGATCGGCGGACGCCACGTCTGGGTGATCGGACCGGGCGGTGAACGGCATTACTACGCGCACCTCGACGATTGGGCGCCGGGTCTGCGCGCTTGGCGGGTGGTGCGACCTGGCGACCTGCTCGGCTTCGTCGGCACCACCGGCAACGCACGCGGCACCCCACCCCACCTGCATTACGGCATCTATGCCGGCGACGGCGCCATCAATCCTTACCCTCGCCTGCACGATGCGAAATCGGCACACTGACCGCCCGGCGCGGCGTGTCCCGCGCGATAGATGGCAGGCAGCCCGATGGCCAGACTCCGACTCCTCCTTGCCCTGCTGTGCCTGGCCTTGCTGGCCGCCTGTTCCAGCGTCGGCACTTCGGTGCTGCTGGGGCGCGACCTCAGCTTCACCGCGCCGCAGCTGCAATCGCAACTGGACCGCAAGTTCCCGCGCGACTACCGCAAGCTCGGCGGTCTGCTGAGCTTCAGCCTGATGAACCCGCGCCTCACCCTGCCCGGCGGCGGCCGCCTGCACCTGGCGTTCGACATCGGCATGGGCGGTCCCGGCGGCAGCCCGCGCACGCCCTCCGGCCGCTTCGAAGTGGAAAGCGGGCTGCGCTTCGATCCCGGCACGCGCGGCCTGCACCTCGACCAGCCGGAGATCGTCTCGGTCGACGTGCCCGCGCTCGGCGGCGCCATGAACGACAGCGCGCGCACCCTGCTCAATGGCTGGCTGCTCGACTACGCCCGCGAGGAACCGGTGTACCGGCTCGACGACAGCACGGTCGGCAGGATGGCCTCGCGCCGCATCGAACGCGTGGACATCGACCCGGGCGTCATCACCATCCGACTGGACTGACCGCATGCGCCACCTTGCACTGCTCTGCGCCTGCCTCCTGCTCGCCGCCTGCGGCGGCAAGGGCGACGGCCGCGACGACGCGGCGACGGCCGACGGCAACCTGCCGATCCCAGCCGGCACCCCGCGCTCGGTGACCGGGATGCCGGATCCGGGCCGGCCGCTTGCGGTGCCCCGCGAGGCCCAGCCGGCCGAGGCCGGGACAACGTCTGTCGAAGCCGACATGGCATCCGGGGCGGAGACTGCGGCGACCGATGGCGCCGAGGCCGGGTCGCCTGACTCCGCACCGCCGGTCGTCGAGCTTGCGGAGGAGCCGGCGCCGGCACCTCCGACGCACCCGGTTGCGGAACCCACGCCGTCGGTTCCGCCCGCCCAATGACCCGCGCCTGTTCACGCGGCTGGCTGCTGGCAGGGGTGGCGGCCCTGGCCGCCTGCCAACGGGACGCGCCGCCGAGCGCGCCGCTTGCCATCGAGGCGCCGGCACCCGCCACGCCTGCGCCACCGGCTGAAACCGCCTCACCGACGGTGGCCAGCGAGGACTGGACGCTCCCCGGCACGCTGGGACCGCTGACCACGCGGCAGGCACTCGAAGCCCGCTTCGGCAAGGCCAACGTGCGCGAGGAGACCTTCGACGGGGCGGAAGGCATCGGCACCTACCCCGCCCTGGTCGTGTTCCCGCACGATCCGTCGCGGCGTCTGGAACTTGTCCTCGACGCCGAGGACAAGGACGCCCCGATCCAGGAGCTGCGGGTGCGCGCGCCGGGCTCGCGCTGGCGGGACGCCAGCGGGCTGCGGATGGGCATGACCCTGTCCGAGCTGGTCGCGCTGAACGGTGCGCCGATCAGCTTCTACGGCCTGGAATGGGACTACGGCGGCACCGTGCAGGACTGGCATGGCGGCAGGCTGGCGAATGCCGCCGGCGCCGCGCTGTTCCGGCGGGTCACCTTGGGCGCCCGTGCGGGCACATCGCCGGACGCGGTGCCGATCGGCGATTCGGTGTTCCGCAGCGACGACCCGCGCCTGGCCGGCGTGGGCGACGCGCTGGAAGTCGCGGAGTTCGGCATCAGCTGGCCGCGCGAGGGCGAGGACTGAGCGACCCTACAGCTCGAAGCGGTAGGCCAGCTTCACCAGCAGCTGCTCGTCGTCGCGCAGCGAGAACGCGTCGCCGAACTGCTCGAACGCACCGGCGGCATACCCGTCGTAACCGAAGCCGCCGCGTCCGTAGACCACGTACAGGTTGGACAGCGGCGCCAGCTCGTAGCGGTAACGCACCTGGAACCCGAGGTTGCGCAGGCTGAACGGCTCGACCACGTCGTTGCTCGCCTGCACGCGGCCATCGGCCGCGATCCGCCAGGGCCGCGGGTTGTCGGCATCCAGCCCCAGCGCTTCAAGCTTCACCCGCAGCTCGTGGCGGGTACCGATGTTCCAGTTGAGGCTGGCGGACAGGTCGTAGCGGTTCATCTGGAAGCCGCTGACCAAGTTGTCTTCTTGCCAGACCAGGAATTCCTGGTCCATCACGTGGCCCACCCACACCTCGACGTTCAGCGCGTCGCCGAAGTGGCGGGTCGCCTCGAACGAGCCGCTCCAGCCGATCGGGGTGTCGCTGCGCACGCCGCCACGCAGGCCCAGGCTCCATTCGGTCTCGAATTGCCAATCGCCACGACGCGGCCATTCGCGGCTTACGACGCCATTGAAACCCGCCTGCGTGCGCATCGCGCCGTTGCCGCGGGTGATACGGTCGTCGTAGGCGGCGGTGCGCGCCTGCACGTTCCAGAACAGGTTGCCGCCATCGCGGCGCTGGCTGTTGCGCGACATCCGGAACTGCCGCTGCAGCCAGGTGCCGCCGGTGTTCTGCAGCCCCTCGATGCGCCAGCGCCAGTTATGCGAAGCGTAGGCCGACGCCGCCGGCAGGTCGGTGATGCGGCGCCCGACTTCCCACTGCGCGTAATTGAGGTCGGCGCGTCCGAGGTAGCCGGCGTCGTTGACCTCGAAGTCCTTGCCGTAGTGGATCAGGATGCCGGTCTGCCGCCAGCCGCCCGCCATCTCCTTCTGCAGCAGGGTGGTGAAGGCGACGTCGCGCACGTGGTCGCCGTGCACCGCGACATCGCTGCCGACCAGGGTGGAGGCGACGGTCAGGCTGGGATCGGGCTGCCAGCGATGGTCGATGCCGAACACCCGGGCGCTGCGATCGAGGAACGGTCGGTCGACCGTGGTCAGCATCGCGCCGACCTGCTGGCTGCCGATCGTGCGTTGCAGACGCAACGCGCCGAAGCGCCGGCCGGCATCGCCGCGCTCGTCGGCGAGGAAGGCGCCGTACTGGGTGCCGCCGATGCTGCCGTTGAACTTGACCGCGCCGAGGATGTCGGCCGGGCCGCTGCCGTCGTCGGCCAGCCCGCCGACGCGGCGGGTGTACAGCAACTGGCTGTTGTCGAACACCAGCCCGAAGTCGAAGAAGCCCTGGTTCTCCGTGAAGAACGGGCGCTTGTCGCTGAAGAAGGTCTCCTCGGCGCTGAAGTTCACCACCAGCGAATCGCTCTCGACCTGGCCGAAGTCGGGGTTGAGCGTCGCGGTCAGCTGGAACTGCCCGTTGGGCTTCCAGAACAGGTCCGCGCCGGCGTCGAAGCTGTTGTCGCGGGACACCAGGTCGTGCACGCCGACCACGTAGGGCGTGATCGCCAGCAGCGACTGAGAATGGGCGTCGACCTGCAGCTTCTCGAACTGGTTGAGGAACTGCGGGCGCTCGAAGCTTACCGCCGGCCACGCCATGCGCTCGCCGACGCTGCCGACCACCCGGTCCAGGTACACCGCGATGGTGCGCTTGCCGTCCACCGCGCGCTGCATCGGCGCGGTATGCCACGGGATGAGGAATTCCGCGGTCCATTCGCCTGTGCCATCGACCACCGCGTGCTGCCAGCTGCCGTCCCAGTCGCTGCTGAAGTTGCCGCCGCTGGTGATCGTGGAGTCCTGGATGCCGTCGCTGGCGCTGAGGGTGAAGTCGTAGCCGCTGCGGCCATCGCCCTCGAAGTCCAGCATCACGTTGACCCGGTCGATGCCGACGTCTTCGTCGCGCCGGCTGCGCTGCCGCGGCGTCTCGATGCCGGGCAGCTTGGTGTTGCGGAAGGCGACCGACAGCCCCTCCGGCGTGGCCAGGATCCAGGCTTCCGTGGGATGGCGGGTGGCGGCCTGGGTGAACGGCTGGACCATCCGGAAATCGGTGACATGGCGCGCGCCCTGCCATTCCGCCGGATCGATGACGCCATCCACCTTGACCTGCGCGGCGGCCGGCGCGGACAGCGCCGACAGCAGCGCGAGCATCTGGAGGGAGCGTGGGGGCGTCGGGCGCATCGAGGGCGGCAACCGTGGACCGCGTCGTGCGGCGACCGGCGCACCTTAGCCATGCACGGCCGTGGCGCACACTGGCACAGGTCATGTAAACCTTCGGCACGCGCGGCGCATCCGCGCGCCGCCGGGATCGCGGGTCAGCGCTTGGGACGCAGCATGGTCCCGGTGCAGTGCCTGGCGCCGCAGCGGCAGGCCCAGATCTTCTTCAGCCGCGGGGTGTGGCGCTCGGCCAGGGTGATCCCGTAGTCGTAGGTCAGTTCCTCGCCCGGCTTGATCGCACGGATCGCCTCGATGAACACCCGCGACTTCTCGGGATCGTCCTCGTGCTCGATCAGCACCGCCTCGCAGTTCGGATCGCAGCTGTGGTTGATCCAGCGCGCGCTGTTGCCCTCGAAGTTGGCGTCGATCACGAACACCTCGTTCAGGGTGAACAGGAAGGTGTGGCCGCTCTCGACATCGCCGCTGTCGCCGGCATCGACCTCCTCGTGGGTGCGGCGACGGCCCTTGTATTCGATCAGGCGCTCGCCCTTGCTGATCGGCTGGATGGCGAACATGCCGTTGCCGTGGATGGCGGAACGGCGGGTGGCGATCTTCTTCGGCATGGGTGGGCGCTGGATGGGGAGCCGGCATTGTGGCCCAGCCGACCATCGGGCGTCACTGCAATGGCCGGTCATCGAAAAGATGCGCGTTATCCCGCCCACATCCCCGCAACCGCCATCGCCATGACCCGCCCGCATCCCACCGTCCTGACCGCGATCGCGCTTGCCCTGCTGCTCGGCGCCTGCAACGCCAACCTGTCCGCGCCGAAGGCCGCCAGCCCGCAGGCTTCGGCCAAGCCCGCGACCAGCAGCGACGCCGACCTGCTGGCGCGCGGCGAATACCTGGTGCGCATCACCGGCTGCAATGACTGTCATACCGCCGGCTACACCGAGAAGGCCGGCGGCCTCCCGACCTCGGCCTGGCTGCTCGGCTCGCCACTGGGGTATTCGGGGCCGTGGGGCACCACGTATGCGGCGAACCTGCGCCTGCGCCTCGCCGACATGGACGAGGCCGAATGGATGACCTTCTCGGCGACCCTGCGCACCCGCCCGATCATGCCGGACTTCGCCCTGCGCGCGATGCATGACGACGACCGCCGCGCGATCTACCGTTTCATCCGCTCGCTGGGCACGGGAGGCACCAAGGCACCCGAGTACCTGCCGCCCGGCAGCGCACCGCCGGCCCCGTTCTTCCAGCTGGTGCTGCCGCCGGCGCCGCCCGCCAACCCGCCCGCGGGCGGCTGAACGCCGCGCTCGACGCACGCATCGGCAGACGTCAGCGGAACAGGAACCACGCGCCGCCGCTCCACCACAGCGCCATGGCGATGCCGAACATCGCCCAGAAGCCCTTGCGCAACCCGCGCGCGATGCGCCACGCGGCGAACACCGCCAGCGCGAGCAAGGCCCAGCGCAACAGGCGCGAACGCTCGGCGCCGGGTTCGGCGGCGACCACGCGCTCGACCAGTTGCCCGACCCCGGCCTGCAGGGTGTCGTGGAAGGCGACGTGCGGCTTGCTCTGGGTGTACATGGCGTTGGGCTCCGGCGTCCGGATCGGACACGGCCATTCTCGACATGCGCATCGCCGGCGCCATGCGCGAGCGTCAGCGATCGCCGGTGACAGCTGTCACCCTCGTTCCTGCCCATGGTCTGTCAACCGACGACGGCCCCACGGCGTTGTGGCGATGTCCTCCCCCGGAGATGCCCGATGCGTCGCGTCCATGTTGCACTCATTGCCCTGCTGGGCCTGGTTCCCGTCATCGCCGGCGCCCAGGGCCTGCGCGACCGCCTGCAAGGCATGCGCGAGGCCAGCCGCCAGGAACGGCCGGTCGCGGTCCCCGCAGGCGGCACCGCGATCCGCAACATCGCCTACGGCGACGATCCGGCGCAGCGCTTCGACCTCTACCTGCCGGCCGGGGCGAAGGACGCGCCGGTGGTGTTCTACGTGCACGGTGGCGGCTGGGCGAATGGCGACAAGACCAACCCGGGCGTCGCCAACAAGCTCGCGTACTGGCTGCCGAAGGGCTACGCGGTGGCCTCGGCCAACTACCGCATGGTCCCGGCCGCGATGCCGCTCGAACAAGCCCGCGACATCGCCCGCGCGGTCGCACGGCTGCAGCGCGGCGCCCGCGAGTGGACGCTGGATCCGCGCCGCGTCGTGCTGATGGGGCATTCCGCGGGCGCGCACCTGGTCGCCCTGCTCGGCGCCGACCCGCGCCTGCTGGCCGATGCCGGCGCGGTGCGCCCGCTGGGCGTGGTTTCGCTCGACAGTGGCGCGCTGGACGTGCCCGCCCTGATGGGCCAACGCCGGGTGCCGAAGCTCTACCAGGACGCCTTCGGCGCCGACCCGGCGTACTGGCGCTCGGCCTCGCCGCAACAGCAACTCACCCGCAACGCGCTGCCGATGCTGCTGGTCTGCGCCAGCGAACGGCATTTCCCGACCTCGCCCTGCGACGAGGCCCGCAAGTTCGCGCGCCAGGCCGAGGCGTTGCGGGTCCCGATGGCCGTGCAGCCCGAGCCGCTGGACCACGGCGAGATCAACAAGACGCTCGGCCTGCCATCCGACTACACCGGCCGGGTCGGGGCCTGGATCGACCGCCTGTCGGGCATGCGCTAGGCGCGCTTGGCCGCGGGCGCCGCAAATCGTACAATTCCGGTACGTTTTCCAGCACCCGTGCCATGCTCCGCGTCACCAAGCTCACCGACTACGCCACCGTCGTCATGACCGTGCTCGCCGCGCGGCCGGGCGAGGTGCTGAGCGCGCCCGAGCTGGCCGAGCAGGCCGGGCTTGAAGCGCCGACCGTGGCCAAGGTGCTCAAGCCGCTGGCCGCGGCCGGGCTGGTCGCCGGGTTCCGCGGCGCCAACGGCGGCTACCGCCTGGCCCGCGCGGCGGCCGAGATCAACCTGGTCGAGATCGTCGAGGCGATGGAAGGCCCGCTGGCGATGACCGAATGCAGCGTGCACGACGGCCAGTGCGGGATCGAGGCCTCCTGCGGCGTGCGCGCCAACTGGCGGCGCATCAACGACGTGGTCGCCGACGCGCTGCGCGGGGTGTCGCTGGCGCAGATGCTCGGGCCCGCGCCGCGTCCGTCGCGCAAGGGCATTGCCCTCCAGCTCGCGAATGCGTGAGGCCGCCATGACCGAACCACAGAACGCGCAGATCCACAGCCAGCTGGCCCGCAAGTACGAGGCCGGTTTCGTCACCGACATCGAATCCGATTCGCTGCCGCCGGGCCTGTCCGAGGACATCATCCGCGCGCTCTCGGCCAAGAAGGACGAGCCCGAATGGATGACCGAGTGGCGGCTTGCGGCGTATCGCCGCTTCCTCACGATGCCAATGCCGGACTGGGCCAAGCTGAAGATCGGCCCGATCGACCTGCAGGCGCTGAGCTACTACAGCGCGCCGAAGGCGAAGTACGCGTCGCTGGACGAGGTCCCGCAGGAGCTGCTGGACACCTACGACAAGCTGGGCGTGCCGCTGCACGAGCGCGCCAAGCTGGCCGGCGTGGCCGTGGATGCGGTATTCGACTCGGTCAGCGTGGGCACCACCTTCCGCAAGGAGCTCGCCGAGAAGGGCGTGGTGTTCTGCTCGATGAGCGAAGCCATCCGCGAATACCCCGACCTGGTACGGCGCTACCTCGGCAGCGTGGTGCCGGTCGCCGACAACTACTTCGCGGCGCTCAACTCCGCGGTGTTCTCCGACGGCAGTTTCGTGTTCATCCCCAGGGGCGTGCGCTGCCCGATGGAGCTGAGCACCTATTTCCGCATCAACGCCGGCCACACCGGCCAGTTCGAGCGGACCCTGATCGTGTGCGAGGAAGGCGCCTACGTGTCCTACCTCGAGGGCTGCACCGCGCCGATGCGCGACGAGAACCAGCTGCATGCGGCGGTGGTCGAGCTGGTCGCGCTGGACGATGCCGAGATCAAGTACAGCACGGTGCAGAACTGGTACCCGGGCGACGAGAACGGGGTCGGCGGCATCTACAACTTCGTGACCAAGCGCGCGGAGTGCCGCGGCGCGCGCAGCAAGGTGACCTGGACCCAGGTCGAGACCGGCAGTGCGATCACCTGGAAGTACCCCAGCTGCGTGCTGCTCGGCGACGACAGCGTCGGCGAATTCCACAGCGTGGCGCTGACCCACCACCGCCAGCAGGCCGACACCGGCACCAAGATGGTCCACGTGGGCAAGCGCACCAAGTCGAAGATCGTCAGCAAGGGCATCAGCGCCGGCCACGGCCAGAACAGCTATCGCGGGCTGGTGAAGGTGGCGGCCTCCGCCGAGGGCGCGCGCAACCACACCCAGTGCGACTCGCTGCTGATCGGCAAGCACTGCGGCGCGCACACCTTCCCCTACATCGAGGTGAAGCACCCGGGCGCGACGGTCGAGCATGAAGCCACGACCTCGAAGATCAGCGACGACCAGCTGTTCTACTGCCGCAGCCGCGGCATCGCCGAGGAAGACGCGGTCAGCCTGATCGTCGACGGCTTCTGCAAGTCGGTGTTCCGCGAACTGCCGATGGAATTCGCGGTGGAAGCCAAGAAGCTGCTGGACGTGAGCCTGGAAGGCTCGGTGGGATGATGCGCCAGCTCGCCGCCCTGGTTGCCGCCTGCCTGCTGCTGCCCGCGATCGCGGGGGCGGTGGCCACGCCTGCCGCGAAGGGTGGCAGCGTGCGGGCGCTGCCCGACATGCCGACGCCGCGCGCCGCGCACAGCGCGAGCCTGTTGCGCGACGGCACGGTGCTGCTTGCCGGCGGCTGCCACGCCCAGGGCTGCGAGGAAGGCATCAGCGACGACGCCGTGTTGTTCGATCCCGCGCGCGGCACGTTCATCGCGGCAGGCAAGCTCGCGCAGCCGCGGGTCGGCCATCGCGCGATCGCCCTGCGCGACGGTTCGGTCCTGCTGCTAGGCGGCTGGACCCCGGACGGCGCGACCGCACTGGTCGAACGCTACGACCCGGCCACCCGCCGGTTCTCGCCGCATGGCCGGCTGCTGGAGGCCCGCGACGGTTTCAGCGCGACTGCCTTGGCCGACGGCACCATTTTGGTCGCGGGCGGCTATGCCGGCGCGATGCAGCGCATCGCCGCGGCCGAACGCTACGACCCGCGCAGCGGCCGGTCGACCGCGGTCGGCGCGATGGCGACGCCGCGGATGGCGCACACCGCGACCCTGCTCGCCGATGGCCGGGTCCTGGTCGCCGGCGGCTCGTCCGCCAGCGGCCGCCTGCTCGATAGGCTGGAACTCTACGACCCGGCCACCCGGCGCTTCACGGCCGCCGGCACGCTGAACAGGGCGCGCCACAAGCATGCCGCGGTGCGCGTCGGCGACGCGGTGTTGCTGCTGGGCGGCGCGGGACCGCGGGAATACGAGGCGCAGTACGCCGACAGCGAAGTCTGGCGCGAGGGCCGCGCACGCACCACGCCCGGCCCGCGCATGGCCGACGCGCGCTACAAGTTCCTGGACGGCGTGGTCGCCCTTGGCGATGGCACCGCCCTGGTCGCCGGCAGCGGCCGCAGGCTCGAACGCCTGCACGCCGATGCATGGCGCCTCGACCCGGTCGCGGGCGATGTCGGCGCCGAACTTTCCTTCACTACCGCCACCCGCCTGGCCGATGGCCGCGTCCTGCTCGCCGGGGGCTACGACCCGCGGCTGCAGGTCTCGCGCCAGGCCTGGCTGTTCCAACCCTGAGCACCCACATGCTGAAGATCGACAACCTCCACGCCAGCGTCGCCGGCAAGGAGATCCTCAAGGGCCTGACGCTGCACGTGGCGGCGGGCGAAGTGCACGCCATCATGGGCCCGAACGGCGCCGGCAAGTCCACGCTCGGCAACATCTTGGCCGGGCGCGAGGGCTACGAGGTCACCGCCGGCAGCATCGAGTTCGATGGCCAGCCGCTGCTGGCGCTGGAACCCGAGGCGCGCGCCGCCGCCGGCGTGTTCCTGGCCTTCCAGTACCCGGTCGAGATCCCGGGCGTGAACAACACCTACTTCCTGCGCGCGGCGCTCAACGCGCAGCGCAAGGCGCGCGGCGAACCCGAGCTCGACTCGATGCAGTTCCTCAAGCGCGTGCGCGAGAAGCTCGCGGTGCTGCACCTGAAGGACGAGCTCCTGCACCGCGGGGTGAACGAAGGCTTCTCCGGCGGCGAGAAGAAGCGCAACGAGATCTTCCAGCTCGCCCTGCTGGAGCCGAAGCTGGCGATCCTCGACGAGACCGACTCCGGCCTGGACATCGATGCGCTGAAGTCGGTCGCCGACGGCGTCAACGCGCTGCGCTCGCCGGAGCGCGCGTTCGTGGTGGTGACCCACTACCAGCGGCTGCTGGACTACATCCGCCCCGACGTGGTCCACGTGCTCGCCGATGGCCGCATCGTCGAGAGCGGCGGCCCGGAGCTCGCGCTGGCGCTGGAAGCGCAGGGCTATGCCTGGCTCAAGGACCGGGTCGCGCCGGACGCGGTCCGCTGAGATGAGCGTCCTGCTCGACTCGCTGGCCGCGGGCTTCGCCGGCGACGCGACCCGCCGCGCGGCGCTCGACGATGTGTTGCGCGACGGCCTGCCCGGCCCGCGCACCGAGGCCTGGAAGTACACCTCGCTGCGCGCGCTCGAACGCCGCAGCTTCGCGGCGGCCGAAGCGGTCGCGCTGGACCCCGCCGTGCTGGCCGCGATCCCCGCGCCGCGGCTGGTGTTCGTCAACGGCCGTTTCGACGCCACCGCCAGCGACCTGTCCGGGCTGCCGGCCGGCGTCGAACTGCTGCCCGTAGCCCGCGCCCTGCGCGAATCGCGCCCGCGCGACACCAATTTCCTGCAGCGCCGCTACACCCGCGCCGACGAGCCCTTCGCCCGCCTCAACGCGGCGCTGGCCACCGATGGCGCGATCCTGCGGGTCGACGACGAGGTCGATGCCGGCGCGCCGATCCACCTGGTGCTGGTCGGCGCGCCGCAGGCGACCGATGCCGCCTGGCACCTGCGCCACTTCGTCGAAGTCCGTCGCGGCGCGCGCCTCGCCCTTGTCGAGCACCACCTGGCCACGGGCGCGCATGCGCACCTCGCCAACACCCTGGCGCACGTGCACGTGGCCGCGGGTGCGCGGCTGCACCACGTGCGCCTGCAGGACGATGCCGGCGGCGCCACCGGCTTCCTGCGCACCGACGCCGTGCTCGCCCGCGACGCGGCCTACGAACGGGTCGACCTCGAACTTGGCGCCGGGCTCTCCCGCCACGAACTCAATGCCCGCCTGGAAGGCGAAGGCGCCGCGCTCGTCGCGGCCGGCGTGCTGCTCGGCGACGGGCGGCGGCACGTCGACACCCGCCTCGGCATCGAGCACATCGCGCGCGACACCCGCTGCGCCCTGCGCTGGCGCGGGATCGCCGGGCAGCGCGCGCGCGTGGTCTTCCATGGCGGCATCACCATCCGCGCGGGCGCCGACGGCAGCGAGGCCGACCTGTCGAACAAGAACCTGCTGCTGTCGAGCGACGCCGAGATCGACACCCAGCCGGTGCTCGAGATCCACGCCGACGAGGTGAAGGCCGCGCACGGCGCGACCGTCGGCCAGCTCGATCCGGTCGCGCTGTTCTACCTGCGCTCGCGCGGCATCGACGCCGATGACGCGCGCCGCCTGCTGACCGCCGCGTTCTGCCGCGAGGTGGTGGCCGGGATCGCCGACGAGGCCACGCGCGCGCTGGCGGAAGCCGCGCTCACCCGCGCCCTGGCGAGGCTCGGCGCATGAGCGCGACGCCTGCCCGCGACGCCATCGACTGGGGCCGGGTACGCGCCGACTTCCCGCTGCTCGCGCGCGAGGTCCACGGCAAGCCTCTCGTGTACCTCGATTCGGCCAACACCGGACAGAAGCCGGCCGCGGTGATCGAGGCGGTCGACGACTTCTACCGTCGCCACAACGCCAATGTCAGTCGCGCCGTGCATGCGCTGGGCAGCGAAGCCACCGAAGCCTACGAAGGCGCGCGCGCCAAGCTCGCGCGCTTCCTCAAGGTACGCGCCGACGAACTCGTGCTGTGCAGCGGCACGACGTTCGCGCTCAACCTGGTCGCGTACTCGTGGGCGCTGCCGCGACTCAAGGCCGGCGACGCCATCCTGCTGACGCGGATGGAGCACCACGCCAACATCGTGCCCTGGCAGCTGGTCGCGGAACGCACCGGCGCGCGGATCAAGGTCGCCGAACTGCGTCCCGACGGCGCGCTCGACCTCGATGCGTTGTTCGCCGCGATGACGCCGGACGTCAGGCTGCTGGGCCTGGCCCACGTCAGCAACGTGCTGGGCACCATCAACCCGGTGGCGGCGATCTGCCGCGAGGCGCGCGCGCGCGGCATCACCACTGTGGTCGACGGCTCGCAGGCCGCGCCGCACATGGCGCTGGACCTGCCCGCGCTGGGCTGCGACTTCTACGCGGTCACCGGCCACAAGATGTGCGGCCCGACCGGCACCGGCGCGCTGTGGGCGCGGCGCGAACACCTCGAGGCGATGCCGCCGTTCCTTGGCGGCGGCGAGATGATCAAGGAAGTCCGGTTCGAGGGCACCGTGTTCAACGACCCGCCGCACCGCTTCGAGGCCGGCACCCCGAACATCGCCGGCCACGTCGGGTTGGGCGCGGCGGTCGACTACCTGTCCGACCTCGGCATGGCGCACGTCGCCGCGCGCGAAGCCGAGCTGCTGGCGCACGCGACGGAGGAGCTGCAGCGCATCGACGGGCTTCGCATCATCGGCACGGCGCCGGAGAAGGCCGCGGTGGTCAGCTTCCTGGTCGACGGCGCGCACGCGCACGACCTCGCCACCCTGCTCGACCTCGACGGCGTGGCGGTCCGCTCCGGCCACCATTGCGCGCACCCGCTGATGCAGTGGTACGGCGTGCCCGCGACCTGCCGCGCCTCGTTCGCCTTCTACAACACGCACGCCGACGTCGAGGCCCTCGCGGCCGCGCTGCGCAAGGCCCGGGGCCTGCTCGCATGACCGACCTTAGGTTCCGCGCCGCCACCGAAGCCGACATCGAGGCGATCGTCGCCCTCGTCACCTCGGCCTATCGCGGCGACTCCAGCCGCGCCGGCTGGACCACCGAAGCCGACCTGCTGGATGGCGCGCGCATCGATCCGGAGGTGCTGCGCGCCGACATCGCCCGCACCGGCAGCCGGGTGGTGCTCGCCGAACGCGACGACGCCCTGCTCGCCTGCGCGCACGTGGCCGTCGACGGCGACGCCGGCTATTTCGGCATGTTCTCGGTGGTGCCCGGCCTGCAGGGCGGCGGCATCGGCAAGCAGGTGCTCGCCGAATGCGAACGCATCGTCCGCGACGACTGGCGCCTGCCGGCGATGCGGATGACGGTGATCGACGTCCGCGACGAGCTGATCGCGTTCTACCAGCGGCGCGGCTACCGGCGTACCGGCATCACCAAGCCTTTCCCTTACGGCGACGCGCGCTTCGGCGAACCCAAGCGCGGCGACCTCCGCTTCGAGGTCCTGGAGAAGACGTTGTGAGCGACGACGACCTGCGCGGCTGGGAATTCGTGTGCACCACCGCCGAGCTGTTGCCCGGCGAGAAACGCAGCGTGTGGGCCGGCGACACCGCGATCCTGGTGTTCAACCTCGACGGCGACCTGCACGCGCTCGAGGACCGCTGCTCGCACGAGGATTTCG
Organism: Thermomonas mangrovi; assembly: GCF_028201335.1. NCBI lineage: Bacteria > Pseudomonadati > Pseudomonadota > Gammaproteobacteria > Lysobacterales > Lysobacteraceae > Thermomonas > Thermomonas mangrovi. Next base: position 403,789 of record NZ_JAPEVV010000002.1, read on the forward strand.
AACTGTCGTCGGGGACCTTCGATGCCGCCGAGGGCAGCATCGAATGCATCCTGCATGGCGCGCGCTTCGACGTGCGCGACGGGCGCGCGTTGTGCGCACCCGCCTACGCGCCGGTGGCGAAGTTCCCGGTGCGGGTCGTCGATGGCGCGGTCTACACCCGCGACGACCGCGGCTGAGGCCGCGCCTCAGCCCAGCCAGCGGTAGTTGGCCGGGCCGAGCAGGTCAACGCCGCACTCCAGGCGCTCGAGGAAGTCGAGGAAGGCCGGGATCGCGTCGCCCTTCATCGGCAGGCCGTGCTGGGGGACGATCGCGACCGGATCCATCTGCCGCACCATCGCCACCCACAGCCGCAGCACGCGGTTGGAGGCCATGTAGCGGCGGTGGAAGCCTTCCATCTTCGCGCGGTGCGGGCCGAAGTCGGTGACGAATTCGTAGGGCTGCGAACTCGGGATCAGCGAGGCGCCGATGTCGCCGGAGAAGAAGATCCGGCTGGTCGGGTCGTAGAAGCCGAAGTTGCCCACCGAGTGCATGAAGTGCCCGGGAACCGCACGGATCCGGCTCTTGCCGAGCGGGACGTCGCCGCCCTCGTCGGGCAGCAGCAGGTAGCGATCCGAGCCCGCGTTCTTCATGTAGCCCGGCACCACGTGGGGCACGAAGCGACCCCACAGCTGCGAGCAGACGATGGTGGCCTGCGTGTACAGCATCCACTTGGCCACCGAGCCGATGATGTCCGGGTCCTGGTGCGTGCACAGCACCCAGCGCATCTCATGCGGGCGCGCATACGCCGCCAGGGCGAGCACCAGCGGTTTGTAGAGCAGCGCGCCGCCCGGATCCAGCACGGCCGACTCGCCGTCGTCCTGGATCAGGAACTGGTTCGCCTGCACGCCGTCATCGCCACGCACCAGGCTGCTGAACGCCACGCAGCGGTGTCCCCCTTCGTCGAACAACACGGTACCGGCAGCCAGGCTCATGGCCGCCCCCCTCAAGTCGATGTGGGGCCACGTTAGCCGGCGAACCGGCGACCGATATTGCGTTCGATCAAACAGTTGCGAATGTGACGCAACTCACTCTCGTTGATAAATGCGAATCGTTTGCATTATCATTGGCGCAACTTCACTGCCGCCTCCCACGATGCGCCACACCCCCCTTGCGGTCGCCCTGTTCGCCCTCCTCGCCTCGCCCGCCATCGCGCATGCGGCGAACCCGACCGAAGACGCCGACCCGCCTGCGTCCCCGATCGACCTCGACAAGGTCGAGGTGGTCGGCCAGCGCTACCTGCCCGACTACGCCACGCGCAAGACGCGCAGCGCCACCAGGACCGACACGCCGCTGCTCGACGTCCCGCAGGCGGTCACCGTGGTGACCGACAAGCTGGTCGCCGACCAGGCCATGACCAGCCTCTCCGACGCCTTCCGCTACATGCCCGGCGTCGGCCTGGCGCAGGGCGAAGGCAACCGCGACACCCCGGTGCTGCGCGGCAACAGCTCGACCGCCGACTTCTTCGTCGACGGCATCCGCGACGACGTGCAGTACATCCGCGACACCTACAACCTGGAGCGCGTGGAAGCGCTGAAGGGGCCGAACGCGCTGGTGTTCGGGCGTGGTGGCAGCGGCGGCGTGGTCAATCGCGTGACCCGCCAGGCGGACGGCCAGTCGCACCGGGCGGCCAGCCTGCAGGTGGGCTCCGGCGACCGGCGTCGCGGCACCCTGGACTACGGCGACGGCATCGGCGATGGCGGCGCGGGCTTCCGCGTCAATGCCGTGTTCGAGGATTCCGCGAGCTTCCGCGACGGGTACTCCGTGGAACGCTACGGGATCAACCCGACCTTCGGCTTCGAGATCGCCCCGGGCACCCGGGTCGAGCTGTCCTACGAACACTTCCACGACGAGCGCGTGGCCGACCGCGGCGTGCCGTCGCTGGACGGGCGCCCGGTCGACACCGACCCCTCGACCTTCTTCGGCAATCCCGACGAGAGCCCGGTCGAGGCCACCGTGGAGGCCTTCGACGCCGTGCTCACGCACGCGTTCGGCGAGCACCTGCAGCTGCGCAACCACTTCCGCTACGCCGACTACGACAAGTTCTACCAGAACGTGTTCCCCGGCGCGGTGGATGCCGCCACGCAGACCGTCGCGATCTCCGCCTACAACAACACGACCGCCCGCCGGAACCTGTTCAACCAGACCGACCTGGTGTGGGAGACCACCACCGGCGCCATCCGCCATACCGTGCTGGCAGGCGCCGAGTTCGGTCGCCAGGTGACCGACAACCAGCGCATGACCGGTTACTTCGGCGCGCCCGGCAGCACCACGACCAGCATCCGCGTGCCGCTGGCCTCGCCGACCACCTCCGAGATCCCGCTGTTCCGTCCGTCCGCAAGCGATGCCGACAACCATGGCGTGGCCAAGGTCGCCGCCGTCTACCTGCAGGACCAGGTCGAGTTCTCGCCGCAATGGCAGGCGATCCTGGGCCTGCGTTACGACGACTTCCGGGTCGACCTGCGCAACAACCGCACCGGCGCCACCGTGAGCAGCGAGGACGGCTTGCTGTCGCCCCGCGCCGGCCTGGTCTACAAGCCGCTGGACCGGGTCTCGCTGTACGCCAGCTACAGCATGGCCTACCAGCCGCGCGCGGGCGAGCAACTGGCCTCGCTGACCGCGAGCAACGCGGCGCTCGACCCCGAGACCTTCCGCAACCGCGAGATCGGCGCCAAGTGGGACATCCGGCCCGACCTGCAGGCCAGCCTCGCGGTCTACCGGCTGGACCGCGGCAACGTCGCGGTCACCGACCCGGCCGATGCCACCCGAATGATCCTGGTCGACGGCCAGTCCACCAAGGGCGTCGAGCTCGGCATCGCCGGGCGCATCACCGAGTCCTGGCAGGTCATGGGCGGCTACGCCTACCAGGACGGCGAGATCACCACCACGCAATCGGCCACCGCGGTCGCCGGCAACCGCCTCGCCCAGTTGCCGCGTCACTCGGCCTCGCTGTGGAACCGCTACGACGTCAACGCGTCCTTCGGCGTGGGGCTCGGCATCATCCATCGCGGCGCGATCTATGCCAACGTCGACAACCTGGTCACCCTGCCCTCGTTCACCCGCTTCGACGGCGCCGTGTACTGGACGCTGAACCCCTCGGTGCAACTGCAGCTCAACATCGAGAACCTGGGCAACAAGCGCTATTTCGCCAGCGCGCACAGCAACAGCAACCTCAGCCCGGGTACCCCGCGCAGCGCGTGGCTGACCATGAACGTCCACTTCTGATCCGGTCCCCGCCATGCACGACGCACGCCAACGCCGCACTTCCGCAACGGCCTATCGCTGGATCCGCCAGTTCCACCTGTGGCTGGGCGCCTGGGGCGCCCTGGCCGCGATCCTCTACGGCATCACCGGCCTGGTGATGAACCACCGCTTCGGCGACGCCGCGTGGCCACAGGGCGACAGCCGCGAGACCGGCAAGCAATCCCTCGCGATCCCGGCGGCGGCCCGCGCGACCCCCGAGCAGTTGTCGCTGTGGTTGCGCGACCACAACGGGCTGGACGCGACCATGATCCGCAAGGGCGGCCCGGGCGGCGGCGGCAACCGCGGCGGCGGCGACGCGCCGAAGTGGCGACTCAGTGGCGGCAATGCCCGCCACGCCTGGACGCTGGAGTACGCACCGGGCAGCGACACGGCCATGCTCGAACGCAGCCAGCAGACCCCGCTCGCGGCGTTCAACCGGCTGCACAAGGGCGTGGGCGGCGGCCAGTGGTGGATCCTGCTGGCCGACAGCTTCGCGGTGGCGATGGTGTTCCTGGGCCTGTCCGGGATCTGGATGTGGGCGCGGGGCCGGCGTGCGCGCGAGCTGGCGATGAGCGTGATGGGCCTGTCGACCCTGGTGTTCCTGGCGGTGGTCGGCCTAGCCCTGCTCTAGGCGGCTTGCGCCGGGTCGATCCGCACCACCAGCAGCGTGCCGCCGCCGTCCAGCGCGTGGCGGCTGCGGGTCTCACCCGCATGCAGGATAGCGGTGTCGCCGGCGGCCAGCGCACCCAGCCCGGATCCGTCGGCGAAGCGCGCATGCCCGGCGACGAGGTGCAGCGCCCAAGCCTGTCCGGGTTCGACGAACACCACCATCGGCCCCACCAGCGGCCGCACCCACAACCGCGCATCGAGCCGGCCACGCTTCCACATCAGGTTGAAGTCGCGGGTCGGGCCATCGACCAGTTCACCGAGCAACGGCCGTTCCCCGGCGAACGCGTGGCGATCGTGCGGTGGATGCAGCGTGCGGACCTCGCCATCGTCGAAGCGCAGGCGCAGCCCGTTGCCCGACAACAGCACCAGTTCGCGATCCACGCCCGGGAACGCGGAGAATGGCGCATCGGCCTCGATCTCGGCGATCGACAGCCGCCAGTCCCAGTCGTCGACATCGGGCGCGCGCAGGATCTCCGAGGTCCAGCCAGCGCCGTTCTTCCAGCGCATGCGGCGCTGGTCGGCGGCGCGCACCACGAACGACGACTGCGGCGACGGGTTCTCCATCACCGCAGTCTAGCCGCGCTGCAGCGCCCGGTCAGCGGCGGGCGACCTGCTTCGGCGCGGGCTTGGCGGCGGCCGGCTTGGCCGGCGCGCGTGCGCCACCGACGACGATGCGGTCGCGGTTCTTCTCGACCGTCTTCAGGCCGATGCCCTTGACCATCGCCAGTTGCTCCGCGCTGCGGAATGCGCCGTTGGACTTGCGGTAGTCGACGATCGCCTGCGCCTTCGCCGGACCCACGTTGAGCAGCACGCGGTCGATGGTGGCGGCGTCGGCGGTGTTGATGTTCACGGTCTCGCCGGCGATGGCGGCGCCCGCCAGGGCGAGCGAGAGGACCAGCGAGGACAGCAGGGTGGCCAGGGACTTCATGTCGTGCTCCTTGTCGGGTGTCGGGATGGCGGGCCGCGGTGCGACCCGGTGGAGACACGATGCCGCCCGCGCCGGATCCGTCGTATCGGCCCACGACCCACGCCGCGCGCCGGCTTCGCCCCGCCGTGGCGTCAGGAAACCCTCACCCCCCGGCGCTAGAATGGGCGCCTCTTTTCGCAGGACCCGATGCCATGGATGCCAGCCAGGCCAAGCAGTTCATCGACGCCAAGTGGGACGCCGAAATCGTCCCGCAACTGGTCGAGTACATCCGCATCCCGAACAAGTCGCCGATGTTCGATGCCGACTGGGTGGCGAACGGCCACATGGATCGCGCGGTCGCGTTGATGGAAGCCTGGGCGCGTGCGCAGGACATCCCGGGCATGACGCTGGAGGTGGTGCGGCTGGAGGGGCGCACCCCGCTGATCTTCATCGAGGTGCCGGCCGCGAACGGCGGCCGCGACGACGACTGCGTGCTGCTGTACGGCCACCTCGACAAGCAGCCCGAGATGACCGGCTGGGACGCGGGCAAGGGCCCGTGGGAACCGGTGATCGAAGGCGACCGCCTGTACGGCCGCGGCGGCGCGGACGATGGTTACGCGCTGTTCGGTTCGCTGGCGGCGGTGATGGCCTTGCAGGCGCAGGGTGCGCCGCATGCGCGCTGCGTGGTGCTGGTCGAGGCCTGCGAGGAATCCGGCAGCTACGACCTGCCGGCCTACGTGGACCACCTGGCCGCGCGGATCGGCAAGCCGTCGCTGGTCGTGTGCCTGGATTCCGGCTGCGGCAACTACGACCAGCTGTGGTGCACCACCTCGCTGCGCGGCCTCGCCGGTGGCAACCTGACCGTGAAGGTGCTCTCGGAAGGCGTGCACTCCGGCGATGCCTCGGGCATCGTGCCGTCGAGCTTCCGCATCATCCGCCAGCTGCTGTCGCGACTGGAGGACGAAGACACTGGCCGCATCCTGGTCGACGGGCTGCATGTCGAGATCCCCGCCGAGCGCCGCGCGCAGGCGGCGAAGGTTGCCGAGGTGCTGGGCACCGAGGTGTACGACAAATTCCCGTTCCTGCCCGGGATGACGCCGATGGGCGACGACCTGCAGGAGCTCGTGCTCAACCGCACCTGGCGGCCTGCGCTGTCGATCACCGGCGCCGACGGCATCCCGCCGCTCGCCTCGGCGGGCAACGTGCTGCGCCCGCATACCGCGCTCAAGCTGAGCCTGCGCCTGCCGCCCACCCTCGACGGCAAGCGCGGCGGCGAACTGCTGCAGGACGTGCTGCTGCGCGACCCGCCGAACGGCGCGGAGGTCAGCCTGCACCTGGAGAAGGCGAGCACCGGCTGGAATGCGCCGGCGCTGGTGCCGTGGCTGGAAGGCGCGATCGACCGGGCCAGCCAGGAAGTCTTCGGCAAGCCCGCGATGTACATGGGCGAAGGCGGCACGATCCCGTTCATGGGCATGCTCGGCGAGAAGTTCCCGGGCGCGCAGTTCATGATCACCGGCGTGCTGGGCCCGCACTCCAACGCGCATGGCCCCAACGAGTTCCTGCACATCCCGATGGGCAAGGGCGTGACCGCCTGCGTGGCGCGGGTGATCGCCGAACACCATGCCGCCAGCCTGCGCGGCGAGACCACCGGCGTGGCCGCGGTCGCCGGCGGCAGCCACCACGGCGAGCACGGCTGCTGCTGAGCGGGCGTCGCTGCAGCGCAACGAAGGCGCTCCCCGCTGGCTGCTAGGATGGCCGCGCGTCATCCATCAACCATCGGGGAGGGAGCATGTTCGACGGCATTCTCGGTTACGTGATCGGCGGCCTGGTGATCGGCCTGTTGGCCCGGCTGTTCAAGCCCGGCGCGGATCCCATGGGCTGGATCATGACGATCCTGCTGGGCATCGTCGGCGCGGTCGCAGGCGGGTGGGCCTCGGCCAACTTCGGCCTCGGGCGCGCGATGACCTGGGTGGCCGCGGTGGTCGCGGCGATCGTCCTGCTCTTCATCTACGAGGCGATGCGCAAGAAGAAGTAAGCGCGCTGGCCTGCCATCTGCGACGCCCCGCGCTGCGGGGCGTCGTCGTTTGCGCCGGACTCAGGCGCTGTTGGCGTGCAGCAGCTCGCCCCAGTGCGGCGGCGCAGGCCACGCCGCCCCCTGGTTGCCTTCCAGCACGCGTCGCAGGTCGCGCCGATCGAGCTGCGGGGCCATCCGGTGCAGCAGGCTCAGGGCGTACTCGCGCAGCACCCGCCCGCGCGGCACCACCGCCCAGGTCACGCATTCGGGGATTTCCGGCGGCGCCTGGAGGATCCGCAGGTCCTCGTCGCTGGCGTCCACCGCCATCTCGGCCAACAAGCCCGCGCCCAGGCCGGCGCGCACGTAGGTCTTGATCAGGTTGGCGTCGCGCGCGGTCATGCCGACCTGCGGGACCACGCCGGCACCTGCGAACGCGCGCTGCAGCGAGGAATCCGCGCGGGTCGAGGACTCGTAGCTGATCAGCGGATGCGCGGCGAGCCCGGCCAGGGTGGGGGCATGCGCGAGCCGGGCCAGCGGATGCTCGCGCTGCACCAGCAACACTCGCCGCCAGCGGTACAGCGGCACCGCCACCCCGCCCTGCGGCACGCTGCCCGCGGTGCTGATCAAGGCAAGGTCGGCCTGGTCCAGCCAGTTCAATACCTCGGCATCGCCGGCCGCGAGCAAGTCGACGTTGACCTGCGGGAACTCGCGCTTGACCGCCGCGATTACCGGCGGCAGCACGTAGCGCGCCTGGGTATGGGTGGTCGCCAGCAGCAGGCGGCCGCTCAGCTCGCCGCGCTCGTTGGCGGCGTAGCTGCGGATGTTGGCGACTTCGGCCAGCACCTTGCGCGCATGCTCGATCACTCGTACGCCGGCAGGCGCGACGCTTTCCAGGCTGCGGCCACGGCGCACGAACAACTGGAAGCCGAGCTCGTCCTCCAGCGCCTTCAGCTGCTTGGACAGGCCAGGCTGGGTGGCGTGCACGCGTTCAGCGGCCTGGGTGATGTTCAGGCCGGAATCCGCGATCGCGACCAGATAGCGGAGCTGGGTCAGGGTCATGGGGAAAGCCCTAAATATCGCTGTATCAAGATATTGCGATGAAGCATACCGCCCGGTGCAGGCTTTGCCAAACGTGGCTTATGCACCCAAGGCATGTAACTGGACCACCCCGGCATTTCCCTCCCGGAGGCGGGGCGCCTACCGTGGACCGCAGCGGTTTGGCCGCCACTGTCCCTCGCGCGGCGTTGATCCCGCTGCGGGCAGGATCCCCACGGCGCACCCGCCTTTCCCTTCTCCCTGGCACATCCATGAGCCTCCACGACAGCATCCTCGACACCATCGGCGGCACCCCGGTGGTCCGCCTGCACCGCATCGGTCCGCGCCACGTGCACCTGTACGCGAAGGTCGAGTCCTTCAACCCGGGCGGCTCGGTGAAGGACCGGCTGGCGCTGGCGATCGTGCTCGACGCCGAACGCAAGGGCCTGCTCAAGCCCGGCGACACCATCGTCGAGGCGACCTCGGGCAACACCGGCGTGGCGCTGGCGATGGTCGCCGCGGCGCGCGGCTATAAGTTCGTCGCGGTGATGACCGAGACCTTCTCGATCGAGCGCCGCAAGCTGATGCGCGCCTACGGCGCCAAGGTCATCCTCACCCCGGCGGCGGAACGCGGCAGCGGCATGGTCCGCCGCGCCGAGGCGCTGGCCGCGCAGCACGGCTGGTTCCTGGCCCGGCAGTTCGCCAACCCCGCCAATCCCGCCTACCACCGCAGCACCACGGCCGCCGAAATCCTGCGCGACTTCGCCGGGCGCCGGCTCGACCACTTCGTCACCGGTTGGGGCACCGGCGGCACCCTCACCGGCGTCGGCGAGGTACTCAAGCTCGCGCGGCCGGAGGTGCGGATCACCGCTGCCGAGCCCGCCGCGGCGCCGCTGCTGCAAGGCCAGCCGTGGTCGCCGCACAAGATCCAGGGCTGGACCCCGGACTTCGTGCCGGACGTCCTGAACCGCGACATCGCGGATGCGGTGCTGTCGATCGACGATGCCGAGGCGATCGCCACCGCGCGGCGGATGGCCGCCGAGGAAGGCATCTTCGTCGGCATCTCGGCCGGCGCCACGGTGGCCGCCGCGCTGCGCGTCGCCGAACAGGCCGGCGAAGGCGAGGTCCTGCTGGCGATGCTGCCCGACACCGGCGAGCGCTATCTCTCCACCGCCCTGTTCGAAGGCGTGAACGAAGGCTCCGACGAGGACTGGCTGGCGACGCTGTGACGGCATAGGCGGGCCTCGGCGTTGCGGGTACGCTGTGCGTTTCCGCCACGCCACCCGCGCATGACCGACCCCGCATCGCCCCCCGACCCGCGCGCCGCGCTGCGCACCGAGTGGATCCGCGCGACCCTGCGCGATCCGACCGCCGAGGCGGTGCGCGCCTCGATGGACGCAGGCTTCCGCAGCTATTGGCGGGTGGCGACTGCGAACGGCAGCCGGATCGTCATGGATTCGCCGCCGGACCTCGAGGACGTGCGCCCCTGGCTCAAGGTGCATGCGCTGCTCGACGGCGGCGGCGTGCGCGTGCCGCGCGTGCTCGCCGAAGACGCGTCGCAAGGCTTCCTGCTGCTGGAGGACCTCGGCACCGAGACCTACCTGCACGCGATCCACCCCGGCAATGCCGACGCCTTCTTCGAGGACGCCACCACCCAGTTGCTGCGCCTGCAGGCCATCGCCCCGCCCGACGGCATGCCGGCCTACGACGAGGCCCTGCTGGCCCGCGAGCTGCGCCTGTTCGACGAATGGTTCTGCGGCCGCCACCTCGGCATGGCGCTGGACTGCGGCGACCTGGAGACGCTGGACGCCGCCTACCGCCTGCTGGTCGACAGCGCGCTGGCGCAGCCGCAGGTGCTGGTGCACCGCGACTTCATGCCGCGCAACCTGATGCCGGCGGACGACGGCCCCGCGGTACTGGATTTCCAGGACGCCGTGCGTGGCCCGATCGCCTACGACGCGCTCAGCCTGTTCAAGGACGCCTTCCTCAGCTGGCCCGAGGACCGCGTCGGCGCCTGGCTCGCGCGTTACCACCAGCGCGCGCGCGACGCCGGCCTGCCGGTCCCCGCCCTCGACCGCTTCCTGCGCGATGCCGACCTGATCGGCGTGCAGCGCCACCTGAAGGTGATCGGCATCTTCGCGCGGCTCCACCATCGCGACGGCAAGCCGAAATACCTCGCCGACGTCCCGCGGTTCTTCGCCTACCTCGATGCGGTGCTGCCGCGGCATCCGGGGCTGCACGACCTGCAACGCTTCATCGCGCACAAGGTCAAGCCGGCGATGGCCCGGCTCGCCGCGGTCGCCGACGCATGAAGGCGCTGGTGTTCGCGGCCGGGCTGGGCGAGCGCATGCGCCCGCTCACCGACACCACGCCCAAGCCGCTGCTGCGGGTGGGCGGCAAGCGCCTGGTCGAATGGCACCTCGAGAAACTCGCGGCGCTCGGCGTCCGCGAGGTCGTGCTCAACACCAGCTGGCTCGCGGCGCAGTTCCCGCAGGCGCTGGGCGATGGTGCGCGCTGGGGCCTGCGCATCGCGTACGCCTACGAGGGCGGCACCCCGCTGGAGACCGGCGGCGGCATGTGGAATGCGTTGCCGCTGCTCGGCGGCGCGCACGGCACCGATGAAGCCTTCCTGCTGGTGAACGGCGATGTCTGGAGCGACTACGACTTCGCGCGCCTGCCCGCCGAACCCGCGGGCCTCGCGCACCTGGTGATGGTCGATCGGCCGACGCACGCGAAGCATGGCGACTTCGCCCTGGACGACCACGGCGTGCTCCACGCCGAGGGCCCGCACCTGCTGACCTATGCCGGCATCGGCATGTATCGCCCGCAGCTGTTCGACGGCTGGCGCGACATCGTCGCCGCGCCGGCGATGGTCGAGGGCAAGCCGAAGTTCCCGCTGGCGCCGCTGCTGCGCGCGCGCATGCAGGCCGGGCTGGTCACCGGCGAACACCATCGCGGGCGCTGGACCGATGTCGGCACGCCGGAACGGCTGGCGCAGCTCGATGCGGCGCTCGCTCAGTCCGCGGCCAGCACCTGACGCAGGAACGGCACGGTCAGCCTGCGCTGGGCCACCAGCGAGGCGTGGTCCAGGCGCTCGAACAAGGCGGTGAGGCTGCGCAGGTCGCGGCTGCAGCGGCGCAGCATCCACTCCAGCGCGGCATCCTCGAACGCCAGGCCACGCGCGGCCGCGCGCTCGCGCAACAGTCGTGCGCGCCCCACGTCGTCCAGCGGCTGCAGGGCGATGCGGGTGCAGTGGGCCAACCGCGAGCGCAGGTCCGGCAAGCCGGGCGGCAGGCCCTCCGGCGTCTCCCGGGCCGCATACAGCAGGCCGCGACCGGCGTCGCGCAGGCGGTTGTGCAAGTCGAACAACGCGAGTTCATCGGCACCATCGCCGGCGATGGCATCGATGTCGTCCAGCGCCACCAGGTCCGCGTGCTCCAAGCCTTCCGCGGCGGCGGCCAGGCGCCCGCGCAGCCGCGCCAGCGACAGGTAGGCGACCGCATGGCCCTGCGCCTCGGCCGCGGCGCAGGTGGCCAGCAGCAGGTGGGTCTTGCCGCTGGCCGCCGGGCCCTGCACGTAGAGCGCCTGCCCCGCGGGCGACGCGGCGCAGGCCTCCAGTTGCGCGCGCGCCGCGGGCATGCCGACGAAGGCGTCGAACCGCTGGTCAGGCGGGAACCGCAGCGCCAGTGGCAACTGCGGCCCCAGGGCTTCCACGTCGGCCATGCTCAGGCCTGCGGCGACGGCCCGTCGCCGGGCGCGGCGGCATCCGGCGCGAGCACGATCCGCGGCTGCTCGCCGGCGTACAGGCTGCTGGCGGTGTAGCGCTCGTGCGCGTAGCGCAGCAGCACGTTGGCCACCGCCGCCACCGGCAGCGCCAGCAACATGCCGAGGAAGCCGAACAGCGTGCCGCCCGCGGTCACCGCGAAGATCACCGCCATCGGATGCAGGCCGATGCGGTCGCCGACCAGCTTCGGGGTCAGCCAGTAGCTCTCGATGATTTGCCCGACGGTGAACACCACGGCGACGCCGGCCAGGTGCTGCCAGTCGCCGAACTGGACCATCGCAGCGATGCCGCCGAACACCACGATCGAGGCCGGCCCGAGGTAGGGCACGAAGGTCAGCAGGCCGGCGACGATGCCGATCAGGATGCCGAGGTCGAGGCCCACGCCCCACAACCCGATCGCATACAGCACGCCGAGGATCAGCATCACCAGGAACTGGCCGCGCAGGAAACCGCCGAGCACGGCATCGGATTCCCTGGCGAGGGTGCGCACGGTGTCCGCGTGGTCGCGCGGCACCAGCAAGCCGACGCGCGCCACCAACAGGTCCCAGTCGCGCAGGAAGAAGAACGTGAGCACCGGCAGCAGCACGATGTTCGCGAGCAGGCCCAGCAGGGCGAAGCCCGAGCGCGAGACGTAGCCCAGCACCGTGGCAGCGATGCCGCCAGCGCGCTCCCAGTGCTCGCGGATCAGCGTGAACAGGCGCTCGGGATCGAGCCAGGACAGGATCTCCAGGCCGGTGCGTTGTTCGACCCAGGGCAGCGCGGTGCCGACGAACCAGTCGCGGTAGCCGGGCAGCGAATGGACCAGGGTCACGATCTGCTGTTCCAGCATCGGCACCAGGATCACCGCGGCGACCAGCAGGAGCAGGCTCATCGCGCTGAACACCAGGATCACCGCGGTGTTGCGCTTGAACCGCGCGCGCTCCAGGCGGTCGACCAGCGGATCGCCCAGCCAGCCCAGCAGGGCGGCGAGCGCGAACGGGCTGAGGACGGGCGCGAGTAGCCAGAGCAGCCACAGCACGCCGAGCGCGACGGCAGTCCACTGCACGCGGCGGTAGAACGCCGCGATGGTGGCGAGGTCGTCCTGGCGCTCGCTCATTCGGCGCCCAACCGGAACGTGCTGGTCGGCGCCGGCGTCGCGGCGGTGCCGGCATCGCCGTCCGGCGCGGCACCCGCGACCGGTGACAGCAGGCCACCACGTCCGGCGATCCGCCCGAACCCGGCCAGGCCGGTGGCGAGGTCGAGGTCCAGCTCCAGCGCGTCCGCGGTCGCCATCGCCGGGCGCACGCCCTTCACGATCGACAGGCCGTCGAGGTAGCCCATCAGCCGCAGGTAGTCGTCGCTGGAACGGAGGCCGAGGATGCGCACGCGGAAGGTGCCGGGCGCGCCACTGCTGCTGGCCTTCGCATAGCGCTTGAACAGCGCATCGGCGGCACCGTCGGCGCCACCCGCCATCGCCCGGCGCGCGTCGGGATTGCTGGTCGACCACGTCGACAGGACCTTGCCGCGGTCCACGAAGCGCCAGTCGGCGACCCAACCCGCGCCGCCGCGGGACAACTTGCCGATCAACTGCATCGGCGGGCTGTAGCGGCTGGAGAGCGAGGCGATCGCGGCGGTATCGCCGCGCCCGATCGCTCCCACGGCGGCCTGCTCGGCGGCATTGCCGCCCGGCAGGCCGAGCGCGAACCCGCGCGCCTTGGCCTGGTCGAGGATGGCGCGCGCTGCGTTGACCTGCCCGAGGCCCACCAGGCGCGGGCCGCTGCCGTCGTCGATCGCCAGCCACAGCACCGGCTTCGGCCGCGGCGACGGCCACACCGGGATACCGAGCATGTCGATCAGGTCGTCGACCGCCTCCTGCTTGAAGCGCACCACCAGCGTGGTCTGGAAACTCGGCGCGCCGGTCGCGGACACGCCCTCGTCCTGCCGGTAGTCGAAGCCGGCGACATAGTCCTTGGCCTTGGCCAGCTCGTCGCGCACGCCGGGCCGGCTGCCGGCCTGGCGGTCGCCGGTCACCTTGGCCAGGGTCGCGGCCAGCGCGCGCCCGAACGCCGCCCGGCGCTCCGGCTCGGTCTGGTTGCGGACGGCGACCTCGGCCTCGTACGGGCCATTGGCCGCGGCGCGGTCGCCCTCGGTCCGCTGCGCCGCGGCATGGCCGGCGCACAGCAGCAGCGCAGTCGCCAGCGCCCACCACCATCCGCGTCGAACCGCGTGCATCGCCTGTGCTTGCATGGCCTGTCCTTGCCGGTCGCCGTCTCCGGCTGCCGTGGAATGGTGCCGCAGCAGGCCGGGGACGTCCACGTGAACGCGCCCCCCGCGCTAAAATGACGGCCTCCGCAGGCGCGCCGCGCCACCGCCCCGAGGCCTCCCGTGACCCAGACCCCCACCCCCGCACCGGCCGGGATGACCTACCGCGACGCCGGCGTCGACATCGATGCGGGCAACGAGGTCGTGGAACGCATCAAGCCGCTGGTGCGCCGCACGATGCGCCCCGAGGTGCTCGGCGGGGTGGGCCTGTTCGGCGGGCTGTTCGACCTCGCCGGCCGTTACCGCGAGCCGGTGCTGGTCTCCGGCACCGACGGCGTCGGCACCAAGCTGATCCTCGCCAAGCAACTGAACCGCCACGACACCATCGGCCAGGACCTGGTCGCGATGTGCGTCAACGACGTGCTGGTGCAGGGCGCGGAACCGCTGTTCTTCCTCGATTACTTCGCGACCGGCAAGCTCGACGTCGGGACCACGGTGGACGTGGTCGCCGGCATCGCCAAGGGCTGCGAACTTGCGGGTTGTGCGCTGATCGGCGGCGAGACGGCGGAGATGCCCGACATGTACCCGCCGGGCGAATACGACCTGGCCGGCTTCACCGTGGGCGCGGTGGAGAAGTCGAAGCTGGTGGACTCCAGCAGGCTGCGCGCGGGCGACGTGCTGATCGGCATCGCCTCCAGCGGCCCGCATTCCAACGGCTATTCGCTGATCCGCAAGATCCTCGAGCGAGCCGGCAACCCCCTGGACCTCGACCTCGGCGGGGTGACGCTGGCCGATGCGCTGATGGAACCCACGCGCATCTACGTCAAGCCGGTCCTCGAACTGCTGGCGAAACACGACATCCACGCGATGGCGCACGTCACCGGCGGCGCGCTGGTGGAGAAGGTCCTGCGCGTGGTGCCGGCGCCGCTGCGGCTGGAGATCGACACCACCAGCTGGCCGCTGCCGGCGGTGTTCGACTGGCTGCAGCGCGAGGGCAACGTCGCCGCGCACGAGATGTGGCGCACCTTCAACTGCGGCATCGGCTACGTGCTGATGGTCGATCCGGCCGATGCCGGCGCGATCGCATCCGACCTCGACCGGCTGGGGCTGGCGCACTGGCGGATCGGCCAGGTGCTGCCGCCCGGCGAGGGCGAGCGCCTGCGCATCGTCTGAGCCGCGCGGCCATGGCCCTCCGCCTCGCCGTGCTGGCCTCCGGTCGCGGCAGCAACCTGCAGGCGATCCTCGACGCTATCGCCGCCGGGACCCTCGATGCGGAGGTGGTCGGCGTGTTCTCCGACAAGCCCGGGGCGCCCGCCCTGGGCCGGGTGCCGGCGCCGCTGCGCTGGTCGCGCCAGGCGAAGGATTATGCGGATCGCGCCCGCTTCGACACCGAGCTGGCCGAGGCCGTTGCCGCGTCGCGGCCGGACTGGATCGTCTGCGCGGGCTACATGCGGATCCTCGACGAAGCCTTCGTGCGCCGCTTCCGCGGGCGCCTGGTGAACATCCACCCGTCCCTGCTGCCCCGCCATCGCGGCCTGCACACGCACGCCCGCGCGCTCGCCGAGGGCGATGCCGAGCACGGCGCCAGCGTGCACTTCGTCAGCCCCGAGCTGGATGCCGGCGCGGTGCTGGCGCAGGCGGCGATCCCGGTCGAACCCGGCGACACGCCTGAACGCCTCGCCACCCGGGTGCTGGCGCTGGAACACCCCTTGCTGCTGGCGGTCTTGCAATGGGCCGCCGCAGGCCGCATTTCTGAATGCGATGGGCAGGCCTGCCTGGATGGTCAGCCCCTATTTACGCCGCGGCGGCTAAGGTTCGCCCCCGCCTGAAGGATGGCGCCCCACGCCATCGAGGGACCATGACATGAAACTGTTCCGCACCTCTGCCCTGCTCGCCCTGGCGCTCGCCGTCGCGCCGGCATGGGCCGCCAAGCCGTTCGTGGCCGAATACCGCGCGAGCGTGATGGGCGGCGTGAGCGCGGATGCACGGATGTCGCTGTCGTCCAACGGCGGCGACCGCTGGACCTACGCGCTGGACATCGACAGCCCGGTCGCGACCCTGCGCCAGGCCACGGTGTTCGAAGAGCGCAACGGTGCCTGGCGCCCCCTGTCCGGCCAGGACTCCAGCCAGTTCCTGATGAAGAAGTCGCAGAAGAACGCGACCTACGACTGGGGCAAGGGCGAGGCGCGCTGGAGCGGCGACGTAAAGGCGGACCGCATGGGTCCGGTGCGCCTGCAGGAAGGCGACCTCGACGCGATGCTGCTCAACCTCGCCCTGGTCCGCGACGTCGGCGCCGGCCAGCCCTTGAAGTACCGCATGGTCGACAACGGCGTGGTGCGCGCGCAGGCCTACCAGACCCTGGGCAAGGAGACCGTGACCATCGCCGGCAAGCCGCGCGAGGCGACCAAGGTCAGCCGCACCAGCGAGAACAAGCAGGTCATCGTGTGGGTCGTCGAGGGGCTCCCGGTGCCCGCGCGCATCCTGCAGAAGAAGGATGGCAAGGACGAGCTCGACCTGGTCCTGAAATCGGTGCGCTGAGCCTCCCGCTCCCGCAATGAAAAAGCCCCGCGACGCGGGGCTTTTTTGTCTGCGGGAGGGATCGCCCGCTCAGTCCACGCGGCGGATGCGCGCGCCCAGCGCGGACAGCTTGGCCTCGATGTTCTCGTAGCCGCGGTCGAGATGGTAGATGCGGTCGATCACCGTCTCCCCGTCCGCCACCAGGCCGGCCAGGATCAGCGATGCCGAGGCCCGCAGGTCGGTCGCCATCACCGGCGCGCCGCTGAGCTGCGGCACGCCACGCACCACCGCGGTGTGCCCATCGACGCGGATGTCCGCGCCCAGCCGCAGCAGCTCGTTCACGTGCATGAAGCGGTTCTCGAAGATCGTCTCGTTCACCACGCCCACGCCATCGGCGATGCAGTCCAGCGCCATGAATTGCGCCTGCATGTCGGTGGGGAACGCGGGATGCGGCGCGGTGGTGATGTTCACTGCGCGCGGGCGCTTGCCGTGCATGTCCAGGCTGATCCGGTCGCCATTGGTCGTGACCTCGGCCCCGGCCTCGCGCAACTTGTCGAGGACCACGTCGAGCGTGTCGGGCCGCGCGTGGGTGGCGACGATGCGGCCACCGGTCATCGCCGCGGCGACCAGGAAGGTGCCGGTCTCGATGCGGTCGGCCACCACTGCATGTTCGCACGCGCCCAGCGACGCCACGCCCTCGATGGTGATGGTGTGGGTGCCGGCCCCGCGCACCCGCGCGCCCATCGCGTTGAGGCAGTCGGCGAGGTCGACGATCTCCGGTTCCATCGCCGCGTTCTCGAGCACGGTGGTGCCCTCGGCGAGTGCCGCCGCCATCATCACGTTCTCGGTCGCGCCCACGCTGACCAGTTCGAACACGTGCCGCGCGCCCTTCAGGCGCCCATCGCTGCGTGCCTTGATGAAGCCGTGGTCGACCACGATCTCGGCACCCAGCGCCTGCAGGCCCTTGATGTGCAGGTCCACCGGCCGCGAGCCGATCGCGCAACCGCCGGGCAGCGAGACCTCGGCATCGCCGAACCGCGCCAGCAGCGGGCCCAGCACCAGCACCGAGGCGCGCATGGTCTTCACCAGCTCGTAGGGCGCGACGTGGCGGTCGACGCTGCGCGGATCCACCGACAGCACGTCGCCCTCGTGGACCACGCCCGCGCCGAGGCCGGCGAGCAGCTTGGCGGTGGTGAGGACGTCGTGCAGGCGCGGCACGTTGGTGATCCGCACCGGCGCGTCGGCCAGCAGGGTCGCGCACAGGATCGGCAGCACGGCGTTCTTGGCGCCGGAGATGCGGACCTCGCCTTCGAGGCGCTGCCCGCCCTGGACCACGATCTTCTGCATCAGTTGGCCTCGTCCGGGGTCAGGGTGCGGAGTTGCAGGGCATGGATCTCGCCGCCCATGCGCTCGCCGAGGGTGGCATAGACCATGCGGTGGCGGGCCAGCGGCAGCTTGCCGGCGAATGCGGCGCAGACCACGGTCGCCTCGAAATGCACGCCATCGTCGCCGCGCACCTGCGCGCGGGCGCCGGGCAGGCCGGACTCGATCAGGTCGCGGATGGTGTCTGCGTTCATGGCGGGGTGGGCGGGCTCGCGTAAACTGAATGGACAAGTCTAACGGAACCTCCCCCCGGGAAGATGCGCGTGTCCCCAGCCCCGCCCGCCAGCACGGATGCCTTCGATTTCGCCGCCAGCGGGCGCCGCGTGTTCGCGATCGAGGGCGAGGCGCTGGCCGCGGTGGCCGGTCGCATCGATGGCGCCTTCACCGCCGCCTGCCGGGCGATCCTGGCCAGCCGCGGCCGCGTGGTGTGCACCGGGATGGGCAAGTCCGGCCACGTCGCGCGCAAGATCGCGGCGACCCTGGCCTCGACCGGCACCCCGGCGTTCTACATGCATCCCGGCGAGGCCGCCCACGGCGACCTCGGCATGGTCACCGACGCCGATGTCGTGTTGGCCCTGTCCTACTCGGGCGAAAGCGACGAACTGCTGCTGCTGTTGCCGGCGCTCAAGCGCCAGGGCAACACGGTGCTGGCGATGACCGGCCGCGCCGGCTCAACCTTGGCGCGCGAGGCCGATATCCACCTCGACGTGGGCGTCCCCGCCGAAGCCTGCCCGCTGGCGCTCGCCCCCACCTCCAGCACCACCGCGTCGCTGGCGATGGGCGATGCGCTCGCGGTCGCCCTGCTGGAGGCGCGCGGCTTCACCGCAGACGACTTCGCACGCTCGCACCCGGCCGGTGCGCTTGGCCGCCGCCTGCTGCTGCACATCACCGACGTCATGCACGCCGGCGACGACGTGCCGCGCGTCGGTCCCGCAGCGACGATCAGCGAGGCGCTGGTGGAAATGAGCCGCAAGCGGCTGGGCATGACCGCGGTGGTCGATGCCGATGACCGCCTGCTGGGCCTGTACACCGACGGCGACCTGCGTCGCAGCCTGGACGACGCCGGCGTCGACCTGCGTACGACCCGGATCGACGCGGTGATGACCCGCGCGCCGAAGACCATCGATGCCGACGCACTGGCGGTGGAAGCCGCGCAGCTGATGGAGGCGCACAAGATCAATGCGCTGCTGGTGGTCGATGCGGGCGCACGCGTGGTCGGCGCGCTCAATATCCACGACCTGCTGCGCGCGCGGGTGGTCTGATGGACGCGTCGATGCCCGCCTACCCTGCCGATGTGCTCGAGCGCGCCCGCCGCATCCGGCTGGTCGGCTTCGACGTCGATGGCACCCTCACCGACGGCCGCCTGCTGTACGGCACCGACGGCCACGAGGCCAAGAGCTTCCACGTGCAGGACGGCATGGGCCTGACCCTGCTGCGGCATGCCGGCATCGAACTGGCGCTGGTGACCGCACGGATCAGCCCGGTGGTCGAACAGCGCGGCCGCGAACTCAAGATCGCGCACGTCCACACCCACGAGCGCAGCAAGCTCGCCTGCATGCAGCAGATCGCCGCCGGGATGGGCATCGGCATGGACGCGGTCGCGTTCATGGGCGACGACCTGCCCGACCTGGCCGCGCTGCGCGCCGCCGGCCTGGCGATCGTGCCGGCCAACGCGCACCCGTGGGCGCGCGCCGCGGCGCACTGGGTCACCCCGCGCCCGGGCGGCGAAGGCGCGGCCCGCGACGCTTGCGACCTGCTGCTGAATGCGCAGGGCCGGGTCGAGGCGATCCTCGCCCACGGGGAACACCCGTGACCTGGCGCGGCGGCCTCACCCTCGTGCTGCTGGCGACCGCGGTCCTCACCGGCTGGTCGGTGTGGCGGCATGTCGCGCGGCAGGCACCGACGACCGCCTCTCCCCGCTCGGATTTCATCCTCCGCGACTTCGAGCTGGTCGCGCTCGACTCTGCCGGCAAGGAATCCTTCACCCTGCGCGGCCCCCGCCTGCAGCGCGATCCGGGGGCGAAGTCGATGACCCTCGAGACCCCGGTGTTCCTGGTACCCGACCGCCAGGGTGCCTACTGGGAAGTGCGGTCGCGCAGCGGCCACGTCCCCGACGACGGCAAGCAGCTGCGGCTGCGTGGCAACGTGGTCGCCACCAGCCCGGCCGCGGTGCCGCCGCCTACCCGGATCGATACCCAGTCGCTGGACCTGTTCCCGCGCGAGAACCGCGCGGCGTCCACCGCCGACGTCAGGATCACGCGCCCCGGCCTTACAATGCAGGGGCGCGGCCTGCGCGCGGAATTCGACCGCCAGCAAGTCTCCCTCCTTTCCGACGTGCGCACCCGTTATGTCCCGACGCCCCGCTGACCTTGCGGCTGCCCTGCTCGCCCTCGCCTCGCTCGCGTTCGCGGCGGGCGCGCCTGCGCGCACCTCCGACCGCAACCAGCCGATGGACATCGAGGCGGCGCAGAGCACCTGCAGCCTCGGCGCCAACGACAGCTGCACGCTGACCGGCAACGTGACCATGACCCAGGGCAGCCTGCGGGTGGTCGCGGCCAAGGCGGTGATCGAGCAGAGCGGCGGCGATCCCAGCCGCGCCCTGCTCAGCGGCGGCGTGACCCTGCGCCAGACCCTGGACGACGGCAACCAGATCGATGCCAAGGCCAGCAACGTGGACTACAACCTCAGGACCGAGGTCGTGGTGTTCACCGGCAACGTGGTGATCAACCAGCAGCGCGGCAGCCTCAGCGGCCAGCGCGTGGTCTACAACATGAAGACCGGGCAGGTCGAAAGCGGCGGCGGCGCCGGCGGCGGCCGGGTGAAGATGCGGATCCTGCCGAAGAGCGCGCAGGCGCAGCCGGCCCCGGCCAAGGCGTCGAACTGATGCTGGTCGCCAAGGGCCTGCGCAAGCGCTACCGGTCGCGCGAGGTCGTGCGCGACTTCGGCCTGGAGTTGCGGGATGGCGAGGTCGTCGGCCTGCTCGGCCCGAACGGCGCCGGCAAGACCACCTGCTTCTACATGATCGTCGGCCTGGTCCCGGCGGATGCCGGCAGCATCACCCTCGACGGCCGCGACATCACCGGCGAGCCGATGTACGCCCGCGCCAAGCTCGGCGTCGGCTACCTGCCGCAGGAACCCTCGGTGTTCCGCAAGCTGTCGGTGGCCGACAACATCCGCCTGGTGCTGGAGCTGCGCCCCGACCTCGACGAGGACGGCCGCGAACGCGAACTGGCCGACCTGCTCGACGAACTGCAGATCGGGCACGTGGCCGACCAGGCCGGCGCCAGCCTCTCCGGCGGCGAGCGCCGGCGCGTGGAGATCGCCCGCGCGCTGGCCGGCAAGCCACGCATGATCCTGCTGGACGAGCCCTTCGCCGGCGTCGACCCGATCTCGGTCAACGAGATCCAGCGCATCGTCCGCCACCTCAAGGACCGCGGGATCGGGGTGCTGATCACCGACCACAACGTCCGCGAGACCCTCGGCATCTGCGACCGGGCCTACATCCTCGCCGAGGGCGCGGTGCTGGCGCAGGGCGCACCGGCCACCTTGCTCGAGAACCCGGACGTGCGCCGCGTCTACCTGGGCGAGGGCTTCACGCTGTAAACGCCGCGGGCGGGTGCCCGACGGTCAAATTCCACGCGGATGCGGCTATGCTGGCCGCGCATGAAGCCGCGCCTGTCCCCCGCGCTGCACCAGCACCTGGTCCTGACGCCGCAACTGCGCCAGGCGATCCGGCTGCTGCAGCTGTCCACCGCGGAGCTCGAAGCCGAAGTCGCCGACGCGGTGGCGAGCAACCCGCTGCTCGACTGGACCGAGGAGACCGACCAAGGCGACGCGATCCCCGGCGAACCGTCCGCCGAGATGCTTGATGCCGCGCCGCAGGACGCGCCTGCCGAGGAGCGCTGGGATCGCGATGCGGAGCCCTGGCAGGAACGCATCGGCCCGGGCGGCGACGGCGACGAGGACATGGGCGACCCGGGCGACCGCGCGAGCAGCGGGGAAACCCTGCGCGACCACCTGCTGTGGCAACTCCACCTCGGCCACTTCAGCCAGCGCGACGCGACGATCGGGCTGGCGATCATCGACGCGATCGACGACGACGGCTACCTGCGCGACGGCCTCGACGCGATCGCGGACGTGTTGCTGCCTGGCGTGCGGGCCACCCACCCCGAGATCCAGCAGGTGCTGCACCGGATCCAGCAGTTCGACCCGGTGGGCGTGGGCGCCCGCGACCTAGGCGAATGCCTGCGCCTGCAGCTGCTGGCGCTGCCGGCGGAGACCCCGGGGCGCGCGCTTGCGCTGGACGTGGCCGCCGGACCGCTGGCGCGCCTGCCGCGTATGGGCCTGGACGGCCTGTGCGCGGAACTGGACTGCAGGCGCGAGGACGCCGACGCCGCCGTGCAGCTGCTGCGCAGCCTGGACCCGCGTCCCGGCTCGCGCTACGGCGAGCTGCCACCCGGCACCTACGTCACCCCCGACTGCGTGATCTGGCGCCAGCAGGGCATGTGGCGGGTGGCGCTGGCGAGCAACGCGATGCCGCGGATCGCGATCCAGCGCGGCTACGAGCAGATGATCCGGCACGCGCGGCCGAGCGACGCCGATTACCTGCGCGGGCGCCTGCAGGAGGCGCGCTGGCTGCTCAAGGGCCTGGAGTCGCGCGCCGACACGCTGCTGCGCGTCGTGCGTTGCCTCGTCCGGGAGCAGGCCGGCTTCCTCGAGTTCGGCGCGCAGGCCCTGCACCCGCTGACCCTGCGCCGGGTCGCCGAAGAGCTGGGCATGCACGAATCCACCGTCTCCCGCGCGATCGCCCGCAAGTACGTGCGGACCCCGCGCGGCACCATCGCCCTGCGCGACTTCTTCGCCTCCGGGATCGAGACCGGCGACGGCGGCAGCGCGTCCAGCACCGCCATCCAGGACATGATCCGCAAGCTGGTCGCCGCCGAGGACCCGCGGAAGCCCTTGTCCGATGCGCGGCTTGCCGATACGTTGAAGGCGGAAGGCGTGCCGGTCGCACGACGCACCGTCGCCAAGTACCGCGAAGCCCTGCAGATCCCCGCCTCGCACGAACGCGTGCGGATCGGCTGACGCAGCGGCATCGCCCCACCCGGGCCCGGCCCGGATCGCACCACGTCGAAGGAGGTCCAGATGCAGATCGAAACCCATGGCCAGCAGATCGAAGTGACGCCCGCCCTGCGCGAGTACGTCGACAACCGGTTCTCCCGCCTAGGCCGGCATTTCGACCATCCCTGCCAGGTCCGCGTGCAGCTGGGCCTGGACAAGCCCGACCACAAGGCCGAGGCCACCGTCGCGCTCTCCGGCAAGACCCTGCATGCCGACGCCTCCGCGCAGGACATGTACGCCGCGATCGACCTGCTCTCGGACAAGCTCGACCGGCTGCTGATGAAGCACAAGGAACGCATGGTCGACCACCACCGCGGCGAGGGCCTCCCGCAGGACGCGGCCTGACGCGCCGGCCCGCGTCCACGCGACCCGATGAACGCCGCGCGCATCACCGCCGCCGAACTGTTCGCGCTGCAGCAGGACGCGCTGGGCCTGCGCTGGATCGCCGGCGAGCGCGAGGCCGGCCGGCGGGTGCTGGAGGCGGTGGAAACCGTCGCCCGGCGCCCGTCGCTGGCCGGCTACCTCAACATCATCTATCCCAACAAGGTGCAGATCCTCGGCAGCGAGGAACTGGCCTGGCTGGACGGGCTGGACGCCCGCCAGCGCTGGGAGACGATCCAGAAGATCATGGATTTCCGGCCGCTGGCGCTGGTGATCAGCAAGGACCAGAGCTGCCCGGACGACCTGCGCACGGCCGCGGAGGAATCGGAGACGCCGCTGTGGAGCTCGCCCAAGCGCGGGCATGAACTCCTCAACCACCTGCAGTACAAGCTGGCGCGCACGCTGGCGCCGCGGGTCACGCTGCACGGCGTGTTCATGGAGATCTACTCGATGGGGGTGCTGGTCACCGGCGAGTCCGGCTCCGGCAAGAGCGAGCTCGCGCTGGAACTGGTCACCCGCGGCCACCGGCTGGTCGCGGACGACGCCCCCGAATTCACCCAGATCGCGCCCGACGTGCTCGACGGCACCTGCCCGGAGCTGCTGCAGGACATGCTGGAACTGCGCGGCCTGGGCGTGCTCAACATCCGCGAGATGTTCGGCGACACCGCGGTCAAGCGGAACAAGTACCTGCGCCTGATCGTGCACCTCAGCAAGCCCTCGCTCGAGCCCAGCCCCACCGGCCTGGAGCGCCTCACCGGCGACATCGGCACCCGCCGCGTGCTCGACCTCGACGTGCCGATGATCACCCTGCCGGTGATGGCCGGCCGCAACCTCGCGGTGCTGACCGAAGCCGCCACCCGCATGCACATCCTGCGCAGCAAGGGCGTCGATCCCGCCGCCGCCTTCATGGCCCGGCACAGCCACTTCCTGGAGCGCGCGCAGTGAGCGCCGCGCCCGCGCTGGTGATCGTCAGCGGCCTGTCGGGCTCCGGCAAGTCGGTGGCGCTGAAGACCTTCGAGGACCTCGGCTACTACTGCGTCGACAACCTGCCGGCGGAGCTGCTGCCGGAGTTCGTGCGCCGCCTGCTGGCCGGCGACAACCCGCCGGACCGGATCGCGGTCGGCATCGACGCACGCAGCCTGGGCGACCTCGCCGAAGTCCCCGACGTGCTGTCGCAGGTCGGCGCGCAGGGCCTGGACCCGCGCCTGCTGTTCTTCGACACCCGCGACGAGGTGTTGCTGCGACGCTACGCAGACACCCGCCGGCGGCATCCGTTGAGCCACCTCGGGCTGGTGCTGCCGGACGCGATCTCGCTGGAGCGCCAGGCGCTCCGCCCGGTGCGGCAGATCGCCGACACCGTGCTCGACACCAGCGACCTCAACGTCCACCAGATGCGGCGCCGGGTGCTGACCGAGTTCGGACTGTCGGGCGTCGGCCTGTCGCTGCTGTTCGAATCCTTCGCCTACAAGCGCGGGGTACCACCCGAGGCGGACTTCGTGTTCGATGCGCGGGTGCTGCCCAACCCGCACTGGGACGCGCGCCTGCGCCCGCTGTCCGGCCGCGATGCCGAAGTCCGCGAGCACCTCGACGGCGATGCCGACGTCGTCGCCTACGTGGCGCAGGTCGAAGGTTTCCTCGACACCTGGCTGCCCAAGCTGCGCTCGGAGACCCGCAGCTATGCGACCGTGGCGTTCGGCTGCACCGGCGGCCGGCATCGCTCGGTCTACCTCGCCGAGCGCTTCGCCCGCCACTTCCGCGAAGGCGGCTGGCCGGAAGTCGCGGTGCATCACCGCGAGCTGGACTGACGCGCTTCCGCAGCGTCATTCACGTCTGTTAACTTGCCGGCATGGCCGTCGGCATCCTGCTCATCACCCACGAAGGCATCGGCAACGCGATGATCGCGGTGGCCACGCGGCTGCTGCGCAAGCTGCCGCTGGACACCACCGCGCTGGAAGTGCCGTTCGACGGCGACGCCGAGAGCCTGCTGCCGCTGGCCAGCGCAGCGCTGCGCCGGGTCGATGGCGGGCACGGCGTGCTGGTCCTGACCGACCTGTACGGCGCCACGCCCAGCAACCTCGGGCAGCGCGTGGCGCGGCTCGGCACGCCGGTGCGGCGGGTTTCCGCGCTCAGCCTGCCGATGCTGCTGCGGGTGATGAACTACGCCGACCTGCCGCTGGACGACTTGCCCGCGATCGCCGCGGCCGGCGCACGCAACGGAGCGATCATCGATGAAGCCTGAAGCCCCGGGGAAACCGTCGTGATCCGCCGCGACCTGACCATCGTCAACCGCCTCGGCCTGCATGCGCGCGCCACCGCCAAGCTGGTGCAGCTGCTGTCCACGTTCCGCTGCCAGGCCACGCTGGAAGCGCGCGGCCGAGAGGTCAACGCCAAGAGCATCATGGGCGTGATGCTGCTGGCCGCCGGCCCGGGCAGCACGGTCGTGCTGCGCGTCGATGGCGAGGATGCCGAAGCCGCCGCAGACGCCGCGGCGGCCCTGTTCGAGCGCCGCTTCGACGAGGACGCCTGATGCGCAAGGTCCTGTCCGGCACCGCCGCCGCCCGCGGCAGCGCGCTGGGACGGGCCCGCGTCCGCCTGCCGCATGCATTGGACGTGCAGGAAGCGCGGATCGAGCCGGCCGAGGTCGAATCGGAACTGGCGCGCATCCACGCCGCGGTGGAGACCGTGCGCGGCGAGATGCACGACCTGCGCGAACGCCTGCACGGTGCGCTGGCGCAGGAAGTCGGCGAATTCCTCGACCTGCATGCACTGCTGCTTGACGATCCGGAACTGCTGCGCGGCATCGACGCGCTGATCCGCACCGGGCTGTACACCGCCGACTACGCCCTGCGCCTGCAACGCGACCGCATCGCCGCGGTGTTCGAGGGCATGGACGATGCCTACCTGCGCAGCCGCATCGACGACATCGACCAGGTCATCGGCCGCCTGCACGCGGCCCTGCACCGCCGCGCCGCCGACCTCCAGGGCGTCGCCGGCGAGATCCTGGTCACCGACACCATCGCGCCCGCCGAGCTCGCCCAGCTGCAGGCGCAGGGGGTGATGGGCATCGTCACCGCGGGCGGCAGCGCGCTGTCGCACAGCGCGATCCTGGCCCGCAGCCTGCACCTGCCGCTGGTGGTCGGCGCACCGCTGGCGCTGCAGAAGGTCAACGACGGCGACGTGCTGGTGATCGACGGCGCCAGCGGGCTGGTGGTGCTGGAGCCGAATGCCGACGACCTGCGCGCGCACCGCGCCCGGGTCGCCGACTCCAAGCGGGAACGCAAGCAGCTCAACCGCCTGCGCCGCGAGCCCAGCCGCACCCTCGACGGCGTCGACATCAAGCTGTGGGCCAACGCCGAGTCGCGCGACGACGTCGCCGAGGCGCACGCGCTGGGCGCGGCCGGGGTCGGCCTCTACCGCACCGAATTCCTGTTCATGCACAGCCGCACGCTGCCGGACGAGGAGACCCAGTTCCGCGCCTACCGCGACCTCGTGCTGGGCATGACCGGGCGCACGGTGACGGTGCGCACCCTGGACCTCGGCGCCGACAAGGCCGACAACACCGGGCTGGCCCTGCGCGACGAACCCAACCCGGCGCTCGGCCTGCGCGGCGTGCGGCTGTCGCTGGCCCGCGACGGCCTGCTGCATGCGCAGCTGCGCGCGATCGTGCGCGCCTCGGGCTATGGCCCGGTGCGCGTGCTGGTGCCGATGGTCAGCGGCATCGAGGAAATGCGCGCGGTGCGCAACGCCCTGCGCGAGGTGCATGCGAGCCTGCGCGCGGAGGGCCACGAGGTCGCCGACCACGTCCCGCTGGGCGCGATGATCGAAGTGCCGTCGGCGGCGCTGGCGCTGCGCGGCTTCATCGACCTCTGCGACTTCCTGTCGATCGGCACCAACGACCTGGTCCAGTACCTGTTGGCCGCGGACCGCACCAACGAGGCGCTCGGCGAGCTCTACAGCCCCCTGCACCCCGCGGTGCTGCAATTGCTGCGCGACGTGGTGCGGCTGGCCGCGCGCCGCGGCAAGCCGGTGGCGGTGTGCGGCGAGATCGGCGGCGACCCGCTGTTCGCGCCGCTGCTGCTGGCGCTGGGCCTGACCGAACTCAGCCTGCATCCCGGCACCCTGCTGGAGGTCCGGCGCGCGATCCGCGGCTGCGATGCCGCGGCGCTGCGCGCGGCCGGCCCCGCCCTGCTGCGCGCACGCGACCGCGCCGGCATCGAACGCTGGCTGGCGGCGCACGCGCCACGCGGGTGACACCGCCGGCGGTGGCGCGCGATAATGCGCCCATCATGAACACTTGATCCGGCCGTGCCTGCAGGGTGCGGCATCCACGTCCCCTTGCAGTCGCGCCGCACGGCACGACGCCCGTCCCGGAAGCGTGCCCATGGCCGAAGCCATCCGCCACGACAAGACCGCGCGCCAATTGCGGCTGCTGAGCGATGCGCTGGATTCCGGCCGGCTGGGCCCGGTGCGGCGGCTGGTCAACACTCTGTCGCCGGCCGAGATCGGCAACCTGCTGGAGTCGCTGCCGCCGGGCAAGCGCTCGGTCGTCTGGGGCCTGGTCGATCCCGAGGACGACGGCGAGGTGCTGGTGCACGTCGGCGACGAGGTGCGCGAGTCGCTGATCGCGGACATGGACCCGGACGAGCTGGTCGCGGCGGTCGAGGACCTCGACATCGACGACCTCGCCGACCTGGTCGAGGACCTGCCCGACACGGTGATCGACGAAGTCCTGAAGTCGATGGACCGCGAGAACCGCGAGCGCCTCGAGCAGGTGCTGTCCTACGACGAGGACAGCGCCGGGCGCCTGATGAACCCTGACGTGGTGACCGTGCGGGCGGACACCACGGTCGACGTGGTGCTGCGCTACCTGCGGCTGCGCGGCGAGCTGCCCGAGCACACCGACCACCTGTACGTGGTCAGCAAGCGCCACCAGTACCTCGGGCGGATCGCGCTGCAGGCCCTGCTCACCCACGAGCCGGGCACCGCGATCAACAAGCTGCTCGACGACGAGCAGCCGGCGATCGGCGTCCACGAGACCTCCGAGGAAGTGGCCCGCCAGTTCTCCGACCACGACTGGATTTCCGCACCGGTGGTCGACGATGCCAACATCCTGCTCGGCCGCATCACCATCGACGACGTGGTCGACATCATCCGCGAGCAGGCCGAGCACCAGGCGCTGGGCGCCGCCGGCCTGGACGAGGACGAGGACCTGTTCTCGCCGGTGCGGCGCGCGTTCCGCAACCGCCTGATCTGGCTGGGGGTGAACCTGGGCACGGCGTTCCTGGCGGCCTCGGTGGTCGACCGCTTCGCCGGCTCGATCGAGCAGCTCGCCGCGCTGGCGGTGCTGATGCCGATCGTCGCGGGCATGGGCGGCAATGCCGGCACCCAGGTGCTGGCGCTGATGGTGCGCGGCCTGGCGCTCGGCCAGATCGGCGCCTCCAACGTGCCGACCCTCGTGTGGAAGGAAGTCCGGGTCGCGCTGATCAACGGCCTCGCCCTCGGCGCGGTGCTCGGCGTGGTGGTCCTGCTGTGGTTCCGCAACCCCGCGCTGGCCGCGGTGATCGCCACCGCGCTGACCCTGAACCTGTGCTTCGCCGCGCTGGGCGGCGTGTTCGTGCCGGTGACGCTCAAGCGCATGGGGTTCGACCCGGCGCTCGCGGGCGGCGTGATCCTCACCACGATCACCGACGTGATGGGCTTCCTGACCTTCCTCGGCCTGGCCACGCTGGTGTTGCTGCGCTGACGTCCCTCGCACCAGTCCAAGTGACGCACGCAATGCACCGCAGGCGGCCCATGGCCGCGGTGCGGGCGCGCTGTCAGTCGTCTCGTTCCACCACCACGGCCGTGCCGTAGCACAGCACTTCGGTGAGACCCGCCATCAGCTCGGTGGCGTCGTAGCGCACCGCGATGATGGCATTGGCACCGAGTCCGCGCGCGTGTCGCACCATGTCGCGGTAGGTCTCGTCGCGCGCCTGCTCGCAAAGCTCCGTGTAGATCGTGATGTTGCCGCCGAACAGGGACTGCAGCCCGCCAAAGATATTGCCGACGATGGAGCGCGAGCGGACGGTGATGCCCCGCACGAGGCCGAGACTGCGCACGACGCGGAGTCCGGGCAATGCTTGCGCGGTCGTTACCATGGCATCGCCGATGACCGGCATTTCCGCAGGCATGGTCGGGCTGGAGTTGTACGGATCGGTCATCGCGTCCCCCGCATGGAATCCCCCAAGGACGGCGTTCAGCCCAGCAGCGCTTCCAGTACCGCCATCCGCACCGCGACGCCGTTCGCGACCTGGCGCAGCACCCGCGACTGCGGGCCGTCCGCCACCGCGTCGGTGATCTCGACGCCCCGGTTCATCGGCCCCGGATGCATGACGATCGCGTCGGGCGCGGCGCGCGCGAGGCGGGAGTCGGTCAATCCGTAGTCGCGGTGGTAGTCCTCGATCGACGCCACCAGCCCTTCGGCCATGCGTTCGCGCTGCAGGCGCAGCATCATCGCCGCATCCACGCCGTCGAGCGCCGCATCCAGGTCGTCGGTGACCGTGCAGCCGCGCAAGGTGTCGTCGTCGGGCAGCAGCGACGCCGGCCCGCATACGCGGATCTCGCCGCAGCCGAGCGTGCGCAGGGCATGCAGGTCCGAGCGCGCGACCCGCGAGTGCTTCACGTCGCCGACGATCGCGACCTTCAGCCGCGAGAAATCCGCGCCCTTGGCCTGGCGCAGGGTCAGCATGTCCAGCAGCCCCTGGGTCGGGTGGTTGCTGCGGCCATCGCCGGCATTGAGCAGGACCGTGCCCGGCTCGGCCGCCGCGGCGAGTTCGGCCACAGCGCCGTCGCGCTTGTGGCGGACCACGAAGGCATGCACGCCCATCGCTTCCAGCGTCTTCAGGGTATCGAGGTCGGCCTCGCCCTTGGTGGTGGACGCGGTCGATGCATCGAAATTCAGCAGGTCGGCGCCCAACCGCTGCGCCGCCAGCGAGAAGCTCGAGCGGGTGCGCGTGGACGGCTCGAAGAACAACGTGCAGACCGCCTTGCCGGCCAGCACGCCGCGCTGCGCCGTGCCGCCATGGGCATCGGCGGTCAGTCGTTGCGCGCGTTCGAGCAGCCGCTCCAGCTCGGGACGCGGCAGCCCCTCCAGGCTCAGCAAGTGGCGTAGGCGGCCTTCGGCGTCGGTCTGGAGGTCGGTCATGGCGCGCTATTGTCCGCCAAAACCCGCGCCGCGATCACCCGATCGCGACCGCGTCCCCGGGCGAGGACAGCCAGCGCTCGACGATCACCGCGGCAGCGACCGCGTCCAGCAGCTCGGCATCGCGTCGCTTGCGGCGTCCTTCCGCGCGCTCCGCCGCAAAGCGGCGCGCCGCCTCCTGCGAGCTGTTGCGCTCGTCGACCATCACCACCGGCAGGCGGAAACGCGCCGCCAGCTCGCGGGCGAAGCCCTGCGCGAAGCGGCGGATCGGCTGGTCCCCGCCATCGAGGGTCATCGGATCGCCGACCACCAGGCCATCCGGGCGCCATTCGCGGACCAGGCGCTCGACCTGCCGCCAGTCGGGACCGCCGCCATGTACGTCGACCACCGCCACCGGCCGCGCGCCGGCGCCGAAGGCGCTGCCCACCGCCACCCCGATGCGGCGCTGGCCGGCATCGAAACCGAGCACGGTGCCATCCGCGCGGATCGCGGGGCGCGAGGCTGCGGCTTCGCTCATGCGTGCCCGCTGTGGCTGGCGACGTTGACCAGGTCGACGCCGATGCTGCCCGCCGCGGCCTGCCAGCGCTGCTCCAGCGGCAGGTCGAACAGGATCGCCGGCGCGACCGGAACCAGCAGCCAGCTGTCCTCCACCAGCTCCTGTTCCAGTTGCCCGCCACCCCACCCCGCGCAACCCAGCGCGACCGTCGCCTGCGCCGGGCCTTCGCCGCGCGCCATCGCCTCCAGCACGTCGCGCGAGGTGGTCAGCCGCAGGCCGTCGCCGATCTCCAGCGAGGAATCCCATTCGCCGTCGCCGTCGTGGATCACGAAGCCGCGCTCGGGATGCACCGGGCCGCCGGCGAGCACCGCACGCGCCTGCAACGCCTCGTCGTCGCTGGCGATGCCCATCTGCCGGAAGACTTCGCCGAGGGTGTACTCGGAGACCCGGTTGACGACCACGCCCATCGCGCCGTCGCCATCGTGCTGGCACAGCAGGGTCACGCTGCGCGCGAAATTGGGGTCGTGCAGGGCCGGCAACGCGACCAGCAGGCGATTGGCGAGCGACGAGGCGACGGGGGGCGACATGCCCCGATTCTAGCGGCTGCGCGCGACGACGCGACCGCTCAGCGCGCCTCCGCCACCTCGACCCCGTCCAAGCCCTGGGCCAGGGTGGCGGCATCGCCGCCCCGGGCCAACTTGATGCGCAGGCGCACCTCGTTGGCGGAATCCGCGTAGCGCAACGCATCCTCGTAGCCGATCTCGCCGGCCTGGTACAGCTCGAACAGGCTCTGGTCGAAGGTCTTCATCCCGAGCTGGACGGATTCCTTCATCACGTCCTTGAGCTTGTGGATCTCGCCGTCGCGGATGTAGTCCTGCACCAGCGGGGTGCCCAGCAGGATCTCCATCGCCACGCGGCGCGCCTTCCCGTCCGGGGTTGGGATCAGTTGCTGCGCGACCACGCCCTTGAGGTTGAGCGAGAGGTCCATCAGCAGCTGGTTGCGCCGGTCCTCGGGGAAGAAGTTGATGATGCGGTCCATCGCCTGGTTGGCGTTGTTCGCATGCAGGGTGCACAGCACCAGGTGGCCGGTCTCGGCGAACGCGATCGCGTGGTCCATGCCCTCGCGGGTGCGTACCTCGCCGATCATGATCACGTCTGGCGCCTGGCGCAGCGTGTTCTTCAGCGCGTTCTCCCAGCTGTCGGTGTCGATGCCGACCTCGCGCTGGGTGATGATGCAGCCCTCGTGCTTGTGCACGAACTCGATCGGGTCCTCGATGGTGATGATGTGGCCGGTCGAGTTCTGGTTGCGGTAGCCGATCATCGCCGCAAGCGAGGTCGACTTGCCGGTGCCGGTGGCGCCCACGAAGATGATGATCCCGCGCTTGGTCATCGCCAGCGACTTGATGATCGGCGGCAGGTTGAGCTCCTCCACCGTCGGGATGCGCGTCTCGATCCGGCGCAGCACCATGCCGACCTGGTTGCGCTGGTAGAAGCACGACACGCGGAAGCGACCGACGCCGGAGACGCCGATCGCGAAATTGCACTCGTGGGTCTTCTCGAACTCCTCGCGCTGCGAGGGCGTCATCACGTTGAGCACGAGGTCGCGCGACTGCTGCGGCGTGAGCGGGGCCTGGGTGATCGGGCTGATCTTGCCGTTGACCTTCATCGCCGGCGGCATCCCGGCGGTGATGAACAGGTCCGACGCCTTCTGGTGCGCCATCAGCTTGAGGAACGAGGTGAAATCGATGCTGCTCATGTGTCAACTCCGATGGGCGCCGTGCGGGGGATCGCGGCGGACGGGCGGCGCCCCGTTCACTCGAACAGTCGCTTGTCCTTGGCGTACTCGCGGGCCTGCTGGCGGCTGACCATGCCGCGCTTGACCAGGTCCTGCAGGTGCTGGTCGAGGGTCTGCATGCCCGCGTTCTGGCCGGTCTGGATGGCCGAGTACATCTGCGCCACCTTGTCCTCGCGGATCAGGTTGCGGATCGCCGGGGTGCCAACCATGATTTCCCAGGCCGCGGTGCGCCCGCCACCGACCTTCTTCAGCAGCGCCTGCGAGATCACCGCGCGCAGCGACTCGGACAGCATCGAACGCACCATCGGCTTCTCGCCGGCGGGGAACACGTCGATGATGCGGTCGATGGTCTTGGCCGCGGACGAGGTGTGCAGGGTCGCGAACACCAGGTGGCCGGTCTCCGCGGCGGTCAATGCCAGTCGGATCGTCTCGATGTCGCGCATTTCGCCGACCAGGATGTAGTCCGGGTCCTCGCGCAGCGCGCTGCGCAAGGCCTCGTTGAAGCCGTGGGTATCGCGGTGCACCTCGCGCTGGTTGATCAGGCA
Organism: Thermomonas mangrovi; assembly: GCF_028201335.1. Taxonomy (NCBI): domain Bacteria; kingdom Pseudomonadati; phylum Pseudomonadota; class Gammaproteobacteria; order Lysobacterales; family Lysobacteraceae; genus Thermomonas; species Thermomonas mangrovi. The sequence goes on from NZ_JAPEVV010000002.1 coordinate 437,136, forward strand.
CTTCTGCGAGGTATGCACGAACTCGATCGGGTCCTCGACCGAGAGGATGTGGGCGTACTCCGACTTGTTGATGTGGTCGAGCATCGCCGCCAACGTGGTGGACTTGCCGGAGCCGGTCGGGCCGGTGACCAGGATCAGGCCCTGCGGCTGGTCGATCAGTTCCTTGAAGATGCGCGGGCAACCGAGGTCCTCGAGCGTGAGGACTTCGGAGGGAATGGTGCGGAACACCGCGCCGGCGCCGCGGTTCTGGTTGAACGCGTTGACGCGGAAGCGCGCCAGGCCGGGGATCTCGAAGCTGAAGTCGACCTCGAGGAATTCCTCGTAGTCGCGGCGCTGCTTGTCCGACATGATGTCGTAGACCAGCGCATGCACCTGCTTGTGGTCGAACGCCGGGATGTTGATGCGGCGCACGTCGCCGTCGACGCGGATCATCGGCGGCAACCCCGCCGACAGGTGCAGGTCGGACGCTTTGTTCTTGACCGAGAACGCCAGCAGTTCTGCGATATCCATGGTGGCACTGCTCCCCTGGGTGCGGCCCGTCTCCCCGGGACGCGCGTGTCGTCGTAACCGCACCGGGGCGCTCCAGCCCCGTCGCGACGCTTCGAGTCCCGGGGCCACCCCGTGCGGAACGGCCCCGTACCCGCGTGCCAGCACCCAGACGCATGCGCGGCGGGGTCCGGCGGGCGCAGCATCCCTGCAGCGCCCTCGAGCCCGCTGTCGCGAAACAGGGGGCCAAGGGCAGTATATGCCTCCCGCAGTCGCCGACAATCGCCGCATGACGCCACGCCACGACGCGCTTGCCGAGCTCCTGCTTGCCATCGAAAACGCGGCGGCCGCCGCCGGCCGGCCACGCGCCACCAGGCTGCTGGCGGTCTCGAAGACGCGCACCCCGTCCGAGGTCGCGGCGCTCGCCGACGCCGGTCAGGTGGCGTTCGGCGAGAACTACGTGCAGGAGGCCCTGCCCAAGATCGACGCACTGCGCGGACGTGGGCTGGAGTGGCACCTGATCGGCCACCTGCAGTCGAACAAGGCGAAGGACGCCGCCCTCGCGTTCGACTGGGTGCAGTCGGTGGACCGCCCCAGGCTGCTCGCCGCGTTGGCCAGGCACCGCCCCGCCGAGGCGCCGCCGCTGGACGTCCTCATCCAGGTCAACATCGACGACGAGGCCAGCAAGCACGGCTGCACGCCGATGGACGTCGATGCGCTCGCCGACGCCGTCGCCGCCGAACCGCGGCTGCGGCTGCGCGGGTTGATGGCGATCCCGGCGCCGCATGAAGACCCGGCACGCCGCCGCGCCGCATTCCGCGCGATGGCCCGCCTGTTCGCGGACCTGCAGGATCGCCATCCCGGCATCGACACCCTCTCGATGGGCATGAGCGAGGACTTCGCCGAGGCGATCGCGGAAGGTGCGACCATGGTCCGCATCGGCAGCGCCCTGTTCGGGCCACGCCCATCCAAGCACGAGGAATCCACGGCATGAACGACGCGATCGCCTTCATCGGCGGCGGCAACATGGCACGCAGCCTGGTCGGCGGGCTGGTGGCGCGCGGGCGCGACCCGGCCAGCATCCGCGTGGCCGAACCGGTCCCGCCGCTGCGCGATGCCCTGCGCCACGACTTCGGTGTCCTGGTGTTCGACGACGGCGCCGAGGCCGTGCGGGATGCCGCGACCTGGGTGCTGGCGACCAAGCCGCAGGTGCTGCGCGCGGTCTGCGAGGGACTGGCCGCGCAGGCACAGGCCAGCCGCCCGCTGGTGGTCTCGATCGCCGCCGGCATCACCGCCGCGCAGGTCGAGCGCTGGCTCGGCGGGGCGTTGCCGGTGGTGCGCACGATGCCGAACACGCCGGCCCTGCTGGGCGCCGGGGTGACCGGGCTGCACGCCACCGCGCGCGTCGACGGCGCCGGCCGCGAGCTGGCCGAAACCCTGCTGGCGGCAGCCGGCGAAACCGTGTGGATCGAGGACGAGGCGCAGATGGACGCGGTCACCGCGGTGTCCGGAAGCGGGCCCGCCTACGTGTTCCTGCTGGCGGAGGCGATGATCGATGCCGGGATCGCCGAAGGCCTGCCGCCGGAGGCCGCGCGCACGCTGGCGCTGCAGACCGTGCTCGGCGCCGCCCGCATGCTCACCGAATCCAGCGTCGATGCCGGCGAACTGCGTCGCCGCGTCACCTCGCCGAACGGCACCACCCAGGCCGCGCTCGACGCCTTCGAAGCCGGCGGCTTCCGCACCCTGGTCGCATCCGCCGTGCACGCCGCGCGCGTACGCGGGATGGAACTGTCCGCCGACAACGACTGAGGCCCGCATGCGCCTGCCCCTGCTGCTCCTGCTGCCGTTCGCCCTCGCCGCCTGCGACCGCGGCCAACCCGTGCGCGCGGCCGCGCCAATGGCCACGAGCAGCCAGGCCGTGACCGTCGGCGGCGCGACCCTGCAAGCCTCCACCATCGCCCTCGCCGACCTCACGCCCGCGGTGGCGACCCGCTACGGCATCGCCACCGGCAGCGAGGGCGCCTTGCTGCTGGTGACCGTACGCGACGCCGACGGCAACGCGCTCGCGCCCGGCGACCTCGCCCTGCAGGCCACCGCGACCGTGCTGCCGGATCCGCCCGCGCCGCTCGCACTGCGGGAGATCCGTACCGGCGAGCTCGTCGACTACATCGGCGAGGTCCGCGCCAAGGCGCCGGCCAGCGTGCAGTTCCGGCTCAGCGCCACCCGCGGCGGATCGCGCGCGGAGATGACCACCACCGCCGACGTCCAGCCGCGCTGAGCGCCGCCGCGTTCAGCGCTGCGGCGGCGCGCCCTGCGCCCAGGCGCGGACCCATCGCGCGATCTCGGCCACGCCCTCGGTCAGGGCCGCCGGCCCCGGCTGCAGGATGACCGGCGACTTGACCTCGTGGAGGTGTCCGTTGCGCACGGCGGGGATCGCATGCCAGCCGGGGCGCGCGGCAACCTTCTCCGGCCGGAATTTCTTGCCGCACCAGCTGCCGAGGATGATGTCCGGCGCGCGGCGGATCACCTCGTCGGGATCCTCGAGGATGCGCGCCTTCGCCAGCGGCTCCAGCGCGCGCTCCGGGAAGATGTCGTCGCCACCGGCGATGCGGATGAGTTCCGCCACCCAGCGGATGCCGGTGATCGGCGGTTCGTCCCATTCCTCGAAATAGACCTTCGGACGCCGCGGCAGCGCGGCCGCCTCGCGTTCGATCGCCGCAAGCCCGCGCTGCAGGCCGTCCGCATAGGCATGGGCCTTGTCGGCGGCGCCGACCAGCGCGCCCAGCCTGCGGATGTAGTCGAGGATGCCGGCCACGCTGCGGTGGTTGCTGATCCAGACCTCGACGCCGCGGCGCACGAGGTCGGCGGCGATGTCGGCCTGGATGTCGGAGAAACCGATCACGAAGTCCGGCTCGAGCTTGAGGATCTCGCCGATCTTCGCCGACGTGAACGCGCTGACCTTCGGCTTGTCCTTGCGGGCGATCGGCGGGCGCACGGTGAACCCGCTGATGCCGACGATGCGGTCCTGTTCGCCGAGCGCGTACAGGACTTCGGTGGGTTCCTCGGTCAGGCAGACGATGCGGCGCGGGCCGATCGCCATCGCGCTCACGGGTACAGCATCCGCCGCGACCAGCGGCCGTCGGCGTCGCGCTCGTGCAGGTCGCGCTCGTGCAGGCGGAACTGCGCGCCGTACCAGAACTCCACCGCGTCGGGCGCGACCCGGAAGCCGGTCCAGCCCGGCGGTCGCGGCACGTCGCTGCCGGCGAAGCGCGCCTCGGCCTCGGCGTAGCGTTGGTCGAACGTCGCGCGGTCGGGCAGCGTCTGCGATTGCCGGGACGCCCACGCGCCGAGCTGGCTCTCGCGCGGTCGACTGGCGAAATAGGCATCCGCTTCGGCGTCGTCGACGGCCGACACCGTCCCTTCGATGCGCACCTGCACGGCATTGCGCACGCGCGGCCAGAAGAACAGCAGGCTGGCGCGCGGGTTGGCAGCGAGTTCGCGGCCCTTGCGGCCCTCGACATGCGTGTAGAACACGAAGCCGTCGGGGCCGTGCGCCTTCAGCAGCACCATCCGCACCGACGGCCTGCCCCCCGCGTCGGCGGTGGCCAGCGCCATCGCGGTGGGGTCGGGCTCGCCGGCCGCGACGGCCTCCGCGAACAGGGCGTCGAAGGTGGCGAGGAGATCGGCGGGCAGCGTGTCCATGCGCGCATTGTCGCGCGCATGGACGGCCGCTGCACGCTCATTGCACGACGAACGTCACCCGAAGGTTGACCCGCCACTCCTGCACGTTGCCGGCATCGTCGGTGACGACCTTGATTTCGTTGACCCACGCGCCCTTGATGCCCTTCACCGATTCGGCGCATTTCTTGAGGCCGTGCTTGACCGCGTCCTCCATGCTGGTGGTGGAGGAGGCATTGAGTTCGATGACCTTGGCGACGGACATGGCGGTTCCCTTGTCTGCACCGGACGGAGCGCCGGCCCCGAGAGCGTCGCGCGCCGCGGGTTAAGCCCGCGCAGTGGCCGGTCGCGGGCTGTAGGATGCTGCGATGCGCCATGCCCGCCACATCGTCCTGGTCGGCCCGATGGGGGCCGGTAAGTCGCACCTCGGCCGCCTGCTCGCGCTGCGGATGGAACGCCCCTTCGTGGACGTCGATGCCGCCATCGAGGCCGCGGCCGGCTGCACCATCAATGCCCTGTTCGACAGCGAAGGCGAAGCCGGCTTCCGCACGCGCGAAGCGCGGGTGCTGGGCGACCTGCTGGCCGCCGCACCCGCGGTCATCGCCACCGGTGGCGGTGCGGTGCTGGCCGAGGCGAACCGCGCGGCGATGCGCGCCGCGGGCACCGTGGTGTACCTGGCCGTGCAGCCCGCCGTGCAACTCGCCCGCCTGTCCGGCGACGACACCCGCCCGTTGTTGCGAGATGCCGACGCCGGCGCGCGCCTGGCCGCGTTGCAGGCGTCTCGCGAACCGCTGTACCGCGAGGTCGCCGACCTCGTGTTCGACACCAGCAGCCTGTCGCCGGAGGCCGCCGCGGATGCGCTCGCGGCACGACTGGCGACCCGCGAGGACCTGCCCGCATGAGCGCCATCCAGTACGTCGAGGTCGGCGGTGCCGCACCGTATCGCATCGCCATCGGCCCCGGCCTGCTGAAGGCGCCGGCGCTGCTGGCCGAATGCCTGCGCGGGCGGCATGCGCTGGTCGCCAGCGACGGCAACGTCGCCCCGCTGTACCTGCACCGGGTCGAGGCCGCCCTGCGCGCCGCGCGCCCCGACCTGCGCCTGGGCCGGCTGGTGATCCCGCCCGGCGAGGGCGAGAAGACCCTGGGCAACTTCGCCGCCGCGCTCGATGCCCTGGCCGGGCTCGGCGCCACCCGCGATGCCTGCGTGTTCGCGCTCGGCGGCGGCGTGGTCGGCGACCTCGCGGGGTTCGCGGCGGCGTGCTGGATGCGCGGCATCGACGTGGTGCAACTGCCCACCACCCTGCTGGCGATGGTGGATTCCTCGGTCGGCGGGAAGACCGCGGTGGACATCCCGCAGGGCAAGAACCTGGTCGGCGCCTTCCACCCGCCGCGCGCGGTGATCGCCGACATCGGCACCCTGCGCAGCCTGCCGCCGCGCGAGCTGCGCGCCGGCTTCGCCGAAGTCGTCAAGTACGGCGCGATCGTCGACGCGCCCTTCCTCGACTGGCTGGAAGCGCAAGCGGACGGCCTGCTGGCCGGCGACGACGCCCTGCTCGCGCAGGCCATCGCCCGCAGCTGCGCGCACAAGGCCGCGATCGTCGAACGCGACCCGTTCGAACGCGGCGAGCGCGCCCTGCTCAATTTCGGCCACACCTTCGGCCATGCCATCGAAGCCGAGCAGGCCGCCGGAAGCGGCGGCTACGGCCACGGCCTCAACCACGGCGAAGCGGTGGCGGTCGGCATGGTGCTGGCGGCGCGGCTGTCGACCGCGCTCGGCCTGGCGGAGGCCGGCGATGGCGATCGCCTGCGGACGCTGCTCGCGCGCTTCGGCCTGCCGACGGCGCTGCCGGAGGGGCTGGAAGCCGGCGCGCTGGTCGCGCGCATGCGCCTGGACAAGAAGGCGCAGGCCAGCGGCTTGCGCTTCGTGCTCTGGGACGGCGCCGGGCGCGCGCGGGTGGTGGCCGACATCGACGAGGCAGCGGTGCTGGCCGTGCTGCGATAGCCGCAAGCGAGCCCCCTCCCCCAGCGTCCCCCTGCGGCGCAAGGGAGGGAGCAAGTCCCGCGGCCCGGCTACAATTGCGGGATGCGCCTGCTGCTGCAACAACGCCCCGAGGGCCGCGAGGCCCCGCGCTTCGTCCAGCTCCAGCTCCAGCCCGACCTGCTGGGCGGCTGGACGCTGCTGCGCGAAACCGGGCAGATCGGCGGACGCAGCACCTTGCGCAAGGACCTCTTCGCCGACCAGGCCAGCGCGATCGCCGCGCTGGAAGCGGCACGCGACGCGCAGCTCAAGCGCGGCTTCCAACTGATGTTCGCGCAGGGCGCGGACGCCCCCCGCTGACCGGAATCCCCACGTGACCCTGAAGAACAATCGCTTCCTGCGTGCGCTCCGCCGCGACCCCGTCGACTGCACCCCGGTGTGGCTCATGCGCCAGGCCGGCCGCTACCTGCCGGAGTACCGCGCGACGCGCAAGGCGGCGGGCAGCTTCCTGGCCATGGCCAAGACGCCGGACATCGCCTGCGAGGTCACCCTGCAGCCGTTGCGCCGGTTCCCGCTGGATGCGGCGATCCTGTTCTCCGACATCCTCACCGTGCCCGACGCGATGGGCCTGGGCCTTTACTTCGTCGAAGGCGAGGGCCCGAAGTTCGAGCGTCCGCTGCGTAGCCCGGCGGACATCGCCAGGCTGGCCGTGCCGGACATGGAAACCGACCTGCGCTACGTGATGGACGCGGTGCGCACGATCCGCCGCGAGCTGGACGGCAGCGTGCCGCTGATCGGCTTCTCCGGCAGCCCGTGGACGCTGGCCTGCTACATGGTCGAAGGCGGCGGCAGCAAGGACTGGGGCCGGGTCAAGGCGCTGGCGCTCAACGAACCGGCGGCCATGCACCAGTTGCTGTCCACGGTGACCGACGCGGTGATCGCCTACCTCGCCGCCCAGCGCGCGGCCGGCGCGCAGGCGCTGCAGGTGTTCGACACCTGGGGCGGGGTGCTCTCGCCGGCGATGTACCGCGAGTTCTCGCTGCCCTACCTCGCCCGCATCGCGCGCGAGCTCAAGACCGCCGACGTGCCGGTGATCCTGTTCGGCAAGGGCAACGCCCCGCACCTGGACGACCTGTTCGCCAGCGGCGCGGATGCGATCGGCGTGGACTGGACGGTCACCCTGGAGGATGCGGCGCGCCGCAACCAGGGCCGCGTGGCCCTGCAGGGCAACCTCGACCCGGCGATGCTGTACGGCAATCCCGACGCCGTCCGCGCGCAGGTGCGAGCCACCCTCGACAGCTACGCTGCGGGCAACGGCGGTTCCCGCGACGGGCACGTGTTCAACCTCGGCCACGGGCTGTCGCCGGACATGAACCCGGAGCACGTGGCCGCGCTGGTCGACGAAGTGCACGCCTACAGCCGGCGCTGAGGCCGCGTCACCGGGGGTGCTGCAGCACCTCCAGCGCCTGCGCCAGCATCGCGCCGGTCACCGGCTTGCGCAGGAAATCGTCGAAGCCGGCCGCGCGCGCCTGCGCCTCGGCATCCGCATCCGAGCGCGCGGTCACCGCGAGCAGCGGCAGGCTGCGGCCCTGCGCACGCAGCATCCGCGCCAAGGCCAGGCCATCCAGGCCCGGCAGGTCGAGGTCGAGCAGCGCGGCATCGAAGGGCTCGGTGCAGATCGCGGCCAGCGCCGCCAGCCCGTGCGGCACGTGCACCACGCGATGCCCGAGCGACTGCAGCAGGCCGACCATCGCCTCGGCCACGATCGCATCGTCCTCGACCAGCAACAGCCTGCGCCCATCCATGGGCGTCGCCACGGCCGGCGATGCGGCCTCGCCCGCGTCCTCCCCGATCGACGCGGAGGCCAACGGCAGCTCGACCACGAAGCGCGTGCCGCGCCCCGGCGTGCTGTCGACCGCGATCGCGCCGCCCATCGCCGCCGCCAGTTCCTGCGAGATCGCCAACCCGAGGCCACTGCCGCCGTAGCGCGATGCCGTGCGTGCGCCGTCGGCCTGCTCGAAGCGGCGGAACAGGCGCGCCTGCTGCTCGGCGCTCAGGCCGGGCCCGGTATCGCTGACGGCCAGGCGCAGGCCGGCGGGCGCCAACGGCGACACCGCCAGCGCCACCTCGCCGGTTTCGGTGAACTTGATCGCATTGCCGACCAGGTTCAGCAGGATCTGCTGCACGCGCGTGCGGTCGCCATGCAGCGCCGCCGGCACGCCCGCCGCGACCTCCAGCCGGAACGCCAGGCCCTTGCGCTCCGCGAGCGGCGCCATCAGCCCGGCGACGTCGTCCAGCAACGGACGCAAGGCGAAATCGGCGTTCGCCAATTCCAGCTTCCCGGCCTCGATCCGCGCGAGGTCGAGTGCATCGTTGACCAGCCGCAGCAGGTGTTCGCCGGCGTGCCGGATGGCATCGACCTGCCGCCGTTGCCGCGGGTCGAGCGGACTGGCGGCCAGCAATTCGCTCATCCCCAGCACGCCGGTCATCGGCGTGCGCACCTCGTGGCCGAGCGTGGCGAGGAAGCGCGACTTCGCTTCCGAGGCCTGCTCCGCGAGCGCCTGCCGCTGCTTCGCGAGCTGCCAGGCATGCCGGCGCTTGAGCCGCAGCCGGTAGGCGCGCGCCGCCCACGCCAGCAGCGCCAGCGTAGCGACGACGTACGCCAGCCACGCCCACGGCGTGCGCCACCACGGCGGTGGCACCCGGAACGCCAGCACCTGCTCGCGCGCGGCGTTGCCGGCGGCGTCGCGGGCGCGCATGCGCAAGCGGTAATCGCCCGGCGCAAGGCCGGTGAAGACGCGATCGCCGCTCGCGCCCAGCGCGATCCAGCCCGGGTCGAAGCCTTCCAGGCGCGACCAGTAGGTGTTCGCGGGCGGATCGTCGAAGGCCAGCAGGCGCGCCCCGATGCGGAATTCGCGGTCGGTGATGGCAGGCGCCGATGACCCGCCCCAGGCGAGGTCGCGCCAGTCGCCTTCGCGGCGCACCGACACGCGGTCGAAGCGCAGCGGCGGCAGGCCGGGACGCGGATCGGCCGCCGCGGTATCGACCAGCAGCACGCCGCCGTCCGCGGTGGCCGCCGCCAACACGCCGCGCGCGTCCATCGCGATCGCGCGGTCGAGGTATTCTTCGCTGGCCGCGCCGTCGTGCAGGCCCTGCCGGGTGAACAGGCGGCGCGCTGGATCCCAGCGCAGCAGGCCGCGCGACGAACTGATCCATGGCCGATGGCGGGCATCGATGCGCAGGCCCGCCGCCGCGACCGCCGGCATGCCGGCGGCCTGCCCGACCCGCTCGACCATGCGCCAGCCATTCCCCTCCCGCCGATGGCGCTCCAGTCCCGATTGCCGCTGCAACCAGAGCGTGTCCGGGCCGTCGAAGGCCAGCGCGTACACGCGTTCACCTCGCATCGACGCGACCGGCTCGAAGCGCGTCGCGCCGGGCCGCAGCACCGCGACGCCGGCATCGCCCGCCACCCACGCCACGCCGTCGGCCGCGACCACCAGCGCTTCGATATCCGCGGTCCCGAGGCCGCCGGCCTCGCCCGCGGCGATGTCGCGCAACACCCGGCCGGTCGCCGGGTCGCGCTGCTGCACGCCGCCACCGGGGGCCGACAGCCAGAGGCTGCCGTCCGCGGCCATCGCCAGTTGGTCGACCTGCCCGGCCGGCGCGGGATCGACCGCATCGCCGGCACGCCATTCGTCGATGGCGCCCTCCGGGGTGATGCGCAGCAGCCCGTTGCGATGCCCGAGCCACAGCCGGCCTGTCGCATCCTCAAGCAATGCAGCCGGCTTGGTGGTCGACAGGCGTGCCAGGCTGTCGGCTTCGAGCGGTTCGATGCGTCCGTCCGCATGCAGGCGCTCGACCACGCCGTTGTAGCCGGCCAGCCAGAACCCGCCATTCCGCGCCGGCGCGATGGCCCGGTACATGGCGCCGCGCAGGCCATCGCCCTCGCCTGCGTAGCGCGCCAGGTGGCGCCAGTCGGAACGCAGGTAGCCCAGGCCGAGGCCTGCCAGCGGTGCCCACAGGGCACCGTCGGGTTGCGCGACGAGGGTCATCACCGGGCGCGGGATGTCCGGGCCGCCCGGTTTCACCGGCACCGGGACCGTCTCGCCATGTTGCCGCCACAGCCCGCGCTGGCTGCCGATCCAGTGGTCGCCGGCGGCATCGGTGGCGATCGCGGTCAACGCATTCGGGCGCTGGAACATGGCGGACCAGGCCGGCTGGACCCAACGTCCCGACCGCTGCTGCCAGACCCCGAGCGAGGTGCCCGTCCACAGGCCATCCGCCTGCGGCACCAGCGCATACACGATCGGCGGCGCATCGGCCCCGGGCAGCGATTCGACCACCCAGCGCGCGCCGGTCCAGCGCGCGAGGCCGGCATCGGTCCCCGCCCAGGCCGTGCCCGCGGCGTCCACCGCCAGCGCCAGTACCGTGTCCGAGGGCAAGCCTTCCGGCTGCGCCTGGCGTCGCATGCGCCCGTCGCCATCGATGCGGGTGATGCCGGCATCGTAGGTGCCGACCCAGACCGCCTCGCCCTGCACCGCCAGCGACCACACCTCGTCGCTGCCCAGGCCATCGTCCTTGCGCAACCGGGTGAAACGCCGCCGTTGCGGGTCGAGGATGGCGATGCCGGCTCCTTCCACCGCGACCCAGATGCGGTCGCGCGCGTCCACCGCGAGGGCCTGGATGTTGTTGCCGGGCAGGCTGCCGGCATCGCCGGGGACATGCCGCCAGACCCGCATGCCCACGCCATCGTGGCGGGCCAGGCCATCGGCCGTGGCGATCCACAGGTAGCCGGCGCGATCGCGAGCCAGCGCCTTGATCTCGGTCGAGGGCAGGCCTTGCGCCGGACCGGCGACGCGGAAACGCGGCCGTTCGGGCACGCCGGCGAGCGCGCAGGCGCAGGCCAGCCACAGCCCCATCGCGATCCATCGCCAATGCTGCATGTCCCCTCCCCGCGGGCATGCTGACAACGCAGCGTTGCGCACGCAAGCACCCGGCCGCCCGGGGCGCCGCCTAGAATCCGGTGCGACACCAGCCGGGACACGCACGATGCCACTGAAGAATTCCGCCACCCGCTGGGGCAGCGTGAGCATCGGCCTGCACTGGCTGGTCGTGGCCCTGATCCTGCTGATGGCATGGATCGGGCTGCGCATGGGCGGCATGCCCAACGGCCCGGACAAGATCGCCACCTACGCGCTGCACAAGTCGGTCGGGATCAGCATCCTCGCGCTGGCGGTGTTGCGGCTGGCATGGCGCGCGGTGACCGGCGCACCCGCGCACGTTGCCGGCACGCCCCCGTGGCAGGCGCGCATTGCGACCCTCGCGCACGTCGCGCTGTACGCCCTGTTGCTGGCGATCCCGCTCAGCGGCTGGGTGGTGAACTCCAGCGCCGGCTTCCCGCTGCAATGGTTCGGCCTGTTCAACCTGCCGGCGATCGCAGGCAAGGACCAAGGCCTGCACGCCCTCGCCGAGCAGGTCCACGAATGGTTGTTCTGGACCTTGGTGCTGGTCGCGGTGGCGCATGCCGCGGCCGCCATCCACCACCACCTGTTCCTGCGCGACGACACCCTCGCCCGCATGCTGCCGCGCGGCTGGCTGCGCGTGGCCGACAAGGAGACCCCGGATGCGTAAGACCCTCCTGCTGCTGCTCGCCCTGGCCTGCGCGCCCGTGCTGGCCGCCGACTACGTGCAGCAACCCGGCTCGACGCTGGCCTTCGCCGGCAAGTACCAGGGCGAGGTGTTCACCGGCCGCTTCCCGGCCTTCACCACGCGCCTGGCGTTCGACCCGGCACGGCTCGACGCCGCCCGCCTCGACGTCGCCATCCCGCTGGCCGACGCCACCACCGGCAATGCCGACTACGACGGCGAGCTGCTCGGGGCGTCGTTCTTCGACGTCGCCAAGTTCCCGCAGGCGCGTTTCACCGCCGCCCGCTTCCGCGCGCTCGGCGGCAACCGCTATGCCGCCGACGGCAGCCTGTCGCTGCGCGGCACGAGCAAGCCGGTCACCCTCGAATTCACCTGGACGCCGGGCGCGCGCCCGGTGCTCGCCGGCAAGGCCACGGTGTCGCGGCTGGTCTTCGGCGTGGGCGGCGGCGACTGGGCGGACACCGCGCTGCTCCCGGATGCCATTGCGATCAGCACCCGGGTGGTGTTCGCGCCGGGGAAGTGACGTTCAGCGCACGGCGAGGAACGCGCGCACCCGCGCCGCGTCGAACGGCCAGTCGAGCTCGCGCTCGCCGGCGGCATCGCGCAGCACCGGCACGCGCAGGCCGTAGCGCGCTTCCAGCGCCGCGTCGTCGTCGATGAACACGCTCTCGAAGTCCGGCGCGCGCGCGGCGGCCAGGGCCGCGAGCGCCTGGTCGCAGAGGTGGCAGTGGTCCCGTTGGTAGAGCAGCAGCGCCATACGCCCGCGTCCGTGGCCGTCGCCGGAGCGGCCTAGAATACCCGGCCACTTCGTTGGATCCGCGCCGCATGGCTGTCTCCACGTTCGACCTCTACAAGATCGGCATTGGCCCGAGTTCCTCGCACACGGTCGGCCCGATGCGCGCGGCGGCGCGCTTCGTCGAGCACCACCTGGCCGAAGCCGGGCGCCTGCAGGACGTCGTGCGCGTGCGCGCCGAGGTGTTCGGCTCGCTGGCCCTGACCGGGCGCGGCCACGGCACCGACAAGGCGGTGCTGATGGGCCTGGAGGGCCACTGGCCCAACCACATCGACCCCGACCTCATCCCCGCCGCGCTGGCCCGCATCCGCGGCGAGAAGCGCCTGCACCTGCACGGCGCGCATGCCATCGCCTTCGACGAGAAGCGCGACCTGGTGATGAACAAGCGGCAGAAGCTGCCCTTCCACACCAACGGCATGCGCTTCATCGCCTACGCGGCGGACGGCAGCGAGATCGCCAGCCGCGACTACTACTCGGTCGGAGGCGGGTTCGTGGTCAATGCCGACGAGGCCGCCGAGGACCGCATCGTCGCCGACGAGACCCCGCTGGCATGGCCCTTCCAGACCGGCGCGGAACTGCTGGCGCAATGCGAACGCAGCGGGCTGTCGATCGCCGCGCTGATGTTCGAGAACGAGAAGGCCTGGCGCAGCGAATCCGACATCCGCGACGGCCTGCGCGAGCTGTGGCTGGCGATGCAGTCCTGCGTGGCGCGCGGCATCCGCGAGACCGGCACCCTGCCCGGCGGCCTGCACGTGTCGCGACGCGCGCCGACCCTGCATGCCGAGTTGTCGGCGCGGCCCGAGGCGGCGATGCGCGACCCGCTGACCGTGCTCGACTGGGTCAACCTGTACGCGCTCGCGGTGAACGAGGAAAACGCCGCCGGTGGCCGCGTGGTGACCGCGCCGACCAATGGCGCCGCCGGCATCATCCCCTCGGTGCTGCACTACTACGACCGCTTCTGCCCCGGCGCCAGCGAACAGGGCGTGTTCGATTTCCTGCTCACCGCCGCCGCGGTCGGCATCCTCTACAAGGAGAACGCCTCGATCTCCGGCGCCGAAGTCGGCTGCCAGGGCGAGGTCGGCGTGGCCTGCTCGATGGCGGCCGCGGGCCTGACCGCCGCGCTCGGCGGCACGCCCGGCCAGGTCGAGAACGCCGCGGAGATCGGCATGGAGCACAACCTCGGCCTGACCTGCGACCCGATCGGCGGCCTGGTGCAGATCCCGTGCATCGAGCGCAACGCGATGGGCGCGGTCAAGGCGATCAACGCCAGCCGCATGGCCCTGCGCGGCGACGGCAAGCACAAGGTGAGCCTCGACAAGGTGATCCGGACCATGCGCGACACCGGCCGCGACATGCAGGACAAGTACAAGGAAACCAGCCGCGGCGGGCTGGCGGTCAACGTCATCGAGTGCTGAATCCCGCCTCCGCGGCGACCCCGCCCGATAGGACCAACGGGCATTACCCAACCGGCCCGGTCCGGGGCTAGACTCGTTGGATGCAAGCCGGACTGGCGGGCGTGACACGGGGGGCACTGCTGACCGGCCTGTACTTCGCCGGGGCGGTGGTCGCCGTGTTTTTCCTGCGCACGCCCGCCGATGTCACCCTGTTCTGGCCCGCCGCGGGCATCGGCTTTGCCGCCGTCGTGCGGCACGGCTTGGGTTACGTCCTTGCCATCCCGGTCGCGACCCTGCTGCTCCACCTGCTGGTCGTCCCCGTCCCGCCTGCCTTCCTGCCTTATTCGATCGCGAGCAACACGCTGGCGACCCTGCTCGCGGGTTGGTACGTGCGCCGGCACGCCACCCGCATCCGCCTGCGCACCGCGGACGGGATCCTCCTGCTGCGCGGCGGGCTGCTGCTCAGCATGACCAGCGCCACGATCGGCGTGGTGGGCATGGTGGATGCCGGCATGGTCGGCCCCGAAGGGGCGGCGGGCGCCGCCCTGCAATGGGCGCTCGGCGACCTGCTCGGCCTGGCCAGCACGGCCCCCCTCGCGTTGTACCTGCTTGGCGGCGGGCTGGATCGCCCCTCGCCCTACCGCACCCGCGCCGGCAACCGCGAGATCGCGCTGTGGGCGACCCTACTGGTCCTGATGCTCGCGCTGGTCTACGCGGTCGGGGTGATGGGCACGCGCTACCCGCTGGGCGTGGCCAGCCTGCCGCTGGCGCTCCTGCTGTGGTCGGCGACGCGCTACCCGCCACTGGTCACGCTGGTATCGACCTCGCTGGTGATCATCGCGGTCGGACTGATGATGGGGCTCGGGCTGGGTGGCTTCGAACGCCCATCCGCGCTCCACGACAGCGCGCTGCTGATGGGCATGCTGGTGTTGTTCGCGATCATCCCCGTCCTGCTGCTGGCGTCGCGCCAGGAACACGCGCATGCAAGCGCCGCGCTGCACCAGCGGGCGACGCGCGACACCCTCACCGACCTGCTGAACCGCGATACCTTCGAGGAACAGGCGCGCCTGGCGCTCGCCGGCGGCGATGGCCCGCTGTCGCTGCTGTACGCGGACCTCGACCACTTCAAGCTGGTCAACGACTCCGCCAGCCACGTGGCGGGGGACGAGATGATCCGGCGCATCGCCGCGCTGTTCCGCGAGGAATTCGGCGACGATGCGATGGTGGCGCGCACCGGTGGCGACGAATTCGCGGTCCTGGTGCCGATGGACGAACGCACCGCGAGCACGCGTGCGCGCCGGGTGCTCGCGGCGATCGAGGGGCTGCGCGTCGCATGGCAGGGGCAGAACCTCGGCACCACCGGCAGCATCGGCATCGCCACCAGCCAGGCCCCGCACCTCGCCTTTGACGAACTGCTCTCGCAGGCCGACGCCGCCTGCTTCACCGCGAAGGAATTGGGCGGCAACCGCCTGTTCGCCGCGACCTCCAACCCCGACGACATCCGCGACCGCACGCGCGCCATGCACTCCGCGATCGCGGCGCGCGAGGCGCTGGACCAGCGCCGTTTCGAATTGTGGTGCCAGCCAATCGTCGACCTCCGCGAGGCGGGGCCCGCGCACGGGCATTTCGAGATCCTGGTGCGCTGGCTGGACGGGGATGGCCAGTTGCGCGCGCCGGCGGAGATGATCGCCGCCGCGGAGCGCTACCGCATCGGCCCGCGCCTCGACCGCCACGTGGTGGATGCCACCCTGACCTGGCTGGAACGCCATCCGGACCAGGCGTCGGCGGTGGAACTCTGCAGCATCAACATCGGCGGCACCACCCTGGTCGACGAGGATTTCGGCGACTACCTCGCGGCGCGCCTGCGCCGCAGCCCGCTGCATCCGAACCAACTCTGCCTGGAGATCACCGAGACCAGCGTGGTCCGCGACATGACCCGCGCACGCCGTTTCATCGGCCGGCTGCGTGCGCTCGGATGCCGTTTCGCCCTCGACGACTTCGGTACCGGGTTCTGCTCCTTCGGTTACCTGCGCGACCTCGACGTCGACTTCCTCAAGGTCGACGGCAGCTTCGTGCGCGACCTGGAGAACGGCGGCATGTCGGGGGCGGTGGTGCGCTCGATCACCGAGATCGCGCACCTGCTCGGCAAGCAGGCGGTGGCGGAGCAGGTGGAGACCGCGGAGCAACTCGAGTTGCTGCGGCAGATCGGCGTGGACTTCGGGCAGGGCTACGTGTTCCAACGCCCCCGGCCGATCGATGCGTTCTTCGGCCTGGACGCCACCGGCGAGGCCTGAGCGCGCGCCGCCTCCGCCTGGATCGCCAGGGCATCGTCGAGCATCGCCGCCGCGGTCACCTGCGCGCCCGCGCCGGGCCCCTGGATTACCAGCGGGCGCTCGCTGTAACGGTCCGACCAGATCGCGACCCGGTTGTCGGTGCCGCCGCTGATCGCCAGCGGATCGTCCGCGGCCAGTGCCTCCAGTCCCACCGTCGCGCGGCCGCCCGCCTGTAGCCGGGCCACCAAGCGCAGTTTGGCGCCTCCCTTGTAGGCCGCCGCGAAACGCTCGCGCATCGGCGCATCGAGCACCGGCAACGCGTCGTCGAAGGCGGCCACCGGTGCGTCGCGCAGCGCCGGCGGCACCAGCGAATCGACCTGCACCGCATCGCTCTCGAGGGCGTGTCCGGCGGTGCGCGCGAGGATCAGCAACTTGCGGCGCACGTCCTCGCCGGAGAGATCGTCGCGCGGGTCGGGCTCGGTGTAGCCGGCGTCGCGGGCCGCGCGCACGAAGTTCGAGAACGGCCGCAATCCGTCGTAATGGTGGAACAGCCAGGCCAGCGAGCCCGACAGCACGCCAGCGACGGCATGGATGCGGTCGCCGCCCGCCTGCAGTTCGCGCAAGCTGCGCAGGATCGGCAGGCCTGCGCCCACCGTGGCGCTGTCGCCATAGCGGGCCGCCCCGTGCCGACGCGCCGCCTGGATCGACGCCCAGCGCGCGAGCGGACCGCCCTGCCCCAGCTTGCAGGCGGTCACCACGTGGATGCCGTGCGCCAGCCAGTCCGCGTGGCGCTCGGCGACCGCCTCGGACGCGCTCGCATCCAGCACGATGCGGCAACCGCCGCCGTCGAGCGCGTCAGCGACCGCGTCCAGCGAGGCCGCCACCGGCTGGCTTTGCCCGAGCAGCGCGCCGACCTCGACCGGGATGCCCGCGGGGTCGTGCAGGGCGTGCCGGGAATTGGCGGCATACACCAGTCGCAGGCGATCGCCGAACGGCGTGCCCGACCAGGCCGCCAGTCGCGCCCAGGCCGCGCTGCCGACGGTGCCGGTGCCGAGCAAGGCGACCCTTGCACCCGTCGCCGCGCGCAAGGGCGCGACCCGCGCGCTCACGGCAGCGCCTGGCGTTTGCCTGCCGCGCCCACCGCGGCCGCGCGCGCCAACGCGGCCGCGAGGTCGGCCAGCAGGTCGTCCACGTGTTCGATGCCCACCGACAGGCGCAGCAGGCCGTCGGTGATGCCCGCCGCCGCGCGCGCCTCGGGGGCCATCGCCGCGTGGGTCATCGTCGCCGGGTGCGCGACCAGGCTCTCCACGCCGCCGAGCGATTCGGCCAGGGTGAAGGCCTCCAGCCCGTCGAGGAACGCGCGCACCGCGGCCTCGCCACCTTCCAGCTCCACGCTCAGCATCGCGCCGAAACCATGTTGTTGCCGCGCCGCCAGCGCATGGCCGGGATGCGCGGGCAGGCCGGGGTAATGCAGGGCGCGCACCGCCGGATGACCCTCGAGCAACTCGACCAGCGCCGCGGTGTTCTCCTGGTGCACGCGCAGGCGGGCGTCCAGGGTGCGCAGGCCGCGCAGGGTCAGGAAGCTGTCGAACGGCGAGCCGGTGATGCCCAGGCAGTTCGCCCACCAGGCGAACTGCTCGTGCAAAGCGGCGTCGCGCGCCACCACCGCGCCGCCGACCACGTCGCTGTGGCCGTTGATGTACTTGGTGGTCGAGTGCACCACGACGTCGGCGTCGAAGTCGGCGATCGGCCGCTGCAGCGCCGGCGACAGGAAGGTGTTGTCGACCACCGCGCGCGCACCGGCCTTGTGCGCGGCCTCGATCACGAAGCGCAGGTCGGTGATGCGCAGCAGCGGGTTGGACGGCGTCTCGATCCACACCAGCGAGGGACCGCGTTCCAGCGCCTGCGCCAGCGCGCGCGGGTCGGTGAGGTCGCAGGTGGCCAGCGTGAAGGCGCCCTTGTTCGCCAGCGCGTTGAACAGGCGCCAGCTGCCGCCGTAGCAGTCGTGGGGGACCACCAGCACGTCCCCCGGCCGCAGCAGGGTGTTGAGGACGAGGGTGATCGCGGCCATCCCGGTGGCGGTGACCACGCCGCCGGCGCCACCCTCCAGTTCGGCCAGCGCTTCGCCCAGCAGGTCGCGGGTCGGGTTGCCGCTGCGGGTGTAGTCGTAGGTGCGCTTCTCGGCGAAGCCGGCGAAGCTGAAATTGCTCGAGAGGACCAGCGGCGGGGTCACCGCGCCGTAGGCGGGATCGCGGTCGATGCCGGCGCGCACCGCGCGGGTGGCGCGACGACACGCGGTGGCGCTGGCGGTATGCGGGGCGTGGCTCATACGGAAGCTCCGGTGCGGTCGCTGTAGGGGGCGGCATCGGCCTGCGGCCGCGGTCGTGGATCCAGTTCGGCCCGCAGCACGGCATCGATGCGCGCGGTTTCCTTGAGGAAGGCGTCGTGCCCGTAGGGCGAGCGCAACACCCGCAGGCGGCTGCCCGGGCCCAGGCCCTCGACCAGCGCCACCGCGTCGGACAACGGCACTAGGCGATCGCCCTCCACTGCGACGACCAGGGTGGGCACGCGGACCGCCGCCGGATCGATGGCATGCAGGTCGATCGACTCCGACAAGCGCAGCCAGCCGGTCGCGGCGATGCGCGAGACGAACTTCGCGCCCGCGGCTTCGAGGTAATCCTCGGCGGCGACGCGCACATGCCCGTTCTCCAGCACCGGCGGCGCGTCGAAACGCTCGCCGAATTCCTCCGGCGTGCGGTAACTGAGCATCGCGAACTGCCGTGCCAGCGACAGCCCCTGGTCGTCGGCGCATTGCAGCTGGCCCAGCGCGACCGCCTTGCGCTGCAGCGCGCGCCACGCCGAGGCGTAGGGATGCGGCCGGTGCGCGCCGCTTACCGCGACCAGCTTGCGCAGCCGCGCCGAATGGCGGATCGCCAGCTGCAGGCCGACCAGCGCGCCGTAGGAATAGCCGACGAAGGCCTCCAGCGCCTCGATCCCCAGCGACTCCAGCAGCAACGCGATCGCGTCGGCCTGGTCGGCGGTATCGATGGGCGCATCCAGGCTGCCATCGGCGCCGAGGTAGTCGAAGCACAGCACGCGGCGTTGGCCGGGCGCCAGCACGCGGCCGGCATCGAGCAGGCCCTGCGCCCAGCCCGGCGCGGCATCCACCGCATTCGCCGCGGCATGGCGGTGCGCGGAAATGCCGCCGGCGAGGAAGACCACCGGGGCAGCGGCCGGACCGACCAGCTCGTAGGCGAGGCGCAGCTTGCGCGTCCCGGCGTGGCGCGTGGCGAGGACGGCGTCGACGCTGCCGCGCAGCACCTGCGCGCGATCGTTGGTGCAGGCATCGGGGCCGGCCGTGGCCGCGTCCGGCCGCAAGGTCCCGGCCGGGGGAGGGGTGGCGCGCTTGGGGGCGTTGCGTTCGGCGAGGCTCACGGCACGGCTCCGATGGAAGGGCTCCATCGGCATCGCGGGGGTCCGGAAGGCCGGCGTCGCCGGCAGCGCGCGCCGCTGTCGCGGCATCGCACCCATCTTCCGGGAACGCGCAGGTCCCCGCAGGATTTGGCACCGCGACCGGGCGGCTGCCTGCGCAGCGCGCCCCATCAGGTTGCCCCGGCGTCCTTGGGCCTGTCCCTCAGCCGGTCTTGATGGATGGGCGCAGTCTGGACGCGCCCGACCCATGTGTCAATCGCTTTATCCGGATGAAGCGATTCATATTCCGAATCGTCATGTCGGGGTTGTTGGGCAATACTCCCCGGCTTCCGCAATTGCCTGGCCCGTCCACTTGGAAATCCGCCGCCTGAACTCCTTGCGCGCGCTCGCCGCGCTGATCGTACTGGTGGGGCACTACAGCAACCGCGCGCAGTTGTGGGATGCCGTCCTCGGCACCCGGGCACCGCAACTGGGCGTGATGCTGTTCTTCCTGCTCAGCGCGTTCCTGATGACGATCCTGTACATGGATCGCCACCCCACGCGCGATGCGATGGCGACCTACGCATGGGCGCGCGCGGCGCGGGTGCTGCCGCTGTTCGTGGTGGTGGTGCTGGCTTCGTACCTGCTGGGCAAGCTGCCGGTCGCCTGGTTGCAGGCCTCGGTCTACGCGATCCCGGACTGGAAGGCCGTCGCCTCGCACCTGCTCTTCCTGTTCGGCGTGCAGGTGCTGTGGACCATTCCCGCCGAGATCCATTTCTACGCGATCTTCGCCCTGCTCTGGTGGCTGCGTCCCCGGCTTCCGCTCGCCCTGCCGCTCTTTTGCGCTGTGGTGCTCGGCATCTTCGCGAGCGGACACTGGCCGCTGGGGCCCAAGCAGCCCATCAACGGGTTCCCGATCGACCTGCCACTCCTGCGCGGCCTGCCCTATTTCGTCGCCGGCATGCTGCTTGGCCTGCTCTACCTGCGCTGGCGTCCGCCCGCGCGCTGGCAGCACCCCCCCTATGCCGCCGCAGGCCTCGGCCTCGTCCTGCTGCTGTACCCGGCCATCCTCGAGCGCCTGACTGGCTGGACCTACGTGATGTGGTTCAACCCGCTGGTCCTGCTGGTGATGGCGCTGGCCTTCTTCTGCGTGGTGTTCATGGCCCCCGCGGGCAACCGCCTGCTGGAGAGCCGCGTCGGCGACTACCTCGGCAAGATTTCGTATTCGCTCTACCTGCTGCACTTCCCGATCCTGCTGGCGCTCGGCAAGTTCGGCATGGCCCGCGGGGAGCTTGGCCTGCTGCTTTTCCTCGCGCTCACGATCGCAGCCGCCGCCCTCAGCTTCCGGCTGGTGGAAGCCCCTGCGCGACGCGCGATCCGCCGCCTCGGCACGCGCGGGCATGGGCGCGGGACGGCCGCAGGCTGAGCGGGGACGCGATGCGCCGCGCCTGGCTCCTGCTGCTTGCCGCATCGCTCGGGGCCTCGCCCGCAAGCACGGGATCGGAACCGGCAGCGGCAACGGCGACCCTCGCCTCGCTGCGGATCGAGGCCGGCGATGGCGAGTACCTGGCGTGGGCTGACAATCGCCTCGCGGGACCGATCGAAGTGCTGCTGACCGGCAACACCGGCCGCGATGCGCGTAGCGACCCGCCGCTGCCGGCCCGTGCCACCGTCGGCGCGGGCGACAGTGCGCTGGTCGCGCGGTTGCAGGTGCCCGCGATCGGGATCGGGGCACTGCACCTCAGCCTGCGTGGCGTGCCCGGCCACCCCGGCGCCCGCCCACGCGACGTGGCCTACCTGCCGCCGGTGCCGCCCGATTCCTTGCGGATCGAGCAAGGGTGGGGAGGCTCCGCGAGCCATGACGACGACGAGAACCGCCACGCGCTCGATTTCGCCGCAGACCCCGGCACGCCCGTGCTGGCCGCACGCGGGGGAACCGTGATGCAGGTCGAGGCGGGGTTCCGCGGATCGGGGCTGGACCGCGCCCGTTTGCTCGATCGCGCCAACCTCGTGCGCATCCTGCACGACGATGGGACGATGGCGTTGTACGCCCATCTCGCCCCCGACGGCGCGCGGGTGCGCCCCGGCCAGCAGGTGCTCGCAGGCGAGCAGATCGCGGTGTCCGGCAACACGGGCTACAGCAGCGGCCCGCACCTGCATTTCGTGGTGCAGGTGAATCGCGGCCTGCGCCTGGTCTCGGTGCCGTTCCGCATGCCGGGGGTCCTGCCCCCCTGATCGCGGGGTCGCGGTGCGCACGCTGCTGCGACACGATGCAGCGTCTCTCAAGGATGCGGGATGTCGGCATCGGGCCCGGAAGGGCACTGGCGCGCCCGGGGACCGTGGACCAGGCACGGTTCCTAGGGCGCGACCAGCCCGCGCCGCGCGGCTTCGAGCGTGGCTTCCGCACGCGTTCCCACGCTGAGCTTGCGATAGATATCCTTGAGGTAGCCGGATACCGTGTGGCGCGACAACGCCAGCACCGTGGCCACCTCGCCCACGGTCAGGCCCTTGGCGGTCAGCCGCAGCACTTCGGTCTCGCGCGGGGTCAGCGGCACCTGCGCCTCGCCGGCATCGACCGCGGGCTGGAAATGCCGCAGCAAGCGCCGCGCGATCGAGGCAGACAGCGGTGGCTGCCCATCGACGATCCCGCGCAGCATGGCGGCGAGCGCATCGCGATCCCGGTCCTTCAACACGTAGCCCTGCGCACCCGCGCGCAGCGCCGGGAACAGGTGGGCGTCATCGTCGAACACGGTGGCCACGATGCAGAACGTGCCAGCGCCGCGTTGCTGCAAGGCCTCGATCAGCTGGATGCCGCTGCCGTCCGGCAAGCCCAGGTCGACCAGCGCGAGCGCCGGCGGCGGATCGATCCGCGCCAGTCCCTCGGCCACGCTGCCCGCCAGCGTGACGGCGATTCCCGGGAATGCCGCTTCCACCGCGGCCGCCAGCCAGGCGCGCGCGCCCGGCAGGTCGTCGACCACCAGCGCGCTGGCGAAGGCCACGGCCGCGTCGCTCACGGCGCGTCCTCCAACGGCACCCGCAGCAGGACCTTGGCGCCGCCGGCGGTGCCGGCCACCCAATCGATCTGCCCATCGAGCGCATCGGCGCGGTGCTGCATGCCGCGCATGCCCGCACCCGCCCGCGCGTGGCCGGCGACGCCGCTGCCGTCGTCGGTGAGTTCCAGCAGCAGCTCGCCGCGCGCGGCGCGCACCCGCACCCGCACCTGCCGGGCCTGTGCATGGCGGATGGTGTTGCTCAGCGACTCGCGCACGATGCGATGCAGGTGCAGGGCGCGCGCGCTGTCCAGCACCGGATCCGGCAAGGCGTCGTCCGCGTCCCAGGCCAGGCCGATGCCGACCGCTGACAGGCGTTGCGAGGCTTCGCTGCGGATGTCGGCGAGGACGTCGCCCAAGGTGCCCGGCGTGCCGCGCGAGCGGGTGACCACGTCGCGCAGGTCCTGCAGGATCGCCCGCGCGAGGTCGGCCTGCACCGGCGATTCGGCCTGGTACACCAACCCGAGCAGCTTCGCGCCGAGGTCGTCGTGCAGGTCCGCGTAGATGCGCTCGCGCTCCTGGCGCACGGCCTGGTCGCGCGATTCCGCCTCGACCACCCGCAACCGCGCCTCGCAGGCGGCCAGCGCCTGCACGGCGGCGCGGCGTCTGAATGAACCGACAATTGCGAATATGACGGCAAGCGTCAACAAAAAGACCAATGTCGGCAGCGCATCAGCCCGCATGTGCCAAACCTGTTACGTAAGCTCATGATGCGCGGGCCGCAACTGCAAGCAAGAAGAGCGATTGCAGTTCCGGCCCGCTGAGGATTAACTAACGCTCAATCAATCGTAAACAATACCATCCGACTTGACGACGGCGTCATAGACGGTCCCGTCCGATTTCACAGCAGAATCATAAATCGTCCCGTCCGACTTCACGACTTGACTCTCCTCGTCGTGCTGCTGACTTTCAAAAATTGACGAAATCCATTCGAAAATATCAAACGAGAAATCCACCGGGGTAGAGGCGTGCGCGTGCGCAACTGCAGGAGATGCGACGCACGCAATAAGCACTGCGAGGAAAAGCTTCTTCACGAATTATGCCCTCAGGTTTACGCATATGGATTAGAAACGAAGAGACCAGGAGCCGCTAAGAAAAGCTGATTAGATTCGATAATCAACCTTCAGTGAAAGCAACTCCGCGTCCATACTAAGGTTTCGATAAACGAACTCCAAGTTTTTCGCCGCTTTCAACGTACGCTCATGGGTACTCCCGAATTTCGCCTGCAAGCGCGCCAGGCTCTCCTCCAGCACATGGCGCGCCTCTTCGAAGCGACCAAGTTTGCCCAGGCACTCGCCACGGTTGCTGGCGAAGATCGCCGCGAAGGGATGATCCGCACCCAACCGCGCACGCACTTGCGCATCCAGCGCCTCGAATTCGCGCAGGGCTTCGTCGAGCCGCCCGCGTTTCATCAAGAGCATCCCGAGGTTGTTGCGCGGCGCGAACGTGTCTGGCGCACCCGGACCACCCAGGCGCTCCTGGGCCTGGAGTAGCGCGCGCAGAAGTCGCTCTGCACCATCGAGATCGCCCTGGTCCTCCAGGCCGTAGGCCAGGACGCTGCGCGCGACCAGCGCCTTGGCGTCGCCATCGGGCCTGTTGGCATCCAGCCATGCGCTCGCTTGCCGTACCAGCGGCACGCCCTCATCCGGCTGCTTGTGCTCGATCAGGAACGAGCCCAGGTTGAACTGGCTGATCACGGTCGCCGGGTGCTTGTCGCCCAGCACCGCGAGCCTGCCGTCTGCGGCATGCCTGAACGCCGCTTCCGCGGCTTCGGCATTGCCGATCTTGTTCTCGACCACGCCGAGCTGGTTCCACGCATACAGCGTCTGCGGGTGGCGCTCGCCGAACACCCTCGCATGGCGTGCGACCGCGTCGCGGCTCTCCGCGAGTGCCGCCTCGTAGTCGCCATCGAGCTGCAATGCGGATGCCAGCTGCAATTGCAGGCCAAGGGTGCGCTGCGCATCGACACCAAGCGCCTTGCGCGCCTCCGGCAACAGCGCACGCAAGGCGACGATCGCCTCCTTCTGCTTGCCCGTCTCACGCAACAGTTCGGCGGCCGACTCCTCCATTGCGATGCGCAAGGAAGGCGTCAGTTGCGCATGTCGGGACCGCAGTCCGGCCAATTCCTTCTCGCCGGCCTCGTAATCGCCAGCGGCGATGGCACTGCGCGCGCGACCCAACAACAACTCGTCGCGCAGCATCGATGGAGACGTCTCGACACGGAGGGCATCTTCGAAGGCTGCGCGCGAGCGCGCCCCATCGCCGAGCCCCAGCCACGTGACACCCAGCACCTGATGCAGGCGCGCCGTCGCGCCAGGCGACAAGTTCGCACTCTTCAATTCGGCCGACGCGACGTCGAGGATGTCCCGGACCCGCAGGTCCCTGCCCTGGGCCTGCTCCGGGTCCGCCTCGGTCAACATGGTCTCGACGAAGCCGTTGACCGCGGCCAGTTCGTTGGCGCGGGCTTCGGCCTCGGCCAAGGCGGCGCGCGCCCGCTGCGCGGCGAGGGTGCTGACCACGGTCGCGGTCGACAGGGCCAGGAACACGATGGCGGCGGCGGCGCTGAGCGCGCGATGCCGGCGCACGAAACGGGTGGCGCGGTAGGCCGCGGTGGGCGCACGCGCCTGCACCGGGCGCGAGCCGAGCACGGCCTCGAGGTCGTCGGCGAAGGCAGCGGCGCTCGCGTAGCGCTGCGCGGGCTCGGAGGCCAGCGCCTTCATCACCACCAGGTTGAGGTCGCCGCGCGCCGCGCGGTTGAGCCGCTCCAGCGGTTCCGGGTCCTCGCGGCGGATGATGTCCAGCGCCTCGAACAGGGTCGACGTGCTGAGCCGCGGATGCGGCAGGCGGCCGGACAGCATTTCGTAGCCCATCGCGCCCAGCGCATAGACGTCGCTGCGCGCGTCGGCATCGCGCGCCTGCCCGGACAACTGCTCCGGGCTCATGTACGGCAGGGTGCCCATGACCTGCCCGGCCTGGGTCATGTCGGCGGCGGCGTCGCCCTGCAGGCGGGCGATCCCGAAGTCCAGGATCTTCGGCTGGCCGCGCTCGTCGACCAACACGTTGGACGGCTTCAGGTCGCGGTGGACGATGCCGCGCTGGTGGGCGAACTCCGCCGCGCGCGCCAGCTGCGCCAGCAGGCCGATGCGCGTGCGCAGGTCGGGCTTGGCCTTGGCCAGGTGCTCGCGCAGGTCGGGGCCGCGGACCAGCTCCAGCGCGAACCACGGCGACGGCAGCCCGCCCACCAGGTCCTCGCCGGCGGCGTACAGCCGCACGATCCCGGGATGCTCGAGCTGGCCGAGGATCTCGACCTCGCGATGGAAGCGCTCCAGCGCCCCGCGCGATACGCCGCGGACCACCTTGAGCGCCACGTCGCGCGGTGGATGCGATTCGCGGGCCAGGTAGACCCGGCCCATGCCGCCCTCGCCCAGCAGGCCGAGGATGCGGTACGGCCCGATGGCCTCGGGCAGGCTGGCGGCGGCCTGCGCCTGTTCGTCCAGCGCCTGGGTGGCGTCGTTGTCCTGCACCAGCAGCTCCCCCTGCACGATGGGGCCATGCTGCCGGCACCGGTATAATTCCGCAATGTCAGACGTCGCTTCCGAAGCCGCGCGCCGCCGCACCTTCGCCATCATTTCCCACCCCGACGCGGGCAAGACCACCCTCACCGAGAAGCTGCTGCTGTTCGGGGGCGCGATCCAGATGGCCGGCTCGGTCAAGGGTCGCAAGGCTGCCCGACACGCGACCTCGGACTGGATGGCGCTGGAGAAGGAACGCGGGATCTCGGTCACCTCGTCGGTGATGCAGTTCCCGTACGAAGGCCGCGTGGTCAACCTGCTGGACACCCCCGGCCACGCCGACTTCGGCGAGGACACCTACCGGGTGCTCACCGCGGTGGACAGTGCGCTGATGGTGATCGACGTCGCCAAGGGCGTCGAGGAACGCACCATCAAGCTGATGGAGGTGTGCCGCCTGCGCGACACCCCGATCATGACCTTCGTGAACAAGCTGGACCGCGAGGGCAAGGACCCGATCGAACTGCTGGACGAGATCGAGTCGGTGCTCGGCATCCAGTGCGCACCGGTAACCTGGCCGATCGGCATGGGCCAGAGGCTCAAGGGCGTCGTCCACCTCGTCACTGGCGAAGTGCACCTGTACGAGCCGGGCCGCAACTTCACCCGCCAGGACTCGACCATCTTCCCGTCGATCGACGACCCGGGCGTGGCCGCGGCGATCGGCGCGGACATGCTCGCCGAGCTGCGCGACCAGCTCGAGCTGGTGCAGGGCGCCAGCCACCCGTTCGACCGCGAGGCCTACCTCGAGGGCATGCAGTCGCCGGTGTTCTTCGGCTCGGGCGTCAACAACTTCGGCGTGCAGCCGCTGCTGGACTTCTTCGTCGAGCACGCGCCCTCGCCGCAGGCGCGCGCGACCACGACCCGACTGGTCGAAGCCGCGGAACCGAAGCTCACCGGCTTCGTGTTCAAGATCCAGGCCAACATGGACCCGATGCATCGCGACCGCGTCGCCTTCATGCGCGTCTGCTCGGGCAAGTTCGAGGCCGGGATGAAGGCCTACCACCCGCGCACCGGCAAGGAGGTCAAGCTGGCGAACGCGCTGACCTTCATGGCCAGCGACCGCGAGATCGCCGAGGCCGCGTTCCCGGGCGACGTGATCGGCATCCACAACCACGGGACGATCTCGATCGGCGACACCTTCACCGAAGGCGAGCCACTGGCGTTCACCGGCATCCCCAACTTCGCGCCGGAACTGTTCCGCCGCGCGCGCCTGCGCGATCCGCTCAAGCTCAAGCAGCTGCAGAAGGGCCTGGCCCAGCTCAGCGAGGAAGGCGCGACCCAGTTCTTCCGGCCGATGATGTCCAACGACCTGGTCCTGGGCGCGGTGGGCATGCTGCAGTTCGACGTCGTCGCCTACCGGCTGAAGGACGAGTACGGCGTGGAGGCGAGCTTCGAGCCGGTGCAGGTGGCGACCGCGCGCTGGATCAAGTGCGGCGATGCGAAGAAGCTGGAGGAGTTCCGCGAGAAGAACGCGCTGAACCTGGCGGTCGATGCCGCCGGCCACCTGGTCTACCTCGCGCCGAGCCGGGTCAACCTGCAGCTGGCGCAGGAACGCGCACCCTCGGTGGAGTTCATGGCCACCCGCGAGCACGCGCAGGCCGTCGCGATCTGAGGGGCCGGCCAGGGCCGGCCGCGGCCTCGCTCAGGAGGCGATGTAGCGCTGCAGGTGGTCGAGTTCCTGCCGCTGTTGCTCGATCACCGCCTTGACCAGGTCGCCGATCGACAGCACGCCGACCACTGCATCACCTTCCAGCACCGGCAGGTGGCGGATGCGGTGTTCGGTCATCACCTGCATGCAGCGGTCCGCGGTGTCGGCCGGGGACACGCTCACCACGCGCACGGTCATGATGTCGGCGACCGGTGTATCGCGCGATGAGCGCCCCTGCAGGATGACCTTGCGGGCGTAGTCGCGCTCCGACACGATGCCGGCGAGCCGCGGCCCGTCCATCACCAGCAACGCGCCGATGCCGTGCTCGGCCATCGCGCGGATCGCCTCGATCACCGGCGCCGCCGGTGCGATCGCATGGAGTTGCGCTGGCTTGGCTTCCAGCAACTGGCGTACGGTGCGCATGCCTCGCTCCTGCCTTCGTGGGCCTCGCCGAAGCATACGCCGGTGCGAGGGGCCGGCGCAGCAGGCAGCTCAGTCCAGCGTGCGCAGCCAGCCGGTGCCGCCCATCTGCCGCATCTGCCGCTGGATCTGGTTCGCACGCCGCTGCACATAGGGCCCGGGGCGACCGGCATCGTAGCGGCGCGGGCTGGGCAGGACCGCGGCGAGGCGGGCGGCCTCGGCGGCGGTCAGGCGGGCGGCGTCCTTGCGGAAATGGCGCCGCGCGGCGGCCTGCGCGCCGTAGACACCGTCATCGAACTCGGCGACGTTGAGGTAGACCTCCAGGATCCGACGCTTCGGCCACAGCGCCTCGATCAAGGCGGTGTACCAGACCTCCACGCCCTTGCGCAGCCAGCGCGCCGGCCCGCGTCCCTGCCACAGGAACACGTTCTTGGCGACCTGCTGGGTGATCGTGCTCGCCCCGCGCAACCGCTTCACCTCGGTTCCGCGCTTGCGCGCACGCGCCTCCATCTTCTCGTTGTGCGCCTGCGCACGCTCGATCGCGTCGAAGTCGAAACCGTGGTGGCGGGCGAAGTTCTGGTCTTCGGCGGCCACCACCGCCAGCGCCAGCTGCGGCGAGATGTCGCGCAGGTCGCGCCAGTCGTGCGCCATGCGGTATCCCAGGTCGCCGGCCGCGATCGCTTCCAGCTGCCGGATCGCCATGAAGGAGGAAAACGGCGGGTCGACGAAGCGCAGCGTCAGGACCTGCCCCACGCTCAATCCCATCGCCAGCAGCGGCAACTTCCACCACCAACCCCGCCAGCGCAGGCGGCGGACACGGCTCATCGGCCCCACCGCGCGGCCTTGCATGCGCCGCCGCGCATCCCCATTTCGACCATCATTCCCCGCTCCCCTTGCCTGCCCGCGCATTATCCGCAGCGCGGGCCTCCTCCGGTATCGCCATGACCTCCCCTATGCCGCACGCCCCCGACCAGCTGTCGCGCTTCCTCCTCCCCGATGCCGGTGTCCGCGGCGTCGTGGTCAGCCTGGACCAGGCCTGGCGCGACCTTACCGCCCATGCCGACAACCCGCCGGCCGTGGACGAACTGCTGGGCGAGGCCGCCGCCGCCGCCGCGCTGTTCACCGCGCACGCCAAGGTCGAGGGTCGCCTGTCGGTGCAGTTGCGCAGCGCCGGCGCGCTGCGGACGCTGTTCGCCGAATGCACCGCCGCCGGCACGCTGCGCGGGATCGCCCAGCTGGACGAAGCGCAACCCGCGCCCACCCGCGACCTCACCGCGCTCGGCGCCGACGCGGTGCTGGCGATCACGATCGAGAACCCCGCCCGCGGCAGCCAGGATCCGCTGCGCTACCAGGGCCTCGTCGGGCTGGACGCGGGTTCCCTCGCCGAGGCCTTCGAGGCCTATTTCCGCCAGTCCGAGCAACTGCCGACCCGCCTGCTGCTGGCCTGCGACGGCCAGCGGGCGGCCGGCCTGATGCTGCAGAAGCTCCCGGGCGACGCCGGCGACGACGACGGCTGGAACCGCGTCGGTATCCTGTTCGACACCCTGCGCGAGCCGGAACTGCTGGGGCTGTCGGCTGCCGACGTCGTGCACCGCCTGTTCCACGAGGAATCCCCTGCATGGCTGGGCGACAAGCCGCTGCGCTTCGCCTGCTCCTGTTCGCGCGACCGGGTCGCGGCGATGCTGGTCTCGCTGGGCCGCGTGGAAGCCGATGCCGCGGTCGAGGCAGGCGGCGGCGAGGCACAGGTCCGCTGCGAGTTCTGCGGCCAGCAATACCGCTTCGATGCTGCCGCCATCGCCGAGCTGTTCCACGACGCCGCCCGCGAGATGCCGGCCGCCGCCGGGCTGCAATGACCCCACCCCGATGCCGGTTCGGTGACCGGATCGGCATTGTTAAGGAATCATAAACCCGCTAATCTACGGGTCCGAATCTCCGGAACTTCGCCGCCGCTGGCCTGTCCATCCACCCGCATGTCGCTCCGTTACGCGCCCCTTGCCGCTGCCCTGCTCGCCCTGGCCTTCGCCAGCGGTGGCGCGCACGCGCAGGCCAAGGCCGCCAAACGCGATGCCACGGTGGTGCCGGTGCTGAACAAGGAAAGCGGCAAGCTGGAAGCGGTACTGCTGCTCGAACCGGCGACCACCGGTACCGGCGCCGGCGCACGCTGGCGCTTCGGCAGCACCACGCTCGAGGCTACCTACGGCCTGCAAGGCGGCGACTCGCTGGCCCTGCTGTGCGACCGCCGCAACGGCATCTCCAGCGCGATCGGTCAGCTCGCCAGCAATTGCGTGCTGGCCGCGCTCGATGGCGACAACAAGTCCGGCGCCGGCGCGAACGCCAGCCGCCACGGCACCGCCGCGGCATCGCTCAGCCGCAACGGCGGCAAGGTCGGCGTCGCGGTCGGTAGCGGTCGCACGACGATGCCGGCCTGGCTGTCGCCGAACCAGTCCGCGGCCAAGGTCGACACCAACGATTTCTCGCTGTTCGCGGAAAAGAGCATCGGCCGCGAAGGCTTCGTCAGCGTGGGCGGCACAGTGGCGCGCGCGCGCCTCGTCCCCGCCACCGACGTGCCGCGGCTCGCGGACGAATGGAATACCCGCAGCCTGAGCGTGGGCGGTGGCTTCGGCGCATTCGGCGCGAACATCGTCGGCCGGGTCGTCAACGTTCCCGGCGAGAGCGAAGTGTTCAAGGGCCTCGGCCTCGGCCTGACCTGGCGCACGCCGTGGAGCGGCGAGCTCACCGTCGGCGCCGACAACGTGATCACCAGCGGCCGCAACCCGTTCTCCACCACCATCGGGAAGGACGCCGAGGGCACCGTGCCCTACGTGCGCTACCAGCAGGACCTGTAAGCCCTCCATTCGCCGCAAGCGAAAAGGCCGCATCCTGGATGCGGCCTTTTGTCTATTGGCGCGTGCCTCACAACAATCGCAGGCGGGCGTCGCCGGAGAAGGTCTCGAGGCGGATTTCGCCCTTGCCGTCGCCATAGCGCTGATGGAAGCTCGAACCGGGGCCGAAGTCCTCGCGCTGGATCTTCGCACCCGGCGCCGACAGGTCGCCGCTGAAGCTCTCGCCGCTGACTTCGGCCGACAGGTCCTTCGGCAGGTCCAGGCCCAGGTCGCCGCTCACGCTTTCCATCCGGATCTCGCCGGCCTCCGCCAAGGCCAGCCGCGCGGCGATGTTACCCGACACGCTGCCGGCGCTGAACTTGCGCAGGCGCTCGCCGCGGCTGTCGAAGCGCAGGTCGCCGGAGACGGTCTCGACGCTGGCCTCGCCGGTCAGCCGGCCGGCGACGACGAGGTCGCCGCTCACCGTGCTCGCCTCGACCTCGCTGCTGTTGAACGTCAGGTTGACGTCGCCGCTGACCGATTCCACCGACGCGCGGCGCGGCGCGCCATTGGCCACGATGTCGCCGCTCACCGATTGCAGCGACAGCTCGCGCGGGGCCACGCCGTGCACATCGATGTCCGCCGACACCGTCTCGATCTCCAGTTCCGCCTGCAGCGGCACCTGCACGACCAGCATCGTCGGCTCGGTGTTGCGCGAGCGGTTCGGGTACTTCACCTCGATCCGCAGTTCGTCGCGATCGCCGTCGATGACGAGCTTCTCGACGCCGTCGCCGAGGCTGCCGGTGACCCGCACTTCCTGGCGGTCCCAGGCGCGAACCTCGACGCGGCCCTTGAGGTTGTCGATCTCGACCCGGCCGCGCGGATCGAGCGGGCGCACCTGGTCGATCGGGGTGGCGGCCCACGCCGGCGCGAGGGCCGAGCAGGCCAGCGCGATGGCGACGGGCAACTTGAGCAGGGTGTGCATGTGCAGCTCCTTCAGGCGTAAAGCGCGCGGCGCGCGAGCGCGAGCCGGCGGGTATAGGTGGCGCGCAGCCGCTCCAGCAACAGGCGCGAGTCGGGTTGCGCGCGCAGGGCTTCGCGGATCTCGGCAGCGCTGCGGTCCAGCGCCTCGATGCCGGGCTGCCAGTTGGCGGGGACCGGATGCGCGTCGAGCTCGCGCAAGGCGGCCTGGTATTGCACGGTGAGCGAGTCGGCCTCGCGTTCCACCAGGCTCGGTGCCGACGCCACGGCCGGCATCGCAGGCGCGGTGGCGGGCGGCGCGCGCAGCTGCCAGGCCAGGCCCAGCGCAGCGGCCAGCGAAGCCGCGGTTGCCAGCGACAGCAGCCACGGATGCCGACGACGCGACGCGCCCTGGCGCGGCAGCGCCCCGATCCGGGCCGCGATGTCCGGCCACAGGTCGCGCGCCGGTTCGATGTCGCGGCGCAGGCCGCGCAGCGCGAGGCGCAGCTCGGCCTCGCCGATGGGGGTGCGTTCGTTCATGCCCAACCTCCGATCCGCTCGCGCAGCAGGTGCCGCGCGCGGTGCAATTGCGCCTTGGAGCTGCCGACGGCCATGCCCAGTTCGGCCGCGATCTCCTCGTGCTTCCAGCCTTCCACGTCGTGCAGGACCAGCACCGCCCGGGCGCGGGGCGGCAAGCTCGCGACCGCACGCTCCAGGTCGCGCCCGAGCATCGCGTTGCCCGCGGTGTCGGCGGTGGGCAACGAGTCCAGCGCATCCTCGTCGTCGTCCATGCCCGGGCGCCCGCGGCGCGACCGCAGCTCCATCAGCGCGGTGTTGACCGCAAGCCGGTGCAGCCAGGTCGAGACCGCGCTCTCGAAGCGGAACGCCGGCAGCGCCTGCCAGGCCCGTACGAAGGCTTCCTGCACGAGGTCCTCGGCACGTGCGCCTGCCTGCCCGACCAGGCGGGCGATCACCCCGTGCATCCGCGCGTGGTGGCGCCGGTAGAGCTGCTCGAACGCGGCGATGTCGGCGGCGGCGGCACGGCGCACCAGCGCGGCATCCTCGCAGGCCTCCGCGGACGGGGCCTCGATCGCATCAGGCGTCAGGGGCATGGCTTGCAGCAGCATAGTCCCTGTGATGCCGGCACGCCCCCGGGGGTTTAAATGCCCGGTAGCGCGATGCCGCCGGCCCGCAGCGCATCGGCCAAGGGCTGGAGCTGGCGGGCGTAGGGCGCCCACTTCGGCGTCTCCCGGCGGACCACGCCCTCGCGGACCTGCACCGCGCTCGCCGTGGCCACCGCCCGCGTGCTGCTGCGCGGGTCGCGCATGCCCGGCACGTAGTCGATGCCGCAGAACGCCGCAACCCGGCGCATCACCGTTTCGGGGTCGCGGGTCAGCTCACCGTAGTCAACGTCGAGGATCCGCCCCGGGAACAGTGCATGCCAATGCGCCATCAGCCTGCGGTAACGGATGAAGTAGTCGGCCAGTTCGGCCTGGTCGTACGAATACGGATTGGCATCGGAGAACAGTTCGCGCAGGTTGGAGAAACAGGTCTCCAGCGGATCGCGGACCATGTGCAGGATCCGCGCCTGCGGCAGCGCCCGGCAGATGAAGCCGATGTTGAGGAAGTTGGAGGGCAGCTTGTCGGTGAACAGCGGCTCGTCGCCCAGGCGCCAAGCCATGCCCTCGAGGTAGCGTCGCCCGACGTCGTCGAAATCGACGTCGCCGGCGCGCTCGACGATGGTGCGGTCGATGACCCCGCGGCAATGGTGGTCGGTGGCGAAACGCATCGCGCTGGTGAAGTCATAGAGCTCGCCGACGCCGCGCACCTGCGGGCTGGCGTCCAGCAACTGCTCCAGCAGCGTGGTCCCGGAACGGTGCATGCCGACGATGAACACCGGCGCCTTCGCGCCTGCCGCCGGCATGGGCGGCGGCTCGGCCCCCGGACGCCAGGCCTCGAGCGCTTCGAACAGGCGCTGGCTGTCGGACGGGTCGTACTTCAGCGTCCCCCGCTTCGCGCGACACGCCTGGTCCAATGCCTCCCAGGCGCCGGCATGGTCGCCGAGGTCGTCCAGTTCCTTGTGCAGCGCGAATGCGAACGACGCGATGTCGCCCGCGGCGATGCCGGGCGCCTGCAGTGCGGCGCGCAGGCGCGCGACGTGCTCCCGGCCCGGCACGGCCTTCCCGACATGCGCCAGGAACCAGTGCGCCTGGGCAAGCCGTGGCGCGCGCTTGATGCAGCGCTCGAAGCACTCCCGGGCTTCCTCGAGGCGACCAAGGTAGGTCAGTACCTGCCCGCGCGACACGATCGTCGGCGGGTAATCGGGATCGGCCCGCCATGCTTCGTCGAGCAGGGCGAGCGCCGCCTGCTGGCGATTGAGGTAGGACCACTGCGCGGCGAACCCCAGGAGCAGCGGAATCGGCATTGAGGATGCCGCGCCGGCGCCCGCGACCAGTGCCTGCAGCAAGCGTCCCTCGTTGAAGGTCCTCAGCCGGGCGGCCAGGTCCACGCGCGTCTTGGCCGTCCTAGGCCGCAGCGAGGCCGCCAGCATCGCGGCCGTGCGCGCATCCCGGTACTCGCCGCCCGCCGAGAGTTGGTAGGAGACTTCCAGCAGGCGCGCGGCCTTGGCTTCGTCTTCGATAGCGATGCCGGCCAGCCAACCGCGCAAGGCCTCCATGTCGCGCGTATCCGCCGCTGGCGCCGCGGCGGCCAGCAACCTGCGCATCGGATCGGGCTGTTGCTGGGTCATGCGCACGCGTCCTCATCCACGCCGGCGTCCAGCAAGGCCTGGCGCAACGGCTCGAGTTGCCGGGCATACCGCTTCCACGCGCCGACACTCCGCGAGGAAACGCCCTTGCGTACCTGCGCCGCGCTGGCGGTGGCCACCACCGCGTCGCCGGACGCGGGGCGCTCGCGCGCTTGCAGGCCCAACGAGGCGCCGATGCGCGCCGTCTCGCCGCGGTGGTCACCGACGAACGCCTCGTAGTCCACGGCCACGATGCGCCCGCCGTGGAGCTCCCGGAGCATGCGGACATGCCGCACGAATCGCGCATGGCGCCGCGCCACTTCGCCCATGTCGTAACTGTAGTAATACGAGCCGCCGAACCACTCCTTCAGGTTCGACCAGCACGCATCCATGGGATCGCGGAACACCACCACCGCCCGCAAGTCGTCCATCGCGGCCAGCGCATGGCCAAGGACCAGGTAGTTCTCCGGCCACTTGTCGATGAAGGCGGGTTCGCTGCCGGCACGCCAAGCGGCATGCGTGCGGTAGCGCTGGCCGACCATCGCAAGTCCATCGCCATCCATCGCATCCAGCAACTCGATATCGGCATGCAGCGGCCCTGCCCGGTTCGCGACCCAACGCATCTGCTGCACGAAGTCGCGGAGCTCGCCCGCGCTCGCGGCCCGGAAGCCCGTGCAGATGGACTGCTCGATGATGGTGGTGCCGGTGCGGGGCATGCCCACCAGCATCAGCGGCTTCGGCTCCGCCCCCGCTCCGTCATCGCGTCGGGGGGCATCGGCCAGGGCCATGCAGCCCGCCGCCAGCCGGGCAAAGAGGGCATCGTCCTGCGCATCCGAGAATCGCACCTGGCGGCGACGTGCGCGCATGGCGCGTTCCAGCGCCGTCCAGGCGGCATCCCGGTCATCGTCCGCGTCCAGTTCATGGAACAGGCTGTAGAGCAGCAACGGGGCATCGGGATGGTCATCCGGCAGTGCCGCCACGCGTCGCCGGAGGGCGTCCACGCGCATCCCCCTGCCCTCGGCGATGGTCAGCTTGGCCAGGCTCCAGTACGCGGGCGCGAAGCCGGCATCCAGCGCAAGCGCGCGCTCCAGTGAGGCACGCGCCGCATCCAGCGCACCGAGGTAGGTCCGGTTCAGGCCGTCGAGGTACGCCGAACCTGCGCTTTCGCGCAGCCCGGCCTCTCGCGCCCGCGCGAGCACGGCGAGCGCCGTGCCAGGTTCCATATGGTCCGACAGTAGCTTGGCGGTCTCCGCTAGCAATGCGGCCGGTGCCGAGGGGGCCTCTAGCAGGGCCGAGACCGCGGCCAGCCCCGCCTGCGCCTCGCCGAGCGCGAGGCATTGCCGCGCGGTGAGCGCGAGCAACGAGGGTTCGCGTAGCCTGCCGGTGTCGATCGCCAGCACATGGGCGGTCCCGCGCTGGAGGTCGCCAGCGGCCTGCGCGAGCTCGGAGAGGCGCGCATGGGCGTAAGGCGCCATCTCCGGCGCGCCGAGCAGGTCGCGGTAGCCGGCGAGGGCGTCCTCGATGCGTCCCTGCGTCCTCGCCGCTTCCGCACGGAGCCACTGTTCACGCGCGCTCATGGATGTACCACACCCGTGGCGTGGCCACCAGGGAGGCTTCTCGGCAACGGTAGGTGCGTCAAGGTCGAATCCACAAAAAAGGACGGCCGCACGAGGCGGCCGTCCAAGTTACAACGTCTTGGTGCTGGATCAGAAGTCGTACTGCACCATGAAGCGCACGGAGCGCGGCGCCTGCCAGCCGGTCGGCATCTTGTAGATGTTGGCGCGCGGGTTGCCGTTCTGGAAGTTGCCACCGGCCTGCGGGTTACCCGACGCATCTTCGCCCTGCTCGACGACCGTGATGGCCTTGTCGGCGTTCAGGACGTTGAACACGTCGACCTTGAACTGCAGGCCCTTCGCCCACGCCGGCTTGTAGGCCACATTCAGGTCCAGCGTCTGGGTCCACGGCAAGCGGCCGGCGGTGCCGCGCGGCACGATGTCGAAACCGTTGTTGCCGGCACCATCGCCCGGGAGATTGGCGTCCTGGGTCAGGTTGCAGGAGAAGTAGCCGTTCGCGTAGTGCGAGGTGTTGGCACCGCCCAGGAAGCCGAAGCAATTGATCGGACGCCCAGACTGCACGATGTAGTTCGCGCCCACGGACCACTCGTCGTTGATCTCGTAGTTGCCGAACATCTTCAGGCTGTGGCGACGGTCGTTCGGCAGGTAGCCGTACGAACCGATCATCAGCTCCGGATAGTCGAAGTCCTGCGTGGTACCGGTATCGGCCTGGCCGATGTCCGACTTCACGCCGCCCTCGGTGTTGCCGATGCTCTTGGCGAAGGTGTAGGAACCCTGCAGGAACCAGCGATCCCAGTTGCCTTCCCAGAAGATCTCCAGCGCCGTGTACTTGCGCTTGGCCTTCGGACCCAGCACGTCGGCCGGGATCACCGCCTGCTCCAGCACGCCATCGCCGTTGAAGTCGACGTTGAAGATGCCGTCCTCACCCGGATTGTACATGTGGCAGAACGCGAAGCCCGGGTTGTACACCGCCATGTCGCTCGGCTGGGTCTTGTCCGCCGGCTCGATGAAGATGCCGCCATCGGCGGTGAAGCCCTGGGCCAGGCCCGCAGCCACCAGCGGACGGTAATCGCACTGGTCGTCGATCGCCTGCTTCAGGTCGCGGTGGATCGCGCGGACACCCAGCGAGAAGTTGTCGGTCAGCTGCTTCTGGAAGCCCAGGATGTACTCGTCCTGGTACATCGGCTTCAGGTTCTCCGATGCAATGCTGGTCGGATCCTTGCCCACGCCAAACTCGTTGTTCAGGTAGCGGATCGGGCGGCCGTTGTTCGGGTTGTTGATCAGGGTCAGGCCGGTCGGCGCGCCGGTCACCGGGTCGACGCCGGTGTAGGTGTAGAACTGCTCGGAGAACAGCGAGGCCGAGGCACCGCGCACGGCGACGGTCGCGGTCAACGGCAGGGCATAGCGGCCGGCGTTACCGAAGACCTTGAACGTGGAGTCGCCGAACACGTCCCAGCTGAAGCCCAGGCGCGGGGCAAACTGGTTGTCGATCTTGACGTAGGTCTGGCCGGCACCGTTCTTGTTGTCGAAGGTATCCCAGCGCAGGCCGAGGTAGGCAACGAAGTTGTCGGTGATGCTCCAGCTGTCCTCGAGGTAGTAGGCGCGCTGGTCGACCGCCACGGTGGCACCCGACTGGAACACGCGCTTGCGCACGATGGACTCGGTGCCGAGGTAGCGGCCATAACGCCACACCGCACCGCCCGAATACGACTGGCCGGCGACCGACTCGAAGTTGTCGATGTCGACGCCGCCGCGGATCAGGTGGTCGCCCAGCTGCCATTCCGCGTCGATGCGGTACTGGTCGCGGCTGTCCTTGGCGTCCGGACGGCCCAGGAAGTTCGAAAGGGTGCACCCCGTACGGCGCAGGTTCGGCGTTGCAGCAACCGAAGGACGCGCGTCGACGATGACCGGGCAACCCGAGGCCGGCACGCCGACTTCACCGTTGTACTCGTTCACGATGCCGGTCTCGGTCACGCTGTAATTGGAGCGCGAGGACTCGCCGTGGCCAGCAAGGACCGACAGGGTGAAGTTGTCGGTGATGTAGCCGGTGTACTTGAGGATGTAGTTTTCGCCGCCGAACTCGCTGTAGTCGGTGCCGCGGTACGTCGTGCGCCGCGGGTCGGACGGGTCATTCGCAGAAGCGGTCACCGTATCGTAGTAGTCGGTCTCGATCTTGCGCTTGTCCGACAGGGCGGTGAACTCGAGGATGTGGTTGTCGCTGATGTTCCAGTCCAGCTTCAAGAGCCACTTCGGCTCCTTGTTGCCAGCCACCGTGCTCTTGGTACTCGCATTGCCGAACGCGTCAGTACCGATGTTGGAGTACTGGATCAGGCCATACGCGAACAGACGATCCTTGACCAAGGCACCGCCGGCCCACACGGCCGCGGTCCAAGTATCGGTCGAGTCGCTGGAGTTCACGCCCACCAGGTTGCCGTCGCCATCGTACTGGTCAGGCAGCGATTCGGACAGCGACGCCGGCGACCAGAAGATGTTGCCGCCCGCGTGGAACTCGTTGGTGCCGCGCTTGGAGATCTGGTTGATCACGCCACCGGTCGAACGACCGAATTCCGCACCGTAACCGCCCGTCTTCACCTGCTGCTCGGCGATCGCCTCGAACGGCACCTGCACGAAGTTCAGGTTCTGGAACGTGTTGGTGATGTTGAAGCCGTTGAAGAAGTACTGATTCTCGGCGACCGACGAACCACCGAACGAGGCCAGGTTGCCGAACGCCGCGTCGCCGCGCACCGTGCCCGGCGCCAGCAGCGCAACCGAGGTCGTGTCGCGCGCCACCGGGATCTTCGCGATCTGCTCGGCGGTCAGGATCGTGGTCGACTCCACCGACGACACGTCGATCGGGTTGATCGCGCCCGTGCCGACCACCGTCACGGTGTCCAGCGTGGTGGCGTCGCCGCCCGCGAAATCGATGTTCGCAGCGCTACCGACATTGACGGTCACGTTGCGGGGGGCCGCGCCATTCCGGCTGATCTGGTACTGGCCGGTCGGCAGCTGCGAGAAACGGTAGCTGCCATCCGCACCCACCGTGATCGTGCGGCTGAAGCCCGTCGCCGGGTTGCTGATGGTGATGGTGTCGCCCGACGTCGCGCGGCCGGTCACCGCACCCGCGGTGTTCGTCTGGGCCTGCACGCCGCCCACGAACGACAGACCGAGAGCAACGGTCAGCGCGCTACGCTTCAGGCCTTTGGCAATGTAATTAGAAGCCATTGTGTGTAACCCCCATAGGGACAGTTGTGACCAAAGATGTACATGTACGTCCGGCCTGAACCGGCCCGACCGCCGGACTATAGAACAAGAAACAAATCCTTAACAAGTGTCACATCCCCTCCCGCAAACCTGAATGGGGAAAAAAAAGCCGCCGGCGTAGCGCCGGCGGCTGGGTCATACAAAGCGAGGCTTTGGCTCAGAACTCGTAGCGCGCCGTGAAGCGGAGCGAGCGCGGGGTCTGGTAGTTCACGTCGTTGAGGAAGTTCGGCTCCGGGGTCGGGGTCGAACGGCTGCTCTCGGAGACCTCGTAGTACTCGGTCACCTTCTGCGAGTTGAGGGCGTTGAATACGTCGACCTGCAGCGTCAGCTTCTTGTCGGCCCAGGAGGGGGTGTAAGCCAACGACACGTCGAAGGTCTTGGTCCACGGCGTGCGGCCGAACTGCCCGCGGTTGCTGAGGAACGTCTTCGCGTCTTCATCGAGGCAGTAGAAGCTCGAGGGACCGTAGGCGTTCAGGCTACTCGCGTCGATACCCAGACCACCCAGCGGCACGTAGCCGTTGCAGTTCACCGGACGACCCGACTGGATCAGCATGTTGGCGCCCACGCGCCAATCGTCGTTGATCTTGT
The DNA here is from genome assembly GCF_028201335.1 of Thermomonas mangrovi. Taxonomy (NCBI): domain Bacteria; kingdom Pseudomonadati; phylum Pseudomonadota; class Gammaproteobacteria; order Lysobacterales; family Lysobacteraceae; genus Thermomonas; species Thermomonas mangrovi. The sequence goes on from NZ_JAPEVV010000002.1 coordinate 477,433, forward strand.
ACGAGCCGAAGAGCTTCAGGGAATGGCGGCGATCGTTCGGAAGGTAGCCATAGGCACCATCCTCGAAGCGGCTATGGTCGAAGTCCTGGGTCAGGCCTGCGTCATCCTGCTCGAGGGTCGAGTTCACGTAACCTTCGACGTTGCCCTTGCTCTTGGCGAACGTGTAGGACCCCTGCAGGAACCAGTTATCGCCCGCGTTACGCTCCCAGAAGATCTCGAGGGCATGGTACGTGCGCTGGTACTTGGGCATGCCCAGGTAACTGTTCGGCACCGTCTGGATGCTGTAGTTGCCGTCGCCGTTCACATCCATTGCGATCTTGATGTCGCGGCCCGGGTTGATCAGGAAGCAACCTGCCATGGAGTCCGGATCGAAGTTCGTGTAGCCGTTGTCGTCGGCCCAGTCCACGAACGGCTGGTGCGAGCAGTAGTCGTCCATGCCGCTCTTGACCTCGCGGCTGATCGCGCGAACGCCCAGGGTCCAGGCGTCATTCAGCTGGCGCTGCATGCCCACGATGAACTCGTCCTGGTGCATCGGTTCGAGATCGGCGACCGCCAAGGTACGGGAATCCGGCGGATCCAGTGAACCATTCACCGCCTGCGGGCCGATCTTGGCGCCCAACCCCGTCGGTACGCCGTTCGCCGCGTCCACGCCGGTGGTCAGGTAGTAGTCGATGATCAGGACTTCGCCACCTGATGCACGGATGTTGGTGTTGGCCGCGACCGGGATGTAGTAGCGACCGGCATTGCCGAAGACCTTGAACGTCGAATCGCCATTCACGTCCCAGGAGAAGCCGACACGCGGGGCAATCAGGTTATCCGCCTTGACGAACACGTCGCCAAGCGCGTTCAGGTTCTCGAAGCCCTCCGAACGCACGCCGCCATACAGCAGGAAGTTGTCGGTGACCTGCCAGCTGTCCTCGAGGTAGAACGCGGTGTTCTTGACCTCGTAGGCGCCGGATGTGGTCTGCGAAATCCAGCTGCGGGCGTAGTTCTGGCCTTGACCCACGAGAACGCCATTGACCGTGCGCCCAGGCTGGCCTGCGAATGCACCGGTGGCAATCTCGTTCGCGCGTACCTGGTAGAAGCGCCAGTAGATACCGCCGGTGTAGACCTGGCCGGCATGCCCGGAGGTGAACTTCTCGGTGTCGTAACCGAACCGCAGGTGGTGATCGCCCAGCACCCATTCGCCGTCGATGCGGTAGGCGTCGCGAGTGTCCTTGTCGGGGCCCCAATTCGGATCGCGGATGAACGTCTGCGACTGGTTCCAGCAACCAATGTAGGTCGTGGTGCCCGGGTTGCTACGGCTATCGAACGCGCGCGGGCACTCGCCGCCGGGCAACGTTTCGGGCGTACGGTAGCTATCGTTGCTCTCGAGGCGACCGGCCATCAGCGACAACGTGAAGTTGTCGGTCAGGTAACCGGTGTACTTGCCGATATAGACGTTGCCACCGCTCTCGACGTCGTATTCAGCATTGAGGGATTCGTGCTCGCCGACGTACTTGCCACTGGTGTAGTTGTAGTCGCGGTAGCTGGTCTTGCTCTTGTTGTGGATCCCGGTGAACTCGAGCAGGTGGTTGTCCGTGATGTTCCAGTCCAGCTTCAGCATCGCATTCGGACTGTTGTTGCTGGTATGCGTGCTGGTGGTGCGGCCGAAGGTATCGGAGGAATTGTTGCGGCCTTCGATCAGGCCGAACACGAACAGCTTGTCCTTGATGATGGGACCGCCGCCGTAGATATTGTACGAGAGGCCTTCGCTCTCGTTGTCGCTGCGGTAAACAAAGAGCGTGTCGCCGATCGCCACATCCGCGGGATCGCGGTTCACGACGTCCTTGCCGGACTCACGCCCCCACGAAGGCGACCAGTAGGCGCTGACGCCACCCTTCCATTCATTGGTGCCGCGCTTGGTGAGGATATTGATCACACCACCGAGCGAGCGGCCATACTCAGCGCCGTAACCACCGGTCTTGATCTGCTGCTCGCCGATCGCATCGAACGGCAGGTCGGCGTAGGAGATGAAGTTGCGGATGTTGGTGACGTCGAAGCCGTTGATGTAGTACCCGTTCTCGGCGACCGACGAGCCGCCGAACGACGCCAGGTTGCCGAAGCCGGTGTCACCACGCACGGTGCCCGGCGCCAGCAACGCGACGTTGGTGATGTCGCGACCAACGGGCAACTGCTGGATCTGCTCCTGCGTGAACACCGTGCTGGATTCCACCGAGGACACGTCGATGGGATTGATGGCCCCGGAGCCGATCACCGTGACCGTATCGAGCGTGGTCGCATCACCAGCTCTCGAGGCCAGGCTGACGGACGTACCCGTGCCCACCTTGACCTGCACTTCGCGGGTCACGCCGCCGGACGTCACCCGATAGCGACCCGGAGGCAGCTGGGAGAAGGAGAAGCGACCGGCAGCGTCGGCAGAGGCCTCGCGCGAGGTGCCCGTATCCAGATTTTCGATCTTGACGGTGCCGTTGGCCGCCGCGTCGCCGAAGATCGAGCCCACCGAACTCTGGGCGTGCACGCCCCCCGCGAAGCACACCCCCAGCGCGACTGCCAGCGCGCTGCGCTTGAGCCGGCTCGAATTCTTGTAAATCATTGGATTTTCCCCTTTTTTTGAATGTCTGTCAGGCGTGAATTGAGGCCGACAGCCGGATCATAAAGGGGAAACATTTTGTTAACAAGAGGATTTCAGCTTCGTTTGTGTTGGCCCCGTCAAGTGTCCCCGGTACCGACCAGCCGCGAATGCGTTCTCTGCCGTTCAGCCTCGAGTTGAGGCGGCATCCGCGGCCCGTAATCGGCCAGGTAGCCTGCGATCGCATCGAACTCGGCGCGCCAGCCGTCGCGGTCGACGCCGAACAGCTTGTCCATCGCCTCGGCATCCAGCGAGAGCCCGTCGAGGTTCAAGGCCCCCGGGGCCGGCAGGTGGCCGATCGGGGTCTCGGTGGCCTGCGCGTGGCCCGCGACCCGGCCGATGATCCATTCCAGCACCCGCAGGTTGTCGCCGAACCCCGGCCACAGGAACTTGCCGTCGTCGCCCTTGCGGAACCAGTTCACGTGGAAGATCGCCGGCAGGCGCGCGCCCGGGCGGTCGAACGAGAGCCAGTGGGCGAAGTAGTCGGCGAAGTTGTAGCCGCAGAAGGGCTTCATCGCCATCGGGTCGCGGCGCATCACGCCCACCGCACCGGTCGCCGCCGCGGTGGTCTCGGAGCCCATCGAGGCACCGACCAGCACACCGTGGGTCCAATCGCGGGCCTGGAACACCAGCGGCACCAGCGAGGCCCGCCGCCCGCCGAAGACGATGGCGCTGATCGGGACGCCGCGCGGATCCTCGGCCATCGGCGAATACGAAGGACAGCGCATGGCGCTGACGGTGAAGCGCGAATTGGGATGCGCCGCGGGACGCACGGCGGGATCGTAGGGCTGGCCCTGCCAGTCGATGGCGGGCACCTGGCCGTTGTCGATGCCCTCCCACCACGGCTGTCGATCCGCGGTCAGCCCGACGTTGGTGAAGACGGTGTCCGACTGCACGCTGGCCAGCGCATTCGGATTGGACTTCGCCGAGGTGCCCGGCGCCACCCCGAAGAAGCCGGCCTCCGGGTTGATGGCGTAGAAGCGGCCATCCTCGCCGGGGCGCATCCAGCAGATGTCGTCGCCGATGGTCCAGACCTTCCAGCCGGCCTCGCGATAGCCCTCAGGCGGGATGAGCATCGCCAGGTTGGTCTTGCCGCAGGCCGAGGGGAAGGCGGCGGCGATGTAATGGGTCTCGCCCTGGGGGTTCTCGACGCCGAGGATCAGCATGTGTTCCGCCAGCCAGCCTTCGCGCCGGGCCTGGTGGGACGCGATGCGCAGCGCATGGCACTTCTTGCCGAGCAGCGCGTTGCCGCCGTAGCCGGAGCCATACGACTTGATCGTCAACTCCTCCGGGAAATGCATGATGTAGCGACGCTCGGGATCCAGTTCGCCGGTGGAGTGCAGGCCCTTCACGAACGTCCCTTCGCGCTCGATGCGGGTGAGCGCGGCGGCGCCCATGCGGGTCATGATCCGCATGTTGGCGACCACGTAGGGCGAATCGGTGATCTCCACGCCGCACCGGGACAGCGGCGAGTCGATCGGCCCCATGCAATACGGGATCACGTAGAGGGTGCGCCCTTCCATGCAACCCTCGAACAGGGCGTCGATCCTGGCGTGCGCCTCGGCCGGCGCCATCCAGTGGTTGTTGGGGCCGGCATCGTCCTGGTGGGGCGTGCACACGAAGGTCAGGTGCTCGACCCGCGCGACATCCTCCGGGTGCGAACGATGCAGCCAGCTGCGCGGATGCGTCGACTCGTTGAGCCGGACCAGCGTGCCGTCGGCCTCCATCTGCGCCACCAGCGCCGCATTCTCGGCATCGCTGCCGTCGCACCAGTGGATGCGCGCGGGGCGCGTGAGGCGGGCGACGTCGTCGACCCATCGGTTCAAGGCATCCAGCGTGCTGCTCATCGGGAGAATCCTTGCGTAGGCGTTGAAATCGATTGCAGGAACGGACGAAACGCGGCCGTCGCGGCTTGGCGCGTCAGTTCTGCGGGATGAGGGTGTCCATGACGTGCTCGACGTAGGCTTCGAACTCGTCGTGCGGCAGGCGCGGCTGGTGCAGCTGCAGGCTGAGCTGCAGGAAGCCGACATAGGCGGCGTAGGCGAGCCGCGCCCGATGCTGCGCCTCGGTGCGCGCCAGCCCGGCCTGGCGGAAGCTGGCGGTGAGGTAATCGAGGCGACGCTGCGACACGCGGCCGATCACCGGGCTGACCGTGGGGTGGTCGAGCGCCTTCAGCAGCTCGCTATAGATAATGTGTGACTTGGCTTCGTGCGCCACCAGCCGGAACAGCGCGCGCAGGCGCTCGCGGGGATCGGCCACCTGCTCCAGCGAACCGAACACCAGCTCCTGCTCCGCGGTTTCCCAGCGTTCCAGCGCGGCCTGCAGGAGCGCATCGCGGGAGGGGAAATGCCAGTAGAAGCTGCCCTTGGTGACGCCGAGCCGGCGCGCCAGCGGCTCGACCGCGACGGAGGCGACGCCCTGCTCCGCGATCTGCTCGAGCGCTTCGCTGGCCCAGTCGTCGGCGCTCAGGCGGCCGCTGCGCGGGGGGCTTTGGGTCATCGCGGGATCCGTTCCATACGTTACCGGTTGGGACAGTATGCTGAGTTTTTGCTCTTTTTTGCGCGGTCACACTCGTGCCGCACGCGCCATACTTATCCGTATGGTAAATGACGCCTTCTTCAGGCGCAACGCGGCATGATCCAATCCACCTGCGGTTCCGGGAGCTTTCCATGAGCGTGATCCTTCCCTTCCTCGCCCTGCTCCTTGCTGCCGGGTTCGCTGCATACCACCGCCTGCGCCTGGCGGTGTGGGCGGCGATCACCGCCTCGCTGCTCGTCGCGGGTTGGCTGCTCGGGGCGAATGCCACGGCAAGCGTGGTCGCCGCGATCATCGTCGCGCTCGTCACCGTGCCGCTGGTGCTGCCGCAGCTGCGCAAGCCCTTCATCACCACGCCGCTGCTCGACTTCTACACCAAGCTCCTCCCGCCGCTGTCCGACACCGAGCGCACCGCGCTGGAATCCGGCACGGTCGGCTTCGAGGGCGAGCTGTTCTCCGGCAAGCCGGCGTGGAACCAGTTGCTCGACCTGCCCAAGCCGCAGCTCACCGCGGAGGAGCAGGCGTTCCTCGACGGCCCCTGCGAAACCCTGTGCAGGATGACGGACGACTGGGACATCACCCACGTGCGCGCCGACCTGCCGCCGGAACTGTGGGAGTACATCAAGCGCAACAAGTTCTTCGGCCTGAACATCCCGAAGGAATACGGCGGCCTCGGCTTCTCGGCGCTGATGAACCACAAGGTCATCCAGAAGCTCGCCTCGATCTCGTCGGTGGTGTCCTCGACGGTCGGCGTGCCGAACTCGCTGGGGCCGGCCGAGCTGCTCATGCATTACGGCACCGAGGAACAGAAGCAGCAGTACCTGCCGCGCCTCGCCGATGGCCGCGAGGTCCCGTGCTTCGCACTGACCGGGCCGTTCGCGGGCTCCGACGCCACCTCGATCCCCGACTACGGCATCGTCTGCCAGGGCGAATGGAACGGCGCCAAGGTGCTGGGCATCCGCCTCACCCTCAACAAGCGCTACATCACGCTGGCACCGGTGGCCACGCTGATCGGCGTCGCCTTCCGCATGTACGACCCGGACGGGCTGCTGGGCGACACTCGCGACATCGGCATCTCGCTGGCGCTGGTCCCGCGCGACACCCCGGGGCTGGAGATCGGCCGCCGCCACTTCCCGCTCAACTCGCCGTTCCAGAACGGCCCGATCCACGGCAAGGACGTGTTCGTGCCGTTGTCGCAGCTGATCGGCGGCGAGGACTACGCGGGCCAGGGCTGGCGCATGCTGATGGAATGCCTGTCGATCGGGCGCTCGATCACCCTGCCCTCGACCGCGAGCGGCGGCTCGAAGATGGGCGCGGTGGCGGTCGGCAGCTACGCGCGCATCCGCAAGCAGTTCGGCCTGTCGGTCGGCCGCTTCGAGGGCGTCGAGGAAGCGCTGGCGCGGATCGGCGGCAACGCCTACGCCTGCAGTGCGCTGTCCGAGGCGACCGCGGCGGCGGTGGCGCGCGGCGAGAACCCCGCGGTGCCGTCCACCATCGCCAAGTACCACTGCACCGAGATGGGCCGCAAGGTGTCGCTGGACTGCATGGACATCCTCGGCGGCAAGGGCATCATCCTCGGCCCGCGCAACTTCGCCGGGCGCTCGTACCAGGCCGCGCCGATCGCGATCACGGTCGAGGGCGCGAACATCATGACCCGCTCGCTGATGATCTTCGGCCAGGGCGCCATCCTCTGCCATCCGTGGGTGATGAAGGAGATGAAGGCCGCGCAGCTCGAGGATCCGAAGGCGCGCATCGACCAGTTCGACACCGCCCTGTTCGGCCACATCGGCTACGCGATCAGCAACGCGGTGCGCAGCTGGTGGTACGGCCTGACCGGCAGCAAGGTCGGCAGCGCGCCCGGCGACGACGACACCCGCCGCTACTTCCGCAAGCTCAATCGCTATTCGGCCGCACTGGCGGTGATGGCGGATACTTCGATGCTGCTGCTGGGCGGCAAGCTGAAGTTCAAGGAATCGCTGTCGGGCCGCCTCGGCGACGTCCTCAGCCAGCTGTACATCGCCAGCGCGATGCTCAAGCGCCACCAGGACCAGGGCGCGCCGGCCGGCGACCAGCCGCTGCTGGCCTATGCCTTCCACGACGCGGTCAACAAGATCGAGACCGCGCTGTCCGGCGCCTTGCGCAACTTCCCGATCCGCCCGGTGGGCTGGCTGCTGTGGCTGGTGATCTTCCCGTGGGGCCGCCGCGCACAGGCGCCGAGCGACCGCCTGGGCCACAAGGTCGCCTCGCTGCTGATGACCCCGTGCGACGCGCGCGAGCGGCTGGCCACCGGCGTGTTCACCACCCCCGGCGAGTACAACCCGGCCGGTCGCATCGTCAGCTACCTGCCGAAGGTGGTGATGGCGGAGCCGGTCGAGCGCAAGTTCCTCAAGGCGCTGAAGAACAGCGACATCGAGGCGCTCGAGTTCGACGCCCAGCTGGACGAGGGCGTGCGCGAAGGCTGGATCACCGCCGAGGAACGCAAGCAGCTGGAAGAGCTGCGCGCGATCACCCTCGACGCGATCATGGTCGACGACTTCGATCCCGCCGAATTGCGCTCCGCGGGATACGCGACCCTGCACGGCCAGGCCCCGGCGCCGCGCGCCGCGGCGTGAACGTCCTCGCCGCATACCAGCGCATCAGCCGGTGGCCCGCGGGCCGCTGGCTGTTCTCGCGGCTGGTGTGCTGGAAGGCGCCCTACTTCGCCAGCATCGCGCCGCGGATCGAGTCGCTCGAGCCCGGCCGCGGCATCGCCACGCTGGCGCATCGCCGCCGGGTCACCAACCACCTCGGCACCGTGCACGCCATCGCGCTGTGCAACCTCGCCGAGTTCGTCGGCGGCCTGGCGTGCGACGTCAGCATCCCGCCCTCGATGCGGTGGATCCCCAAGGGCATGACGGTCGTCTACCTCAGGAAGGCGGTCGGCCGCATGCGCGCCATCGCGACGCCGGCGTTCCCGCCGCGCGACGCGGAGGCCGGCTACGAACTGCCGTTCGAAGTGGTCGTCGAGGATCCGGCCGGCGACGTGGTGTTCCGCGCGACCATCGCGATGTGGGTGTCGCCGAAGTCGGCGCGCTGATCAGGCCCAGGCCAGGGCCGCCAGCGCGGCCAGCGCCGGCATCGCCTGTACCACGAAGATCCGCTTGTTGACCGACCACGCGCCGTAGGCGCCGGCCATCACCACGCAGGCGAGGAAGAACACCGCGAACTCGCGCGAGCCCGTGGCGACGGCATAGAGCAGGCCCGCCGCCAGGAACCCGTTGTACAGCCCCTGGTTGGCCGCAAGCACGCGGGTGACCGCCGCCTTCTCCGGCGTGTTGCGGAACACCTTCAGGCCCGCCGGCCTGGTTCAGAGGAACATCTCCAGCACCAGGAAGCCGAGGTGCAGGAGGGCGACGAGGACCACGAGGACGTGCGCGACCGGCGACATGGGCATACTCCGTTGCAGGAAGGCAGGGTCGCATGGCGCCGGCGGGGCGCCAACCGGGGGCAGGATGGCGGCAGGCGGGACAGGCGGCGAGCCGGCGCGGATCCACCTCAACATCGGGGTGACCGCGCACCGCGACCTCGTGGATGCCGAAACCCCGCGGCTGCGCGCGGAAGTCCGCGCCTTCCTCGCCGGGCTGCAGCGCGACTACCCCGATCTGCCGCTGCGGGTGATATCCGCATTGGCCAGCGGCGGCGACCAACTGGTGGCCGAGGAAGCCCTGGCGCTGGGCATCGAACTGGTGGTGCCGCTGCCCCTGCCGCAGGCGGCCTACGAGGATGACTTCGAGGACGCCCTCGCCCTTGCAAGATTCCGCGTGTTGCTGGCGCAGGCGCGGGTGCGCACGCTGCCGCTGGCCCCGCGCATCCGCGTGGATGACCTGCAGGCGCGCGGCGCGGCACGCAATCGCCAGTATGCGCAGCTGGGGATGTTCGTGTCCTCGCACTGCCAGGTCCTGCTGGCCTTGTGGGACGGCCGCCCCAGCGATGCCACCGGCGGCACCGCGCAGGTCGTGGACTACCACCTGCGCAATACCATGCCCGGCTTCCGCGCGGAGGACATCGCGCCCAACCTGCTGGCCGACGACGAAAGCGACCTCGTCTACCACGTGCACTGCCCGCGCCGCATGCCGCATCCAGGACCCGCTGCACCGACCACGGGCGTGCCGCCGCCGCGCTGGGTCACGCTGGAGGGCGACAGCCGCGGCGATGGGCCACCGCCCGCGCAGTACCGGCACGTGTTCGCGCAACTGCAGGCCTTCAATCGCGATGCGGCGCGCTACCGCGAGGCGATCGCCGGCGAGCGTGCGTCGCTGCTCGGCCGGGACATGCCCGCGCCACCGCCGGACTTCGTCCGCGCGACCGACGCCCTGTTCGGCACCGCCGACTGGCTGGCCGCGCATTTCCGCCGGCGCATGCGCGGCGGCATGCTCGCCACCCATGCGCTGGCCGCGGCGATGGGCCTGGCCTTCATCCTGTATTCCGACCTCGACGCCCATCGCGGCTTCGTCGGCCTGTTCCTGCTGCTGTTCGCGCTGGGTGCGCTGGTGCGCTGGATCGCCGCGCGTCGCGAATGGCACCGCAAGTTCCTCGACTACCGCGGCCTCGCCGAAGGCCTGCGGGTGCAGGTGTACTGGCGGCTGGCCGGCGTCGAAACCCCGCCCAACAGCAGCCTGGGCTACGACAGCTTCCTGCAGAAGCAGGACGTGGACCTGAGCTGGATCCGCCACGCCATGCGCGGCAGCAACCTGCTGCGCGACGACGGCTTCGAATCCGACACCGGCTGGCTGCACTGGGTCATCGCGCACTGGGTCGGCACCGGCGGCGACGCGCTCGGCGAGACCGGCGGCCAGCTGCGCTACTTCCGCGCCGGCGTGGCGCGCCGCGAGCATGCGTACCGCACCACCACCCGCCTCGGCGAGCTCGCACTGGCCGGCGGCCTGCTCGGCGCGCTGGCCTTGCTGGTGCTCGGCCCGCGCCTGGGCGATGGCTGGCGCACCGGGCTGGTGATGGCGATGGGCCTGCTGCCGCTGGTCGCCGGCATCCGCGAGGCGCTGGCCTACAAGAACGCGGACAAGGAGCTGATCAAGCAGTTCCGCTTCATGCGCCGCCTGTTCGAGAGCTGCCGCTGGCGGCTGGACCTCGCCGCGGACGACGACGAGGCCCGGCACCTGCTGCGCGCGCTCGGCTGCGCCTGCCTCGAGGAACACGCCGAGTGGATCCTGCTGCACCGCGAGCGTCCGCTGGAGGGCGGCCCGCTGTCCGCTTGATGCGCCAAAAGGCGTAGTGTTGGCGATTGCCGGCGGTTTCCCGGGGGCGGCCGGCCCACAGGGGATGCGATGCACTATCGCGCCTTCATCAGCTACAGCCATGCCGACGCGCGCTGGGCCGCGTGGCTGCACCGGCGGCTGGAGTCGTACCGCCTCCCCTCGCGCCTGCGGGGCGGCAGCGGTGCGCACGGCCCCCTGCCCGAGCGCATGGCCCCGGTGTTCCGCGACCGCGACGACCTACCCAGCGCCGGACACCTCGGCCCGCAGATCGAGTCCGCGCTCGCCGACTCCGAAGCCCTGGTGGTGCTCTGCTCGCCGGATGCCGCGCGCTCGCCCTACGTCGATGCCGAGATCCTCGCCTTCAAGCGGCTCGGCCGCGGCGACCGCATCTATGCCTTCATCGTGGGGGGCGAACCGAATGCCGGCGATGCGCGCGAATGCTTCCCGCATGCGCTGCGCCACGACCTCGACCCGGCGACCGGTACGCTCGACCTCGTCGCCAACCCCGTCGCGGCCGACGCGCGCAGCGGCAAGGACGGCCGTTCGCTGGCCCTACTCAAGCTGCTCGCCGGCCTGTTCGGGCTGCCGCTCGACACCCTCCGCCAGCGCGAGGCGCAGCGTCGCCACCGGCGCATGGCCGCGGTCACCGGACTGGCGGTGCTGGTCATGCTCGTCACCTCGGTGCTCGCGGTGCAGGCGGTGATCGCGCGCAAGGCGGCGGAACGCCGGCAGAAGCAGGCGGAAGCGCTGGTCGACTTCATGCTGGGCGACCTCAACGACAAATTGTCGGAAGTGGGTCGCCTCGACATCCTGTCCAAGGTCAACGACAAAGCGATGGACTACTTCGCCTCGCTGCCGCGGACCGACGTCACCGCCGAAGCGCTGGAACAGCGCGCCAAGGCGCTGGTCAAGATCGGCGTGGTCCGCAGCGAGCAGGGCGACTACGCCGGCGCGATGGAGAGCTACCGCGCCGCATCCGAACTCTCCGGCCCGATGGCGCGCGCGATGCCCCGCGACGTCGCGCGCCAGCTCGCGCACGCCGACGTGTTGTCCTACATCGCCCTGATGCACTGGTACCAGGGCGACCTGGCGAATGCGGGGCGCGGCTTCGACGAAGCCGCGCGCGTGCTGTCCGCGGCGCAACGGCAGGCCCCGGACGACCCGCAACTGCTCTACCAGGCGGTCACCAACGAGAACAACAACGGGCATGTGCTGGAGAGCCTGGGGCGCATCGACGACGCGACCGCGCACTACGACCGCATGCTCGTCCTCGCCCGCCGGCTCGCCGCGCGCGACCCGGCGAACAGCGAGTGGCAGAACATGCTTGGCCTCGCCCACAACAACCTCGCCAAGATGGCCCTGCAGCGTGGCGACCTGCGCGCGGCGATCGCCGGCTATCGCGAGGACCTGGCGGTCAAGGCACGGCTGGTGGCGCGCGACCCGCGCAACAACGCGCAACGCCGCTTCCTGCTGATCGCACGGGCCACGCTGGGACGTACCCTGGCGCTTGCCGGCCAGTTCGCCGATGCCGCCGCGTTGCAGGCGCAGGCGCTCGCCGAGGCGCGCAAGCTGCATGCGATGGAGCCTTCAAGCTCGGAGTACCGCGAAGACCTCGGGCTGTATGCCATCCAGTCCGCCCGCGTCGCCCGCCTGGCCGGCGATGCCACCACGGCCGCCCGCCTCGTCGACGAGGCCAGGGCCACGCTGGCGCCGCTGCTCGCCGCCGGCCAGGACCAGCCCGGCTGGCAACGCGACCATGCCGAGGCGCTGACCGAACAAGCCGTGCAGGCCGCCGCGCTGGGCGATGCAGCGATGGCCGCCGGCCTGCTGGACGACGCGCTCGCCATCCTCGATCCGCAGCTGGCCGCCAGCCCGCAGGATCGTGGCACCGTGCTGTCCACCCTCGATGCCCGCCTTCACCTCTCCGCCCTGGTCGATGGCGAACGCCGCATGGCGCTCGCACGCGAGGCGCTGGCGGCGATCGAGGCGCAGCGCGACAGTCGCGGCGACCCACGCCTGCTGGCCCTGCAGGTCCGCGCGCAGCTCCTGTTGCGCCGGCTGGGCGATGCCACGGCAAGCGCGACCGCCCTCGCCGCCAGCGGCTACCGCGACCCGGCGCTGGCCGCCGACCTCGCGCGCGCGGGCCTCCGCGTGCGCGCACCCACCGCCGACGCGGGACCGTCGGCGCCATCGCCTGGACGCGCCGGCGCAAGGAGCACGCCATGAGCAACAACGTCAATGTCTCGCTGGACACCACGGTCGATCCGCCCGCGCTCAAGGTCCACGACCATGGGCACATCAAGGTCGCGAAGAAATCCACGCCGCAGACGATCCGCTGGAACCTGACCGGCACGATCGCGGCGGGGTCGTTCGTCGCCATGGATGCCGATCCCCCCGGCTTCCGCTGGGTCGGCGACGCGCCCGCGGCCGGCATCTTCGGCACGCCGACCGTCGGTTCGAACGGCAACTCGCTGTCGGTCACCGACACCCATCCCGATGCCGGCAGCGACGGCACCTGGACCTACCAGTTGCACGTGCTGTACGACGGCAAGACCTACTCCACCACCGCCACCACCGACCCGGGCACCACCGTCAAGAACCCAGTCATCATCAACCGCTGAACCTCCGTGCATGCCACGGCCCATCCGCACCACCACAGGAGCGCACCATGAGCAACGCGAACAAGCCCCGCCAGGACGACCAGGACAAGGACGGCATCCCGGACAGCAGCCAGTCGCAGGCCCAGGGCGAGGGCATCGAGCAGCACGACGAGGATGAGATGCCCGGGCGCGAGACCCACGTCAGTTCCAACCCGGTGATCATCAACCGCTGATCCAAAGCCTTGCTGCCCCCGCGACCCGGGGGCGGCTCAGGTGCCGGCGCTGGGCTCTCCCGGCCGTGCCGCGGGCAACTTGCGCGCCTCGCGCAACACGCCGAGCGCGCCCAGCGTCATGCCGCAGGCGACCAGCAGGCCCACGCCGAACACCGCCTGCGACCCGAAGCCCGACAGCAGCTTGTGCACCCAGACGAAGGTGAGGTCGCCGCCGCGGTAGATCACGGTGTCGATCGCGGCACCGGCCTTGTAGCGCCACTCGCGGGCGACCCGCGTGTACACGGTCTCGCGCGCGGGCTTGGCCAGCGAGAACTCGCTGGCGCGTGTCACCACCTGCACCACCGCCACCAGCAAAGGCAGTGGCGAGGCCGCCAGCGCGGCATAGCCAGCGATGATCGCCACGCCCGGGATCAACAGCGCGGGGCCGATGCCGAAGCGCGAGAGCAAGGCGCGCGTCACCAGCAACTGCACGAACAGGGTGAGCCCGTTCACCGCCAGGTCGATGTTCGCGTAGAACGCGGTGGCGCGCTCCGGATCCGGGTAGAACTGGCGCACGATCGCCGCCTGCTCGTTGTACAGCAGGGTGCCGACACCCACCCCGAACACCGTCAGCACCGCCATCCAGCGCAGCAGCGGCTCGCGCGCCACCAGCCGCAGGCCCGCGAGCACGGTGCCGCCCATCGGCACCTCGCCGCTGGCGAGCTGGCGCGCGGCCTCGCGCTGCACCGCGTAGCGGCGCAGGCGCAGCAGGCAGCCGATGCACAGCAGCAGGAAGCCGGCCGACACCAGCATCAGGTTGGCGATGCCGATGCGCTCCACCAGCACCCGCGTGAGCATCGGCCCGGCGATCGCGCCCAGCGTCCCCGCCGCGCCGATGTAGCCGTAGTAACGGCGCGCCTCAACGTTGTCGTAGACGTCGGCCATGAAGCTCCAGAACACCGCCACCGCGAACAGGTTGAACACCGTGATCCACAGGAAGAACGCCATCCCGCGGCCCGGCATCCCGCTGTCGAAGGCGGCGTGGAACAGCAGCAGGGTGACGATGAAGAAGCCGTACACCACCGGCAGGAACACGCGCCGCGGATAGCGGCTGACCAGTGCGCCGTAGACCGGCTGCAGTGCGAGCATGATCAGGAAGGTGCAGGTGAACAGCACCTGCAGGGTGAGTTCCTTCAACGGCAACCCGCGCGCCGCGAAGAACTCCACCATCGCCGGCGGGAAGACCGCGGCGACGTCGGCGGACGCGCCCATCGCCTCGCGCACCGGACGCAGCACGTAGTAGCCGCACAGCAGGCTGAAGAAATACAGGAACGACCACAGCAGCGGCGGCGAGTCTGCCAGCGCGCTCCTGAAGCGGGCGATGCGTCCGGTGGCGGTGGGGGCGTCCGTCATCCTGTGGCCGGCTGGGCGCGACGATGCGCCACGGTAACCGCAGGCGCCGGATGGCGCCAGCCCGGTTGCAGAGCATTTGCTCTAGGCCGCGGGCATAGCGTCGGCGCCACCCTGGATGCCGGCCGCTTCGCTTGTACGACTACATCATCATCGGCGCCGGTTCGGCCGGCTGCGTGCTCGCCAACCGCCTGAGCGAAGACCCGAACGTCAAGGTGCTGCTGCTGGAAGCAGGCCCGCGCGACTGGCATCCCTTCATCCACATGCCCGCCGGCCTGGCCAAGCTGGTCAATCGCAAGGGCGTGAACTGGGACTACGACACCGCCCCGGAGCCGCAGCTCGACAACCGCGTCCTGTGGTGGCCGCGCGGCAAAGTGCTGGGCGGCTCCAGCTCGATCAACGCGATGTGCTACATCCGCGGCGTGCCCGCCGACTACGACGACTGGGCGCGCGTCGCGCAAGGCTGGGACTGGGCCAGCGTGCTGCCCTACTTCAAGCGCGCCGAAGGCAACACCCGCGGCGGCGATGCCCTGCACGGCGGCGACGGCCCGCTGGGCGTGTCCGACCTGCGCCACAGCAACCCGCTCTCGCATGTCTTCATCGAAGCCGCGAACCAGGCCGGGATCGCGTCGAACCGCGACTTCAACGGCCCGGCGCAGGCCGGCGTGGGCCTGTACCAGGTCACCCAGCGCGATGGCGCGCGCTGCTCCAGCGCGGCGGCCTACCTCGCGCCGGTGCGCAGCCGGCCCAACCTGACCGTGCATACCGGCGCGCTGGTCAGCCGCATCACCTTCGATGGGCGACGCGCCAACGGCGTGACCTACGCGATGCGCGGGCAGGCTTTCCACCAGCCCGCCGCGCGCGAGGTGATCGTGAGCGGCGGCGCGATCAATTCGCCGCAGGTGCTGATGCTGTCCGGCATCGGCCCGGCCGATGCGCTGCGCAAGCTCGGCATCGACGTGGTGCACGACGTGTCCGGCGTCGGCGCGAACCTGCAGGACCACCTCGACATCTGCACCCTCCAGCACTCGACCCAGCGCATCACCTACGACCGCATCAACGAGCCGAAGATGGCCTTCGACTACTTCCTGCGCGGCCACCGCGGCGCGGGCAGCAGCAACATCGCCGAGGCCGGCGGCTTCTGGCGTTCGCCGCTGGCGCCGGACGCGCGCTGCGACGTGCAGTTCCACTTCGTGCCGGCGATGCTCGACGACCATGGCCGCCACCGCCTCCCGGGCGACGGCTACACCCTGCACGCCTGCTTCCTGCGCCCGCGCAGCCGGGGCCGGCTGACGCTGGCGAGCAACCGCGCCAGCGACAAGCCGCGGATCGAGGCGAACTACCTGTCGGATGCCGAGGGCTTCGACCTGCGGATGATGGTCGAGTGCGCCAAGGTCTCGCGCGAGATCTTCGCCCAGCCGGCGTTCGATCCCTATCGCGGGGCGCCGATCTTCCCCGAACGCAGCGACCTGTCCGATGCCGAGCTGGTCGCCTTCATCCGCCGCAAGGCCGAGTCGGTGTACCACCCGGTCGGTACCTGCCGGATGGGCGACGACGACGCGGCGGTGGTGGATGCGTCGCTGCGCGTGCGCGGCGTCGAAGGCCTGCGCGTGGTCGATGCCTCGGTGATGCCCAGCCTGCCGGGCGGCAACACCAACGCGCCGACCATCATGATCGCCGAGCGCGCGGCCGACCTGATCAAGGCGGGCTGAGCCCGCGCCACGAGACATAAATGCGAGCCCGATCAACTATCTAGGCCCGCAACCTCCCCCTGTTCATGCAAAGCTCTTCACCGGCGCTAGAATCGGTGGGTCGCCGTACAACCACAGGGGATCGCCGATGATGGATCGCACCGGTCGACGCGCCTGGCGCCTCGGACTCGTGGCCACCCTGCTCTCGGTCGCGGTCGGTTCCGCGGCGCAGAGCGCGATGACCTGGAACGGCACCGCCGCCAGTGCGCCGATGGCCGCGACGGCCTCCGACGCTCCCGCCCTCGCCGCACGGCCGCTGGTCCCGGCGGTCAACATCGCCGAGGTCGAGGCGATGGCCCAGCAACTGGTCGCCAATGGCCGCATCCCAGGCCTGGCGGTGGCCATCGTGCAGGACGGCCGCGTCCTCAGCGCGCGTGGCTATGGCGTCACCGACGCCCACGCCGGCAGCCCGGTCGATGCGCACACGGTGTTCCGGCTGGCCTCGCTGAGCAAGTCGTTCGCCGGCACCGTCACCGGCATCCTGGTCAACGATGGCGTGCTGCGTTGGGACAGCCACCTCGTCGACTACGTCCCCGACTTCAAGCTGTCGCGCCCCGGCGCGGCCGAGCAGGTCACCGTCGCCGACCTGCTGAGCCACCGCGTCGGCCTGACCCGCAACGCCTACGACCGCGACCTCGAGGCCAACGCCGATGTCCGCAGCCTGACCCTGCGCATGGCGAATGCGCCGATGACCTGCGCGCCGGGCGAGTGCTACGCCTACCAGAACGTCGCCTTCAGCCTGATCGGCGACATCGTGTTCGCCGCCACCGGCCAGTTCTACAGCGAGACCGTGGCCCGCCGCATCTTCAAGCCGCTGGGCATGCACGACGCCAGCTACGGCCTGGAAGGCCTCGAGGCCAGCGCGCGCTGGGCGCGCCCGCACGTGCGCGGGCGCGGCGGCTGGGTGCCGGTATCGCCCAAGCCGAACTACTACCGGGTCGCGCCGGCGGCCGGCGTCAACGCCAGCATCAGCGACATGGCGCAGTGGCTGATCGCGCAGTCCGGGCACCGCCCCGACGTGCTGCCCGCGCCGCTGCTCGCCACCCTGCATACCCCGCTGGTGCAGACGCCGAGCGAATTGCGCGGTTCCGGCTGGCGCCGCGCGCGCCTGGGCTCGGCGGGTTATGCCCTGGGCTGGCGCGTCTTCGACTACGCCGGCCACCAGGTCGTGTTCCATGGCGGCGCGGTGCAGGGCTATCGCACCGCGATGGCGATGCTCCCCGACCGCGACCTCGGCATCGCCATCCTGTGGAACAGCGAAAGCGCCCTGCCTTCCGGCCTGTTGCCGACGATCCTCGACCGCGCGCTCGGGATCTCCGGCGGCCAGTGGCTGGACGAGGACGTGCTGCCGGACGAGTCCACGCAGACGCTGTATGCCGGCAAGCCGGTGAATGGCGCGGGCGCCGACGCCTCGGCCGCGCAGGCCTCGCCGTTCTGACCCGTGCCCGCCCGGCGCCGCCGGGCCACCGCCCAAAAAGAAACCCCTCCCGCCTGGGCAACGGGAAGGGCCTTCAGGTGTAACGCGTTGCCTGGTCGAGCCAGGCTTCTTACATCATCGGCGCGGGCATCGCCGGCATCGCAACCGGCTTGGCCTTCTTCGCGGCCTTCTTCTTGGCAGCCGGCTTCTTCGCCGCCGGCTTCTTGGCAGCAGCCTTCTTGGCGGCCGGCTTCTTCGCAGCAGCCTTCTTGGCGGCCGGCTTCTTCGCAGCAGCCTTCTTCACCGCCTTCTTGGCGGCCGGCTTCTTCGCAGCAGTCTTCTTCACCGCCTTCTTGGCGGCCGGCTTCTTCGCAGCGGCCTTCTTGGCGGCCGGCTTCTTCGCGGCGGCCTTCTTCACCGCCTTCTTCGCAACCTTCTTCGCCGCCGGCTTCTTGGCAGCGGCTTTCTTCACTGCCTTCTTGGCAGCGGGCTTCTTCGCAGCTTTCTTAACGGCCATGGGATGGCTCCTCGTCAATGGGTACAGCTCGGTTAACGCCCAGTTTCGAAACACACCGCGGGAGTCGGACCCGCGATCGACCGCCGGCGCGCCAGGCGCACCGGACCGGATGAGGCGACGGCACGCGATGCGAATCCGCTGCCGCCTTGGGACGTCCCGCGCCCATTAAAAAACCCGCGGCGGTGTTCGCTGCAGGTTTCGATCATGGACGTCTCCGTATCCGTGGAGGCGCTTTTCGCAGGGGAAGCGAAGCCGTCGCACACCTGGCCGATGCTGCTGGCGGAGGTGCGTGCGTCGTTGCTGGCTCTCGCGTCGTGTCTGCTCACTCGCTTCCGCAGGGAACGTCTGCTGGGCGAAACCTAATCACGGTTTTTTCGAGTGTCAACAACTTCGCGCGAAGTTTTTCGCGGCACGGCGGCGGCGATGCGCGCGCATGCGCGCGCAGGCCGCGGATGGAGATCGTCCGGCGGCTGCATCATGGATTGCATCATCCATCATCCATCGCCATGAAAGCGAGCATTGGAGCGGCTTTCGCACGTCGTGGCGAAAGTTTGTCCATGCCTGTCGAACGCCATCGAGCGTGCGCGCGTGGCGCCCCGGCAGGACCAGCGATGACCTGCGCCGCAACGCGCGCGCCGACGGCGATTTCGCGCCGCACAAGCACACTTGCGCGAAAAATGCGCGAACTCCGGCACCGTCCACCACGCCGCGCGGGCGCGATCCAGGCGCCGGAAACGAAAGACCCGCGACGTCACCGCCGCGGGTCCCGGATGCAAGGCGTCGCCGGATTCAGTGCTCGTCTTCTTCCAGCGCCTCTGCGTAATCATCCGGTCCCAGCAGCTCGTTGAGCTGTTCGGCATCGTCCATCTGCAGGACGAACAGCCAACCGTCGCCGTACGCGTCCTCGTTGATCGTCTCCGGCTTGTCGGCGAGCGAGGCGTTCACCTCGACCACCTTGCCGCTGACCGGCGCGTACACGTCGGACGCGGCCTTCACCGACTCGACCACGGCGCAGGCGTTGCCGGCTTCCACGGTGTCGCCGACGTTCGGCAGCTCCACGTAGACCAGGTCGCCGAGCAGGCCCTGGGCGTGGTCGGAGATGCCCACCGTGGCCTTGCCGTCGCCTTCGACGCGCACCCATTCGTGGGACTTGAGGAACTTGAGGTCGCCGGGGATCTCGCTCATGGGTGGCTCCAGGGAACGTTGCGGTGGTGGGGGTGCGGGAAGTCTAGCGAAGCGCGCGCGGAATGTTCAGATGCCGGGCTGCACGGTGTTGTCGCGGACGAACGGGAAGCGGACCACCCGCACCGGCACCTCGCGGCCGCGGATGTCGACCCGGACGTCGCCCGGCGCGCCGGCCGGGATGCGGGCGAAGGCGATCGCCTTGCCGATGCTCGGCGAGAACGTGCCGGACAGGATCTCGCCCTCGCCATTGGCGGTGACCACCTTCTGCCCGTGGCGGAGCACGCCCTTCTCGTCCATCACCAGGCCGACCATCTGCCGCGCGGTGCCGGCGGCCTGCTGCGCCTCCAGCGCGGCGCGGCCGATGAAGTCGCGACCCTCGTCCAGCACCACGGTCCAGGCCAGGGCCGCCTCGAACGGCGACACCGCCTCGTCCATGTCCTGGCCGTACAGGTTCATGCCGGCCTCCAGGCGGAGGGTGTCGCGCGCGCCCAGGCCGGCCGGCTTCACCCCCGCCGCCAGCAGCGCGTTCCAGAACGCGACGGTCTGCGCCTCCGGCACGATCACCTCGAAGCCGTCCTCGCCGGTGTAGCCGGTGCGCGCGACGAACACCTCGACGCCCCCGGTGGTGCGCGCCTCGCGGGCGGCGAAACGCGCCAGCTTCGACACCGGCGCGCGGTCCTCCTCGCGCAGCAGGCCGATGACGCGCTCGCGGGCGTTCGGCCCCTGCACCGCGACCATGCCGAATTCGGGGCGCTCCTTCACCTCCACGGCGAACGCGGCCGCCTGCGTGGTGATCCAGGCCACGTCCTTCTCGCGGGTGGCGGCATTCACCACCAGCCGGAACCAGTCCTCGGACATGAAATAGACGATGAGGTCGTCGATCACCCCGCCCTGCGGGTTGAGCATCGTGGTGTACAGCGCCTTGCCCGGCTTCTGCAGCTTGTCCACCGAGTTGGCGACCAGGTGGCGCAGGAACTCGCGGGTGCGCGCGCCGGTCAGGTCGACCACGGTCATGTGGCTGACGTCGAACATGCCGGCGTCGCGGCGCACCTGGTGGTGCTCGTCGATCTGCGAGCCGTAGTGGATCGGCATGTCCCAGCCGCCGAAGTCCACCATCTTGGCGCCGAGCGCGCGATGGGTGTCGTTGAGGACGGTCTTCTGGCTCATGCGCGGTTCCGGCGTCGGGGAAACCGCGATTATCCCAGACCGGCGCGGCCATGCGCGCCGGTACGCCAGCTCAGGCCGGCTCCACCTGCAGGGTCATCGCGTCGCCGCCGACGATGCGCACGTGGGTGCCGGCCGGCAGCTCCGGCCCGGTGACCTCCCAGTAGGCATCGGCGATCTGCACCCGCCCGCGACCATCGACGATGGCGCGCTCCAGCGGCAGCACGCGCCCCACCAGCGCCGCGCTGCGCCGGTTCAACGCGGGCTGGTCGCTCGCCCGCCCGCGGCCGCGGAACCAGGTGCGGTAGACCTGCACCGACACGAAGCCGAGCACCACGAAGGCCGCCGCCTGCGCCAGCATCGGGATGCCGGGCACCAGCAGCACGCCCAGGAACACCGCCGCGGCGGCCAGGCCCAGCCACAGCATGAACGCGCCGGGGGCCAGCGCCTCCGCGGCGAACAGGAGCAGCGCCAGGGCCGCCCATGCGAACACGTCCCAGCGCATGGTTCAGCCTCCCGCGCCCTTGCCGCCGATCGCCGGCGGCGCCTTGCCGCCGTTGCGGTCGAGCGCGTCCTTCGCCAGCTCGGCGATGCCGGCCAGCGAGCCGATCACGCCGGCCGACTCCATCGGCATCATCACGAATTTCTGGTTCGGCGCCTCGGCCAGCGCCTTGAACGCCTCGATGTACTTCTGCGCCACGAAGTAGTTGATCGCCTGCACGTTGCCGCCGGCGATCGCGTCCGAGACCATCCGCGTCGCGTTCGCCTCGGCCTCGGCCAGGCGCTCGCGCGCCTCGGCCTGGCGGAACGCGGCTTCCTTCTGGCCTTCCGCCGAGAGGATCGCCGACTGCTTCTCGCCCTCGGCGCGCAGGATCTCGGCCTGGCGCAGGCCCTCGGCTTCGAGGATGTTGGCGCGCTTCTCGCGCTCCGCCTTCATCTGCCGGGCCATCGAATCGACCAGGTCGCGCGGCGGCTGGATGTCCTTCAGCTCGATGCGGTTGACCTTGACGCCCCAGGGATGGGTGGCCTGGTCGACCGCGTGCAGCACCTTGGTGTTGATCTCGTCGCGCTTGGACAGCGACTCGTCGAGGTCCATTGACCCGATCGCGGTGCGGATGTTGGTCATCACCAGGTTGAGGATGGCGATCTCCAGCTGCGCGACCTCGTAGGCCGCCTTGGCCGCGTCCAGCACCTGGAAGTAGACGACGCCGTCCACCTTCACCACCGCGTTGTCCTTGGTGATGACGTCCTGGCTGGGCACGTCCATCACCTGTTCCATCATGTTGATCTTGCGCCCGATGCCCTGGTAGACCGGCATCAGGAAGTGCAGGCCGGGCGAGAGCGTGTGGGTGTACTTGCCGAACGCCTCCACCGTCCATTCGTAGCCCTGCGGGACCATCCGCACCGCCTTGGCCAGCAGCACCACGCCGGCGAACAGCAGGATCAGGGTGAGCAACGTCATGAAGGTCATCGCACTTTCCTCCCTTGGATGCGGTCGAGTATAGGCAGGCGCCGCCGCGGGCACTATCGCGCCGGCGCTGCGACCCTTTCGCCCGCGGGTGCATCCTCTCCTTCCAGATGGCCGCTTCCAGCTTCGCGATCGAGGTGCCCGCCTCCCTGCTCGCCCGTGCGCGGGTCGGGGACCGGGCGGCGTTCGAGCAGCTCTACCGCTGGTTCGAGCGGCCGGTGTTCACCCTGGCGCTGCGCATCTGCGGCGACCGCGCGGAGGCCGACGAAGTGCTGCAGGACACGATGCTCAAGGTGCTGTGCCAGGTGGATGGCTACCGCGGCGACCGCGGCACCCCGTTCTGGGGCTGGCTGCGCCAGGTCGCGGTCAACGAAGCGCTGATGCGGCTGCGGCGCGACCGCAGGCACGCGATCGAATTGGCCGACGACGCCCTCGACGCGCACGCCGAGGACCATGCCCTGCCGCCGCCCGCGGCCGCCGACGCCGCGCTGCTCCAGCGCGCGCTGGCGCAACTGCCGGCGACCACCCGCAGCGTGCTCTGGCTGTACCACGCCGAGGGCTACACCCACGAGGAGATCGCGGCAGCGATGCAGCGCACGCCCAGTTTCTCGAAATCCCAGCTCGCGCGCGGCACCCGCCGCCTGCGCCAGCTGCTGCAGGTCGACGTCGCGCCGCCGGCGCGGGAGGTGGCGCATGCCTGATACCGGCCGCTTCGAGCCGCGCATGCCCGGTCCACCCGATGCACCCGCCGACTGGCACGACGCCTTCGCCGCGCTGCCTACGGAAACGCCGACGCCCGACGGCTGGCAGCGGCTGCGGGCGCGCCTGCCCGCCGCAGCGCCCGCACGTCCCGCACGCTGGCCCTGGGGCGTGGCGATGGCGGCCTCGCTGTTGCTGGCGGCATTGCTACCGTGGCGCCTGCCTGCGCCGAGTGCGGGAGATCCCGGCATCGCCACTGGCGCCATCGCGGTCTCCGAGGCCACGCCGACACCGGCGCAGGCCCTCGATCGCGCCCCGGAACCCGCACGGATGCAACCGGTTGCGCAGTCCACCCGTCCCGAAGCCCGCGCGCCTACCCTGGTGGCGAGCGGCACGCGCATGCGCCCCTCCAGTGCATCGGGACCCCGCACCACGCCGTCGCACCCTGCATCGCAGGTCGCGACGACGCAGGATGCCGCGACTGCCGATGCCCTCGACGGCCTGTATGCCCGCTCCGCCCAGCTTGAAAGCCTGCTCGCGCTGGCCCGCGACGAGCGCGTCGCCAGCGGCGCGGCGGCGGCCTTGACCGAAACCCTGGAGGCACGCGTCGCCACGGTCGATGCCGCGCTCTCGCAGCCCGACCTGAGCACCGCCCAGCGCACTTCCCTGTGGGACACCCGTGTCGAGGCCCTGCAGCAACTGGTCGGCATCGAGGCGACGCAACGCCTGTACGCCGCGCGCGGCCAGTCCTACGACGCCGCCCTGGTCACCATCGATTGATCCCGCACCCTTCCATCGCCAAGAGGCCTGCATGAAGACCGCCATGACCCGTTCGCTCCTCGCCGCCGCGCTGGGCCTCGCCCTCGCCGCCGGCGCTTCCGCGCAGACCGCGCCCACGCCGGCCCAACAGAAGGAACTGGATGCCGCGCGCGCGGCGCTCGACCAGGCCGCGCAGCGGTATGCGGAACTCGCGCGCAAGTACGACGCCCCCGGCGCCCCGGTGCGGATCGAAAAGCGGATGCTGCGCAAGCCGGTGGTCGGCGTGCTGCTCGCGCCGGACGACAAGCCGGGCGTGCGCATCGCTGGGGTGACGCCGGACAGCGCGGCGGCGGCGGCGGGCCTCAAGACCGGCGACCGCATCACCCGCATCGACGGGCGCCGCATCGATGCCGTGGATGGCGAGGCCCGGCTCGCGCAGGCACGGGAATGGCTGGGCGCGCTCGACGGCAGCCGCGCGGTGGCGCTGGGTTACGAGCGCGATGGCGCCGCGCGCGAGGTGTCGCTGACGCCCAAGGTCGCCGACCGGCTGATGATCGTGCCCGGCATGCCCGGCGCCGGCTTCGACGGCAACGTGCAGGTCTTCCGCAGCGGTGATGGCGACATCGAGGTGCTGGCCGACCGCATCCAGGGCGGCCCGCCGCCGCACTGGGAGGCCGCCATCGCGCCCGACGTGCGCCACGAGATCATCCGGCTGGATGGCGGCTGCAAGGGCGACGACTGCAAGTTGCCCGCGCTGGCCGAAGCGTTCCGCTGGAACGGGCTGAACCTCGCCGCCGTCGATGGCGGGCTCGGCCGCTACTTCGGCACCGACAAGGGCGCGCTGGTGCTCAGCACCGGCAAGGACCTGCAGGGCCTGCAGGCCGGCGACGTGGTCCGCACGATCGACGGCAAGCCGGTGGCCGGCCCGCGCGACGTGATGGAGGCCTTGCGCGCGCGCAAGGCCGGCGAACGGGTGGCGGTCGAGTTCCTGCGCGACAAGGCGACGCGACGCGCGGACATTGCGGTACCCGAGGCGCTGCCGTTCAAGCTGCCCGCGCCGGGGATGGCCGAGCATCGCAAGATGGTCTTCGTCGGTGGCGATGGCCAGGTGCAGGTGCTCGATGGCGCTGGCAGCGCCCCTCGGGCCAGCATGCCGAAGATCGTCGCCCGCGATGGTGCGCAGACCATCGTCATCGTCGACAAGGACGGCAAGACGCGCACCTGGGAAGGCAAGCCGGGCGACACGCCGCCGGCCTGGGTGCAGGCGCTGCCGCAGGACGGCAGGCGCGTGGAGAAGCGCGTGCAGGTGATCGTGGACGACAAGGGCCACAAGACCATCGTCGAGGACGAGGAGGCCTTGCCGCCGCCCCCGCCGCCGGCACCGCCGGCGCCTCCGAAGGGCGGCTGAGGCTCAGGCCCCGGCGAACGTCGCCTCGACGCGCGCCCATGCGGCATCGTCGAGGCGGCGCAGCACGTCCAGCGCCGCCAGGTTCTCCAGCAATTGCGGCACCGAGGTCGCCCCGAGCAACACGCTGGACACATGCGGATTGCGCAGGCACCACGCGATGGCCAACGCCGCCGGCGTCGCCTGCAACTCGGCGGCGAGCGCGGTGAACCGGCGCAAGGCCTCGACGCGCGCGCCGCGCAAGCCGCGCTGCAACCAGGTGTAGCCCTCCCGCGCCAGCCGCGACCCGTCCGGGATGCCGTCGTTGTACTTGCCGGTGAGCAGGCCCGAGGCCAGCGGCGAGAAGGTGGTGGTGCCCATCCCGAACGCGGCGTACAGCGGCGCGTATTCCGCTTCCACCCGCTGCCGGTCCAGGAGGTTGTACTGCGGCTGCTCCAGGCTGGGCGCCTGCAGGTGGTGCGCGCGTGCCACGGCATGCGCCTCGCGGATCTGCTCCGCGCTCCACTCCGAGGTGCCCCAGTACAGCACCTTGCCCTGGCGGACCAGCGCGTCCATCGCCCACACCGTCTCCTCGATCGGGGTCTCGGGATCCGGGCGGTGGCACAGGTACAGGTCGAGGTAATCGACCCGCAGACGCTTCAGCGCGGCGTGGCAGGCATCGTGCACATGCTTGCGCGACAGCCCCTGCTGGGTGGGGCGCGGATCGTCGACCGCGCCGAACATCACCTTGCTCGACACGCACCAGCCATCGCGCGGCAGGCGCAGGTCAGCGAGGACGTCGCCCATCACGCGTTCCGCCTCGCCCTGCGCGTACGACTCGGCGTTGTCGAAGAAATTGATGCCGTGGTCCCAGGCCGCCGCCACCAGCTCGCGGGCGACGCCGCGCCCGACCTGCTGGCCGAAGGTGGCCCAGGCGCCGAGCGAGAGGCTGGAAAGGCGAAGGCCGGCGCGGCCAAGGCGGCGATAGTCCATGAAGGGTCCGGGTGCGGGCAGGCGGCCATTCTAGGCGCGGCCGGGCGGCGCTCGTTTACAATGCGCCTCCCCTCCTCCGGGGAGTAGTCCGTCGCGGCGCGAGTCGCGACCCGCGCGTCAACACACTTGGTCGGCAGGCCATGGCGCGCGATGCAGGCCCCGCGGCCGGCAGGACAAGACCGAAGGCAGGCGCCGCGCACCCGGCCGGGCGACGTGGCGACTGCGTTCGCGTCCATCCCACTCGCCCGGCCCGGAGTTCCGCATGTTCGACGCCCTGCTCGTTTCCACCGGCACCGTGGCCCTCGCCGAGATCGGCGACAAAACCCAGTTGCTGGCCCTGCTGCTGGCCGCGCGCTTCCGCCGCCCGTGGCCGATCGTCGCCGGCATCCTCGTCGCCACCCTGCTCAACCACGCGCTCGCCGGGTGGATCGGCGCGCTCGCCGCGCAGTGGCTGACGCCGGACCTGCTGCGCTGGATCGTCGCCGGCTCGTTCATCGCGATCGCGTTGTGGACGCTGAAGCCCGACACCATGGACGAGGACACCCGCCTGCCCGCGCGCGGCGCCTTCATCGCCACCACCATCGCGTTCTTCATCGCCGAGATCGGCGACAAGACGCAGGTCGCGACGGTCCTGCTGGCGGCGAAGTACCACCCGCTGTGGCAAGTGGTCGCGGGCACCACGGTCGGCATGCTGCTGGCCAACGTCCCGGTGGTCCTGCTCGGCAGCAAGTTCGCCGCACGCCTGCCGCTCAAGGCCGCGCGCATCGCCGCCGCCTGCGTGTTCCTCGTCCTCGGCCTGTGGGCCGCGTTCGCCGGACTGCCGCACTGACGACACCGGGGCGCTGGCGTATCCTCCCGGCGTCCATCGGGGAAAGACCGCGTGTTCGACCTGCCTTCCGGCCTCCACGACGTCCGGCAGCGCCTGCTGGCGCGTCCCGATGCGTTGATGCTGGAACTCGGCACCGGCGGCGAGCTGCTCGTCGCGCAACTCAGGGCCTGGCTGTCGCTGTCGATGCTGGCGTTGCCTCTGGCCAACGTGCTGACCGGCGGCAAGCTCGGGGAGACCCTGGTCGGCCTGCTCGGCGTGGTCCTCGCGATCGTGATGTCGCAGGTGTGGCTGGCGTTGGCACGCTCGCGCGGTCGTTATCGCTGGCTGACCTGGGCGACGTCGACCTACGACATCAGCCTGACCACCCTGGTGTTGGCGCTGCTGGCGATCGAATCTCCGGCCACCGGCTTGAACAGCATGGTCGTGTGGGTGTTCTACCTGGTGGCGATCTGCCTGACCACCTTGCGCAACGATGGCCGCCTCACCCTCTTCACCGGCCTGCTCGCGCTGGCCCAATACGCCGGACTGGCGCTGGTGGTCGCGCTCGCCAGCCCACCGGATCGCCTGGTCTCGGTCGACTACGGCACGGTGACCGCCGCGAACCAGCTGCAACGGCTGATGCTCATCATGCTGATGACGGCGGTGGCGGCGGCGGTGGTCTACCGCATGCAGCGGCTGGTCGACATGTCCGGCACCGATGGCTTGACCGGGTTGCCGAACCGCACCTGGCTCGTCCATCGCTTCCCGGCGATGCTCGGCGACATCCGCGCCAGCGGAACGTCCCTGTCCGCCTGCCTGATCGACCTCGACTACTTCAAGCGGATCAACGACGAGGTCGGCCACCTCGCCGGCGACCGCGCGCTCCGCCACGTGGTCGACGTCCTCCGCGAGCACGTCCAGGACGACGAATGCCTGGCACGGCTCGGCGGGGAGGAGTTCGCGTTCCTGATGCGCCAGCCCATCGGTCGCGCCTGGGAACGGCTGGAGGCGATGCGTCGCGCGGTGGCGTCGCGCCCATTCCTGCCGGAGCCCGGCCATGATCCGATGCGGCTGACCTTCAGCGCGGGGATCGCCAGCTGGCCGCAGGATGGAGCGGACCTCTCGGCGCTGCTGCGGTGCGCCGACGCGCGCCTGCACCAGGCCAAGCGCGAGGGTCGCAATCGGGTGATGGCCCGCGACGCCTAGCGGCCCCGGCTTGCCGCCCCGCCCGGCGGTGACTACCCTGCGTGATCGCACGCGGGGCCGCAGGGCCAGGGGAAGACCAGGATGGATGGTGTGTCGCGGATCGGGTTCGGCCTGTTCGGGCTGGCGGTGCTGGTCGGGATCGCGTGGCTGTTCTCCAACAACCGCAAGGCCGTCGACTGGCGCCTCGTGGCCACCGGCATCGTGCTGCAGGTCGGCTTCGCCGCCCTCGTCCTGTTGGTGCCCGGCGGCCGCAACGTCTTCGATTGGCTGAGCAAGGCCTTCGTGCGGGTGCTGGGCTTCGTCGGGGAAGGCTCGAACTTCATCTTCGGCAGCCTGATGGACATCCCGAAGAACGGCTTCATCTTCGCCTTCCAGGTGCTGCCCACGATCATCTTCTTCTCCGCGCTGATGGGCGTGCTGTACCACCTCGGGGTGATGCAGGCGATCGTGCGCGCGATGGCTTGGGCGATCACCAAGGTGATGCGGGTGTCCGGGGCGGAGACCACCAGCGTCTGCGCCAGCGTGTTCATCGGCCAGACCGAGGCGCCGCTGACCGTGCGCCCCTACATCCCGCGGATGACCGAGTCCGAGCTGATCACGATGATGATCGGCGGCATGGCCCACATCGCCGGCGGCGTGCTCGCGGCCTACGTGGGCATGCTTGGCGGCGCCGACCCGGCGCAGCAGGCGTTCTACGCCAAGCACCTGCTGGCGGCCTCGATCATGGCCGCGCCGGCGACGCTGGTGGTGGCCAAGATCCTGATCCCCGAGACCGGCACCCCGCTGACCCGCGGCACGGTGAAGATGGAGGTCGAGAAGACCACCAGCAACGTGATCGACGCGGCCGCGGCCGGCGCCGGCGACGGCCTGCGGCTGGCGTTGAACATCGGCGCGATGCTGCTCGCCTTCATCGCCCTGATCGCGCTGGTCAACGCGCCGCTGACCTGGCTCGGCGACGTGACCGGCATCGCGCAGGCGATCGGCAAGCCGACCAACCTGTCCACCATCCTGGGTTACCTGCTGGCGCCCATCGCATGGGTGATCGGCACGCCGTGGGGCGATGCCACCACCGTCGGTTCGCTGATCGGGCAGAAGGTCGTGATCAACGAATTCGTGGCCTACACCGAGCTGTCGCAGATCGTGAACGGCCAGGTGCCCGGCGCGATGCTGAGCAAGGAAGGCGCGCTGATCGCGACCTACGCGCTGTGCGGCTTCGCCAACTTCAGCTCGATCGCGATCCAGATCGGCGGGATCGGCGGGCTGGCACCCGAGCGTCGCCACGACCTCGCCCGCTTCGGCCTGCGGGCGGTGCTCGGCGGTTCGATCGCCACCTTCATGACCGCGACCATCGCCGGCGTGCTGAGCCATTTCGGTTGAGGCCATGAGCGAGGTCGTCGTCGTCGGTTCGTTCAACGTCGATCACGTGTGGCGGGTCGCCAGCCTGCCGCAGGCGGGCGCGACCCTCGGCGGCGACTACGCCAGCGGGCCCGGGGGCAAGGGCTTCAACCAGGCGATGGCGGCGCGGCGCGCGGGCGCCGACACCCGCTTCGTGTGCGCGCTGGGCGATGATGCCGGCGCACAGCTCGCCCGCACCTTGTGCGCGGCCGACGGGATCGCCCTGGCGGCGCAGCCGAGCGAATTGCCGACCGGTACCGCCGGGATCTACGTGGACGCGGCCGGCCGCAACTGCATCGTGGTCGGTGCCGGCGCGAATGCCGCGCTGGACGCCGGCTTCGCCGCCGCGCGTGTCGCCGACGGCGGACATCCGGCGGTGGTGCTGGCGCAACTGGAGTCGCCGGTGGAGGCCATCGCGATGGCCATGCAGGCCGGGCGCGACGCCGGCGCGACGGTGATCCTCAATCCCGCGCCCGCCAATGCCGCGGTGCCCGGCGCCACCCTGGAGCTGGCGCACATCCTCACCCCGAATGAAACCGAATTCGCCGCCTTGCTGGGGCGCCACGTGGGCGAACGCATCGAGCCCGAGGCCCTGTCGCAGCTCGACCAGCAGCGGCTGCACGCGCACTGCCGCGCGCTCGGCCACGACAGCACGGTGATCGTGACCCTCGGCGGCAGCGGCTGCTTCGTGTCGCATCCCGAGGGCCAACTGCGCGGCGACACCGTCGCCTGCTACCGGGTCCCGATCGAGCCGACCCAGGTGGTGGACACCACCGGTGCCGGCGACGCCTTCAACGGCGCCCTGGCCGCCTCGCTGGCGCTGCTGCCCGCGCGCGCCTTCGCCGAACACGTGCGGTTCGCGGTGCGCTACGCCAGCCGCTCGACCGAACTGGCCGGCGCCGCCCTGTCGATGCCGCGGATGGCCGCAGGCTGAGTTCCCGGGCCCGAGGACTGCGGCTCCCCTACAATCCGCGGATGCAGATCGGCCCGCACCGCATCGACCCGAAGGTGATCCTCGCGCCCATGGCGGGCGTGACCGACAAGCCGTTCCGGCTGCTGTGCAAGCGCCTCGGCGCCGGGTTGGCGGTCTCCGAGATGACCACGTCCGACCCGCGCTTCTGGCATACCGCGAAGTCGCTGCACCGCATGGACCATGTCGGCGAGCCCGACCCGGTCAGCGTGCAGATCGCCGGCACCGTGCCCGGGGTCATGGCCGACGCCGCGCGCTTCAACGTCGACCATGGCGCGCAACTCATCGACATCAACATGGGCTGCCCGGCGAAGAAGGTCTGCAATGCCTGGGCCGGCAGCGCGCTGATGCGCGAGCCCGACCTGGTGGCGCGGATCGTCGAGGCCGTGGTCCGGGCGGTCGACGTGCCGGTGACCCTGAAGATCCGCACCGGCTGGGATGCCGCGCACCGCAATGCGCCGGAGATCGCCCGCATCGCCGAGGACGCCGGCATCGCGGCGCTGGCGGTGCACGGCCGCACCCGCGACCAGCAATACGCCGGCACCGCCGAGTACGACACCATCGCCACGATCAAGGCGATGCTGCGGATCCCGGTGGTGGCCAACGGCGACATCGATTCCCCGGCCAAGGCCAAGCAGGTGCTCGAGGCGACCGGCTGCGATGCGGTGATGGTCGGCCGCGCCGCCCAAGGGCGGCCCTGGCTGCTGGGCCAGATCGCGCACTACCTCGCGACCGGCACGCCGTTGCCGGAGCCCGGCCCGGCCGAAGTCCGCGAGATCCTGCTCGGCCACCTGCAGGCCTTGCACGCGTTCTACGGCGAATCGGCGGGGGTGCGCATCGCACGCAAGCACCTGGGCTGGTACGCCAGGGACCGTCCGGAAAACGCGGCGTTCCGCGCCGTCGTGAACCGCGCGCAATCGGCGGACGAGCAGCTGCGGCTGACCCGCGACTACTTCGACGCGCTCGCCGCGGGCGTGGCACCGGGCTTGCCGGCCGCCGCCTGAGCCCCCCAGAAGCCAGGGCCGGGCCTCCCGGAACGCCATCGGGCAACCCCGGCTTAACGGGCCCGCCGGCAGGATGCATCGTCGGCCGCGTCCCTGTATCATGCGCGGCCATCTTTTCATCCGCATACAAGGATGAATCACTCCATGAGGAACCCGCCGATGTCCAGCTACCTGTTCACCTCCGAATCGGTCTCCGAGGGCCACCCGGACAAGATCGCCGACCAGATCTCCGATGCGGTGCTGGACGCGATCCTGGCCCAGGACAAGCGCGCGCGCGTGGCCTGCGAGACCCTGGTGAAGACGGGCGCGGCCATCGTGGCAGGCGAAGTCACCACCAGCGCGTGGGTCGACATCGAGGCGCTGGCGCGCAAGGTCATCAACGACATCGGCTACGACAATTCCGAGGTCGGCTTCGACGGGCACACCTGCGCGATCATCAACATGCTCGGCAAGCAGTCGCCGGACATCAACCAGGGCGTGGACCGCAAGAAGCCCGAGGAACAGGGCGCCGGCGACCAGGGCCTGATGTTCGGCTACGCCTGCAACGAGGCCCCGGAATTCATGCCCGCGCCGCTGTACTACAGCCACCGCCTGGTCGAGCAGCAGGCCAAGGTGCGCAAGAAGGGCAAGCTGAAGTGGCTGCGCCCGGACGCGAAGTCGCAGGTCACCCTGCGCTACGACGGCAACACCGTGCTCGGCCTGGATGCCGTGGTGCTGTCGACCCAGCACGACCCGGACATCAAGCAGAAGGACCTGGTCGAGGCGGTGCGCGCCGAGATCCTGGTGCCGGTGCTGCCGAAGAAGTGGCTGGACGCGCTGCCGAAGAACAAGGTGCACATCAACCCGACCGGCAAGTTCGTGATCGGCGGGCCGGTGGGCGACTGCGGCCTGACCGGCCGCAAGATCATCGTCGACAGCTACGGCGGCATGGCCCGCCACGGCGGCGGCGCGTTCTCCGGCAAGGATCCGTCCAAGGTCGACCGCTCGGCCGCCTACGCCGCGCGCTACGTCGCCAAGAACATCGTGGCCGCCGGCCTGGCCGACAAGTGCGAAGTGCAGGTGAGCTACGCCATCGGCGTCGCCGAGCCGACCTCGATCTCGGTCACCACCTTCGGCACCGGCAAGGTCGGCGACGACGTGATCGAGAAGCTGATCCGCGCCCACTTCGACCTGCGCCCGTACGGCATCACCAGGATGCTGGACCTGGAGCACCCGATCTACCAGGCCACCGCGAGCTACGGCCACTTCGGCCGCAAGCCCAAGGAAATCAGCTACGTCGACGGCGCCGGCAAGAAGCAGGCCGCGACCGCCTTCTCCTGGGAGAAGACCGACAAGGCCGAGCAACTGCGCAAGGCCGCGAAGCTCAAGTAAGCTGCACCCCGGCGCGCGGCCATCCGCGCGCCGGTTCGCCGAGGGGCGCTGCGATCGTGCACGGCACGACCAGGCTCGGCATGTCGACAACGGCGCCCGTGATGAAGTCCACCTCACTCACGGAGCACCGCATGAACGCACAACTCAAGACCCCGCCGGCGGCCGGCGACTACAAGATCGCCGACATCGCCCTGGCCGACTGGGGCCGCAAGGAAATCGACATCGCCGAGCACGAGATGCCGGGCCTGATGTCGATCCGCCGCAAGTACGCGCCGCAGGCCCCGCTGGAGGGCGTGCGCGTGACCGGCAGCCTGCACATGACCATCCAGACCGCGGTGCTGATCGAAACGCTGAAGGACATCGGCGCCGACGTGCGCTGGGCCTCGTGCAACATCTTCAGCACCCAGGACCACGCCGCCGCCGCGATCGCCGCGACCGGCACCCCGGTGTTCGCGTGGAAGGGCGAAACCCTGGAGGAATACTGGGACTGCACGCTGGACGCGCTGACCTTCACCCTGGCCGACGGCACCCTGACCGGCCCGCAGCTGGTGGTCGACGACGGCGGCGACGTCACCCTGCTCATCCACAAGGGCTACGAGCTGGAACAGGGCGACGACAGCTGGGTCAATTCGGCCTCCGGCAGCCATGAGGAGCAGGTCATCAAGAACCTGCTCAAGCGCGTGCACGCCGAGCGCCCGGGCTACTGGACCCGCGTGGTCGCCGACTGGAAGGGCGTCTCCGAGGAGACCACCACCGGCGTGCACCGCCTGTACCAGCTGGCCGAGCGCGGCAAGCTGCTGGTGCCGGCGATCAACGTCAACGACTCGGTCACCAAGTCGAAGTTCGACAACCTGTACGGCTGCCGCGAGTCGCTGGCCGACGGCCTGAAGCGCGCGATGGACGTGATGCTCGCCGGCAAGGTCGCGGTGGTCTGCGGCTACGGCGACGTCGGCAAGGGCAGCGCGCACTCGCTGCGCGCGTACGGCTGCCGCGTGGTGGTCACCGAGATCGACCCGATCTGCGCGCTGCAGGCGGCGATGGAGGGCTTCGAGGTCACCACGCTCGAGGACACCTTGGGCCGCGGCGACATCTACGTCACCACCACCGGCAACAAGGACATCATCACCCTGGCGCACATGCAGGCGATGAAGGACCAGGCCATCGTCTGCAACATCGGCCACTTCGACAACGAGATCCAGGTCGATGCACTGGCCGCCTCCGGCGCGGTGCGCACCAACATCAAGCCGCAGGTGGACAAGTACACCTTCGCCGGCGGCAACAGCATCTTCCTGCTGGCCGAGGGCCGCCTGGTGAACCTGGGCTGCGCGACCGGCCACCCCAGCTTCGTCATGAGCAACAGCTTCTCCAACCAGACGCTGGCGCAGATCGACCTCTGGCACAACAAGGACTTCTACGACCCGAAGGTCTACATCCTGCCGAAGAAGCTGGACGAGGAAGTGGCGCGCCTGCACCTGGAGAAGATCGGGGTGAAGCTGACCAGGCTGACCACCGCGCAGGCCGACTACCTCGGCGTGCCGGTCGACGGCCCGTTCAAGCCCGAGCACTACCGCTACTGACCGCGCCGCGGGCGGCGTCCGCGCCGCCCGCCTCCCCACGGCATCGAACGGAAGCCCCGCATGTCCGGCCGCGTCCCGTTGTCCTTCGAGTTCTACCCGCCCAAGACCGACGACCAGCGCAGCCAGCTGGATCGCACGGTGGAACGGCTGAAGGGGCTCGACCCCCAGTTCATGTCGGTGACCTTCGGTGCCGGCGGCTCCACCCTGAGCCACACGCCGGAGACCGTGCAGCGGCTGCGCGCCATGCATGGCGTGGCGGGCGTGCCGCACATCAGCTGCGTCGGCGGCAGCCGCGAGGAATTGCGCGCGTTGCTCAAGCTGTACCGCGCGCTGGGCTGCGACCGCGTCGTGGCCCTGCGCGGCGACATGCCGTCCGGCATGGCGCGCAGCGGCGACCTGCGCCATGCCAACGAACTGGTGGAACTGATCCGCGGCGAACACGGCGACCATTTCCACGTCGAGGTCGCAGCCTACCCGGAGACCCATCCGCAGGCGGAGGACGCGCTGGCGGACCTGCGCCACTTCAAGCGCAAGGTCGACGCCGGCGCGCATGGTGCGATCACCCAGTATTTCTACAACGCCGACGCCTATTTCCGCTTCGTCGACGACGCGCGCCGCCTCGGCATCGACATCCCGATCGTGCCCGGGATCAT
Source organism: Thermomonas mangrovi (assembly GCF_028201335.1). NCBI lineage: Bacteria > Pseudomonadati > Pseudomonadota > Gammaproteobacteria > Lysobacterales > Lysobacteraceae > Thermomonas > Thermomonas mangrovi. The sequence continues at coordinate 512,395 of NZ_JAPEVV010000002.1, forward strand.
GCCGATCTCCAACTTCACCCAGCTGCGGCGCTTCTCGGAGGCCTGCGGTGCGGAGATCCCGCGCTGGGTCGGCCAACGCATGCGCGCGTTCGGCGACGATGCGGGCGCGGTCCGCGAGTTCGCCACCGACTTGGTGGCCGCGATGTGCAACCGGCTGGTCGCCGGGGGCGCACCGGCCCTGCACTTCTACACGCTCAACCTCGCCAAACCGACCCTGAACGTGATTGCCAAGATGGCGTGAAATTTCGTTTCAATTCAGTGACTTGCGACGCCTCGTCGACACGTCGCCCGGGACCATGCACGCATGCCGCCACGGCATGCCGACTGATTCCGCCATGCAAGCCCGCAAGCCCCTCTTCGCCAGCCTGATCGCCGCCAGCGTCCTCGCCGCCGCCACCTCCGCCCCGCGCCCCGCGGAAGCCACCGCCACCGGCGTGCTGCGGTGCCAGATGCCCGACGGCACCACGCTCTACACCAACCAGGGCTGCGGCGCTTTCGGCGCCCGCTCCGCGCCGATCACCGCCGACCTGGCCAACCGGATCGTGTCCGAGCGCAGGCTGGAGGCGCGCCTTGGCGCATTGCGCAACGGCGAGGATCCGGACGTGGCGCTGGACGAACTGCAAGCCGCATCGGTCACAAGCGCGCCTTCCACGCGTCGTGACGTGTCGGCGGGTTGCGCGCGCACGCCGGCCCAGCTGGCACGCGACCTGCAGGCCTCGATGGCGATGCGCGACGTGAACCGGGTGGCCGAGAGCTTCGACTGGCAAGGCATGCCGAACCGCGATGCGCAACGGGTGATGGATGGGCTGGTGCGACTCGCCGAGCACGACCTCGTTGGCGCGGAGTATTTCGATGCGGCGCTGGGACCGGCCGCGCAGGCGGGTGTCTTGCAGGTGACGCTGCGCGACGACGGTGCGCCACGCATCGACGACTTCGAGGTCACCCGCGCGAGCGGCTGCTATTTCCTGCGCTACGCCTGAACGCAGGGCCTGCCGCACTACCCCGCCGGCCATCGCCACGGGTAGTCTGTCGCGGCGATGCGACCCACTGTTCCCCCTGTCGTTGCCTTCCTGGCCTTCTGCACACTGTGCGCGGCCCCCGCGCAGGCCATGGCCCAGGTCCGCCAGTGCATCGCGGCCGACGGCACCATGGTCTACACCGACAAGCAATGCGTCGATATCGGGGGACGCGAACGCCCCGCTGATCCGGTCCCGGGCGTGGGTGGCGCCGCCGCCCGCTACCAGCGCGACAGCTGCGCCCGTAGCGTGCAGGACCTCGCCTACTCGCTCGGCAGCGCGATCCAATCCGGCGACGTCAACCGCATCGCCGGCTTCTACGACTGGAGCGGCATGTCCACCGCCAATGGGTACCGGCTGATGGATCGGCTGCAGGCGATCGCCAACCGGCCGCTGGTCGACGTCCAGCCGATGTACGCGGGCGGCACCAATGCGTACGGCGAGGACATCGTGCGTTTCGATGAAGCCACCGGCGAGCCCATCGCCACCCCAAGGCGCCAAGCCAGGCTGATCGGGTTGCGTGTCGAGCAGACCCTGGCCAACGGCAGCACGCCCTCGCGCACGGTGTTCTCCGTTCGCCGGAACCAGGGCTGCTGGTGGGTGCGGCTGTAGCCGCCCGCGGCTGCGCGGGCACCCTGATCCATCAGCGCAGGCGCACCAGCCAGCCGTGGCGATCGGGGATGCGGCCATACTGGATGTCGGTCAGTTCCTTGCGGATCGCCATGGTGACCTCGCCGGCGGGCGCGTCGATGTCGCCGACCGCGAACCCGCGACCCTTCAGCGCGCCGATCGGGGTGACCACCGCCGCGGTCCCGCAGGCGAAGACCTCGCTGATCTCGCCCGAGGCCACGCCCTCCTTCCACTCGTCGATCGACACCTTGCGCTCCTCGACCACCAGGCCGCGGTCGCGGGCCAGCTGCAGGATGCTGGCGCGGGTGATGCCCTCGAGGATGCTGCCGGAGAGCTCGGGGGTGACGATGCGGCCGTCGCGACGGACCAGGAACACGTTCATGCCGCCGAGCTCCTCCAGGTACCGGCCCTCGACCGGATCCAGGAACAACACCTGCGAGCAGCCCTGCGCGTAGGCCTCCTGCTGCGGCAGCAGCGACGCCGCGTAGTTGCCGCCGCACTTGGCCGCGCCGGTGCCGCCCTTGGCCGCGCGCGCGTAGTCCTCGGACAACCAGATCGAGACCGGGGCCACGCCCTTGGCGAAATAGGCGCCGGCCGGGCTGGCGATGACGTAGTACCCCGCCGCCTGCGCCGGGCGCACGCCGAGGAAGGCTTCGGTGGCGATCATGAAGGGCCTGAAGTACAGGCTGCTCTCCGGCGCCGACGGCACCCACGCATGGTCGACGGCGACCAGCTGGCGCAGCGATTCGGTGAACGCGGCCACCGGGAGTTGCGGCAGGGCCAGGCGCGCCGCCGAGCGTTGCAGGCGCTCGCCGTTGGCATCGGGACGGAACGTCCAGATCGAGCCATCCGGATGCCGGTAGGCCTTGATCCCCTCGAAGATCTCCTGGCCGTAGTGCAGCACGGCGGCGGCCGGGTCCAGCGACAGCGGGCCGTATGCACGCACCTGCGCGTCATGCCAGCCGCGCGCCTGGTCCCACTGGATGGCGACCATGTGGTCGGTGAAATAGCGGCCGAAGCCGAGGTCGCCGGCGAGGATGGCATCGCGCTCGGCGGCGGTGCGGGCGTGGTCGGACAGCCTGACCTGGTACTCCAGTGGCGAGGCGGCGGCAGTCATGCGGGGATTCCGGCGAAACCGTGGGGACGCCCATTATGCCGCGAAGCCCGCGGCGGCCCACGGATCAGGCGAAGCTGAGGGTCGCCACCACGCCCTGGGTGTCGCCGGGACGGACCCGCACGTCCCAGCCGTACAGCGCGCACAGCCGGCGCACGATGGACAGGCCGATCCCGCCGCCTTGCGAATGCCCGGCGTGGGTGCCGCGGTAACCGCGCTCGAACAGGCGCGCGGCGTCCTCCGCGCTGAGCCCGGGCCCGGAATCGACCACCTCCACCGCGCCTTCGCCCACGCGGACGACCACGTCACCGGACTGGGTGTACTTCACCGCGTTGCCGATCAGGTTCCCCAGGGCCACCGCGACCGCCGACTCCGGCGCGTCGACCAGCAAACTCGGCGCGCCTTCCATGCGCAATACCAGCGGCTTGCCGGCGAGCTGCGCGCGATGGTTGTCGAGTAACTGCTGCGCCACCCGGGCGACATCGCAGGACCCCACCGCGCGTTCGTTGCGCGACAGCAGCAGCAACGCGCTGATCAGGTCGGTGCACTGCTGCTCGGCGCGCTGGATGCGCAACAGGCGGGTCCGCGTGCGTTCGTCGACGTCCGGCTTGGCCAGCATCAGTTCCACCGCCCCGCGGATCACCGCCAGCGGCGTGCGCAATTCGTGGCTGACGTCGGCGTTGAACTCGCGGTCGCGCTGCACCACCTCGGTGAGGCGGCCGGCGTAGTCGTCCAGCGCGCGCGCGAGTTCGCCCACTTCGTCCTCGGCGAACGAGGGGGCCAGCAACTCGGGGTCGGAGCTGGTGCCGGAGCGGCGCAGGCGCTGCGCGAGGTCGGACACGGGCGCCATCACCCGCGACGCCGACCACCACCCGAGGACCAGCGCCAATGCAGTGAACAACACCACCGCAGCGACCAGCAGGCGGTTCTGCTGCCCCTGGCCCTGCAGGGTCTGGGTCAGGTCGTAGGCGAGGAAGAAGGCGTGGGTGGGCGTGCGCCGCACCGCGAGCTTGTAGGCGAAGGCCTGGCCGTTCTCCTCCACGCCATGCAGTTCGTGGATGCCGTCGCGCAACCCGCGCCAATCGGCCGGCGCGTTGGCGAGGCGTTCGTTGGCGTACACCCAGCCCTGCACGCCCTCGAAGGCGAAGGTCGCGTTGGTCGGATCGCGCTCGAACGCGCTGGCATAGGCATCGATGTTGCGGTTCAGCGCATCCGAGAGCAGCTGGTTCTCCACGCGCGTCCGCAGCAGCGTGGTGGAATAGGCGAACAAGGCCGTCAGGCAGAACCCGAGCAGGGTGATGGTGACGATGATGCGGGTGCGCAGCCGGCGGCGGCCGCGCGGCGGGCGCCGTTGCCCCGCGGCCTCAGCCGTCGGCATCGGGCGGGGCGATCCGGTAGCCGATGCCGTGGCGGGTCTGGATCATCGGCACCGCGAACGGCTTGTCGAGCACGGCGCGCAAGCCGTGGATGTGCACCCGCAGCGAGTCGGAATCGGGAAGTTCCTCGCCCCACACGCGGGTTTCCAGGTCCTGCCGGGTGACCACCGCCGGCGAGGCTTCCATCAGCGATTGCAGGATCTTCAGCGCGGTCGGGTTGAGCTGCAGCAGCTTGCCCTCGCGCCTGACCTCCAGCGTGTCGAGGTTGTACTCCAGTTCGCCGACGTTGAGGATCCGCGCCTGCGGCCCGCGCCCGCGACGGGCCAGCGCGTTGAGGCGCACGTCGACTTCCTGCAACGCGAATGGCTTGATCAGGTAATCGTCGGCGCCGGAATCGAAGCCCGCCAGCTTGTTCTCCAGCGAATCGCGCGCGGTGAGCATCAGCACCGGGGTCTGCTTGCGCGCCTCGTTGCGCAGCTTGCGGCAGACCTCGAGGCCGTCCATGCCGGGCAGGTTCAGGTCCAGCACGATCGCGTCGAAGTCGTTGACCACCGCGAGGTGCAGCCCGGTCACGCCATCCGCGGCGAAGTCCACCACATGGCCACGGTCCTCGAGGTAGTCGCCGAGGTTGGCGGCGATGTCGGCGTTGTCTTCGATCACCAGGATGCGCATGCGTGTTCCTCAAGGGCGACGACGGGTAGGACCATCGCCGGGATGCCGGGTTCCGGGATTCTGGCACAGCCACCGCGCCTTGCCCGCGCCGTCGGCGGGACCGCCCGCACCCCGCGCGCGATCGCCGGCCAAACAAAGGCCCAGGTGGCACGCCACCTGGGCCGAATACCATGCGGGATGGTCACTGGTTGCCCTGCCAAGCCGATGTCCGGGGGAAGGTGGACATCGCTATGCATGATCATGGTCAGGCCGCGATTAAAAAACCGTCAAATCGGCGTTCGATCTTCGTTGCCGCGGGACTGCGCCAACCCGACCACGTGCGATACGATGCAACCGGCGACATCCACGCCGGTCGCGGCCTCGATGCCCTCGAGCCCGGGCGAGGAATTGACCTCCAGCACCAGCGGGCCGCGCTTGCTGCGCAGCATGTCGACGCCGGCGACGCCCAGCCCCAGCACGCGCGCCGCGCGCACGGCCGTCGCCGCCTCGGCGCGGGTGATGCGCACCGGCTTGGCGGTCCCCCCGCGATGCAGGTTGGAGCGGAACTCGCCCTTCGGGGCCTGCCGGCGCATCGCGGCCACCACGCGGTCGCCGACCACGAAGCAGCGCAGGTCGGCGCCCCTGGCCTCGGCGATGAATTCCTGCACGAGGAAGTTGGCGTACAGGCCACGCAGGGTCTCCACCGCACCGCGCGAGGCCGACGGCTTCTCGGTGAGCATCACCCCGGCGCCCTGGGTGCCTTCGTTGAGCTTGATCACGTGCGGCGGCGGGCCGAGCAGCGCGAGCAGGTCGGCGGTGTCGTCCGGGTTGTCGCCGAACACGGTGTCCGGCAGGCCGATACCCTCCGCGGCGAGCAACTGGTGGCAGCGCAGCTTGTCGCGCGCGCGCGCGATCGCCTCGGCATCGCTGGGCGTCGCCGTGCCCATCAGCTGGAACTGGCGCAGCACGGCGCATCCGTAGCGGGTCACCGATGCGCCGATGCGCGGGATCACGGCGTCGTAGCCGGAGATCCGGCCGCCCTTGTAGCGCATCCCGAAGCCGTCGTTGGCGATCCGCATGTAGCAGCGCAGCGGGTCCAGCACGCGCACGCTGTGGCCCTGCCCGCGCGCGGCCTCGACCAGGCGGCGGGTGGAATAGAGCTTGCTGTTGCGGGACAGGATGGCGAATTTCATCGGCGGCGCTTCCGGGATCGACGGCGATGATCCCGCGTGCGGGTTGCGATCGGATGAACGCCGCCTGCAACGCCATCGTCGCAAAGACGAAGGGCGGCACCCTGCCGGATGCCGCCCTGCGCGATTGGAGCGGGTGATGGGAATCGAACCCACGCTAGCAGCTTGGGAAGCTGCAGTTCTACCATTGAACTACACCCGCGAGGGTGCCAAGTCTATGCCGCGCGCCGCGCCGACACAACGCGCGCCCGGGTGGCTGGCGCGCGAGCTGCGGTCAGAAGCGGCCGCCCACGGTGATGAAGGTGCTGTAATCGTTGCCGCCCGCCTGCCCGACCGAAACATTGGAGCCGGTGACCACATCCAGGCCCATCAGCTTGCTGCGGATGCCGAAGGTCAGGGTGCCGTAGCTTTCGTCGAAGGCCAGGCCCGGTACCGCGTAGGGCAGCGAATTGGGGATCGACTGCACCTGCGCGTAGACCTGCTCGCGCGCGTCCTCGAACTCGCGGTCCCACGTCAACTTGGCGTACGGGACCAGGTGCTCGTTGATTTCGTAGCTGGCCTGCCAACCCGCGCTGCCGATCAGCGAATCGACCTTCTGCTCGGGGAACGCCAGCGAGGTGGACAGCGTCGGCTCGCTCTCGGCGTAACCATCGACGGTGATCTGCTGCGACAGCAAGGTCAGCACCGGGCCATGGGTGAACGCGCCATGGCTGAAGTTCCAGCCGACGCTGCCGCCCACCGACAGGTTGTCGCCGCCCGGCGAGCCAGTGTGGACGCGGGTTGCAGTACCCAGGTTGACCTGGCGGTCGACGTCGAAGTCGAGGTTGGTCCAGCTCAGCTGCGCATTCGCCCACAGGGCACCGCTCTCCCAGCCGACGAAGCCGCCGATGCTGGTATCGGTCTGCTTGAAGTTGCCGCGACGCTCACCGAAGTCGATGTCCTGGCGGCCGTACCCGGCGAAACCCCCGTAGTACAGGTTGCCGCTGCGCCAGCCGATGCCGAACGAGGCGGTCGGGCCGGTGCCGTCGAAGTGGAACGGCGCGCCGTAGCGGACCTGGTCGCCGCGCACGTCGCCCCACCAGCGCATGCCGTCCTGGTCGTCCTGCGCGAAGGCGTCGATCGAGCCTTCGACCATCATCGCGCGGGCACGACCGATGGTGCTGGCCGAGTACGGCAGGATCGCCAGCTGGCGCGGGCCTTCGATGATCGAGACGGCGAAATCCGCCAGCGCCTTGTGCGCGGCGGTAGTCGGGTGCACCCCGTCGGCGAACAGGTAGCTGTTCGCGCCGCCCGGCACGGTCGATAGCGGGCTGCAGAACAACGAGGAGCTACCGGCCGGCGGCGGCTGGGTGACGCAGGCCTTGCCGGTGACATTGGTGATGCCGAACTGCGACGGGTTGGCCACCACTTCCTGCAGGAAGTGGAAGGTGTCCATCGGGATCACGCGCAGGTTGTTGGCGGCCAGCGCGTTGAAGAGGCTGGTGTTGTAGGTCGTGGCCAGGGCGGTACCCTGGGCCATGCCCACTGCCCCGCCGGCGCGCGCGTCCGGCGTCAGGCCGAGGTCGGGCAAGGTCGGCACGAGGATGTACTGCGCACCGGCCTGGGTCAGCGCGCCCACCAGCCCGACCTGCGCGGTCACTGCGCCGGAGATGATCTGCGCAGCCTGGGACGGATTGGCCTGCACCGCGAACATGTCGTTGGCACCACCCCACACCGTGTACAGCGCGTGCGCATCCACCGCATGGCCGGAGGCCAGGTAGGCCTGGTACTGCGCCGTGAGCGAAGGCGTGTAGCCCAGTCCACCGACGGAGTTGGTGCCCACGCGCGCGCCGCCGACGGCCCAGTTGTTGCCGCTGGCGGGCGTCGGGGTGGCGGTGGCATTGCCGGTCCACGCGGCCTGCGCATTGCTGCCGTAATAGTCGGCGAGGTACTGCGACCAGACGTAGCTCGGGTTGGTGGTGAACTGGCCGATGGTCGCGCCGTTCGGACCCACCATCTGGATCAGGAGCGGGCGGAAGTAGCCGCCATCCGTCAGGCTGTCGCCGAAGAAGATCGTCTGCGAGAACGGGGACTTGGAGGAGGACTGCGCCGCTGCCGGAAGCGCGGCAATCGCCAACGCAGCAGCCAGCACGGAGCGGATCAGCTTGGTCTTCATGGGGGTTCCTCGGGATGGGCGCCGACAGTACGACAGCGAATGGCGCGGATGGTTTCACGAAACCGTAACGGTCACAAGTTGCGGCGCGACACGCCACGGACCGCCGCAAACCGGCCAAAATGGCGGCATGCACGTCCTGCTCAATGGCACCGACCGCCCCCTGCCCGCCGAGACGACCCTGGCCGCGCTGCTCGACGCCGAGGGCCTGTCCGGCCGCCGCGTGGCCGTGGAGGTCAACGGCGAGATCATCCCGCGCGGCCAACATGCGATCCACCGCCTGCAGGCGGGCGACCGGGTCGAGATCGTGCATGCCCTCGGCGGTGGGTGAGGCTTGGCGTTCGCGCGGCATCGCCGCGCGCCATCGGCGATAATCCCGCGATGACTGCGACCACCCCACGCGATCCCCTGATCATCGCCGGCAAGGCCTATGCCTCCCGCCTGCTGACCGGCACCGGCAAGTTCAAGGACCTCGACGAGACCCGCCGCGCCACCGACGCCGCCGGCGCGGAAATCGTGACCGTCGCGATCCGCCGGACCAACATCGGCCAGGCGCCCGGCGAGCCCAACCTGCTCGACGTGCTCCCGCCCGACCGCTACACCATCCTGCCCAACACCGCCGGCTGCTACACCGCGGATGACGCGGTGCGCACCTGCCGCCTGGCGCGCGAGCTGCTGGACGGCCACGCGCTGGTGAAGCTGGAGGTGCTGGGCGACCAGCGCACCCTGTACCCGGACGTGGTGCAGACCCTGGCCGCGGCGGAAACGCTGGTGGCCGACGGCTTCCAGGTCATGGTCTACACCAGCGACGACCCGATCCTGTGCAAGCGCCTCGAGGAAATCGGCTGCGTGGCGGTGATGCCGCTAGCCGCGCCGATCGGCTCCGGGCTGGGCATCCAGAACCGCTACAACCTCATCGAGATCGTCGAGAACGCCAAGGTCCCGATCATCGTCGACGCGGGCGTCGGCACGGCCTCGGATGCGAGCATTGCGATGGAACTTGGCTGCGATGGCGTGCTGATGAACACCGCGATCGCCGGCGCGCGCGACCCGGTGCTGATGGCGCACGCGATGAAGCTGGCCGTCGAGGCCGGGCGGGCCGCCTTCCAGGCCGGGCGGATCCCGCGCAAGCGCTTCGCGTCCGCGTCCTCGCCAATCGACGGATTGATCGGCTGAGATGACCGACCCGTTTTCCAGCGACGGGCGCAAGGCGCCGCCCAAGCCGTTCACCGCGACCGAGGGCGCGCGCAATATCCGCAGCTTCGTGCTACGCCAGGGCCGCTTCACCGACGCCCAGCAGCGCGCCTTCGACGAGCTCTGGCCGCGCTTCGGGCTGGCATACGCCGGCACCCCGCGCGATTTCGACGCCGCGTTCGGGCGCCGCGCCCCGCGCATCCTCGAGATCGGTTTCGGCAATGGCGAGGCGCTGCGGTATTCGGCGCAGCGCGATCCCGCGCGCGACCACGTCGGCATCGAAGTGCATGCGCCCGGCGTCGGCCGCCTGCTCAATGCGCTGGACGCCGACGGCGCGACCAACGTGAAGCTCTACCACCACGATGCGGTGGAAGTGCTGCAGCACGAGATCGCCGATGGCAGCCTGGACGAGGCCCGCATCTACTTCCCCGACCCCTGGCACAAGAAGCGGCACCACAAGCGACGGCTGGTGAACCCGGCGTTTGCGGCGCTGCTGGTGCGCAAACTCGCGCCCGGCGGTCGCTTGCACCTCGCCACCGATTGGCAGGACTATGCCGAGCAGATGTGGGACGTGCTGGACACCACCCCGGGCATCGCCAACCGCGCCGGCCCGCGCGGCAGCGTGCCCCGCCCGGACTGGCGGCCGCAGACGCATTTCGAGGCGCGCGGCCTGCGGCTGGGCCACGGCGTCTGGGACCTGCTGTACGACCGCTGCTGACCCACGCCGAACAGGACACGGAGTCGAACCCGCCGGATGGACACCGCGCTGACGCTCACCACCGACATGGAGCTGGTGCTCGGGCTGGTGGGCTTCACGATGGCCATGTTCCTGTTCGAGCGCGTGCGTGCCGACGTGGTCGCGCTGGTCGTGCTGGTGGTGCTGGGGCTGACCGGGCTGGTGCCGCGCGAGGACCTGTTCGGCGGCTTCGCCGGCAACGCGGTGATGAGCATCATCGCGACCATGATCCTGGGCGCCGGCCTGGATCGCACCGGGGCGTTGAACCGCCTAGCCGGCTGGCTGTTGCGGCGGGCCAACGGGGTGGAATCGCGCCTGTTGCTGTTCACCAGCGCGGCGGCGGGCGTGACCAGTTCGGTGATGCAGAACCCGGCGGTGATGTCGCTGTTCCTGCCGGTGGCGTCGCGCCTGTCCTCGCGCACCGGCCTGACCCTGTCGCGCATGCTGCTGCCGCTGGCGGCGGCGATCGTGATGGGCGGCGGGCTGACCATGGTCGGCAACTCGCCGCTGATCCTGCTCAACGACCTGCTGGTCGCGGCCAACGCCAACCTGCCCTCGGGCGCGGCGGCGCTGGAGCCGCTCAACATGTTCGCGCCGATGCCGATCGGGCTGGCGTTGCTGGCGTTGTCGCTGGCGTACTTCCATTTCTTCGCCGGCAACCGCTTGCGCGAAGACGGCGGCGACGCGGTGACCCCGGCGCGCACGCAGAGCTACTTCTCCCGCGCCTACGGCATCGAGGGCGACGTCTACGAACTCACGGTGACCGCGGACAGCCCGCTGGTCGGCATGAGCGTGGGCGACGCCGAAGCCCTGCATGGCGCGCCCCTGCTGCTGGCGCTGCGCACCGGCGAGGAATCGCGGCTGTCGCCGCCGGCCGACACGCGCATCTGGGTGGGAAGCGTGCTCGGCATGATGGGCCCGCGCGAGCAGGTCGCGGACTTCGCGCAGAACCAGTTCCTGCGCCTGTCGGCGCGCCTGCGCACCTTCGCCGACCTGTTCAACCCCAGCCGCGCCGGCATCTCCGAGGCGGTGGTGCCGCCGACCTCGCGCTTCATCGGCAAGACCTCGGCGCAGCTGCGGTTGCGCAAGCAGGACGGGATCAGCCTGCTGGCGATCAACCGCGACAAGCAGGTGTTGCGCGACGACGTCCGCAGCACCCCGCTCCGCGCGGGCGACATGCTGGTGCTGCACAGCATCTGGACCGACCTCGCGCAGGCGGCCAAGGGCAAGGATTTCGTGGTGGTCACCGACTACCCGAAGGACGAGCAGCGCCCGCACAAGTTCAAGATCGCGATGGCGATCTTCGCCGGCTCGATGCTGCTGGCCCTGAGCACGCGCATCCCGGTGCCGATCGCGCTGATGACCGGGGTCGCGGCGATGCTGGTGGCCGGCGTGCTGCACGTCGACGAGGCCTACGCCGCGATCAGCTGGAAGACCGTGTTCCTGATGGCCTGCCTGATCCCGCTGGGCTGGGCGATGGATTCCAGTGGCGCCGCCGCCTGGCTGGCCGGGCACACCCTGGAACAGCTGCCGGACGGCTTCCCGCTGTGGCTGCTGCAGGTCCTGATCGGCCTGCTGACCACCGCGTTCTCGCTGGCGATCAGCCATGTCGGCGCGACCATCATCATGGTGCCGATCGCGATCAACGTGGCGCTGGCGGCGGGCGGCAACCCGACCGCGTTCGCGCTGATCGTCGCGTTGTCGGCCTCGAACAACCTGATGACCGCGTCCAACCCGGTGATGTCGATGATCACCGGCCCCGCCAACTACAGCGCGCGCGACATGTGGCGCGTGGGCGGTCCGCTGTCGCTGCTCTACCTGCTGGTGATCGTGGCGGTGATCAACCTGCTGTACTGACCGCGGTCATCCGGCGTCGGGCGTACCCAGCCGCACCTCGCCGTCCACGCACTGCACCGCCACCGCGCGCAGGCGATCGCCGCGACAGGGGCCGGCGATGCAGCGGCCTGCCTCCAATTCGAAGCTCGCGCCATGCACCGCGCACACCAGGCTCCCGTCCTTCGCCCGCAGGAACTGCCCGGGTGCCCAGTCGAGCCGGCGGCCCGCATGCGGACAGATGTTGCGCCATGCGCGCACGGCGTCCGAACCGTCGCGATGCAGGATCAGCGATTCCGGCTCGCCTTCAACCTCGGCTTCGACTTCGACCAGGCCGCCGGGCGGGATCGCGTCGATGCGGGCGATCGCGACTGCGGAAGCGTGCGCGCCGTCGCCCTCCACGGGGGCCGGGTTTAACGAACTGCTCACAACTGCCCCGCGGGTTCTGTCGATACTCCACATCATAGTGTCATGGCCGTACTGGCCCACAGGACCGCACGCACGATGTCGATCTTCCGCAATGCCCGTTTCCACAACGCCCGCACCCGTTTCGCCGGCTTCACCGCACCCCGCCGCCCGCGCCACCGCATCCTGCGAGTGGTACTCGGCGTGGTCGGCGTCGGCCTGCTGCTGACCTTGCTGTTCGTCAGCGTGTTCGTCGGCATCGCGATGCTCGGGGCCGGCATGCTCTGGCGCCTGTGGAAGCAGCGCAACCAGCCGCTGTTCGTGCGCGGCGCCGCGATCGACGGCGATTTCCGCGTGGTGGGCAAGGCGCACCTGCCGCTGGCGCGCTGAGTGGACGCGGCCGCCGCCGGCGACCTGGTCGCCGCTCCCGCGATCCCGCGCCTTCCCGTCCGCGACCTGGCCGGGCGCCTGCTCGGCACCTTCCCGGTCCGGCGCATCTACTGCGTCGGCCGCAACTTCGCCGACCACGCGCGCGAGATGGGCGCGGCCGCGCCCGCATCGAAGGCGGAACGCGGAACGCCGGTGTTCTTCATGAAGCCCGCCGACGCGATCGTGGTCGACGGCGAGGTGGCCTACCCGCCCGGCACCCGCGACCTGCACCATGAAGTCGAACTGGTGGTCGCGCTCGGCCATGACGCACCGCCGGGCGCGTTGCCCGTCGCCGATGCTGCACGGCTGGTGGTCGCCTGCGGCGTGGGACTGGACCTCACCCGCCGCGACCTGCAGGCCGCGGCGAAAGCCAAGGGCCTACCCTGGGACACCGGCAAGGGCTTCGACCAGTCGGCGCCGGTCGGCGCGCTGGTGCCGATCGACGCAGCCGGCGAGCTGGCCCGCCTGCCGCTGTCGCTGGACGTCAACGGCGAGCGCCGCCAGCAGTCCAGCCTGGACCAGCTGATCTGGGACGTGCCGGAGATCCTGCACGAACTGTCGAAGCTGTATGCCCTGCGCGCCGGCGACCTGGTGTTCATGGGGACGCCTGCGGGGGTCGCCGCGCTGCAGCCCGGCGACCGCTTCCATGCCCGCCTCGGCGACATCGCCGAATGCCGCGGACGCATCCTGCCCGCCGCGGTGTAGGCTGTCGGCCATCCCACCCGACGCCTCAGGAGCCACCATGGGCATGATGACCGAGTTCAAGGAATTCGCGATGCGCGGCAACGTGATCGACCTCGCCGTGGGCGTGGTGATCGGCGCCGCGTTCGGCAAGATCGTGACCGCGCTGGTCGACAAGGTGATCATGCCGCCGCTGGGCCTGCTGATCGGCGGCGTGGACTTCGCCAAGCTCGGCATCGTGCTCAAGGAAGCGACGGTGGATGCCGCCGGCAAGGAGGTGCCCGCGGTGGTGCTGGCCTACGGCGAGTTCATCAATGCCATCGTGCAGTTCGTGATCGTGGCGTTCGCGATCTTCCTGGTGGTCAAGGCGATCAACCGCCTGCACAAGAAGCCTGCCGAGGCGCCGGCGGCGACGCCGGAGGACACCCTCCTCCTGCGCGAGATCCGCGACGCCCTGCGCAAGTAACGCGCCGACTTCCAGCACATCCGACACGAAGCCGCGGGTCGTACACTCGCGGCTTCGTCGTTTCCGGGACCCACCGATGCGCCACGCCCTGCTTGCCCTCGCCCTCGCGGCCACCCTCGCCCTGCCGGCCGGTGCGCGCGAGCCCACGCGCATCCACGACAGCGCGATGGCGCAGGCCGCCAACTTGCGCACCCAGGCACTGGCCGACGACACCGGCTGGCGCGTGCTGGAATCGCTGACCACCGAAGTCGGCCCGCGCTTGGCCGGCAGCGAGGCCGATGCCCGCGCGGTGGCATGGGCGAAGGCGAAGTTTCAGGCGCTCGGCTACGACAAGGTGTGGACCGAACCGGTCACCTTCCCGAAGTGGGAGCGCCGCGCCGAATCCGCGCGCGTGCTCGGCGCGCATGCGCAAGCGCTGCACCTCACCGCGCTCGGCGGCAGCCCGGGCGGCAAGGTCGAGGCCGAGGTCGTGCGCTTCCCGACCCTGGAGGCGCTGCAGCAGGCGGCCCCGGGTTCGCTCGCCGGCAAGATCGCCTTCATCGACTACCGGATGGAGCGCAAGCGCGATGGCAGCGGCTACGGGCCGGGTTCGCGGGTGCGCAGCGGCGGACCCTCGGCGGCGATCCGCGCCGGCGCGATCGCTTACCTGATGCGTTCGGCCGGCACCGATTCGCACCGCAATCCGCATACCGGGATCACCCGCTTCGACGAGGGGCTGGCGCCGATCCCGTCGGCGGCGCTATCCGCGCCGGATGCCGACCAGCTCGCACGGCTGGTGGCGCTCGGCCCGACCCGCGTCGCGCTGGTGCTCGACTGCGGCTGGAACGGCACGTACACCTCGCAGAACGTGATCGGCGAGATCACCGGGCGCAGCCGGCCCGGCGAAGTGGTGGTGATCGGCGGGCACCTGGATTCGTGGGACCTCGGCACCGGGGCGATCGACGATGGCGCCGGCGTCGCGATCACCATGGCCGCAGGCCACCTCGTCGGGCGCCTGCCGAAGGCGCAACGACCGGCGCGCACGCTGCGCGTCGTCGCCTTCGCCAACGAAGAGCAGGGGCTGTGGGGCGGGCGCGCGTATGCCGAGGCGCATGCCGCCGACCTGCGCAAGCACCAGATCGGCGCCGAGAGCGACTTCGGCGCCGGACGCATCTATGCCTTCGCCGCCAAGGTGCCCGCGCATGCGGAAGCCGCGGTCGCGCGCATCGCCGAGGCGCTGGCGCCGTTGGGGATCGCGCATGTTGCGGACGGCGAGGGCTGCGGTCCCGACCTGTCGCCGTTCAATGCGGTGGGCATGGCCTGCGCGGGGCTGGCCCAGGATGGCACCGACTACTTCGACCTGCACCACACCCCGGACGACACCCTCGACAAGGTGGACCCGCAGGCGCTCGCGCAGAACGTCGCCGCCTACGCCGTGTTCGCCTACCTCGCGGCGGATGCGGAAGGCGATTTCGGCAGCGCGCCGAAGGCGGCGGACAAGTGAGCCGCTAACCGCAGGCGTGGCGCACGCCGCGAACGGATCTGCGCGACAAGGCGATCGCGCACCGCGGCGCTCCTACAGGGAGCCCCTGCTGCGCCACGCGGCCAGCAGCACCGCGGTCGCGGCGGCCACGTTGAGGCTTTCCACCGCGCCGGTGCCGGGGATCGACAACCGCAGGTCGCAGGCGGCGGCCAGCGACGGCGACATGCCCTCGCCCTCCGCGCCCATGACGTAGACCAGGCGCGCGGGCAGCCGCGCGGCGAACAGGTCCTCGCCGCCGCGCACCACCGTCGCCGCCAGGGTGAAGCCGGCGCCGCGCAGTTGCGCGAGGCTGTTGTCCTCGCGGCCAAGGCGCACGAACGGCACCGCCTCCGCACCGCCTTCCGCGACCCGCGCGGCCGCGCCGGACAGCGCCAACGTCGACGCCTTGGGCAACAGCACCGCGGACACCCCGAAATGCGCCGCGCTGCGCAGGATCGCGCCCAGGTTGTGCGGGTTGCCCACGCCATCCAGCCATAGCGCGCAGCATGGACCGTCGGGCAGGTCGCGCAGCCAGCTCGACAGCGCGAGCGGCGCCTCGCGCACGACGTCGGCGACCACGCCTTCGTGGTGCGCGCTGCCGGCGAGCTTGTGCAGGTCGGCCTCGGCGACCACGCGATAGCCGATGCGCTGCGCCACGCACCACTTCAGCACGGGCTGCAACTGGGGGATGCGCGATTCGGCGAGGTAGAGCTTGCGCAGCGCCGACGGCCGGCGGGCGAACATCGCGCGCACCGCGTTCAGCCCGTGCAGGCGCAGTTCCTCGTCGCGCCGCGGATGCGCCGGCGCGGCATCGTCCATGGCCGGCGCTGAATCGGCGCGGGGCGGGCGCGGTCGGGCGCCGGGGGCCGGCGCGCGCGGCTTCCAGGGCGATTCGCGGTCACGCATGGCCGCCCACCTGCGGGGTCTCCGCCTCGAGCGCGTCGAGCCGGTGCACGAGTTCCTCCGGCGAGCGCGTGTAGCGCGCCAGCGCGGCGTAGAAGGCCGGCACCACGAACAGCGACAACAGCGTCGAGAACGCCACGCCGAAGATCACCACGATGCCGATGGTCGCGCGACTGGCCGAGCCCGGGCCGCCAAACACCACCAGCGGCACCGCGCCCATCACCGTCGCGATCGAGGTCATCAGGATCGGGCGCAGGCGCACGCCAGCCGCTTCGACGATCGCCTCGTGGATGGCCCGGCCTTCGTCGCGCAACTGGTTGGCGAACTCCACGATCAGGATGCCGTTCTTGGCCGCCAGGCCCACCAGCATCACGATGCCGATCTGCGAGAACAGGTTGACCGTGCCGCCCGTCGCCCACAGGCCCAGCAGCGCGCCGAGTACCCCCAGCGGCACCGTGAGCATGATCACCAGCGGGTGCAGGAAGCTCTCGAACTGCGCGGCTAGCGCGAGATAGACGATCAGCAGCGCCAGCGCGAAAGTCACCAGCACTTCGCCGCCGGACTGCTGCAACTCGCGCGACTCGCCCTTCCACGAGACCTGCGCGTAGTCCGGCAGGTTGTCGCGCGCGGCCTGCTGCGCCCAGGCCACCGCCTCGCCCAGCGGGTAACCTTCGGCGAGGCGTGCGGTCAGGGTGATCGAACGCAATCGGTTGAAGCGGTTGAAGGTGCCGGGCTCGGCGACCTCCCTCAGGCTGACCAGGTTCGACAGCGGCACCAGGCTGCCGTTGCGCGCACGCACCTGCAGCGCGGCGAGGTCGGCCACCGACGCGCGCCCGCCGCGGTCGGCCTGCAGCATCACGTCGTACTCCTCGCCGTTGTCGACGAAGGTGGTGACGCGGCGCCCGCCCATCATCGTCTCCAGCGCGGTGCCCACCGCCGTCGCCGAGACGCCGAGGTCCGCCGCGCGCTCGCGGTCGACCACCACGCGCATCTGCGGGCGGGTTTCCTTGTAGTCGGAATCGGCGCCGATGAAGCCCGGGTTCTCCGCCATCTTCGCCAGCAGGATGTCGCGCCATTGCGCGAGCTCGCGGTAGTCCGGCCCGCCCAGCACCATCTGGAACGGCTGCCCGCGGGTGCGCACCAGCCCGCCGCCCACCTGGGTGCGCACGCGCACGCCGCTCAGGCCGGAGAACTTCTTCTCGAGTTCCGACGCCACCTCGGCGGTGGTCTGCTCGCGCTGGTCCCAGGGCTGCAGGAAGATCATCGCGCGCCCGGTGTGCATTTCCTCGCTGGCGCCGAAGCTGCCGGGGACGCGCGGGTTGGCGCGCAGGATCGGCTTGTCGGGCCCGATCTCGCCGGCCAGGATTTTCTCGACCTGCTGCATCTGCCGCACGGTGTAGTCGAAGCCCGCGCCCTCGGGGCCCTCCATCACCATCTGGAAGGTGCCGCGGTCCTCCGCCGGCGCCAGCTCGGTGGGCAGCGCGCGGAACAGCAGGACCAGCGCGACCAGCGCGGCCACCATCAGCCCGGCGAACAGCCACAGCCGGTGCACGTGGCGGTCCAGCACCCCGCGGTAGCCCAGCGACAGTCGCTGGAAGCGCGCGTTGATCCATTCGCTGAGGCGGTTGCCGTGCACCGCGTGCGGCCCGGTGTGCGGGCGCAGCAGCTTGGAGGCCATCATCGGCGTCAGCGTCAGCGCGACGAACGCGGAGATCGCCACCGCCGCCGCCAGCACGACCGACAACTCGCGGAACAGGCGGCCGGTGTTGCCCTGCAGGAAACCGACCGGCAGGAACACCGCGACCAGCACCGCCGTGGTCGCGATGACCGCGAACGCCACCTGCGCGGTGCCGCGCCGCGCGGCGACCAGCGCCGGCTCGCCAAGGTCGACGCGACGCTGGATGTTCTCCACCACCACGATCGCGTCGTCCACCACCAGGCCGATGCACAGCACCAGCGCCAGCAGGGTCAGCAGGTTGATCGAGAAGCCGAAGGCGTACAGCGCGATGAACGAGGCGATCACGCAGACCGGCACCGTGACCGCGGGGATCAGCGCGGCGCGCACGCTGCCGAGGAACAGCCAGATCACCAGCAGCACCAGCACGATCGCCTCCACCAGCGTCTCGTACACGCGGTCGACCGCGGCCGAGATGAAGGTGGTGCTGTCGTAGGCCACGTAGACGTCGCTGCCCTTGGGCAGGGTGGCGCGGATGCGTTCCGCCTCGGCCTTGGCCTCTTCCGCCACGTCCAGGCTATTGGCGGTGGAGGTCTTGACGATGCCGATGCCCATCGCCGGCTCGCCGTTGCTTTGGTAGTACGCGCGCCGCTCGGCGGATTCCAGCGCCACCCGCGCCACGTCCCCGAGCTTGACCACGTAGCCGTCCGCGCCCTTGCCGACCGGCATCGCCGCGAACGCGTCCGGGGTCGTGTAGTCGCGCGCCACGCGCAGGATGAAGTCGCGGTCGGTGGATTCCAGGCGGCCTGCGCCGAGCTCGACGTTCTCCGCGCGCAGGGCGGATTCCACGTCGCCGGCGGTCAGCCCGCGCGCGGCCAGCTTGTCGGCGTCCAGCCACACCCGCATCGCGTAGCGCTGGCTGCCGCCCATGCGCACCTGGGCGACGCCCTCGAGGCTGGAGAAGCGGTCGACCAGGTAGCGCTGCGCGTAGTCGGCCAGCTGCAGCAGGTCCATGCTTTCCGAGCGCAGGTTGAACCAGATGATCGGGTCGGAGTCGCTCTCGACCTTGCTGATCTCCGGCGGATCGGCCTCTTCCGGCATGCGGTCGGCGACGCGGCTCACCGCGTTGCGGACGTCGTTGGCCGCCGCCTCGATGTCGCGCGTGGCGTAGAACTCGATGCTGATCCGCGAGGCGCCGTTCTGGCTGCTGGAATCGATGGTGTTGATGCCCTCGATGCCGGCCAGCGCGTCCTCCAGGGTCTGGGTGATGCGGGTCTCCACCACGCTGGCGGATGCGCCGGGATAGTCGACCTGCACCGAGACCACCGGCGGGTCGATCGCCGGCAATTCGCGCAAGGTGAGGCGCAGGAACGACATCACGCCCAGCACGATGAGCAACAAACTCATCACCACGGCCAGCACCGGCCGCTTGATCGAGAGGTCGGAAAGCTTCATCGCTTACTTCGCCGCCGGTGCGTCGACGGCTGCGGCGCCCTCGCGGACCTTGGCGCCCGGCTGCAGCTTGCCGGTGCCCTCGACCACGATGCGATCGCCCGCGGCGATGCCGGCCTTCAGCATCGCCTTTCCGGGGATGCGCCCGCCAACTTCCACGTCCGCCTTCTCCACGCTGCCGTCCGGCTTGACCCGCCAGACGAAGGTCTCGGTGCCCACCTGCTGCACGGCGATCTCCGGCACCACCAGCGCCGGGCGGGTGGCGCGCACCACCGACACTTCCACCAGCATGCCCGGCTTCAGCAGGCCGTCGGCGTTGGCGAAGTCGGCGCGCACCGTGGCCGCGCGCGAGCCGGCATCGAGGCGGGCGGACACGGTCTCGACGGTGCCCTCGAAGCGCTGCCCGGGATAGGCCGCGACCGTGCCCGACACCGCCTGCCCGGGCCCGACGCCAGCGAGGTCGGTTTCCGGCACCGGGAAATCCACATACACGCGGGCGACGTCGTCGAGGGTGGCGATCGCCGTGCCCGGGGTCACCAGCGCGCCCGGGCTCACCTGGCGGATGCCGAGCACGCCGGCGAACGGCGCTCGGATCACCCGGTCGGCGAGGTTCGCGCGGACCTGCGCGACCTGGGCGCGGGCGGCGTCGCGGGTGGCGCGCTGCGCATCCAGCGAGGCACGCGCGACCAGTTGCTGCCGCGCGAGCTGCTCCTGCCGTTGGTACAACTGCTCGGCCTCCTTCAGCGCCGCCTCGGCGGACGCCAGCAGGGCCTGCTGCTGCTGGCCGCTGAGGGTGACCAGCGGCGCCCCGCGCCCGACGGCCTGCCCGCTCTCGAAGTGGACCTGCTGCACGGTCTCGCTGACCTTGGCGGTGACCGTCACCGCCTCGCGCGCACGCACGGTGCCGAGCGCGCGCAGCGCATCGGTCCAGTCCTGCTCGCGCACCAATTCGGAGGTCACCGGGACCGGGCCATTCCCGCGTCCGCCCGGGCCACCCTGCGGACCGGGTGAGCCGCCCTTGCCGCAGGCGACGAGCACGAGGAGCAGGCACGGGACGAGGCTGGCGCGGCGGAACGGGGCGTGCGTCATGGAGCGGCTCGAAGCAGGGGTTCCCGATTCTAGCGGGATGCGCGTGCAGGCCCCCGTGCCATCGGCTGGGCGGCGCGTTGCAGGCGCGCCGTCAACGCGCGGCGCGGCAGCGCGTTACCCAGCGCGATTCAGCCGGCGAAGGCGAGCCAGGCCATCCCGGCGGCGGCGGACAGCGCCACCAGCAGCCAGCGCATTTCGCCGGGGCGGTCGCCCATCGCCACCGTGGGCTGGCGCTTGCCGGGCACGAGGTTCGGGCCCGGTCGCCCCACCGATTCCACCCGCGCCTTCGCCGCGACCTCGCGGATCGCCTGCCTCGCATCGGCCGTGGCCGGCGCGGCATTGCCGCCACGGGCGCGGGCCTGCGCTTCCGCGTACTCGCGGGCGTGCGCCTCGAGCGCGCGCTTGGTTGCCTGCAGGTCGAGGCCACCGGCCTGCCGGATCGCCCGGATCGCCGAGATCCAGTCGCCGCGCTGCAGGGCGGCGACGGCATCCGGCGGCAAGGGAGGCTTGGCGGTGGTCATCTTCCGCTCCGGGGCGTGGTCACGGCAGCATACGCCGCGCACGACCCATGCGCAGACGCCGGCGCGAGGCCGGCGTCGCGCATTCCACCGCACAGGCTGGGACTCGCCCAGGCCCTCGCGCATGGCGCTCGGGCGTTCGCGCCCGCAGCCGTTGCCGGATGGCAACGGCTAAGCGCGGTCACTCACCCCATTGCCCCAGCGCGGCCAGGCCGTTGGCCTTCGCGCGCTCGAACACGGTCTGCTGCGCCTTCGCGTAGTTGCCCTGCATGTCCTGCGCCCACAGCTTCAGCGCGGCCTGCTGCATGGCGCGACCGTAGGAGAACGACAGCGGCCACGGGTTCGGGCCCATGCGGTTCATCGCGTCGAGGTGCGCGGTGGCGTCCTCGTCGCTCTGGCCGCCGGAGAGGAACACGATGCCCGGCAGGATCGCCGGCACCGCCGACTTCAGGCACATCAGGGTGGACTCGGCCACTTCCTCGACGCTCGCCTGCTCCTCGCAGCCCTTGCCCGGCACGACCATCGAGGCCTTCAGGATGGTGCCTTCCAGCATCACGTTCTGGTTGTAGAGCGCATCGAAGAGCGCGCGCAGGGTGACCTCGGTGACCTCGTAGCAGGTCTCGATGTCGTGGTCGCCGTCCATCAACACCTCCGGCTCCACCATCGGCACCAGGCCCTGCTCCTGGCACAGCGCCGCGTAGCGCGCCAGCGCGTGGGCATTGGCCTCGATGCAGGTGCCGGACGGGATGTCCTCGCCGATGTTGATGACCGCGCGCCACTTCGCGAAGCGGGCGCCGAGCTTGTAGTACTCGGCGAGGCGATCGCGCAGGCCATCCAGGCCCTCGGTCACCAGCTCGCCGGGGAAGCCGGCCAGCGCATGCGTGCCCTTGTCGACCTTGATGCCCGGGATCATCCCGTGGTCGGCCATGTACCTGGCGAACGGGATGCCGTCGCGGGTGGACTGGCGGATGGTTTCGTCGAACAGGATCGCGCCGGACAGGTACTGGTTCGCGTTCGGCGCGGTCAGCAGCAGCTCGCGGTAGGCGCGGCGGTTCTCTTCGGTGTTCTCGATGCCAACGCCGGCGAACCGCTTGGCGCAGGTCCCGGAGGATTCATCGATGGCGATGATGCCCTTGCCCGGCGCGACCATCGCGCGGGCGGTTTCGGCGAGTTGTTCGATGCTCATGTGTGGCCCATGCCGGCTCGAGGGAAGCCGGCATTATATCGGGCCGGCAGGCTCAAGGCTTCGGCGGCGGCGTGGGCCGTGGCGCCGGGATCGGCTTGGGCGCCGTGGCTTCGTTGCTGGCGCGCCGCAGCGCCCAGTATTTCTGCTCCATCAGCGGGTCGATCTCGAGCTGCGCGAAGATGCCGCGGCTCATCTTGCGGCCCATCCGCGGGTCGTTCCGCAATTCGAGCAGGTGCATCTGCAAGCTGGGGATCGCGCAGTTCCCGCGCAATTCGGCGCTGGGCCGATCGGAAAACACGAAGGTCGCGACGGTGTAGACCGGCTTGGGATCGGCGACCTCCGGCTTGGGCGCGAAGCGCCACTGCGACAGCGCGGCGGAAGCGTAGCGGGCGAACGTCCCCCAGTACGCATCGCCATCGCCCGCCGGCTTGGTGGATGCCCAGCTCTTGAGCATCGAGAATTCCGACGTGGTGCCGTCCTTGCCGATCAGGTAACCCACCGCGACGCACACATCCGCCTTGTTCGCCGCATGCTCCGGCGGGTAGGGCGGGACCACGAGCTGGGTGCCCGGCGCGAGGTTCCACGCATCGCGGATCCCGCCCTCGTCCTTGACCTTGATCCGCTCGCCGGCGGACGCCTGCGCCGCCGCCAGCAGGCAGCCCAGTCCCACCACCCACATCCCTGTCCTGCGCATCCCGCATCCTCCCCGTGGCCTTGGCCCTGATCCTAGCACCGGGACTCGGGGCGACGTGACGCCATCCCGTTCACAATTCCCCCAATCCCTCGGCATGGCCGTCCTGCCCCACCTGCAGCAGGCGCAGCGTGTTGGTCGCGCCGCGGGTTTCCATGTGCTCGCCGCTGGTGAAGACCACGCGGTCGCCCGGGTGCAGCAGGTCGGCGTCGACCAGCAGGCGGATGCTGCCGCGCGCGGCCTCGCGCGGGGTCTGCCCGCGGCTGTCGTAGTCCATCGGGAACACGTCGCGCATCAGCGCCATCTTGCGGCGCGCCGGCGCATGGCGCGAGAACGCGAAGATCGGTACCGTCGAGCGGAAGCGCGACAGGAAGCGCGCGGTCCCGCCGGACTCGGTCATCGCCACCACGCCGCGCACGCCGATGTGCTCGGACAGGAACATGGTGGCCATCGCGATCGCCTGGTCGGCACGCTCAAGTCCGCGCGGGGCCGCCTCGAAATCGGTGTCGGCGATGAACTGCTTCTCCGCGCCCACGCAGATCCGCGCCATCGCCTCGACCGCCTTCACCGGCCAGCTGCCGGCCGCGCTTTCCTGCGACAGCATCACCGCGTCGGTGCCGTCGATCACCGCGTTGGCGACGTCCAGCACTTCCGCGCGGGTGGGGATCGGGCTGTCGACCATCGACTGCAGCATCTGCGTCGCGGTGATCACGACCTTCTCGCGCGCCACCGCCTCGCGGATGATCTTCTTCTGCAGGCCGGGCAGTTCGGCGTCGCCGATCTCCACGCCCAGGTCGCCGCGCGCGACCATCACCACGTCGCTGGCGTCCACGATCTCGGCAAGGTGCTCGATCGCCTCCGCGCGCTCGATCTTCGCCACCAGCGCCGCGCTGCTGCCATGCGCCCTGGCGACCCGGCGCGCCTCGTGCATGTCGTCGGCATTGCGGCAGAACGACACCGCGATGAAGTCCACGTCCATGCCCGCCGCGATCGCGATCAACTCGCGATCCTTCTCGGTGATCGCGCCGAGCGACAAGCCGCCGCCCTGCTTGTTGAGCCCCTTGCGGTTCGAGAGGAAGCAGTCGTTGAGGACGGTGGTGACGATCCGCTCGCCCTGCACCGCCGTCACCTGCAGCTGGACCACGCCGTCGTCGAGCAGCAGCACGTCGCCCGGCGCCACGTCGCCCGGCAGTTCGAGGTAACTGACCCCGACCTGGGTGGCATCGCCGAGCGGCGCGCCCAGGCTCGCGACCAGGTCGAATCGGTTGCCCGCCTTCAACGCGACCTTGCCCTCGGCGAAGGTCTCCACGCGGATCTTCGGTCCGGGCAGGTCGGCGAGGATGCCCACCTCGCGGCCGATCCGTTGCGCCATCGCCCGCACCGCTTCGCCGCGCGCCACCTGCGCCGATGGATCGCCGTGCGAGAAGTTGAGCCGCACCACGTCCACGCCGGCCCTGAGCACCGCCTCGAGCACGTCGGGCGGGTCGGTGGCCGGGCCGAGGGTGGCGACGATGCGGGTGCGGCGGCGGTGTTCGGACATGCGCAAGGGCTCCAGTGGAGCCCGCACGCTAGCATGCCGCGATGGCGCTGCGCCGCCGCGGCGGGTTGGAAACGTTGTCAGCCCGCGCGCGCCGCGAGCGCGGCGACCGCCGGCAGGGTCTTGCCTTCCAGGAATTCGAGGAAGGCGCCACCACCGGTCGAGATGTACGAGACCTGGTCCTCGATCCCGTACTTGTCCACAGCAGCCAGCGTGTCGCCGCCGCCGGCGATGGAGAACGCGGGCGAATCGGCGATCGCGCGCGCAATCGCTTCGGTGCCGTGGCCGAAGGCATCGAACTCGAACACGCCGACCGGCCCGTTCCAGACCACGGTGCCCGCCTTGGCGATCAACGCGGCGTAGGCCCGTGCGGTCCCTGGGCCGATGTCCAGGATCATGTCGTCGGCGCCGACCTCGTCGATGCGCCGGGTGCTCGCGGGCGCATCGGCGGCGAACGCAGGCGCCACCACCACGTCCACCGGCAGCGGGATGTCCGCGCCGCGCGCCTTGGCGTCGGCCATGATCTGCCTGGCGGTGTCGACCAGGTCCATCTCCACCAGCGACTTGCCCACGCCGTGGCCCATCGCGGCGATGAAGGTATTGGCGATGCCGCCGCCCACGATCAGTTGGTCGACCTTGCCGACCAGCGACGACAGCAGTTCCAGCTTGGTGCTGACCTTGCTGCCGGCGACGATCGCCAGCAACGGACGCGCCGGCTGCTCCAGCGCCTTCGCCAGCGCATCCAGTTCCGCCATCAGCAGCGGGCCGCCGGCCGCCTGCGCGGCGAAGCGGATCGCGCCATGCGTGGAGGCCTGCGCGCGGTGCGCGGTGCCGAACGCGTCCATCACGAACACGTCGCACAGCGCGGCGTACTTGCGCGACAGGACTTCGTCGTCCTTGCCTTCGCCGACGTTCATGCGGCAGTTCTCGAGCAGCACCAGCTGGCCGGGCTGCACGTCCACGCCGTCCAGGTAGTCGCGCACCAGGGGCACGTCGAAGCCGAGCAGCTCGGACAGTCGCGCGGCCACCGGCGCGAGCGAGTCGGCCTCGCTCCAGCTGCCTTCCTTCGGGCGGCCGAGGTGGGACGTCACCATCACCGCGGCGCCCTTGGCCAACGCAAGCTTGATGGTCGGGATGGATGCGGTGATGCGCTGGTCGGAGGTGACCTTGCCGTCGGCCACCGGCACGTTGAGGTCCTGGCGGATCAGCACGCGCTTGCCGGCGAGGTCGAGCTCGGTCATGCGGAGGATGGACATGGCGTTTCCCTGGATGCGTGGGCGGAAAAAGGAAGCCCCGCGCGCGGCGGGGCTTCATCGACGTGGCGGGCGCTTATTTCGCCGCGACCACCTTGACCATCTCGAGGCACTTGTTGCTGTAGCCCCACTCGTTGTCGTACCAGCTGACCAGCTTGACGAAGGTCGGGTCCAGCGCGATACCGGCCTCGGCGTCGAAGATGCTGGTGCGCGCGTCGCCGCGGAAGTCGGTGGCGACCACCTTCTCTTCGGTGTAGCCGAGGATGCCCTTCAGCGCGCCCTCGGACTGCGCCTTCATCTCCGCGCAGATCTCGGCGTAGGTCGCCGGGTTCTCCAGTTCCACGGTCAGGTCGACCACGGAGACGTCGCTGGTCGGCACGCGGAAGCTCATGCCGGTCAGCTTGCCCTTCAGCGCCGGCAGCACCACGCCAACCGCCTTGGCCGCGCCGGTGGACGACGGGATGATGTTCTCGAGGATGCCGCGCCCACCGCGCCAGTCCTTGTTGGACGGGCCGTCGACGGTCTTCTGCGTGGCGGTGGCCGCGTGCACGGTGGTCATCAGGCCGCGCTTGATGCCCCACTTGTCGTTCAGCACCTTGGCCAGCGGGGCCAGGCAATTGGTGGTGCAGCTGGCGTTGCTGATGATCGGCTCGCCGGCGTAGGTCTTGCAGTTCACGCCATGCACGAACATCGGGGTGTCGTCCTTCGACGGCGCCGACATGATCACCTTCTTCGCACCGGCATCGAGGTGCTTCTGCGCGCCCTCCTTGGTGAGGAAGATGCCGGTGGACTCGATCACGACGTCGGCCCCGACTTCGTCCCACTTGAGGTTGGCCGGGTCCTTCTCCGCGGTCAGGCGGATGGTCTTGCCGTTGACGACCAGGTGTCCGCCCTCGACCGACACCTCGCCCTTGAAACGGCCATGCACGGAGTCGTAGCGCAGCATGTAGGCCAGGTAGTCCGGCTCCAGCAGGTCGTTGATGCCGACGATCTCGATGTCGTCGCCGAAGTTCTGAACGGCCGCGCGGAAGACGCAGCGCCCGATGCGGCCGAAACCATTGATGCCGACCTTGATGGCCATGGGAAGCTCCTGCTGGAAGGGTTCGCGGATGCCACCATTCTACCCGCGCACGGGGGTGCGACGGGATTTCGCCCGGATTTGATCGTGGTCAAGAACGCGGCGTGCGGAGGGGCGGAGACTTGCCGCCAGTTGAAACGGAAGGCCACTGGAGCCCCCAAATGAAACTTGTCCGCTATGCCCTCGCCGCTTCCCTCGCCCTGGCCGCGATGCCCGCCTTCGCCCAGTCCGCCGGCCATTGGACCCTCGGCGTCGGCGTCCACAACGTCGACCCGAAGAGCGACAACGGCACCCTGACCGCCACCCCGCTGGGCAACCTGAAGATGGACGTCGGCAGCAATGCCCGCCCGACCATCACCGGCGAATACTTCCTGAAGGACAACCTGGGCGTCGAGATCCTCGCCGCGCTGCCGTTCCAGCACGACATCAACGTGGTCGGCGTCGGCAAGGTCGGCTCCACCAAGCACCTGCCGCCGACGGTGTCGCTGCAATACCACTTCGGCCAGGGCAAGGTCCGCCCGTTCGTCGGCCTGGGCCTGAACTACACCACGTTCTTCAGCACCAAGACCGAAGGCGCGATCGACGGCACCAACCTCGACCTCTCCAATTCGTGGGGCCTTGCCGGCCACATCGGCGTGGACTTCCAGGTCAGCGAGAAGGGCGCGATCCGCATCGACTACCGCAAGATCGACATCGACACCGACGTCAAGCTCAACGGCGCCAAGCTGGGCACCAAGAACACGGTGAACATCGATCCGTCGGTCTACGGCATCGCCTACGTGATGCACTTCTGATCGAGACCGGATCCGGTTCCCTCCGCGGGCCGTGGCGGGCTATCCTGCCCCCATGGCCCGTTTTCTTTCGTCTTCCCCCAAGTCCCGGGCTGTGCTGCTCGGCCTGTGCCTGTTCGCCGTCATCCCGGTCGCATGGGCCTGGGGTGGGCTCGGCCATCGCATGGTCGGCGCGCTCGCGGAACGCCACCTGGACCCGAAGGCCAAGGCCGAGGTCGCGCGCCTGCTGGCGGGCGAGCCCGATCCCACCCTCGCCGGCGTGGCCAACTGGGCCGACGACCTGCGCAACACCGACCCGGATCGCTTCAAGGCCACCTCGCGCTGGCACTACATCAACGCCGAGGGCGGCGGCTGCGGCTTCGACGAGGCCCGCGACTGCCCGGACGGCAACTGCGTGGTGTCAGCGATCGAGCGGCAGCGCGCGATCCTGGCCGACCGCAGCCAACCGCTCGCGGCGCGACGCGACGCGCTGAAGTTCATCGTCCACTTCGTCGGCGACGCCCACCAGCCGATGCATGCCGGCGACCGCGACGATGCCGGCGGCAACCGCTTCCAGGTCAGCCTGCGCACGCCGATCGAGCCCGAGGCCTACGCCCGCAAGGACTACGTCGACGGCGTGATGGGCACCAACCTGCACTCGATCTGGGATTACTACATCCTGCGCACCCGCGGGCTCGACCTGGCGGCCTACTCGGACCGGCTTGATGCCCTGCCCTGGCCGTCCTACCCGGCGCCCTCCGCGCATGACGTGATGCCGATGGCCTGGGCCAAGGAGTCCTGCCGGTTGATCGAGGCGCGCGGCCTCTACCCGGCCACGCACACGATGGACCATGGCTACCTCGACGCCCAACGGCCGCTGGCGGAGCAGCGCATTCGCCAGGCCGCTTGGCGGCTGGCCCAGGTGCTGAACCAGGCGCTGGGCTGAACGCCCCCGCGACTCAGGAGGCGTCGGCGGCGGGCGACAACTCGTCGAACGCGCGCAAGGCTTCCGACGCGTAGATCATCGACGGCCCCGCGCCCATGTAGATCGCCATCGACAGGGTCTCGAGCATTTCCGCACGGCTGGCGCCGGCGCGGATCGCCGCCTTGGCGTGGAAGCCGATGCAGCCATCGCAGCGCACCGCGACCGAGATCGCGGTGGCGATCAACTCCTTGGTCTTGGTGTCGAGCGCGCCGGGCTTGAGCGCCTCGCGGGCGAGCCCGGAAAAGGCGCGCATCGGCTCGGGCGCGCCGGCGCGCAGCGCGGTGATCGCGGCATTGAGGTCGTCGATGAGGTCGGGGAAGGATGGGCTCACGGTAGCGTCCAGTGGGGGGAATCAAAGGTGCTGGCGGGTCCAGCGCACGATGTCGGCGGCGCCCATCGCGCCGGCCTGGCGCGCGATTTCCCGGCCTTGCTTGAACAAGACGAGGCTGGGGATGCTGCGGATCCCGAAGCGGCCACCCAGCGCCGGTTGCGCCTCGGTGTCGACCTTGGCCAGGCGGACTTGCGGCTCGAGCTGCGCGGCCGCGGCCTCGAACTGTGGCGCCATCATCCGGCAGGGCCCGCACCACGGCGCCCAGAAGTCCACCAAGACCGGCAGGTCGGCGCGCGCGACATGCGCATCGAAGCCGGCCGCATCCAGCGCGACCGGCTTGGCGACGAACAGCGGCGCGTGGCATTGGCCGCAGGCAGGCGCCTCGGCCAGGCGCGCCGGCGGCACCCGGTTGCGAGCGTTGCAGTGCGGGCAGGCGATGATCAGGGATGCGTCCATCGAAACCTCGTGTGCGTGCGGGAAGCACGATCGGCGCGGGCGCGCGACCGTGCTCAGATCTCCTCGTCCGGCCCGTAGGGGAAGCGCGAGTGGCCGAACCGCACCACCAGCACCGCGATCGCCAGCACCAGGATCGCCCCGGCGCCGGCCAGCAGCGACATCGGCGCGGTCAGCGAGGTGTCGGTCATCATGTGCCGGGCCACGCCGACCATCGCGATGTACAGCGGCATGCGCACGGACATCTTGCCCTTGCGCCAGTACATCCCGACCAGCGCCACCATCTCCAGGTACATGAACAGCAGCAGCAGGTCGACGATGTCGACCTTGCCCTTGCCGAACATGTGCTGCACCTCGGCGACCATCGCCACCAGGGTGGCGGCCAGGATCACCATCAGGCCGAGGCGCTCGATCACGCGGATGCCCCAGCCCACGGAGTGGACGGGACGCTTCAACAACGGCTTGGCCTGGTCGTGCATCGGATCCCCCTGTGGGTGACGTGCGGACGTCGTGCGTCAGCCGGCGCCGCCGGGCAGGTAACGCTGGCCGTCGGCGTCGATGACGGACACCTCCACCGCCATCCCGTCGCGCACGCTCTGGGTGACGATGCAGAACTGCTCGAACTGCGCGAGCACGCGGTCGAAGTGCTCCAGCGCGGCGGCCTTGTCGGCCAGGGTGATGACGACCTCGGCGCGCGGGATCCGCCAGCGCCCCTCCGCGTTGCGCTCCTTGCGCGCGGTGATCTCGGCACGAATCGGGCCGGGGCTGTTCTTGAACTTGCGCAGGGCGAACACCAGGCTGGCCGACAGGCAGTTGGCGACGCCGGCCAGCAGCAGCGCAGAGGGATTCGGGCCGGTGCCGCCGCCGAGCGGCGCGGGTTCGTCGGTGTGCAGCGCGTCCAGCGTGGTGCCGTCGAAGCTGACCTTGAAGGCGTATGCGCCCTCCTGCTCCAGGACCAGGCGGATGCCGTCGGTGTCGCTCATCGGGGTGCTCCTTGCGTCGGATCGTCAGGGGGCGGCGGGGACTTCGACCCAAAGGGCCCCGCGCAGGTCGCCGGCGTCGAAGCCGGTCGCGGCATCATCGGGATAGTGGCGTCGCAGCGCCGTCGTGGTCTCCGGCGACAGCGCCTTGCCATGGCAGGCCAGGCATACCGGCTCGACCGCGATGCCGCGCATCATCCGCAGGGAGACGCCCGCGGGCAGCGCGCGTGTGTCGACGCGGACCAAGTCGGCCGGCGCGGTGCCCGCGGCGACTTGGGCCTTGAGTGCGTCCAGGCCCTCGGCCTGCCAGGGGGTTGCGGCATTGGCGCGGTTGCGGGTGCGCCCGTCGACCGCCACCCGGCCCACGCGCACGCCATGCGTCGCGCCGACCCGCGCGGCGATCTTCGGTGCTTCGTCGTGGCAGAAGCCGATCGCCGCCGGCGTCCCGCCCTGCGCGAGTTGCGCGGCCAGGGCGGCCTTGAGCGTGGTGCTGAAGTCCTTCGCCGCGGCCTGCGCGCGCGCCTTGGCGTCCGGCGCCGGGGCAGCCGCCGCAGCGGCGAGCGTGGTCGCCTGTGGCGGCGTGCTGCCGCAGGCGGCCAGCGCGGCAACGACGGGCAGTGACAAGAGGCGGCGGATCATGCGGCGGACTCCTTGCGTGCGTCGTGCTGGCGCAGCACGAAATACAGCAGCGGGATGACGACCAGGGTGAGGATGGTGCTGACGAAGATGCCGAAGATCAACGAGATCGCCAGGCCGTTGAAGATCGGGTCATCGAGGATGAAGAAGGCGCCGAGCATGGCCGCCAGGCCGGTCAGCGCGATGGGCTTGGCGCGCACCGCGCAGGCATCGATCGTGGCCTTGGCGAGCGGCACGCCGCGCGCGGTCTCCTGGTTGATGAAGTCCACCAGCAGGATCGAGTTGCGGACGATGATGCCGGCCAGCGCGATCATGCCGATCATGCTGGTGGCGGTGAACTGCGCGCCCAGCAGCGCATGCCCCGGCATCACCCCGATCACGGTCAGCGGGATCGGCGCCATGATCACCAGCGGCACGAGGTAGCTGCGGAACTGGGCGACCACCAGCAGGTAGATCAGCACCATACCCGCGGCGTAGGCGATGCCCATGTCGCGGAAGGTCTCGTAGGTGATCTGCCACTCGCCGTCCCACTTCACCGCGTAGCCGCTGGTGTCGGTGGGCTGGGCGATGAAGGCCTGCGCCAGCGACTGCCCGTCGACCTTGGTGTCGCCGAGCTTGCCGACGATCGAGAACATGCCGTACAGCGGGCTGTCGAGCGCGCCGGCCTCGTCGGCCATCACGTAGGCGACCGGCAGGCCATCCTTGTGGTGGATCGCGCCATCCCAATGGCCCCGCTCCACCCGGACCAGTTCCGAGAGCGGCACCAGCTGGCCCTGCCCGCCGCGTACCCGTACCGCGAGCAGCGCCTGCAGCGAGGCCTGGTCCTGCGCCGGCAGGCGCAGGCGCACCGGCCGCGGATACTTCGAACGCCCGTCCTGCATGAAGGTGGCATCGCTGCCCGCGACCGCCATCGCGATCGCGTCGGCCACCGTGGCCTGCGGCACGCCGAGGCGCGCGGCGCGCTCGCGGTCCAGCACCAGGGTCTCGCGCGGCGCATCGGCCTCGACGCTGGTGTCGATGTCGACGATGCCCTCGGTGCCGGCGAACAGGCCGGAGGCCAGGCCGCGGGCGATCCGCCGCTGGCCGGCGTAGTCCGGGCCGTAGACCTCGGCGACCAGCGGCGACAGCACCGGCGGCCCCGGCGGCACTTCGACCACCTTGACCGAGGCCCCGTGGCGCTTGCCGATCGCGGCGAGCGCCGGGCGCATGGCACGCGCGATCTCGTGGCTCTTGCGGTCGCGATGGTGCTTGTCGACCAGGTTCACCTGCAGGTCGCCGACATTGCTGCCGCTGCGCAGGAAGTACTGGCGGACCAGCCCATTGAAGTTGATCGGCGCGGCGGTGCCGGCATAGCCCTGGTAATCCAGCACTTCCGGGATCGCGTCCACTTCCGCGGCCAGTTCACCGAGCAAGGCGTTGGTCTGCTCGAGGGTGCTGCCTTCGGGCATGTCGACCACCACCTGCACTTCCGACTTGTTGTCGAACGGCAGCATCTTCAGCACCACCAGCTCGAACACCGCCAGCGACGCCGCCAGCAGCACCAGCCCGCCCATCGAGGCGAACAGCAGGCCGCGCTTGCGGCCGGCACCGGCGCCGGCGATGAACGGGGTCATCACCCGCCCGAACAGGCGGTGCAGCCAACCTTGCTGTTGCTCCTCGTGGACGTGGTCGACGGCGGCATCGTGGCCGTGCCGGCCCAGCAACTTCAGCGACAACCACGGGGTGACCACCAGCGCGATCAGCAGCGAGAGCAGCATGCCGACCGAGGCGTTGATCGGGATCGGTCGCATGTACGGACCCATCAGGCCCGACACGAAGGCCATCGGCATCAGCGCCGCGATCACGGTGAAGGTGGCGAGGATGGTCGGCCCGCCGACTTCGTCCACCGCCGGCGGGATCACCTCGCGCAGGCTGCGCTTGCGGCCGTCGGGCCCCGGGATGGCGAGGTGGCGATGGATGTTCTCGACCACCACGATGGCGTCGTCGACCAGGATGCCGATCGAGAAGATCAGCGCGAACAGCGACACCCGGTTCAGGGTGAAGCCCATCACGTGCGAGGCGAACAGGGTCACCGCGAGGGTCAGCACCACCGCGCTGCCGACCACGATGGCCTCGCGCCAGCCCAGCGCGAACAGCACCAGCAGCACCACAGAGGCGGTCGCGAACACCAGCTTCTGGATCAGCTTCTGCGCCTTGTCGGCGGCGGTCTGGCCGTAGTCGCGGGTGATCGTGGCGTGCACGCCGTCGGGGATCACCTCGCCCTGCAATTGCGCCAGCCGGCGCGACACTGCCCGGGTGATGTCGGAGGCGTTGGTACCTGGCTTCTTGGCGATGGCGATGGTGACCGCCGGCGCCACCCCGGCCTTCGGGCCGTCGCGCCCGGCCGGCGCGCCATGCCAGGCATAGCGGCTGGCGAGGTCGCCGCGCAGTTCGATCGCGGCAACGTCGGACAGCAGCAGCGGCTTGCCGCCGTTGCTGCCGACCACCAGCGAGGCGACCTCGTCGGCGGAGGACAGGAAGCGGCCCGCGGTCACCGGCACCGCGCCCGCGGCGGTCACCCGCTCGCCGGCCTGGTGGACCACGTTGGCCGCGCGCAGCGCCTGCATCAGGTCGGCCGGCGACGACTGGTAGGCAGCGAGCCTGGCGGCATCCAGGGTCACCAGCACGCTGCGGTCCGGCGCGCCGATCGTGTACACGTCGCGCGTCCCGGGGATGCGCTTGACCTCGGCTTCCAGGGTGTGGGCCACTTCGGCGAGGCGGGTCGCGTCGGTCGCGGGATCGTCGCTCCACAGCGTCACCGCCATCACCGGCACATCGTCGATGCCCTTCGGCTTGACGATCGGCGTGCCCACCCCGAAGCCCGGCGGCAGCCAGTCCTGGTTCGAATACACCTGGTTGTACAGGCGCACCAGCGCCGGCTGGCGATCGACGCCGACTTCGTACTCCACGGTCACGATCGACATGCCCGGGCGGCTGATCGAGTACACGTGCTTGATGCCCTCGATCTCCGAGAGCTTCTGTTCCAGCGGCACGGACACGAGTTGCTCGACGTCGCGCGCGCTGGCGCCATCGAACGGCACGATGACGTTGGCCATCGTCACGTCGATCTGCGGCTCCTCCTCGCGCGGCGTGATCGCCACCGCCAGCAGGCCGAGCAGCAGGCCCATGATCGCCAGGATCGGGGTCAGCGGGTTGGCCTGGAAGGCCGCCGCCAACCGCCCGGAGATGCCCAGGCGCGGCGTCGCGAGGGGCTCAGTCATGCGCGCCTTCCGCCGCCTTGCGCCGCGCGGCCAACGCCTGCACCGCCGCGACCGGGTCGCGCACCACGCGATCGCCCGGGCGCAGCCCGCTGATCACCTCGACGCTGTCGCCGGCATGCGCCCCCAGGCGCAACTGGCGCAGCACGATGCGGCCGTCCTGCTGGACGTACACGCCGCTGAGTTCGCCGCGCTGGGCGACAGCGGACGCGGGGATGCGCAGGGGCATCGCCGTCCCGCCGTCGGCGGCGCCGACGTCGGCATCGAACACCACCTTCGCCGTGGTCCCGGGCGCGGGCGGCGGGTCCAGGTCCGGCAGGCGGACGCGCACGTTGACGCTGTGGCTGGCCGGGTCGGCGGCCGGGAACACCACCACTTCGGCCGGGACCACCTCGCGGCCACCGGGCAGCAGCACCCTGGCCCGCGGATCGCGGCGGATCGCCTCGGCGCGGCTCTGCGGCACCAGCACCTCGATGCGCAGTTCACGCGGCGCGTACACGCGCATCAACGGCTGGCCGGGGGCGACGGTCTCGCCGGGCTCCACCTCGCGCGCCGCCACGATCCCCGCGAACGGCGCGCGCACCACGGTGTACGCGGCCTGCTGCGCGGCCTGCGCGACCTGCGCGCGCGCGGCATCGCGCGCGGCGGCCGCCGCATCGCGGGCGGCGCGGGCCTGGTCGATCTGCGCCTTCGACACGTACTGGCCACCGGCCAGCGCGGCGTAGCGCTTGTAGTTCTGCTCGGCTTCCGCGGCCGAGGCCTCCGCGGCGCGCAGTTGCGCGCGCGCGGTGTTGGCGCCCGCCTCCTGCTCCACCGCGGTGATCCGCAGCAGCACGGTGCCGGCGGCCACCGCATCGTTCACGTCGACCTCGACGGCGGACGCGCGGCCCGCGGTCTGCGCGCTCAGGTCGGCGCTGCGCACGGCCTCGACCACGCCGTCCCAGCCGCGCCCCGGCATGCCGGCACCGGCCTCGACCTGGAATGTCGGCAGTTCCGGCATGGGCGGCGCCTGCGCCGGATCGCCCGCGCCGCAAGCCGCCAGCGCGAGCGCCAGCAGCGACGGCAGCACGGTCTTACTTGAACGCACAGCCGCCTCCGGGCACGCCCAGCTTCTTGAAGATCATCGCCGCCGGGCAGAAGCCGGTGAGGCTGGCCTGCAGCATGTTGAGGCCGATGAACGCGGTGAACAGCAGCCACCAGGGCGAGACGAAATGCACCAGCAGCACGCTGGCCAAAATCATCACGCCGGCGAACGCCATCACGGCACGATCGAGGTTCATGGGAAAACTCCTTCGGAATTGAACGAATCGGGGCAGGGCCGCCGCCGGTGGGGAGGGGTACCGGCGACGGCCCGACCCGTCATTTGGAGGGCACGCGCTTGACGTCCTTCAGGCGCTCGATGCCGAGCAGGCCGAGGATGTGCTTTTCGTAGATCGGCTCGCTGGTGCCGTTGCGCATCTTGTAGAGGAAGTACTTCTCGAAGCCGATCTTGGCCAGGTGCACCCACTTGCCGATCTTGGTCCAGGTCACGTTGCGCGGCGGGATCTGCGGCAGCGCCACGAAGGCCGCGCCGGTATCGCCCATGTCGGCCAGGCAGACCGCGTTCCAGGTGCCCTCGAAGTCGGGCGTCTCGCCCTTCAGCTCGGCCTGGATGTTGCGCACGATGGTGGTGACCATCGACTCGATCATGAAGCCGGTCTTCGGTGCACCCGTGGGCACCGGCGTCGCTTCCACCGGCGGGATCGCCACGCACACGCCGGCCGAGAAGATCTTCGGGTACTTCGGGCTGCGCTGGTGCTTGTCCACGATCACGAAGCCACGCGGGTTGCACAGGCCTTCGACCGCAGCCACCGCGTCGACGCCCTTGAACGCCGGCAGCAGCATCGAGAACTTGAACGGCACCACCTGCGGATCCAGCGGCTGGCCCTTCGCGTCGTGGGGGACGACGGTCATCTCGCCCTCGCGGACCTCGGCGACCTTGGCGTTCTCGATCCACTTGATGTGGCGCTGGCGCATCTCCGATTCCATCAGGCCCTTGGAATCGCCGACGCCGCCCAGGCCCATGTGGCCGATGTAAGGCTCGCTGGTGACGAAGGTGATCGGCACCCGGTCGCGGATCCTGCGCTTGCGCAGGTCGGCGTCGAGGATCATCACGAACTCGTACGCCGGGCCGAAGCAGCTGGCGCCCTGTACCGCGCCGATGACGATCGGGCCGGGGTTCTCGACGAACTGCTGGTAGGCCTGCCAGGCGTGCTCGGCATGCGGGGTGGTGCACACCGACTGGGTGAAGCCGCCGTCCGGGCCGGTGCCGGGCACTTCCTCGAACGCCAGCCGCGGCCCGGTGCAGATCATCAGGTAGTCGTAGGGAATGCGCTCGCCGGCGCCGGTGACCACCGCGTCGCCTGCCGCGTCGATACGCTCGACCCCGTCGCCGTTGAACGTGATCCCGTGCTTGCCGACGTGGTCGCCGACCTTGAGGGTGATCTCGTCCGGCCTGCGCCAACCCACCGCCAGCCATGGGTTGGAGGGCGTGAAACTGAACCGCTCGCCCTTGCCGATGAGCACGATGTCATGCCCCTTGCCCAGGGTCTCGCGGAGCTCGTAGGCGGCGCTCATGCCGCCCAGGCCCGCACCCACCACCACGATCCTTGCCATTTGCCTGTCCCTCCCGGGGATGTCCGACGGTGCTGGATTCAATATTAGATTTGTCTTATATTAGTGTCAACTGATATTTAGGAGTACCCCATGTCGACCCCTTGCTCCGTGTCCGACCTCGTGGCGGAAGCGCGCCGGCAGATTCGCGAAGTCGATCCCAGGACCTTCGCCGAAGCCCCGGGCGGCGCCATCGTGATCGACGTGCGCGAACCCGCCGAATTCGAGACCGGCCACATCCCCGGATCCATCAACATCCCGCGTGGCGTGCTGGAGTTCCAGGTCGATGCGCACCCCGCCGTCGCGCATGTCAGCGACCCCGCGCTGTCGCACAAGGAGCGCGCGCTCGTCGTGGTCTGCCGCACCGGTGGCCGCGCCGCGCTCTCGGCCCTGAGCCTGCAACGACTCGGTTTCGCCGACGTGCGCTCGATCGCCGGCGGCGTGGTCGCGTGGGGCGAAGCGGGCCTGCCGCTGGTGGTACGTTAGGCGCATGCACGGACGCCAGGGCACGATGGCCACGATGGATCCCGAGGCGATGCGCGCGCATGCCGCCGATGCCGCGCGCCTGCTGAAGGTACTGGCGAACGACAAGCGCCTGATGCTGCTGTGCCTGCTGGTGGAGCGCGAGCATTCCGTCGGGGAGCTCAACGCGCGCGTGGCGCTGAGCCAGTCGGCCTTGTCGCAACACCTGGCCGTGCTGCGCGAGGACGGCCTGGTCAGCACCCGGCGCGAGGCACAGACGATCTACTACTCGCTCGCCGCCGGCCCGGCGCAACAGGTCATCGCCACCCTGCACGACCTCTACTGCGGTACCGGCCAACGACTCTGCGAGTGAACGCATGGACAGCCTGCGCATCGAACCCTTCTTCCACGCCGGCACCGGTACCTGGACCTACGTGGTCCATCGCGGTGGCGACGCGGTGGTGATCGACCCGGTCCTCGACTACGACCCCAAGTCCGGGCGCATCGGCACCGACAGCGTGCGCGCGGTGCAGGACTACCTCGCCGCGAACGACTTGAAGGTGCAGCGGATCCTGGAGACCCATGCGCACGCCGACCACCTCACGTCCGCGCAGGTGCTGCGCGCCGCGACTGGCGCACCGGTCGGCATCGGCCACGGCATCCGCGGCGTGCAGGCGCATTTCGCCGGCGTGTTCGGGATGGAGCCCGACGACCCGGCGCTGCGCGACGCCTTCGACGCCACCTTCGACGACGGCGACACGATCGAGGCCGGCGTGCTGCGGTTCACGGTGATGGCCACGCCCGGCCACACCCCCGACAGCCTGAGCTACGCGATCGAAGGCAACGTCTTCATCGGCGATACCCTGTTCGCGCCCGACGTCGGCGCGGCGCGCTGCGATTTCCCCGGCGGCGATGCCGACACCCTGTTCGACAGCATCCAGCGCTTCTACGCGATGCCGGACGACACCATCCTGTGGCTGTGCCACGACTACCCGCCGGCGACCCGCGAACCCCGCAGCAGCATGACCGTGGGCGAGAGCAAGGCCTCCAACCTGATGCTGCGCGGCGACACCACCCGCGCGGCATTCCGCGAACGCCGCCGCGCCCGGGACGCGCAACTCCCGGCCCCGGTCCTGCTGTACCCCTCGCTGCAGGTGAACATCCGCGGCGGCCACCTGCCGCCGGCGCAGCCGAACGGCCTGCGCTACCTCAGCACCCCGCTGCAGGGCGACATCCCGGCCGCCCTGGGTTGAACCCGTCCCCTCGCGCGGAGCGTCACACGACGCCCCGCGCAAGCAGGCAAAGGTGCGCCGCCTGGCCTAAGCTGGGGACATGTCGCATCCCCCGGCGCCCATCGAGCTCCAGGACCTCGACCACGCGGTCGAGGCCATGCTTGCGCGCATCGACGGCCCCCTGCACCTCGCTGCCCCGCTGGGCCTGGGCAAGCCGCACCGGCTGTTGAATGCGCTGTACGCACGCGTCGCCACCGACCCGACGCGTCGCCTGCATGTCTACACCGCGCTGTCGCTGGACCCGCCACGCGGGCGCAGCGACCTCGAGCGCCGCTTCCTCGACCCGCTGGTGGCGCGCCTGTACGGCGACGACTTCCCGCGCCTGGCCTATGTCGCCGCGCAGAAGCGTGACGCGCTGCCGGCGAATGTCGAGGTCGAGGAGTTCTACCTGCAATCCGGGGCGCTGCTGGGGTCCACGCAGGCGCAGCGGCGCTACGCCAGCCTCAACTACACGCATGTCGCGCGCGCGCTGGCCGACCGCGGGGTGAACCTCGTCCTGCAGAAAGTCGCCGCCAACGCGGACGGCACCCGGCTGTCGCTGTCGTCCAACACCGACCTCACCTTCGACACCCTCGATGCAATCGCCGCCCGCGGCCTGCCGCGGCCGCTGCTGGTCGCCGAGGTGGACCCACGACTCCCGTGGCTGGACGGGCAGGCGGTGGTCGATGCCGACTGGTTCGACCTGGTGGTGCGGCCCCCCGCGCCGCATCCGCCGCTGTTCGCCCTGCCGCGCGAACCGGTCGGCGACGTCGAGCACGCGATCGGGCTCTATGCGAGTGCGCTGGTCCGCGACGGCGGCACCCTGCAGATCGGCATCGGTGCGCTGGCCGACGCCTTGTGCCACGCGCTGGTCCTGCGGCACACCGACAACGCCGCCTACCGCCGCGTGCTGGAGGCGCTCAGTCCGGGCATCGCCACCCATCCGGCGGTCATCGCCAGTGGTGGCCTCGGGCCGTTCGAGCACGGGCTGTACGGCTGCAGCGAGATGATCAACGAGGGCTTCCGCGCGCTGGTGCAGCACGGCGTCCTGCGTCGCAAGGTGGTGGACGACGATGCGCTGATGCAGCGTCTCGCCGACGGCAACGCCAGCGACGCCGACCGCGCACGCCTCGCGCGCGAGGGCGAATTCCTGCACGGCGCGTTCTACCTGGGCTCGCCGGCGTTCTACGAGTGGCTGCGGACGCTGGACGCCGACACCCGCCGCGGCATCGGCATGCGCCGGGTCGGCGAAGTCAACGAACTCTACGGCGGGCACGAGGCGCGCGAACGCCTGCAACGCCGCGATGCGCGCTTCTTCAACACCTGCATGATGGCCACTGCGCTGGGCGCTGCGGTGTCGGACGGGCTGGACGACGGCCGCGTGGTGTCCGGCGTCGGCGGCCAGTACAACTTCGTGGCGATGGCGCACGCGCTGCCCGATGCGCGCTCGACCCTGCTGCTGCGCGCGGCGCGCGGGCGCGGCCCCAGCCGCGCCTCGAACATCCGCTGGGCCTACGGCCACGCGACGATCCCGCGCCACCTGCGTGACGTCTATGTCACCGAATACGGCATCGCCGACCTGCGCGCCAAGGTCGACGAGGACTGCGTGCTGGCGATGGCCGCGGTCGCCGAGGCGCCGTTCCAGTCCGGCCTGCTCGACGACGCGCGGGCGAACCGCAAGCTGGATGCCGGCTTCACCGCGCCGGCTGCGTGGTCGCGCAACACGCCCGAGCGGCTGCGGGCAGCGCTCGCCCCGTTCCGGCGCGACGGCACCCTGCCCGACTACCCGCTGGGCAGCGACTTCACCCCGGTCGAGCAGCGCCTGGTCAAGGCGTTGGGCTGGCTGCAGGCGCATACCGATGGCCGCCTCGCCACGCTGCGCACGCTGCTGGCCGCGCTAGCGGGCGACGCGGCCCCCGACCACGAGGCGCTCCAGCGCATGCGGCTGGACGCACCCCGCGGCCTGCGCGAACGCCTGGCCGCACGCCTGGTGGCGCACGCCCTGCGCCAGGCCTGACCTGACGGCTCAGTGCGCGCCGGCGCCCATGCCGCGCACGGTGAACGTGGTGGTCACCTTGCCGGCATCGCGGAAGCGCAGCGTCGCGGTGAACCGCTCGCCCTCCACCAGCGCGCGCTTGGGCTTGATGAACATCAGGTGGTAGCCACCGGGCGCGAGCACGACCTTGCCGCGTGCCGGCACCGGCAAGCCATCGGTGAGTTCGCGCATGCGCATCATCCCGCCGTCCATGCGCATCTCATGCAGTTCGACGCGCTGCGACAGGTCGCTCTCGGCACCCAGCAGCACGTCCGGCTTGTCGCCCGCGTTGACCACGGTGAGGAAGCCGCCGGCGACCGGCGCGACGGGAGGCGTCGCCCGCGACCAGGCGTCCTCCACGCGCAGCGTGGCCTTGGGGGCGGCGATGGCGCCGGCGACCGCGAGCAGGAGCGCGGCGGCGATGGCGAAGCGGGGGGAATGCGTGGTGTCCATGGGATCGTCTCGATTCGGGGGGTCAGGGTTCCAGGACGTCGTCCTGGTCCAGCAGACTCAGCGGACGGCGGTCGCCGGCGGTCCGCGACAGCAGGGCCATGCCCAGCACCACGGTCCAGCCGAGCAGCCAGAAGCCGATCGCCGCAAGGAAATAGATGAAGTAAGGCATCAGCCGATCCTCCCCGCGCCACGGTCGGCGAAGGGGACATCGGCGTGCGGTCGTGCAACGGGCATGGCCATGCTCCTGGCACACGGGTGGCGGCCTCGCGGACGCCGGACGCGCCGGGATCGGCGCGGTCGCGTGGGTCAGGCGTGCGGCGGTGGCCCGCGGGCGCCGAGTCCGGCCTGCGCACGGGCCGCGTACGGCCATGCGACCGCGTCGTGCAGCCGGGGCGGCGCCGCATGCAGCGACGGCATCGGCAGCGACACCGCTGAGAAGGGCGTGACCTGCGCCAGCAGGGGGCAGTAATCGCAGGCCGCATCCGACGAGTCACCGGCCGGGTCGGCGGGCCATGCCGCGTTCGCCGGCACCGCGGCGGGCGCGAGGCCATCCGCCGTGCACATCGCGCCCAGCGCCTGCGGCGCCGCGATGGCGGCGGCGCGGCTGAGCGTGGGCGCCAGCGCCAGCAACAGCACGGCGGCCAGCGCGAGGCGGGCCATCCAGTGCTGGAACGCGG
This sequence comes from Thermomonas mangrovi, assembly GCF_028201335.1. Classification (NCBI taxonomy): domain Bacteria; kingdom Pseudomonadati; phylum Pseudomonadota; class Gammaproteobacteria; order Lysobacterales; family Lysobacteraceae; genus Thermomonas; species Thermomonas mangrovi. The sequence continues at coordinate 554,113 of NZ_JAPEVV010000002.1, forward strand.
GGGCGCGGAACGTCGTCACCGGGGCAGGATGCAGCGCGGCTCAGAGGCCGTCGATGACCTCGATCAAATGCGCGACGGTGAAGCCGAAGCGCGGCAGCAGCGCCTCGATCGGCGCCGAGGCGCCGAAGCTGTCGATGCCGACCACCGCGCCGTCCAGGCCCACGTACTTGCGCCAGAAATCGGAGACGCCGGCCTCGATCGCGACCCGCTTGCGGCAGGCCTTGGGCAGCACGGACTCGCGGTATGCCGCGTCCTGGCGGTCGAACACGTCGGTCGACGGCATCGACACCACGCGCACCCCATCGCCGAGCTGTGACGCGGCCTGCATCGCCAGCCCGACCTCCGAGCCGGTCGCGATCAGGATCAGTTCCGGGGTGCCGACGCTGTCCTTCAGCACGTAGCCGCCGCGCGCGATGTCGAGCAACTGGCCCTCGTCGCGCGGCTGGTGCGGCAGGTTCTGGCGGCTGAACACCAGGCAGCTGGGGCCGTCGGCGCGTTCGATCGCGGCCTTCCACGCCATCGCCGATTCGACCGCGTCGCAGGGGCGCCACACGTCGTTGTTCGGGATGTAGCGCAGCGAGGCGAGGTGCTCGACCGGCTGGTGGGTCGGGCCATCCTCGCCGAGGCCGATCGAATCGTGGGTGTAGACATGGATCGCGCGCACGTCCATCAGCGCGCTCATCCGCACCGCGTTGCGCGCGTAGTCGCTGAACACCAGGAAGGTGGCGTCGTAGGGCACGAAGCCGCCATGCAGCGCCAGCCCGTTGCTGATCGCGGTCATGCCGAATTCGCGCACGCCGGAATAGATGTAGTTGGCGTTCGGGTCGTCGCACGCGACCGACTTGCTGCCCTTCCACAGGGTCAGGTTGGAATGCGCGAGGTCGGCCGAACCGCCGACCAGCTCCGGCAGCAGCGGCGCATAGGCCTCGATGGCGTTCTGCGAGGCCTTGCGGCTGGCGATGGTCGGGCCGTCCTGCTGAGTCTTGATCGCGAACGCCAGCGCCGCATCGCCGAAGCCTGCGGGCAATGCGCCGCGCATGCGCCGCTCGAACTCCGCGGCCTCGGCCGGGAAGGCGGCGCGGTAGGCGGCGAAACGGGCGTCCCAATCGGCCTCGGGGGCCGCCAGGTCGCGCGCGCGCCAGCCGTCGTAGATCGCCTGCGGGATCTCGAACGGCGCGTGCGTCCAGCCCAGCGCCTCGCGGGTCGCCACCACCTCGTCCTTGCCCAGCGGCGCGCCGTGGCTGGATTCCTTGCCGGCCTTGTTCGGCGACCCGAAGCCGATGGTGGTGCGGCAGCAGACCAGGGTCGGCTTGTCGGTGGACTTCAACGCGGTCTCGATGGCGGTCTTGATCTCGACCGGGTCGTGCCCGTCGACGCCGCGCACCACGTTCCAGCCATAGGCCTCGAAGCGCTTCGGGGTGTCGTCGGTGAACCAGCCGTCGGTGTCGCCGTCGATGCTGATGTGGTTGTCGTCCCAGAACGCCACCAGCTTGTGCAGGCCCCAGGTGCCGGCCAGCGACGCGGCTTCATGCGAGATGCCTTCCATCAGGCAGCCGTCGCCCAGGAACACCCAGGTGCGGTGGTCGACGATGGCATGGCCGTCGCGGTTGAAGCGCTGCGCCAGCAGCTTCTCCGCCAGCGCGAAGCCGACCGCGTTGGCCAGGCCCTGGCCCAGCGGGCCGGTGGTGGTCTCAACGCCCGGAGTGACGTGGTTCTCCGGATGCCCCGGGGTCTTCGAGTCGAGCTGGCGGAAGCGCTTGAGGTCGTCGATCGACAGGTCGTGCCCGCTCAGGTGCAGCAGCGCGTACTGCAGCATCGAGCCGTGGCCGTTGGACAGGATGAAGCGGTCGCGGTCGGCCCAGCGCGGGTTCGCCGGGTTGTGCTTCAGGTAGTCGTTCCACAGCACCTCGGCGATGTCGGCCATGCCCATCGGCATGCCCGGGTGGCCGGAATTGGCGGCCTGGACCGCATCGATGGCGAGGAAACGGATCGCGTTGGCGAGGTCGCGGCGGCTGGGCGTCGTCATGGGCGTCGTGGGCGTCTTCTTGATGCGGATGCCAAGGCAGCCGCCGGGCGCCCGGCGGGATGCGGGCCGCCCATTGTCCCATCCGCGCCCGGGGGCTGCCAGCGCCCGGGGTGCGGCGCGGTTCAGCGCACCATGTCGTCCAGCTGCGCCATGGTCGCGTCGTCGGGCACGTCCTTTTCCCCGCTCCGGTGCGAGACCACCACCGCGGTCGCCAAGTCGCCGCTCACGTTGAGGGCCGTGCGGCACATGTCGAGGAAGGTATTGACGCCGAGGATGATGCCGATCCCTTCCGGCTTGATCCCGATGATCCCGCAGATCATCGCGATCACCGGCAGCGAACCCGAGGGGATGCCCGCGGTGCCGATCCCGCCGAGGATGCACAGCACCAGCACCATCAACTGCTGCGGGAACCCAAGCTCGATGCCGTAGACCTGCGCCAGGAACAACACGGTGATGCCCTCGAACAGGGCGGTGCCATGGTGGTTGGCGGAGGCGCCGACGGTCAGCACGAAGCGGCTCACCTTGCGCGGCAGCTTGAGGTTCTCCTCGGCGACGCGCAGGGTCACCGGCAGCGTGGCGGTGGACGATGCGGTGGCGAATGCGGTCAGCGAGGCCTCCTGCGTGCCGCGGAAGAACGCCACCGGCGACATCCCGCCCATGAAGCGGACCCACAGCGGCAGCACCACGAAGCCGTGGATCGCCAATGCGACCAGCACGGTGACCACGAACCAGGCCAGCCCCCGGATCACGTCCCAGCCGAGCTGCGAGGTGAGGTTGAACATGAAGGCGGCGACGGCGTACGGCGCCAGCTTGATGAACATCCCGATCAGGTGCATGCAGATCTCGAACAGCCCGTGCAGCGCGTTCTTGAACGCGCGCGTGCCGGCGGTCGGCTTCATCACCAGGCCGATGCCGATCATCAGCGCGAAGAACACGATGCCGAGCTTCTGCTTGTCGTCGGCCATCGCACCCACGATGTTGTGCGGGACGATGTTCACCAGCAAGTCCATCAGGCGCAGTTCGTTGCCCTTGCTAACGATCTCGCCCGCCTTCATCACGTTGCCGCTCATTGCCTGCTGCACCAGGCCGGGGTCCATGTGCATGCCGGGCTGGAACAGGTTCACCGCGACCAGGCCGATCCCCACCGCGATCGCGGTGACGGTGGCCGTGTAGGTCAGCGTTTTCCAGCCCAGCCGCCCGAGCGAGGCGATGTCGCCCAGCTCCGCCACGCCCAGCACCAGCGCGGAGAACATCAGCGGCACGACGAGCATGAACAGCAGGTTGAGGAAGATCTGCCCGAAGGGCTTGGTGGCGTAGGTGATCACCGCCTGCACCCAGCCCGCATCCGCCGCGGTCGCATGCACCGCCAAGCCCAGCAGCGTCCCCAGCACGAATCCGATCAGCACCTTGAAATGCAGGGCCATGCCCTTCGACGGCGCCGGCCGGGTGGATTCGATCGAATGCATGCGTGGCTCGCGATGGTGACGATGGCGCAGCTTAACAAACGCCCGCGCTCACTCCGGATACAGCGGCGGCAGCGGGTCCTGCGATGTCCGTGCCGACGCGCGCCGCCAGCGCGGCCCGCCCGCGAAGGCCTGGCGCAACACGGCGAGCACCGCGGCGGGGTCGTCGCGTCCCCAGCGCGCGGCCTGCAAGCGCGCCAGCGCGGCCGACTGCGTCGCATCGTCGAGCCGCGCCCGCACCGTGGCGAGGTCGGCACCCGGACCCGCCGCGGCCACCAGCGCCTGCGCGATGCCCGCGAGCTCGCCCGCCTCCAGCGCCTGGGCCAGGCTGGGCGCGTCCTGCGTCGCGCGATCCACGGAGGCCGACGCCTGCGGCCGGCGCCGCATCGCCCACCACGCGACCGCCGCCAGCAACACGACCAGCAGGACGCCGATGCCCCACCGCAGTCGCAGCGAACCACGCGCGTCGCGTGGACTGCGCAGCGCATCCGGCGTCGAAGATGAAGGCCCCATCTCCGGTGCGGCATCCGTCCCCGGCGCCACCTGCAGGCGCAGCGGCGGCAGGCGGGCGGTGCGCGCGACCCCGGCCTTCGCGTCCCACCAGGCGATGCGCGGTCCTTCGATGGCAAGCGCGCCGGCCTGCAACGGCACCAGCGCGATCCGCCGGCGCAGGGTCGTGCGCGGGCGGCCATCCGCCAGCTGCTCGTCGGATTGCGGCGGATCGGCGAACACCTGCACCGCCGCCGAGGCCGGCAACTCGAGCGCCGGCAGCTGCGCCGCGTTGGCGCCGTCGGCCTGCACCTCGAGCTCGACCGTCACCGCCTCCCCGACGCGACCGCGGGTCGGCGCCTGCAGGTAGCGCAGGCGCAGGTCGTGCAACGGCAACCAGGGTTGCGGCGCATCGGCCGGGATCGGCCGCACCTGCAGGCGGGTGTTCGCCGAGGCGGCGGACAGCGGCTTGCGGCCATCGTCGAACACCTGGTCGAAGAAGCCACCCGCGGCCTGCCCATTGAAGCGCGCGCCCGGCAACACCAGCGGCCCGCTGCGCTCGGGCACCAGCAGGAACCGGCGTTCGACCACGTTGTAGCGGCGCCCGCCGATCTCGCGCTGGTAGGTCACGTCCTCGCCCACCCGCTGCAAGCTGGCGTGCGCCGGCGGATCCTGGTCGAGTTGCCCGGACAGCAACGGGATCGCGTAATTGAGCCGGACCACCACGCCCACCGCCTGCTGCACGTAGGGCTGGGTGGCGTCGATGCTGGTCTCGACGAAGGCGTCGGCACCGCCGTTCGCCGGTTGGACGGTGGGCGGCATCACCACCAGCCGCAGCGGCGCGGTGCGCGTGTTGCCGACGCGCAGTGCGGGCACCTGCAGCACGCCGGGACCGCGCGGACGCAGGCCCACGGCGAACAGCGAGCGCGTGGTCGCGCGACCACCCACCAGGTCGTAGCTGCGACGCACGGTCTGCCCGGCGACTTCGAACTGTGCCGCCAGCGGGCGGTAGTCGACTTGGCGCACGTCCAGCCCGGTCTCGATGTTGAGGGTGACGGTCTCGCCGTATGTGATGCGGTCGCGATCCAGCCATGCGCGAGTCTGCGCGAAGGCGGGCAGCACGCACAGCCACAGCAACAGCGCGCACCAGCGGGTCGGATGCCGGTTCACTGCAATTGCCCGCGCCGACGCGCGTCCTCCAGCCGGAAGCGCGCGCGCAACAGGCCACCGGGATCATCCGGGACGCGCTGCAACTGCGCCTGGTTGGCCAGCCTGCGTTCGCGCTGCGCCGCGGTTTCCGGCGTTGGCTCCTGGCGCTGGCCCGTGGCCAGCGCCTTGCCCTGGCGTCGCAAGACCTCGTCCATGAGGCGCCTCTGCGCGGCATCGGCCTGGGCCTGTTGTCGCGCATCGCGCGGTGGTTCTGGCGCGGCCTGCGAACGCCCGCGTGCCTGCTCGCCCGCCTTGGCCGGCGAAGACGATGCCTTCGCCTGATCCTCGCCGTCCCGGGGTGTGTCCTGCGACGGCGACTGGCCGGGTTGCGGCGCCTGCTGGCCCGGCTGCTGCTTGGCGTCGCGTTGCTTGGGTTGCTGGCCGCCCGGCGGCGGCTTGCGCTTGCGCGCGGCATCGACAATGGCGCGGTTGGTCTTCGCGTCGGCCATGCCGGGGCGTGCCTTGAGCGCGCGGTCATAGGCGGCGATGGCCTCGTCGTAGCGCCCGGCCTTGGCCAAGGCATTGCCGAGGTTGTACTGGCCTTCGGCGCTGGGATTGCCGGCGAACTTGTCGATCGCCGCCTGGTAATCGCCCTGGCGGTAATCGGCGATCCCCGACTGCATGCGCGCATACGCCTGCTGGTCGGCGCGACGCCACCAGCCGCCATCGGCTTGCGACGGCGATTGCGCCTGCACCGGCGCCATCGGCATGCCCAGGGCCAGCAGCAGGCACAGCGCCAGGCCGCCACCGCGGCGGAACAGCGGCAAGGCGAGCAGCATCACCAGCGGCAGCAGCCAGTAGCCGTCGTCGCGCCAGCTGCGGCGTTGCTCGCCCTGCGCGGCCTCGGCATCGCCCGCGGCCGGCGCCAGCACGCCCAGCGCGCGCAAGTCGTCGTCGCCGGGCACCAGCGCGCGGTAGTCGCCGCCACCGGAAGCGGCGAGGCGCTGCAAGGCATCGGCATCGAGGCGCGCATCACCCACCCCGTCCGGTGATTCGAACACGCCGCCGCGCGGGCTGCCGACGCCGAGCACCGACACCGCGTAGCCGCTGGCGCGGGCGCGGGCCGCCTCGGCGAAGGCATCCGCATCGGCGCGGTCGGTCATGACCAGGATACGGCCGCGCTGGAAGCCGCCCTGCCGCAACAACCGCGCGGACCAGGCGATCGCGCGGTCGGCGCGGTGGCCATCGGCCGGCATCACGTCCGGCGCCAGCGCATCCAGGAACAGCGCCACGTTGCCGGCGTCGTCGGTCAGCGGGGCGACCGTGTAGGCATCCTCGGCGAACGCGACCAGCGCCACCTGCCCGCCGCTGCGTTCCCGCAACAGCGTCGCGAGCTTGGCGCGCGCCTGCGCGAGGCGCGAGGGCGGCAAGTCGCGGGCCAGCGTGGCGAACGACAGGTCCAGCGCCACCACCAGCGGCTGCCGTGCCTGCCACAGCGGGATCGCCTCCTGGCGCAGGCTCGGGCCGGCCATCGCGACGAGCGCCAAGGCGAGCGCCGCCAGCGCGGACCAGCGGCCCCATGGCCGCATGGCTTGGCGGTCGGCCTGGCCTTCGAGCAGGTGCGGCAACAGGTGCGCATCCACCACCTGCCGCCAGCCCTGGCGCTGGCGTGCCGCGCGCCGCAGGCCCCAGGCCAGCAGCGGCAGCGCAAGCAGGCCCAACAGCCACCACGGGCGCAGGACATGCAGCTGCGACAGGGCCTCGAACATCGCGTTCATCGACGCCGCCCCGCCGCGAGCGCGAGCAGGCCGACCAGCAGCGCCGCGCCGAGCGGCCACGGATAGCGTTCGATCCGCGGGCGCACCGCCGCGCCCTGCCGCGCGATGGGCTCCAGCCGATCGATTTCGGCATAGATGCCGGCCAGCGCCTCGGTGTCACGGGCGCGGAAGAACCGCCCGCCGGTGGTCGCCGCGATCCGCCGGAGGCCGGCCTCGTCGACCTCGTCGCCCCCCATCGGCAGCTGGAACCCCAGCACCGACAGCGCGCCACCCGCGCCGCCGAAGGCGATGGCATGCACGCGGATGCCGTTGTCGCGCGCGATCCCGGCGGCCTTCTGCGGATCCAGGGTGCCGGCGGTGTTCACGCCGTCGGTGAGCAGGATCAGCACCCGCTCGCCCGCCGGTTGCCGTTGCAGGCGCTTGGTCGCAAGCGCGATGGCATCGCCGATCGCGGTCGCGCGCCCGGCCAGCGCGACCACGCTGCCGGCGAGCTGCTCGCGCACGCTGTCGCGGTCGAGGGTCAACGGCGTCAACGCATACGCGCGATCGCCGAACACGATCAGGCCGACGCGGTCGTCCACGCGCCGGTCGAGGAAATCCGCGAGCACGGCCTTCGCGGCGGTGAGGCGGTCGACGAGGCGTCCGCCGAGTTCCATGTCCTCCTCGCCCATGCTGGCCGACAGGTCGACCGCCAGCATCAGGTCGCGCCCCACCCGCGGCGGGGCGACCGGCGCGCCGAGCTGCAGCGGACGCGCGGCGGCCACGCACAGCAGGCACCAGGCGATGTAGGCGAGCCACGGGAATCCCCTGGCCACCGCCCCCACCTGGCCGCCCCCCGCGATGCGGCGCAGCCGCTCGCCCCACGGCACGCGCAAGGCGGGCTCGCGGGACGCCGGCGCAGCCACCAGCCACCGCACCAGCAACGGCAGCAGCAGGGCCAGCAAGGCCCAGGGCCAGGCGAACCCATCGACGCCGAGCCAGTCGCGCAGGCCGGTCATGGCGGCGACATCCAGCTGGCGAAGCGCAGGCGCGCGACCACCCTCAAGGCCTCGACTTGCGCTGGCGCGAGTTCGCGACGGTAGCCGCCGTCCTGCAACAGGCGCCCGGGGCCGTTGCCAAACGCGGGCTCCGGCAAGCCGGCGTCCAGCGCCGCCAGCCAGGCCTCGCCATCCAGGGCTTCGGCACCGGGTTGCACGTGGCGGGCCGCACGCCGCAGCAGGTCCGACATCGCCGCGACCTGCGCTTGTGGCGTTGGTGCGCCGGCGACGGCCGCATCGAACATGCGCAACATCTTGGCGCGACGACGCCTGCGGCGCAGGACACGCCATCCCCACCCGGCCAATGCCGCGCACAGCAGCGCGGCGAGCAGCCACCAGCCGGGCGCCAGCGGCCACCAGGGCGGCGGCGTACCGGCATGCACGTCGAGCAACTGCAGCGGCGCGTCATTCATCGCGCGCGACCCTTGGGCTGGTCGAGCAGCGGCAGCCAGGCCTCGCTGGGATCCGCGCAGGACAGGGCCATCGCGCGCACCCCGCAGCCCTGGAGCAGGGCCAGCGCCGCATCCAGGCGGCCCCCGAATTCGCCGCGCCAGCGCTGGCGCACATTGTCCGCATCCAGCGCGAGTTCGACCCGTTCCCCGTCGCCCCCACGGAAGGGCAGGCGTGCCGCGGGCGGCGCCAGTTCCAGCGGATCCGTGAGCAGGACCGCATGCACCTCGTGGTGCAACGCAAGGCCGGACCAACGCGCCTTCGGCACCTGGTCGATGCTGGCGGGATCGGCCAGCAGCACCAGCCGCGACCCCGGGCGCAGCAACCGGCTCGCATGGTCGAGGGCGATGCCGAGCCCGGCATCCTCGTCCGGCCGCGTGGCGTACCAGCGCGCCAGCGCGTCCAGCACCCGCAGCGCGCCTCGCGGGCCGGAGGCCGGCGGCACCGGCGCCTCGCGCCGGCTCCCGCGCAACGCGGCGATTCGGTCGCCGTCGCGCACGGCGGTCCACGCAGCCAGCGCACCGGCGCGCGCCGCCTGCACCGATTTGAAGCGCACGCGGGTGCCGAAGTACAGCGTCGGCGCGGTATCCGCGAGCAACAGGGTCAGCCGCTCGCGCTCGGCCTGGAACAGCTTGGTGTGTGGCCTGCCGGTCCGCGCGGTCAGGCGCCAGTCGATGTGGCGGGCGTCGTCGCCGCGCGCGTAGTCGCGCGATTCGGCGTACTCCATCCCGCGACCGCGCAGGTTGGACAGCGCATGCCCCTGCACCCCGCTGGCGCCACGGCGCGCGGGACGGCGTCCGTCGGCCAGCGCGCGCAGCGCGACCAATTCGGCCAGCGTGGGCCGCACGCCCGCGGCATCCGCCATGGCCCGGACCGTGTCGATCGCCATCGAAGCCGCGCCTGCCGCCCGCTGCCTCAGGGCAACGGCACGCGCAGCAGCAACTCGGCGACCAGGCGCTCGCCGTCCCAACCTTCCGCGGTGGCCTCGTAGCTCGGCAGCACGCGGTGGCGCAGCACGTCCGGAGCGATCGCGCGCACGTCCTCCGGCGTGGCGAAGTCGCGGCCGTCCAGCCAGGCGCGCGCGCGCGCGCAACGCTCCAGCGCGATCGAGCCACGCGGACTGGCACCCCAGGCGATGCGACGGGCGAGCGCGGCGTCGTAACGGGCGGGCTCGCGCGAAGCCAGCACCAGTTCCACGATGTACCGTTCCAGCGCCGGCGCGACATGCACGTCCAGCACCGCGCCTCGCGCCGCCATCACCTCCGCCTGTGCGATGCGCAGCGGCGGCGCGGCCGCTCCCTCCATCGCGTCGCGCGCCCGCGCACGCGCGAGGCGCAGGATCGCGGTCTCGGCGTCGGCCTGCGGATAGCCGATCCGTACGTGCATCAGGAAGCGGTCGAGCTGGGCTTCGGGCAACGGGAACGTGCCCTCCTGCTCGATCGGGTTCTGCGTCGCCATCACCAGGAACAGCGCGGGCAAGGCATAGGTCTGCCGCCCGACGGTGACCTGGCGCTCGCCCATCGCTTCCAGCAGGGCCGACTGCACCTTCGCGGGTGCGCGGTTGATTTCGTCCGCCAGCAGGATGGAATGGAAGATCGGCCCGGGCTGGAATTCGAAGCGGCCGTCCTGCGGACGCCAGACCTCGGTGCCGGTCAGGTCCGCCGGCAACAGGTCCGGGGTGAATTGCACGCGCGCGAAGTCCGCTTCCAGGCGTGCGGCCAGCGCGCGCACCGCGGTCGTCTTGGCCAGCCCCGGCGCGCCCTCGACCAGCAAGTGCCCGTCGGCGAGCAGCGCGACCAGCAGCCGTTCAACCAGGCCGGTCTGGCCGATGATCTCGCGCGACAGGTCGTCGCGCAGGGCGGTGAACGAGGCGTGCAAGGCCGCGAAGTCGGGTGAGGGCGTGTCCATGGCATGTCCTTGCAGGGTCGGCCGGTTCGACCACGGCCGCCCCGGAAGGTTCGCACCTTCACGGCAAGCCGGCCCCGCGCGCAAGGCCCAAACGAAACGGGAGCCCTGCGGCTCCCGTCACGTCGACGCGTGTGGCTGCTGCGGATCAGCGCTGGGCGACGCGCATCACCTTCGGCGTCACGAACACCAGCAATTCGGCCTTGGTCTTGGTCCGGCTCTTGTTGCGGAACAGGTTGCCGAGGACCGGGATATCGCCCAGGAACGGCACCTTGGCGATGTCGTTGCTGTCCGAGAACTCGTAGACGCCACCGATCACCACGGTCTGGCCATCGTCGACCAGCACCGCCGTGTTCACTTCGCGCTTCGCGATCTGCGGCACTTCGCCGAAGCTGCCGACGCTGATGAAGCCGTCCAGCTCGTCCTTCTTCACGCCCATGTTGAGGAACACGCGGCCATCGTTGGTGATGGTCGGCGTGACCTTCAACTCCAGCACCGCTTCCTTGAAGTTGACGGTCGGGGTGAGGTTGCCACCGGTACCGGTCAACGTCACGTAGCCGATTTCGCGCCCCTGCTTGATCACCGCCTCCTTCTGGTTGCTGGTGACGATGCGCGGGTTGGAGATCACCTCGCCGCGGCCCTGTTCCTGGATCGCGGACAACTCGATGTCGAGCAGGTAGCCCGCGTTGAGGATCGACAGCGCCAGCGCGCCCGCCGGGTTCTCGAGAGTCGCCGGCAGGTTGGTCATCAGGCCGCGGGTGATGGAACTACCCACCAGGGTCGGCGTCACGCAGCTGGACGGGTTGGTGCCGGCCAGGCAGGCGTTGTAGTTGTTGATCAGGGTGGTGTTGGTCTGCTGCGCCTGGTAATCCGCGTTGCGATTCGTGGAATTCGTTTCCAGGTTCCCGCTGTAGTAGGCATTGTCCTTGGCGCCGCTGATGCCGAAGCGCGCGCCCAATTCGCGCGCGACGCTCTCGTTGGCGATCACGATGCGGGCCTCGATCACCACCTGGTCGACCGGCTTGTCCAGCTGCTGGACCAGCGAGCGGATGTTCGCCACGCGCGACGGGATGTCGATCACCAGCAGGGTGTTGGTGCGCTTGTCGTAGCTGATGCTGCCGCGCTGCGACAGGAAGCCGCGGTCCATGTTCGACTGGCCGCCGCCCTGGCCGCCGTTGGAGACTGTGTTGCCCTTGCTCTCTTCGGTCAACAGGCGGGCGATGTCCTCGGCGCTGCCGTAATTCACCGGGATGTACTCGGTGACCTTCTCGGCGCGCTCCTCGAGGTTGATCCGCGCGTCTTCCTTGGCCTGCTCGAAGTCCGAGATCTCCTTCTGCGGGGCGACCCAGACCACGTTGCCGCTGCGCCGCTTGTCGAGCGACTTGGCCTGCAACACGATGTCGAGCGCCTGGTCCCACGGCACGTTCATCAGGCGCAGGGTGACGTTGCCCTGCACGGTGTCGGCGGCGACGATGTTGAGGTTCGACTCTTCGGCGATCAGCTGGAGGACGGTGCGCACCGGCACGTCCTGGAAATTGAAGGTGACCGGCTTCCCGCTGTAGCGCACGGTCGCGTCGCTGCTGGTCGCGCCGACGCGGGCGGCGCCGACGGCCGCGGCCGGCTTGGCCCCGGCGACCGGGGTCGCCCGCGGCACGATCTCGACGATGTATTCGTTGCCGCTCTGGTACGCCATCGATTCGAAGGCGCCGCGAGTGCCGAGCACGAGCTGGGCGCCGCTGCTGGTAGCGTGCGCATCGATGCGTTGCACCGGCGTGGCGAAATCGCCCACGTTGATCGGGCGTTGTAGCGCCGCGGGCAACTGGGCATTGCCGATGTCGACAACCACATTGCCGCCCATGTTGCGCATGTCCGGGGCCGCGCCGTCGCCGGAGAAGCGCAGGATCAGCTTGCCGGAGCCCCCATCGCCGCGCTTGAAATCGATCGACGACACGCTGACCCCGTCGGGTGCGCGCTTCGCGGGATCTGCCATCGCGCCGATCGCGGATTGGCCCATCCCGGCGACGGGCACCGCGGTGCCCGCGCTGCTAGCGGCCGCATACAACCCGAGCGCGATGCCGATCGCGCACGCGCGCAGGGACAGGGGGCGCCGGACGGGCCGCAGCTGCTTCTCGTTGGTGACGGTCATCGGTGTCTCCCCAATCAATTGTCTTCAAGCGCGATGGTGGCCGGCCGTTCCAGCCAACCCCCTGCACCATCGGGAACCAGTTCGACCAGTTCGATCCGGTCTTCATAAACGCCGGTCACCCGGCCATCGCTCTGCCCGAGGTAGGCACCAGGCCGCACCCGGTAGGTCACCTTGTCCGGCGCGAGCACCAGCGCGACCATGCCGGGGCCCCGGCCCAGGGTCCCGACCATGTCGAGGCTGTCGAGCGGGAATTGTTCGAGGGTCTGCTTCGCACGGCCCGGATCCGGACGCGGCCCGCTCCCGGCGGCGCCGCTGAAGGCCTCGCTGAAGGGGTCGCGCAGGTTCTGCGCGGCGTATTCGAAGGTCTCGAACTGCTGCATCACCGGCAGGGGGTCAAGCGGCGGCGCTGGCCGGGCCTTGACCTCCGCCACCCATTTCTCGAGGTCGCCCTTGGCGCCGCCGCAGCCCGCCAGTAGGGCGCACAGGAACAGCGACGACCAGCGAATGCCACGAACGGCATCATGCGTGCGCATCTCAGGCACCTCCCTGCGCAGGCTTGGCGGGTGCCGAGGCCGGTGCGGCCGCGGCTCCGGCCGGGGTAGACGATGCGGCCTCGGCCGCTTCCTCTTCGTCCAGGTAACGATAGGTCTTCACCGTGCCGGCGAGTTCCAGCGCGCTGTTCGGACCGATCCGCGCGTTCGGGTTGGTCTTCGCATCCTTGGGCTGCAGCGAGATGTCGTGCATGGTCATGATCACGACACGCGGCAGCGAGGCGACGCCGCTCACGAAGGCCCCGAACTGGTGGTAGGTGCCCACCATGCGCAGTGCGATCGGCTTCTCGGCGTAGAACTCCTTTTTGGTCTCCGGGCCCGGCTGGAACAGCTCGTTCTGGATCCCGGTGGCCAGCGCGGTCTGGGAGATGTCCACGATCAGGTCGGGCATCTCGGTGCGGCTGGGCAACTGCCGCAGCATCTGCTGCAGTTGCTGCTCCATCTGCGCCAGCTGCTGCTTGAGGGGACCCAGGTTCGCGGCCCGCCCCTGCTTCTTCTCGAAGTCGGCGCGCAGGGTCTGCTCCTGCCCCTCCAGCCCTTCCAGTTCGTTGCCCTTGTCGCGCACGAACAACCACCAGCCCAGCGCCACGATCAGCAGCGCCACGAATCCGCAGAACACCAGCTGGGCCTGCCTCGGCCACGATCCGATGCTGTTGATGTCGAGATCGCGGAGGTTGACCTTCCTGTTATCGGCACTCACTTGGCAGTCCCTCCCGCAGCCGCCGGCGCCGCCGGCTCCGTCCCGCCCTCGTCATCCTTGGGCGCGTTCGGGTTGGCCAGCTTCACCTTGAGGTTGAATTCGTAGGGCAGGCCTGGCTTGCCTTCCTTCGCTTCGATGATGTTCAGGTCGGGATTGGTCATCCAGCCCGACCCCTCCAGGTTGCGCATGTAGGTGGAGACCCGCGCATTCGATTGCGACCGTCCGTTGAGGGTGAGGATCTCGCCCTCCTGCTTGATCGAGGTCAGGGTGACCCCGTCCGGGATCGTCCGCACCAGCGAATCGAACAGGTGGACCATCTGCGAACGGTTCGCCTGCAACTGCTCGATGACTTCCTTGCGGGCCAGCAACTTGGACTTCTTCTTGTCGAGCTCGTCGATCTCCTTGATCTGCGCATCGACCTTGGTGATTTCGTCGCGCAGGTACTGGTTGCGGGCCTCCTGCCCGGCGATCCGCCCGTTGTAGATCGTGACGATCAGCAGCGTCAGCAGGATGCCGGCCAGCGCAGCCAGGCCCAGCATCACCCCGAATTCCTTCTGCCGCGCCTTGCGGCGCTCCGCGCGCCACGGGAGGAGATTGATCCTGGCCATCAGTCGAAGCTCCTCAGTGCGAGCCCGCAGGCGATCATCAGGGCCGGTGCATCCTGCGCGAGGGCGTGGGCCTGCACACGCGGGCCCAGCGTCATGTGCGCGAGGGGGTTGGCCATCGACGTCGAGACGCCGAGTTGCTCCTCGACCATCGCGGCGATACCCGGGATCGACGCACAGCCGCCAGCCAGCACCACATGGTCGACGCGGTTGAATTCGCTGCCGGCATAGAAGAACTGCAGCAGCCGGCTGACCTGCTGGACCATCGCTTCCTTGAACGGGTCCAGGACTTCGACTTCGTAGCTCTCGGGCAAGCCGCCCTGGCGCTTGGCGAGGCCGGCTTCTTCGTAGCTCAGGCTGTAGCGCCGCATGACTTCGTCGGTCAGCTGCTTGCCGCCGAACACCTGTTCGCGCGTGTAGATGCTGCGGCCACCTCGCAACACGTTCAGCGTCGTCATGGTGGCGCCCACGTCCACCAGCGCGACCAGGCCGTCGCGCGGGACGTTCAAGCCACCCGCCATGAGCGCGTAAGCGTTCTCGATCGCGAAGGCCTCGACGTCGATGACCTTGGCGGTCAGGCCGCCCAACTCCAGCGCGGAGGCCCGGACTTCGACGTTCTCCGAGCGGGACGCCGCCAGCAGCACCTGCACCATCTCGCTGTTACCGGGCATCGGCCCCAGCACCTCGAAGTCGAGGTTGACCTCCTCGATCGGGTACGGGATGTAATTCACCGCCTCGAGCTCGATCTGCGATTCGAGGTCATCGTCGTTGAGGCCAGCGGGCATCGGGATCAGCTTGGTGATCACCGACGAACCCGAGACGGCCGCGGCGGCATGCTTGGTCCGCGAACCGGATCGCGCCACCGCGCGACGAATGGCCTCGCCGACGGCCTCGACCTCGACGATGTTCTTCTCGACCACCGCATTCGGCGGCAGCGGCTCGACCGCGTAGTGCTCGACCCTGTAGCGGTCGCCCGAGCGGGACAGCTGCAGGAGCTTGACCGCGGTCGAACTGATATCAACGCCGATCAACGGCGATTGCGTTTTCGTCACCAGACCCACGGTATCTCCCCTTCCCACGGGCGCTTACGCGCACTTGGTGCTGAAGTACATGAATAACGGACTTTTCACACATTGGCAACTACTGACGCAATTTGCCACTGCCTGGCAGCCCGCATTCCTCGGTACCCGTTCTCCCTAACGCAGCATCCCGCGCCGACCGGTCGCTCCCCCAAGCCACCGGTCCAATCGGATGGCTACTCTATACTCCGCGCCCCAGCATGCCGCAATCGGAATCTGTGTCGATGCCCCGCCTTCCCCGCCCCCTGCGCTGGCTTCTGCTGGGCGCCGTCACATTTGTGCTGCTGGGCGCCGCAGTCACCGGGATCGTGCTCTACTCGGTCTCGTCCCGCCTCCCCGACGTGCAGAGCCTGCGCAACATCGAGCTGCAGGAGCCGATGTACGTCTATGCACGGGATGGCCGCCTGATGGGGCTGTTCGGCGAGATGCGCCGCTATCCGGTCGACATCAAGGACGTCCCCCTGCAGGTGAAGCAGGCCTTCCTGGCCGCGGAGGACGCCCGCTTCTACGAGCACCACGGGGTCGACTTCAAGGGCGTGGCCCGCGCTGTCTGGCTGCTGGCGACCACCGACGACAAGCGCGTCCCGGGCGGCTCCACCATCACCCAGCAGGTTGCCCGCCAGTTCTTCCTGAGCAGCGAGTACAGCTACACCCGCAAGCTCGCCGAGATGCTGCTGGCGATGAAGATGGAGCGGGAGCTGGGCAAGGACGAGATCCTCGGCCTGTACCTCAACAAGAGCTTCTTCGGGAACCGTGCCTACGGCGTGGCCGCGGCCGCGGAGTTCTACTACGGCAAGAAGCTCTCCGAGCTGAGCCTGGACGAAGCCGCCACCCTGGCCGGCATCCCCAAGTTCCCGTCCAGCGGCAACCCGCTGAACAACCCCGAGCGCGCACGCATCCGGCGCGACAACTACATCCTGCCGCGCATGGCGGAACTGGGCTTCGTGTCGCGGGCGCAGGCCGACGCCGCCCGCGCGGTGCCGATGCACGCCAGCCCGCACGAGCGCACCATCGAGGTGTACGCGCCGTACGTGGCCGAGATGGTCCGCCAGGAGATGGTGGCGCGCTTCGGCGGCGACGTGCTCAACAAGGGCTACCACGTCACCACCACCATCGACCCAGCCCTGCAGGCCGCGGCCGACAAGGCGATCGTGGACGGCATGCGGGTCTACGACCACCGCCACGGCTGGCGCAAGCCGACCCAGCAGGTGCAGATCCCGGCCGGGGCGGATGCCGCCGCCATCGGCAAGCTGCTGCGCAACGTGCCGGCGCAGGCCGGGCTGCTGCCCGCCGTGGTCACCGGCAGCGGGGATGGCGCCCTGCAGGTGGTGCTCGCCGACGGCTCCGAACTTTCGCTGCGCGGCGCGGCGATCAGCTGGACCGGGAAGGCGGCGGCGGCGCTGGCGGCACGCGGCGACGTGGTCCGGGTCCGGCGGGTGGACGCCGAGGCCACCGGTGCCGAACCGAACTGGGTGCTCGACCAGATCCCGCGGGCGCAAGCCACGCTGGTGTCGCTCGACGCGGACAACGGCGCACTGCGCGCCCTCGTCGGCGGCTACAGCTACGCCGGCTCGAAGTTCAACCGCGCCACCCAGGCCCGGCGCCAGCCGGGCTCGAGTTTCAAGCCCTTCCTGTACGCCGCTGCCTTCGAGCGCGGCTTCAACCCGGCCTCGATCGTCCTCGACGCCCCGGTCGTGTTCAAGGATCGGCGCGGGCACATGTGGCGCCCGCAGAACGACTCCGGCAACTTCGCCGGGCCGATGCGCCTGCGCGAGGCCCTGGTGCAGTCCCGCAACCTGGTCTCGGTACGCCTGCTGGATGCGATCGGCGTGGACTACGCACGACGCTACATCAGCCACTTCGGCTTCGACGAGGCCAACCTGCCCCCCAACCTGTCGATGTCGCTGGGAAGCGCCTCGCTGACCCCGCTATCGGTAGCGCGGGGTTACACCGCCTTCGCCAACGGCGGATTCCTGGTCACCCCGTGGTTCATCGACCACGTGCGCGACGCCGAAGGCCGCGAAGTCTTCCGCGAGAAGCCGCCGACCGCCTGCCCACAGTGCGCCGTCACGACGCCGGCCGGCCAGTCCCAGTCGGTGACCGCCTCGGCTGCCACCAAGGTCGATGGCTTCGATTTCGGCCCTGCCGGCACGCAGGCCGGGGCTACTGCGCCGAAGCCGGGCACCACGCCGCAGGCGGCCAAGCCGGCCGCCGAGGCCAAGCCGGTGGATCCGTCGATGGTCGTCGCCCCGCGCGCGATCGACCCGCGGGTGGCCTGGCAGCTGCAGTCGATGATGCGCGACGTGGTCAGGCGCGGCACCGCAACCGATGCCAAGGTCCTGGGCCGCGAGGACGTGGGCGGCAAGACCGGCTCCACCAACGACCACCGCGACGCCTGGTTCTCCGGCTTCGGCGGCCAGTACGTGACCACGGTGTGGGTCGGCCGCGACGACTATCGCTCGCTGGGCTACCGCGAGTACGGCGGCAAGGCGGCCCTGCCGATCTGGATCGGCTACATGAAGGTCGCGCTCAAGGACCAGCCGGAACGCGTGCCGGATCCGCCGGCGGGGATGGTCGAGGTGCGCAGCAACGGCGCTGTGGAATGGCTCAAGGTCGAGGACGAGGAGCGCATGCGCAACGAACTCGACGTCGCCCCGGAAGAGGACGCGCAGCCGGCCGAAGAGGCGTTCGACATCTTCTGAGCAGGCGGTCCGGCCCGTGCGCACGAACCAGGGCTGGGGTAGAGTCGGGGCAGGCTTGGACGAGGGACGCGCGATGCCGACTGCCCGCCAGCACGCCAAGCCGCATGCCCATACCCACGCCGAAACGCGCACCCGGGAACGCCGCCTGCAGGTCGCCCACGCCGCCGCGCGGCTGATGGCCGAGGGCGGCATCCGCGACTACCACCAGGCCAAGCTCAAGGCGGCGCAGCGGCTGGGCATCGTCGACGACGCCTCGCTGCCGCGCAACCGCGAGATCGAGGAGGCGCTGCGGGAGTACCAGCGCCTGTTCCTCGGACAGGACCAGGCCAGCGCCCTGCAGCGCCGGCGCGAAGCCGCCCTGCCCGCCCTCGACTTCTTCCGCGCCTTCCAGCCCCGGCTGGTCGGGCCGGTGCTGGACGGCACCGCGGATGCGAACGCCGCGATCACCCTGCACCTGCACAGCGACGATCCCGACGCCGTGCCGCGCTGGCTCGAGGAGCACCGCATCCCCGCGGAGGCGCGGACCCGCCACCTGCGGCTCGACCGGGAACGCGCGCTGGATGCGCCGGTGTGGGTGTTCAGCGCGGACGGGCTCGGCTTCGACCTCACCGTGCTGCCCGAGGCGGTGGTACGCCAGGCGCCGCTGTCGCCGGTCGACGAGAAGCCGATGCGGCGTGCGTCCGCCGCGCAACTGCGCGAACTGCTGGCCCACGACGAGATCGCCGGCTACGAAGCCGGCACGCGCTGAGCACGGGATCCGCGGGGCCATGAACGACGACGCCCCGCGTGGCGGGGCGTCGTGGTGGATCGCTGGCGCGGGATCAGCGGCCGGCCATCGGCGTGTAATCGCGCTGCGCCGCGCCGGTGTAGATCTGGCGCGGGCGGCCGATGCGGTTCTCCGGGTCTTCCTGCTGCTCCAGCCAGTGGCTGACCCAGCCGGCGGTGCGGGCGATGGCGAACATCACGGTGAACATCTCCACCGGGATGCCGAGCGCCTTGTAGATGATGCCGCTGTAGAAGTCGACGTTCGGGTAGAGCTTGCGCTGGATGAAGTAGTCGTCCTTGAGCGCGGCTTCCTCCAGGCGCACCGCCACCTCCAGCAACGGATCGTTGACGTTGAGCGCGCCCAGCACTTCGTGGGTCATCTTGCGCACGAGCGCCGCGCGCGGGTCGTAGTTCTTGTACACGCGGTGGCCGAAGCCCATCAGGCGGAAGCCGGACTCCTTGTCCTTGGCCTTGTCGACCGCGGACTTCACGTTCTCCGGCTTGCCGATCTCGGCCAGCATCTTCAGCACGGCCTCGTTGGCGCCGCCATGCGCCGGTCCCCACAGCGCGGCCACGCCGGCGGCCACGCTGACGTACGGGTTGGCGCCGGTGGAACCGACCAGGCGCACGGTCGAGGTCGAGGCGTTCTGCTCGTGGTCGGCGTGCAGGATGAACAGCAGGTCCATCGCCTTCGCCGCGACCGGGTTCAGCTCCAGCGGTTCGCTCGGCACTTCCATCATCATGTGCAGGAAGCGCGTGGTGTAGTCGAGGTTGTTGCGCGGATAGCGGATCGGCCAGCCGATCGAATAGCGATGGCAGGCGGCGGCGATCGTCGGCACCTTGGCGATCAGGCGGATCGCCGCCAGGCGGCGCTGCTCCGGATCCTCGAGGTTGAGGTCGTTGTGGTAGAAGCTCGCCAGCGACCCGAGCATGCCGGTCAGCATCGCCATCGGGTGGGCGTCGTGGCGGAACCCGTACAGGAAGGTGCGGAAGGCCTCGTGCATCATCGTGTGATGCGTGACCTCGTGCTCGAACTTCTCCAGTTCGCCCTGGGTCGGCAGCTCGCCGTGCATCAGCAGGTAGGCGACCTCGGTGAAGGTCGACTTCTCGGCCAGTTGCTCGATCGGGTAGCCGCGGTACAGCAGCACGCCGGCATCGCCGTCGATGTAGGTGATCGCCGACTTGCAGCTGGCGGTGGCGCCGAAGCCCGGGTCGTAGGTGAAGCAGCCGGTTTCCTTGGGCAGCCTGGCGATGTCGATGCAGGGCTGGCCCAGGGTCGGGTGCAGGACGGGCATGTCGACGGACTTCTCGCCCGCGGTCAGGGTGATCTGCTCAAGTTCAGGCACGACGCAACTCCGGTGGGGTCCGCGCGACGCCGGCCCGCAGGCCATGCGCCGGCGCATGGGAAGCCGGAATTATCGCACAGGGCCCGATGAAGGCGACCCGGACGAAAGTCGCATGCGCGCGTTGCCGGGGACCCGGAAACGCGAACGGCCACCGCATGGGTGGCCGTCGGTGCAGCGAGGTGCGCGCGCTTACTTCTGGTAGCGCTTGCGGAACTTGTCGACGCGGCCGCTGGTGTCGATCAGCTTGTTCTGGCCGGTGTAGAACGGGTGCGACGAGGACGAGACTTCCACCTTGACCAGCGGGTACTCGTTGCCGTCTTCCCACTTCACCGTTTCCTTGCTGGAAAGGGTCGAGCGGGTCAGGATCTTGAAGTCCGAGGTCACGTCCTGGAAGACGACGTCGCGGTATTCGGGATGGATGCCGGCTTTCATGGCTTGAAACCTGAGTTGGAGCGGGACTGAGCCGCGCATTATAGCCGCTGCCCGTGGACCGGCGCAAGCCGTCCCCGGGCGGGGTCAGCCGGCCGCCAGGGCCGCTTCCAGCATGCCTTCGAACCGGGTCTGGTCGTACCGCACCAGGATGTCGACGTTGTCCGGCGCGCCGCCCTGCCGGTTCCAGTCCACGATGGTGGCGCCGCGGGTGTGCTGGCCGGCCATTTCCACCGCCAGCGGCCGCGACACGGCTTCGAGCACGCCCTCGGGCTGCAGCGCCATCGCCATCGCCAGCGCATCGGCTGCATGCCAGCGCTCGCCGCGGCCGGCCCGGGACCAGGCGCGGGTATGCGCGGAGACGCCTGCGTAGAAGCGCGCGCGCGGCGAATCGGCGGCCAGCCAGCGCTCGACGTCCGCGTGCAGGTAGCCATGCGCCAGCACCGCTTCCCAGTCCGCCAGCTCGATCTTCGGGAAGCCGCTGAACACGATGTGCGCGGCCTCCGGGTCGAAGGCGATGTTGAATTCCGCGGCCGGGGTGATGTTGCCGTGCGCGGTGACCGCGGCACCCATCACGATGCAGCGGGCCACGCGTTGCGGCAGGCTCGGGTCCAGCCGCAGGGCCAGCGCGAGGTTGGTCAGCGGGCCCAGCGCGACGAGCACCAGGCGCCCGGCATGCACGTGCGAGAGGCGCAGGATCGCCAGCGCGGCGTGTTCATCCTCGGCGGTGCGAGCGGCGGGCGCATAGCCGGTGTCGCCGAAGCCGTCGCGCCCATGCACGTAGGCGGCGTCGCGCGCCGGGTGCACCAGCGGGGTCGCGGCGCCCGGGAATACCGGCGCGTCCACCGCGCAGACCTCGCACAGCTTCAGCGCGTTGGCGACGGTATGGCCGAGGCCGACGTTGCCGGCGGCGATCGTCAGGCCGACCACCTCGTGGCGGGCGTCGGCGAAGGCCATCAGCAGCGCCAGCGCGTCGTCAACGCCGGGGTCGGTATCGATCAGCAGGGGAATGCGCGGGTTCGTCATCGTCCATCTTCGGTTTCGGCGGGCCGCCCTCGCGGGCGGAACGGGCGCGGCCGGCCAGTGTACGGAGCCGCGCCGGCATTGCCAGACCGACGGGCCTCAGGCGGAGGCGTAGCGGGCGGCACCGCCCACCCAGCGCGCGACGATGCGGTCGGCGATCTCCGGGGATTCCTGGAGCAGGCGGTCGGCGAGCACATGCACCCGCGGCAGCAGGTCGGCATCGCGCACCAGGTCGGCCATGCGGAAACTGGCCAGGCCGGTCTGGCGGGTGCCCAGCAACTCGCCCGGGCCGCGGAGTTGCAGGTCCTTCTCGGCGATGGCGAAGCCGTCGTTGGTCCGCCGCAGGGTGTCGAGGCGCTCGCGCGCCATGGCCGAGAGCGGCGACTGGTACAGCAGCACGCAACTCGACGCCGCGCTGCCCCGGCCCACCCGCCCGCGCAACTGGTGCAACTGGGCCAGGCCCAGGCGTTCCGCGTTCTCGATCACCATCAACGAGGCGTTGGGCACGTCGACGCCGACTTCGATGACGGTGGTGGCCACCAGCAGGTCGAGCTCGCCCTGCTTGAATGCCAGCATGGTCGCCTGCTTCGCGGCCGGCTTCAGGCGTCCGTGCACCAGGCCGATGCGCAGCCGCGGGAGCGCGGCCTGCAGGGCCTCGAAGGTGCCCTGCGCAGCCTGCGCGACGACCTCGTCGGACTCGTCGATGAGGGTGCAGACCCAGTAGGCCTGGCGCCCCTC
Source organism: Thermomonas mangrovi (assembly GCF_028201335.1). Classification (NCBI taxonomy): domain Bacteria; kingdom Pseudomonadati; phylum Pseudomonadota; class Gammaproteobacteria; order Lysobacterales; family Lysobacteraceae; genus Thermomonas; species Thermomonas mangrovi. The sequence continues at coordinate 576,494 of NZ_JAPEVV010000002.1, forward strand.
CGCACATGCGGCGCGGATGCGTTCGATCAGCTCCGGGCGTCGTTCCGCAGCCAGGGCGATGGTCGCCACCGGCGTGCGTCCCGGCGGCAGTTCGTCGATCGCGGAGACGTCGAGGTCCGCGTAGGCGCTCATCGCCAGCGTGCGCGGGATCGGCGTGGCGGTCATCACCAGTTGGTGCGGCACCCCGGCGCGCCCCTTGTCGCGCAAGGCCAGCCGCTGGTGCACGCCGAAGCGATGCTGCTCGTCGACGATGGCCAGCGCCAGGTCGTGGAAGGCCACGCCTTCCTGCATCAGCGCGTGCGTGCCCACGACCACCTGCGCGGTGCCGTCGGCGACTTCCTCCAGCGCCGACCGCCGCGCCTTGCCGGTGACCTTGCCGGCCAGCCAGCGCACCCGCACGCCCAACGGTTCCAGCCAGCCGCACAGGTTGGTGAAATGCTGCTCGGCCAGCAGTTCGGTGGGCGCCATCAGCGCGGCCTGCAGGCCCTGCTCGACCGCGAGCAGCGCGGCCATCGCGGCGACCACGGTCTTGCCGCTGCCCACGTCGCCCTGCACCAGCCGCAGCATCGGGCGCGGCCGCGCCAGATCCTCGCGCACCTGCGCGAACACCCGCGCCTGCGCCGCGGTCAGCGCGAACGGCAGCGCGCCGCGCAGCCGCTCGACCAGCATCCCCTCGCCGGTGAGCGCCTGCGCGCCCTCCGACTGCAACGCGATCCGCTGCCGACGCAGGCTCAGCTGGTGCGCCAGCAATTCCTCGATCGCCAGCCGCCGCTGCGCCGGATGCAAGCCCGCCTGCAAGGCCGCCAGGTCCGCATCCGCGGGCGGGTTGTGCAGCAGGCGCAAGGCCTCGCGCAGTGGAGGCAGGTCGAGCTCGGCGAGGATGCCGGGGGGCAGCAGCTCCAATGCGTCGCCCGCGGGCAGGCGTTGCAGGGCCAGCCCGATCAGCTTGCGCAGGTTGCCGGCGCCGATGCCCTCGATCTCCGGATACACCGGATCCAGGGCGTCGCCCAAGGGGGCATCGCCATCGCCGAGGAGGCGATAGCTCGGGTGCACCATCTCCAGGCCAAGTTGGCCGGGGCGCGGGGTGCCGTAGGCGCGCACCCGCGTGCCGGGCGCGAATTGCGCCGCCTGCTGCGCACGGAAGTGGAAGAAGCGCAGGACCAGCGTGCCGCGCGATTCGTCGGACAACGCGACCCGCAGCATCGGCCGGTAGCGGAAACCGCGCTCCACCGCCTCCACCCTGCCCTCGACCTGCGCCGGCACGCCGGGCTGCAGCCCGCGGATCGGCGCCAGCGCGGTCCGGTCCTCGTAGCCGCGCGGCAGGTGCAGCCACAGGTCCTGCAAGCCGACCAGGCCGCGGGCGGCGAGCTTCTCGCGCAGCGCCGGGCCGACCCCCGGAAGCGAGGACAGCGGGCTGTCGGCATCCGTGAAGGCGTGGGGGCGTGCGACCGGCATCTGCCGTCGCTCCGCTCAGGCCAGTGCCATCACCGCATCGACCTCGAAGCGCGCGCCCTTCGGCAACGCGGACACCTCGATGGTCGAACGCGCGGGATAGGGCTGCGCGAAGTACTCGCCCATCACCGCGTTGACCGCCGCGAATTCCGCGAGGTCGGCCAGGTACAGGCCGACCCGGACGATGTCGTCCATCGTGCCGCCGGCGGCTTCGCACACCGCCTTGAGGTTGTCGAACGCGCGTCGCGCCTGCGTGGCGATGTCGCCGGCGACGAGGTCGCCGGTGGCCGGATCGAGCGGGATCTGCCCGCTGAAGAACACCAGGTTGCCGGCGCGGGTGGCCTGCGAATACGGACCGATGGCGGCGGGCGCGCGGTCGCTGTGGATGGCGGTGCGGGGCATGGCGGTCGCCTCGTCGAGGGGCCGCCAGTGTAGCGGCGCTACAGGCGCTGCACGCCGTGGACCACGCCGAGGCGGCGGATCCGTCGCATCACCTCGGCGAGGTGCTTGCGGTCGGCGACCTCGATCGAGAAGCGGATCGCGGCGATGCGGGTGTCGCGCTCGAGGTACTCCACGCGGTCGATGTTGGAATCGGCCTGCGCGATCGCCGCGGCTACCTGCGCCAGCACGCCGGGCCGGTTGTCGACCTCCACCCGCAGCGCGGCATCGAAATCGCCCGAGACCTGGCGGTCCCAGCCGATCGGCACCCAGCGTTCCGGCGACTTGCGGTACTCGGCGACGTTGGGGCATTCCAGCCGGTGCACCACGATGCCCTTGCCGGCGCTGTGGTAGCCCATGATCTCGTCGCCCGGGATCGGCAGGCAGCACTGCGCGAAGCTCACCACGCCGCGCTCGGCGCCGGTGATCAGGATGCGGTCCTGCGGCACGCCGCCGGCATCCGGCTGCAGCAGGCTGGGTGCCTGCTCCTGCGCCAGCGCCAGCGCGACCTGCACCGGCATGCGGTTGCCCAGCGCGATGTCGGCCAGCATCGCCTCCAGCCGCGGATAGCGGTTCTCGGCCAGGTAGGCCTCGAGCCGCGGGGTCGGCAGCCGGTCCAGCGAGGTGCCCTGCGCGCCCAGCGCGCGATCCAGCATGTGGTGGCCCAGGCGCACCGCATCCTCGTGCTCGAGCTGCTTGAGCTGCTGGCGGATCGCGGTGCGCGCCTTGGCGGTGGCCACGAACTCCAGCCATTGCGCCGCCGGCCCCGCCGACTTCGCGGTGATCACCTCGACCGTCTGCCCGCTGACCAGCTTGGCGCGCAGCGGCGCAAGCTTGCGGTCCACGCGCGCGGCGACCGCATGGTTGCCGACGTCGGTGTGCACCGCATAGGCGAAGTCCAGCGCGGTGGCGTTGCGCGGCAGCGCCATGATGTCGCCCTTGGGCGTGAACAGGTAGACCTCGTCGGGGAACAGGTCGACCTTGACGTTCTCCAGGAACTCCAGCGATGAGCCGGTGCCGCGCTGGCTCTCCACCAGGTTGGCGATCCACGCCGACGCCCGCGTCTGCGCGCTGTTGCCGGGTTCCTCGCCGTGCTTGTAGGCCCAGTGCGCGGCGACCCCGCGCTCGGCCACCAGGTCCATCTCGCGGGTGCGGATCTGCACCTCGATCGGCGAGCCGTAGGGACCGAACAGCACGGTGTGCAGCGACTGGTAGCCGTTCGCCTTGGGGATCGCGACGAAGTCGCGGAAGCGCCCGTCCAGCGGCTTGAACACCGAATGCACGGCGCCCAGCGCGTGGTAGCACTCGGCCACGCTGCCGACCACCACGCGGAAGCCGAACACGTCCATCACCTGGGCGAAGCTGCGGTTCTCCGCGCGCATCTTCGAATAGATGCTCCACGGGGTCTTGATGCGCCCGACCAGGCGGTGCTCGATGCGCTCCATCGCCAGGCGCTGCGCCAGCTTCGCCTCGATCTGCGCGAGCGCCTCGCGGCGCACCAGCGGCTGGCTGCGGATGCGCTTCTCGATCACCGCGTGCCGCCACGGATGCAACGCGCGGAAGCCGAGGTCCTGCAGCTCCGACTTGATCAGGTTCATGCCCAGGCGCTGGGCGATCGGCGCGTAGATGTCCAGCGTCTCGCGGGCGATGCGGATGCGCGCGTCGGTGGACTGCGCGCCCAGCGTGCGCATGTTGTGCAGGCGGTCGGCCAGCTTGATCAGGATGACGCGCAGGTCGCGCGACATCGCCAGCAGCATCTTGCGGAAGCTCTCGGCGGCCGCCTCCTGGCGGTCGCGGAAATGCAGCTTGTCCAGCTTGGTGACGCCGTCGACCAGGTCGGCGACGGTCTCGCCGAACTGGCTGGCGATGTCGCCGCGGCTGAGCGGGGTGTCCTCGATGGTGTCGTGCAGGATCGCCGCGACCAGCGTCTCGACATCCAGCCCCTGCGACGCCAGCACGCCGGCGACCGCCACCGGATGGGTGATGTAGGGCTCGCCCGACTTGCGGGTCTGCCCGGCGTGCGCGGCGGCGCCCACTGCCCAGGCACGGCGCAGCACGGCGCGTTGCGCGGCCGGCAGGTAGGCCGCCTGCGCTTCCAGCGCCTGCACGTAGTCCGGCACCTCCGCCTCGCCGGGCGCAGGGGTGGACGGCATCGCGAGGGCGGGATCGCCGGGACTCATGCCCGGAGCCTAACCCCGTGGCGCGATGCCGGCAAACCCGCGCGCGCCAACGAAAACGGCCCCCGAAGGAGCCGTCCGTGAGGCCTGCACGCGGCGAGCCGCGGGATCAGTCGTCGCCCTTCATGTCGTCGTCGCCGGCAACCACCTCGGCGGCGGCCCACTCCAGCGCCTCGCGCTCCTTGCGCTCGCGCTCGGCCTTCTCGACGGCATCGATGTAATCGGTGTCGATCTGGCGCGCGGCGATCTCGCGCAGGGCGAGGACGGTCGGCTTGTCGTTGGCTTCGCTGTTGTCCAGCTTCGGCTCCACGCCGCCGGCCAGCTGGCGCGCGCGCTTGGCGGCCATCATCACGAGCTCGAAGCGGTTGTCGACCACTTCCAGGCAATCTTCGACGGTAATACGGGCCATGTGTGTCCTGCGGCAGTCGTGCCGCTGAAGGGATCAGGGGGTCGCGAAGTCTAGCCGCATCCGGCCGACGACGCAAGGCGTTGCCTTGAAAATCAGAAACTTACGCGGTCAACCGGGCTGGTTCGGGTCATCCACCAGCAGCGACGTGATCAGACGCGCATGGCGCGCGACCTGGGCGTCCTTGCGCAGCCTGCTGGCGGTGAAGATGCTGCACATCTCGGCGACCGCGGTCTCGAACACCTCGTTCACGATCACGTAGTCGAACTCGCCGTAGTGGCTCATCTCCTCGCGCGCGGCGGCCAGGCGCTGGGCGATCACCGCCTCGCTGTCCTGCCCGCGCTTGCGCATGCGCTCCTCCAGCGCGGCCCGCGACGGCGGCAGGATGAACACGCTCACCGCGTCGGGGATCTTCGACCGCACCTGCCGCGCGCCCTGCCAGTCGATCTCCAGCAGCACGTCGCGGCCGGCGCTCAGTTGCGGCTCGACCGACTGCCGCGCGGTGCCCTTCCAGTCGCCGTGCACCAGCGCATGCTCGAAGAAGTCGCCGGCGGCGACCATCGCCTCGAACGCGGCGGCCTCGATGAAGTGGTAGTGCTCGGCGTGGCGCTCGCCCGGGCGCGGCGCGCGCGAGGTGAACGAGATCGACAGGCTGATGTTCGGGTCGCGGGCCAGCACCGCATTGACGATGCTGGATTTCCCGGCGCCCGACGGCGCGGCGACGATGTACAGGGTTCCGCGCATGGGCTCAGCTGCCTTTCACTCGATGTTCTGGATCTGCTCGCGGACCTGGTCGATCAGCACCTTCAGCTCGACCGCCGCGTTGCTGGTCCGCGCATCCACCGACTTGCTGCCCAGGGTGTTCGCCTCGCGGTTGAACTCCTGCAGCAGGAAGTCGAGGCGGCGACCGACCGGCTCCTTCTGCTTCAGCACGCGGCGCAACTCGGCGAGGTGGCTGTCGAGGCGATCGAGCTCCTCGTCCACGTCGAGCTTCTGCAGCCACAGCACCAGCTCCTGCTCGACCCGGCCCGGGTCCGCCGGTTGCGCCAGGTCGGCCAGCCGCGCCTCCAGCTTCTGCCGTTGCCCCGCCCGGATCTGCGGCACCAGGGTGCGCACCTCGCCGGCGATCGCGGCGATGGCGTCGGCGCGCTCCGCGATCACCGCGGCGAGCTTGGCGCCCTCGCGTTCGCGCGCGGCGACGAAATCGTCGAGCACCGCGTCGAGCAAGGCCATCGCCTCGCGCTGCAGGGCCTCGGGTTCGATCCCGCGCGCCTGCAGCACGCCCGGGAATTGCAGCAATTCGGTGAACTGCACCTGCAGCTGCGGGAACCGCCCGCCCAGCCGGCCGGCGAGGTCGGCCAGCCGCGCGACCACCGCATCGTCCACCTCCAGCGCGTCGCCGCCGGCGGCCTGGCGAAGCCGGACGACGAGGTCCAGCTTGCCGCGCGCGACCCGCGCCGCGACCCGCTCGCGCATCGCCGGTTCCAGCGCGCGCAGTTCGTCGGGCAGGCGCAGGCCCAGCTCCAGGAAACGGTGGTTGACCGCACGCAGCTCGCCCCCCAGCACGCCCCAGTCGGTGCTGCGCTCGCCGGCGGCGAAGGCGGTCATGCTGCGGATCATGCGGAGGGCCGGTGCGATGGAGGGCGAATGGTAATCTACCGCCCCGTTTTTTACCGGATCGCCGATGTCCTTCGCACGCCCCAGCGGCCGCGCGCCCGAGCAGTTGCGCACGGTCGCCATCGAACGCGGATTCACCCGCCACGCCGAAGGCTCGGTGCTGGTGCGCTTCGGCGACACCCGCGTGCTGTGCACCGCCAGCGTGGAGAACCGCGTGCCCGGCTTCCTGCGCGGCAAGGGCGAGGGCTGGGTCACCGCCGAATACGGCATGCTGCCGCGCGCCACCCACACCCGCGGCGACCGCGAGGCCGCCCGCGGCAAGCAGGGCGGGCGCACGCTGGAGATCCAGCGCTTGATCGGCCGTTCGCTGCGCGCCTGCGTGGACCGCGCCGCGCTGGGCGAGCGCACCATCACTCTCGACTGCGACGTGCTGCAGGCCGATGGCGGCACCCGCACCGCCGCGATCACCGGCGCCTACGTCGCCCTGGTCGACGCCGTGCGCTGGCTGCAGGCACGCAAGGAGATCGCCAGGGATCCGATCATCGGCGCGGTGTCGGCGGTGTCGGTCGGGATCTTCCGCGGCGTGCCGGTGCTCGACCTCGACTATCCCGAGGACAGCGATTGCGACACCGACATGAACGTGGTGATGAACGACGGCGGCGGCTTCATCGAGCTGCAGGGCACCGCCGAGGGCCACGCGTTCCGCCGCGACGAACTGGACGCGCTGCTGGCGCTGGCGGAGAAGGGATGCGGCGAACTGTTCGCCGCGCAGCGGGCCGCGCTGGCCACGCCGTGAAGCTGGTGCTGGCCAGCGGCAACGCCGGCAAGCTGGCCGAGTTGCGCGACCTGCTGGGCGACCGCTTCACCCTGCACGCGCAGTCCGAGTTCGGGGTCGGCGATGCCGACGAGACCGGCCTCAGCTTCATCGAGAACGCGATCCTCAAGGCGCGCCACGCCGCCCGCGCCACCGGCCTGCCCGCGCTGGGCGACGATTCCGGCCTGTGCGTGGATGCGCTGCACGGCGCGCCCGGCCTGTACTCGGCGCGCTACGCCGGCACCCACGGCGACAGCGACGCGAACATCGACAAGCTGCTGCGCGAGATCGACGGCATCGAAGACCCGGCGCGCACCGCGCGCTTCGTCTGCGTGCTGGCCCTGGTCCGCCACGCCGAAGACCCGATGCCACTGGTCGCCGAAGGCAGCTGGGAAGGCCGCATCCTGCGTGCACGCCGCGGCGGCAACGGCTTCGGCTACGACCCGGTGTTCTTTTCGCCCCTGCACGGCTGCAGCGCGGCGGAACTGCCGGCCGACGTGAAGAACCGCGGCAGTCATCGTGGGCAGGCGCTGGCCGCATTGCAGCGACGCCTGCAAGCAGCGTCATGAACGCATCCGCGGGCGGCATTGTTGCCGAGCTCATGCGAACGTCCCGTTCGATGCGCCGCCGCGCACCGTCCATGGCGCGCTTCCCGCAATGCCGTTCCACGACTGCCTGACGCCTCTCCGCGACCGTGCTGACCACCCCGCCACTCTCGCTCTACGTGCACCTGCCGTGGTGCGTGCGCAAATGCCCCTACTGCGACTTCAACTCGCACGAAGGCCGCGGCGCGCTGCCGTTCGAGGCCTACGTCGATGCGCTGCTCGCCGACCTCGACCACGACCTGCCGCTGGCCTGGGGCCGCACCGTGCATAGCGTGTTCTTCGGCGGCGGCACGCCGTCGCTGTTCCCGCCGGCGACGATCGACCGCTTCCTGCAGCAGGCGTCCGCGCGGCTGCGCTTCGCGCCGGACGTCGAGGTCACCCTCGAGACCAACCCCGGCACGGTCGAGCACGGTCCGTTCGCGGGCTACCGCGCCGCCGGGGTGAACCGCCTCAGCTTCGGCGTGCAGAGCTTCGACGACGGCTGCCTGCAGCGGCTGGGCCGCATCCATTCCTCGGGCGACGCCGAGCGCGCGGTCAAGGCGGCGCAGGATGCCGGCTTCGACAACCTCAACCTCGACCTGATGTATGCCCTGCCGGGGCAGTCGCTGGCGATGGCGCTGGCCGACGTCGATCGCGCGATCGCGCTGCAGCCCGCGCATCTCAGCCACTACCAGCTCACGTTGGAGCCGAACACCGTGTTCGCGGTGCGCACGCCTGCCGGCCTGCCCGACGAGGACGGCGCCTGGGACATGCAGGAGGCCTGCCAGGCCCGCCTCGCCGCGGCCGGCTTCGGCCAGTACGAGGTCAGCGCCTATGCCCGCGCCGGGCGCCAGTGCCGGCACAACCTCAACTACTGGCAGTTCGGCGACTACCTCGGCATCGGCGCGGGCGCGCACGGCAAGCTGACCCTCGGTGCCTCGCAGCAGGTGCTGCGGCGCTGGAAGCTGCGGCATCCCGCCGAGTACCAGGCCAAGGCCGGCATGCCCGCCGCGATCGGCGGCGACGAGGTGCTGACCGCCAGCCGGCTGCCGTTCGATTTCATGCTGAACGCGCTACGCCTCAACGCCGGCGTGCCGATGGCGATGTTCGAGGCGCGCACCGGCCTGCCGCGCGCCGCCATCGCCGACCACCTGGCCACGGCCCACGCCCGCGGTTGGCTGGAACCCGATCCCGACTGGCTGCGCCCGACCGAACTCGGCCGGCGCTTCGCCAACGACGTGATTGGCCTGTTCCTGGATTGAATCGCGTGGAACATTGAGGCAATCAGGCGCGGCCACTACCATGCCCGCATCGCCAGCGCGCCGGGGGGACGCCAATGGTCGACACAGGGATTGCGCCACCGATCCAGCCAGCCGATGGCGCAGCGTCGCGCCGGGTACGCCGGATCCTCGAGAACCAGGCACTGACTGCCGAGACCGAGCTCGGGCGGCAGCTGCGCGTCGTGCTGATGGAAACGGAGCTCGAGTACAACCGGGAAGCCAATGCCCATCGCGACCCCAAGGTGCTGGCCGCATGGTCGTCCGCGTCCCGCCTGTTGCGCGAACGCGGCGGCGAGTTGCTGTCGGCCTTCCAACGCCATGTGCACGCCGGCCTGATGACGATCGGCACGGGCCGCTCGCCGCGCCCGGCCGGTGCCGCCGCGGCGACCCCGCAGGCGGGCGAGTTGCGCCTGGTCGATGACCTCGACCTGGACGAAGACGGGCTGATCGCCAGCAGCGCAGCCCGCTGCGAATCGCGGAACAGCCTGGCCCTGCAGTTGATGGGCTATCGCTACGGCGTCCTGGCGGCGGCGCCGGCGTTCGATGCCGAACACCTGCCGCTCGGGCCCACCGCCCTGTCGCATGCGCTGCGCGCGAGCGCCGGTGCGCTCGGCCTCGCGCTGGAAGCGCGGGTGGTGCTGTATCGCACTTTCGAGAAGATCGCGCTGGCGCACTATCCAGCCTTGCTCGAAACGCTGAACACGCGCCTGGCCGGGGATGGCGTCCTGCCCCACCTCAGCTTCATCCCGGTGCGGGTGCGGCCCGCAGCCAACGACCGGATGCACCTGGACGCGCCGACGGCGGCTGCCGATCCGCGCGGCCCGGACCAGCCAACCACCGCGGGCGAGCGACCGCAGGACCCCAGGCCCGCAGCCGCGGCATCCCCGCGCATCGCGCCGACCGAAGGCCGCTTCGCCCAACTGCAGTCGCTGCTGGCGATGCGTCGCAAGCTGCTCGCCAAACTGCGCCCCGGGGAGCAGGACGACCGCGTCCGCGAACGACTCCCGGCTGCCGACGTACAGGCGGCGCTGGCACGCATGCGCTCGACCCAGGCCCGGGCCGCCGACCTCACCGAAGTTCGCCACGCCGTGCTCGCGCAAGCGCGCCAGCAGCGCGGCCACGGCGTGGTGCTCGCGGATCCGGATGCGGACGGCTTCGAATTGTTCGGACTGTTCCAGGCCCAGCTCGAACGACTGCTGCGCAAGGGCAGCCCGGGCGAGATCCTGGTCGAGCGCCTGCGCTTGCCGCTGCTGCAGTTGGCCTTGCGCGACCACGGGTTCTTCGTCGACCCCAGGCATCCCGCGCGTCGGGTCCTCGATGCGGTCTCGCTGGCGGGTGCCAACTGGCTCGCGGACGACGACCTCGATCCCCAATTGCTCGGCCTGCTGCAGCGCGCGGTAGGTACCGTGCTGGAAGACGGGCAGGCGCAGCACGACAGCTTCGTCGCCGCCAACCACGCCTTGCAGGCCGGCCTGCAAGCCGCCGCCCGCAAGCACGAGATGTCCGAGCGTCGCCAGGTGGAAGCGGCGCGCGGCCGCGAACGCCTGGGCCTGGCACGCCAGCAGGCCAACGCGGAGATCGCGCGCATCCTCGCGGGGCGCGGCCTCCCTCGCTTCCACGGCATGCTGGTGGAACATGCCTGGGCCGATGTCCTTGCCTTGGCGTGGCTGCGCAGCGGCGAGGAATCAACGGCTTGGCAGGAGCTCCGGGATGCCACCGAGGCCATCGTGGAGGCTGCCCTCGCGCCCGGTCGCCCGGCGGAGCCGGGTTTCACCGGCCGCCTCGAGTCCGCGCTGTCGCTGGTCGGTTACCACGCCGAAGAGGCGGGCATGATTGCGCGCGCCCTGGCCAACGGACGCGCCGAAGAAGAGGACGAGCTGGCATCGCGGACCGAGTTGGTCGTGCAATTGCGCGCCCGCACCCGCCTCGGGGACGAGGGCGGTGCCATCGCGGCCGGGGAGGATTCGCCCCGGACCGCGTCGCAGCAGGCGGCGTGGGATCGCCTGGCGGGCTTGGCGGAAGCGCAATGGGTGGATCTCCGGCTCGCCGGTCGCGACGCGCCGGTGCGCCGGCGCCTGGCCTGGGTGAGCCCGCGCAGCGGCCAGGCCTTGTTGCTCAACCGGCGCGGCATGCGCGCCGAGGATGCGACGCTCGACGATCTCTGCCGCCGCCTTGCGGCCGGCGATCTCGCGCTGGTCGAGGCCGACACGCACCCCGCCGAGCTTGCGTGGCAGTCCACCTACGCAACCCTTGAACACATCGCTGGCGGCCAGGAGGCTTCCCATGGGTAGCGAATCGCGGCGGATGCCGCGGCGCACGGTCAGCGGGCTGATCGACGTCGTCGATGCGATGACGGAAGAGAGCATCGGCCACCTGGGCAACCTCTCGGTCGGCGGGATGCTGCTGATCGCGCGCGCGCCGCTGGCCGAGGACGGCCTCTACCAACTGCGCTTCTCCCTGCCCGATGCCGAGGAGCCGCTCGAGGTCGGCGCGCATGTCCTGTGGCAGGACGCCGGCACCGCCAACGGGCAGGCCTGGGTCGGGCTGCGTTTCCTCGGATTGGCACCCGCCGTGACCCGCCGACTCCGGGAATGGACGCACCATGCCGAGGGCGACGGGCACTGACCATCGGCACCAGCAGGGCAAGGCCCGATCGGTCAGAATCCGGGCTCACCCTGCACGACTTCGGAATCCATGCCCGCCGCCCTGTATCCCGCGCACCTCGACACCCTGCTCGCCCGCACCGCGGAGGCGCTCGCGCGCGGCGGCTTCGACCACTTGGTGGTGCCCAGCGGCACGCTGCACTACCAGGCCTTCGACGACCGCGACTATCCCTACGCGGTGAACCCGCAGTTCAAGGCGTGGCTGCCGGTGACCAAGGCGCCCGGCAGCTGGCTGGTCGCCACCCCCGGGCAGCGGCCCAAGCTGGTGTTCCTGCAACCTCACGACTACTGGCACGTGGTGCCGGAGGCGCCGGGCGGCTACTGGGCCGGCCATTTCGACATCGTGGTGGTGCGCGACGCCGCAGACGCCGCACGCCACCTGCCGGCCGACCCGTCGCGCTGCGCGATCCTCGGCGAGGCGCAAAGCGCGCTGGGCGATTACGTCCCCAACAACCCGCCGGCGGTCATCGCCTACCTGGAGTACCACCGCGCGTTCAAGACCCCGTACGAGGTCGCGATGATGCGCGAGGCCAGCCGCATCGGCGTGCGCGCGCACCGCGCCGCCGAGCGCGCGTTCCGCGCCGGCGCCAGCGAATTCGGCATCCACCTGGCCTACTGCCAGGCCGCGGGCCAGGACGCCAACGACCTGCCCTACGGCAACATCGTCTGCCTCAACGAGCACGCCGCGGTGCTGCACTACACCGACCGCGACCGGGTGCCGCCAAAGGCCGCGCGCAGCTTCCTGATCGATGCCGGCGCCAGCTTCGGCGGCTATGCCTGCGACATCACCCGCACCTATTCCGCCGACCGCGGCGACGAGTTCCAGGCGATGATCGATGCAGTCGATGCCGCGCAGCTCAAGATGTGCGATGCGGTGCGCGACGGCGCCGACTACAGGCAGATCCACCTCGATGCGCACCTGGCGCTGGCCGTGATCCTGCGCGACGCCGGGATCCTGCGCATCACCGCCGACGACGCGGTGGCGCGCGGCGTCTCCAGCGCGTTCTTCCCGCACGGCATCGGCCACGGCATCGGCCTGCAGGTGCACGACGTCGCCGGCTTCGCCGCCTCCGACGCGGGCGGCACCATCGCGAAGCCCGAGGGCCATCCCTACCTGCGCCTCACCCGCACGCTCGCGCCCGGGATGGCGGTGACCATCGAACCCGGCATCTACTTCATCGACATGCTGCTGGACGAACTGAAGGCGAAGGGCCTCGGCGACACCGTCGACTGGGATCGCGTCGCCGCGTTCAAGCCGTACGGCGGCATCCGCATCGAAGACGACGTCGTGTGCACCGATGGCGCGCCGATCAACCTGACCCGCGAGGCATTTTCCGCCACCTAGCGATACCGGCGCATCGCCGGGCCCGCATGGCGGGGGTGTGCGATCGAGCGCGCCACGGATGGCGCGCGTCCGTGAATCGCAGGCGGATGCGGAGCCTGAGCGGCGAACGCATTCCCCGCCATGCCGGCCGCGCGGCGAAATCACCCCGCCATCAAGGCCTCGACTTCATCCGCGCTGCGCTCCAGCGCGCCGGTGAGCACGCGATGGCCGTCGCGGGTGACCAGCACGTCGTCTTCGATGCGGATGCCGATGCCGCGCCATTTCGCGGGCACCGACGCATCGTCTGGCGGGATGTAGAGGCCGGGCTCGATGGTGAAGACCATGCCCGGTTCCAGCAGGCGCGACTCGCCGTCGATCCGGTACTCGCCCACGTCGTGCACGTCCAGACCCAGCCAGTGCCCGGTCTTGTGCCGGTAGTAGCGCTTGTAGTCGCCCCGCGCGATCACCGCCTCCAGCCCCCCGGACAACAGTCCGAGCGAGAGCAGGCCCTCGGTCAGCGTCGCCACCGCCGCGTCGTGGCCGGCCTCGTAGGCGACGCCCGGCCGCGCCTGCGCCAACGCCGCCGCCTGCGCGGCGCAGACCAGGTCGTGCAGCTGGCGCTGCTCGCGGGTGAAGCGGCCGTTGACCGGGAAGGTGCGGGTGATGTCGGCGGCGTAGCCGCGGTATTCGGCGCCGGCGTCGATCAGCACCAGGTCGCCATCGCGCGACTTCGCGCGGTTGTCGCGGTAGTGCAGCACGCAGGCGTTGCCGCCGGCCCCGACGATGCTGGCATACGCCGGCTCGGCGCCATGCAGGCGGAACACGTGTTCCACCGCGGCCTGCAGTTCGTACTCGTGGATGCCCGGGCGCGCCGCGCGCATCGCCGCACGATGCGCGAGCACGCTGATGTCAGCCGCCTTCTGCATCAGCTTCACTTCATCGGCGGATTTCACCAGCCGCATTTCGTCGAGCAGGTGGCCCAGCTCCAGGAACTCCTGCGGCGGCTGCGCGCCCTGGCGCACCTGCGCGCGCACGCGGTTGATCCAGCCGATCAGCTTGAGGTCGAAGTCGGCGTCGCGACCGAGGTGGTAGTGCACCCGCCGCCGCCCTTCCAGCAGGCCGGGCAAGATGTCGTCGATGTCGGCGATCGGATAGGCATCGTCCATGCCGAGCGCGTCCACCGCGCCATCGGGCCCGAGGCGCGGACCGTCCCAGCCTTCGCGCTCGGGATCGCGCTCGCGGCAGAACAGCAGCGATTCACCGTGGCGCCGCCCGGGCACCAGCACCAGCACCGCCTCCGGTTCGGTGCAACCGGTGAGGTACCAGAAATCCGAATCCTGGCGATACGGGTAATGGGTATCACGGCTGCGGATGCGCTCCGGCGCCGCCGGCACGATCACGATCGCCCCATCGCCGACCGCCTGCATCAGCTGGCGGCGACGGCGCGCAAGCGCCTTGCGTTCGCCGGCGGAGGGCGTCATCGCCTCAGTGCAGGCGACTGCGCTGGCGCGGGCCGAGCGCGCAATCGGCGTGCAGCAGCAGCACGGCCATGCGCACGTACTCCTCGATCTCCACCAGCGATTCCTCGTCGCTCTCGGGATCGACTTCGTCGATGCGCGCGGCGGCGAGGTTGGCGATGTCGCCCAGCGCTTCCTGGTCTTCCTCGCCCAGGGCCTTGTCGCCCACCGCCAGCCCGAAGCCGCCGAGGAACGCACGGCACCAGGCGAACAGCGCGCCGGCGCGCACGGCGACCTGGTCGCCCTCGCCTTCCGGCAGCAGCAGGTCGAAGCCGAAGTCGGCGTCGCCGAGCTGGGCCACGGTCGCGGCACGGAGGCGGTCCAGCGCATCGCCCTCGACCGGCGCGGGCAAGGCGGGATCGGCCATCACCTCGGCGATCCAGCCGGGCAGGTCCTTGCCGCCGGCGGCGAGCCAGCCGCTGAGGGCGCCATGCAGTTCCGCCGCGCTGGCGGCCAGCGCCAGGCGCCCGGCCTCGGCCTCGACTTCGTTCCAGGACGGCAATCGGATTTCGCTCACGCGATTCGCTTCCAGTGCAGGAATACCAGTGTACCAACCGCGCCCCGGGACCATCATTGGCGACTCCTCCGATGCGTGCCTACACTGCACAGATGAACCGGTCCCGCCACCGCCTGCAGGCACGCCACCCGGCGTGGCGCGTCGCGGCACCGGCGATGCCGCTCGCCACGGGCAACGCCATGCCGCTCTCGCACTACATGGCGCTGCTGATCGCCCTGCTGGTGCTGGCGATCGCGTTCCTGCTGATCGCCGGTCGCCGTCGCCGGGACCGCGAGCACCAGGCCCATGCGCGCGCGCTGCGCGAACGAGAGGACACGCTGCGCCTGGCGCTGTGGGCATCGAACGAACTCTACTGGCAGTACGACCTCGGGCGCCGCGAACTGGAGAGCACCCGGATCATGCCCGGGCCGGCCGGCGACCTCGAACTGCACCACCAAGTCGACCAGGACCCCGCGATCCATCCCGACGACCTGCCCCTGGTGGTCGAACGGCTGCGCAACTACGTGCAGGGCCACACGCCCATGTTCCTGTCCGAGCACCGGGTGCGCGACAGCGACGGTACATGGCTCTGGGTCCGCGCGCGCGGGCGCAGCGTGGGCCGCGGCGCCGATGGGCGGGTCACCCGGATCGCGGGCACGGCCCGCAACGTCACCGACATCCAGCGCCAGGAGCGCGAACGCCGGATCGCGGCGGAAGTCATGCGCAACATGGCGGAAGCAGTGGTCGTGACCGACGACGATTTCCGGGTGGTGACCATCAATCCCGCGTTCACGCGCATGAGCGGCTACGACGTGGACGACATCGTCGGGCGCGATGCCAGCCTCCTCAACAGCGGGCAGCACGACGCCGCCTACTACGAGGCGGCGCGGCGCACCGCGCGGGATACCGGCGTCTGGTCCGGCGAGATGTGGCAACGCCGTCGCGATGGCCATGAGTTCCTCTGCGCGATGCAGGCCACCGCGATCCGCGAACCCGGCGGGCAACGGCGGTTGTTCGTGCTGGTCGCCACCGACATCACGGACCGCCGCCGGATCGAGCAGGAACTGCGCTACCTCGCCAACTACGACACCCTGACCAACCTGCCGAACCGCACCCTGCTGTCCGAGCGCCTGTCGCGTGCGATCGTCCGTGCGCGCCGGCAAGGCACCCGCGCGGCCTTGCTGTTCCTGGACCTGGATCGCTTCAAGGACGTCAACGACTCGCTCGGGCACGCCACCGGCGACCGCATCCTGCGGATGGCGGCGCAGCGCCTCCAGCAGGCCGCGGGCGCCGCGCGTACGGTCGCGCGCATCGGTGGCGACGAGTTCACCGTGCTGCTGGAGGACCTCGCGGATGGCGGCGAAGCGGATGCCTGCGCGCAGCGCCTGATCGAGGCCTTCGAAGAACCCCTGCGACTCGACGACCGCCAGGAGATCGTGATCACGCTCTCCATCGGGATCAGCGTCTATCCGGACCACGCGAAAGTCCCCACCGACCTGCTCAAGCACGCCGATACCGCCATGTACCAGGCGAAGTCGGCGGGCCGGAGGACGTTCCTCCGCTACACCGACGCGATGGACAGCGAGACGCGCCGCCGGGCCGCCATCGTCGCGGCATTGCGGCGCGTCGTGGAGCGGGGCGAACTGAGCCTCGCCTACCAGCCGCAAGTGTCGCTGGTGGACGGCCGCATCACCGGTGTGGAAGCCCTGTTGCGCTGGCACAGCCCCGAACTGGGCGATATCCCGCCTACCCAGTTCATTCCCTTGGCGGAAGAGGGCGGCACGATCCTGGCGATCGGCGAATGGGTCTTGCGCGAGGCCTGCCGCACCCTCGCCGATTGGCGGCAGGCCGGACAGCACGACGTGGCGATGGCGGTGAACGTGTCCGCGGTGCAATTGCTGCGCAGCGACCTGCCTCGCATCGTGGAGCGGACGCTGCGCGAGACTGGCGTCGAGGCTCGCCACCTCGAACTCGAACTCACCGAAAGCATGCTGATGGCCAACGCCGCACTCGCGGCCGAACGCCTGCAGACCTTCCGCAGGCTCGGCGTGTCGATCGCGGTGGACGACTTCGGCACCGGCTACTCGTCGCTGGCCTACCTGCGCCGCTTGCCGATCACCACGCTGAAGATCGACAAGGCGTTCATCGACGACCTGGGCGGTCCGTCCGATGGCGAGGATGCGGCGATCACCACCACCGTGATCGCGATGGCGCACTCGCTGGGCCTGCAGGTCATCGCCGAGGGCGTGGAATCGCCGCAGCAGCTCGCCTTCCTCCGCCAGCACCGCTGCGACGTGGTCCAGGGCTTCTGGCTGGCGCGGCCGATGCCGGCCGGCGAATGCCTGCAATTCCTCCGCGACTGGCCGCAGCGGGCGGCGGCATCGGGCCTGCGGGCGCCTTGACCCTGCCGCATCGCTGCGCCCATGATGGTCGGCATGGAAGCGCGCGACCTCGACGCCGAACTGCGGATGCTGCTTGCGCGGATCGACGTGCTGGCGCAGCAGATGCAGCGCCTGCAGGACGAGAACCGCAGCCTGCGCCAGCAGCATGAGCAGATGGCGACCGAACGCGCGCAGTTGCTGGCGAAGCAGGAACAGGCGCGCAGCCGGGTCGAGGCCATGATCAGCCGCCTCAAATCGCTGGAGCAGCACACGTGAACACCCGCGACGCCGCCAAGAGCGAGCCGGCGAACGTCCGCATCCTTGACCGCGAGTACACGGTCGGCGTCAGCGAGGACGAACGCGCCAGCCTGGCCGCGGCCGCGCGCCTGCTCGACGCGCGCATGCGCGAGATCCGCGGCGGCAACAAGATGGTCGCGCTGGACCGGCTCGCGGTGCTCGCCGCGCTCAACCTCGCGCACGAGCTGCAGCAATTGCGCGATGCCGGCGCGCCCGCCGGCGGTGGCGCCTTCGCCTTGCTCGACGAGGCCAACCGCAAGCTCGACGCCCTGCTCGCGCGCAACGGCTGAACCGTTCCCGCCTGCACGCCGACGGATGGCGTTGCCATCCCGCGCGCCGCTCCTATACTGGTCGCGTCCTCTGCCGTGAGCGACGGCGTGCGCAACATTCGCCTTGTCCCTTAATGACGACCGCGGGGACGCACTGGCAGCCGGGAGTGCAAGTCCGCCCCGAGCGGGAAGCCCGATGGCCGCCACGCGTTCCCACTTGAACCCCGGGTTCAAGGTCGTTTCGCACGCATCGCCACGGCGGAGACCTTCCTCCTCCGACCAGCCCGGCCCGCAGACCGCGTGAGCGCCCTCCCCGACGACCGCGCCGCCCTGCGTCGCCGCTTGCGCGAACGCCGTCGTGCACTGCCTGCCGCCGCCCGCATCGCCGGCGCGGAGGCGCTGGCCGGCCGCCTGCTCGCCCTGCCCGGGTTGCCCGCTGAGGGCTACGTCGCCGGCTATTGGGCGATGGATGGCGAGATCGGCCTGCATGCCTGGCAACTGCACCTCCCGCCCAGCCTGGTGTATTGCCTGCCCGTGCTCGGCGCCGACCAGCGCCTGCGCTTCGCGCCCTGGCGCCCGGGCGATGCGTTGGCCACCAACCGCTACGGCATCCCCGAACCCGACGTAGCCGCCACCGGCCTGCTCGATGCGAACGCGCTGGCGCTGGTGGTGATGCCGCTGGTCGGCTTCGACCCAGACTGCCACCGGCTCGGCATGGGGGGCGGCTGGTACGATCGCAGCTTCGCGTTCCGCCGGTCGCAGGCGACGCCGCCGTTGCTGGTGGGCGCAGGCTTCGACGAACAGGAAACCGAACCGCTCGCGTTGGCGGACTGGGACGTGGTTCCCGACGCGATCTGCACCCCCACCCGCACCCTGCATCGCCCATGACCGCGCGCAAGAAGACCTGGCTGATGAAGTCCGAACCGACGGACTTCTCGATCGACGACCTCGAGCGCGTCGGCACCGAACCCTGGACCGGCGTGCGCAACTACCAGGCGCGCAATTTCATGCGCCAGATGCAGGTCGGTGACACGGTCCTGTTCTACCACTCCAATTGCGACGTGCCGGGCATCTACGGGATCGGCAAGGTGGCGAGCGCGCCGTACCCGGATCCCACCCAGTTCATGCCGACGTCGAAGTACTTCGACGAAAAGGCGACCCAGGCGCAGCCGCGCTGGGACCTGGTGGACGTCGCCTACGTCCGGCACCTCGCGCGCCCGCTCGCGCTGGACGAAATCCGCGCGCACGCCGACGCGCTGGGCGAGGAATTCGCGTTGATCCGCAAGGGGTCGCGCCTGTCGGTGCTGCCGGTGACCGCCGCGCAGGCCAAGCTGCTGCTCTCACTGGAGTAACGCCATGTCGGACATGAAGCAACGCGCCGCCGAGAAGGCGATCGAGTACGTCGAGGACGGGATGATCGTCGGCGTCGGCACCGGCTCCACGGTCGCCTATTTCATCGATGCCCTCGCCGCGTGGAAGGACCGCATCGCCGGCACCGTCTCCAGCTCCGAGCAGAGCACCGCGCGCCTGCGCTCGCACGGCATCGAGGTGATCGACCTCAACGCGGCCGGACCGCTCTCGCTCTACGTCGACGGCGCCGACGAATGCGATCCGCACAAGCGCCTGATCAAGGGCGGCGGCGCGGCGCTCACCCGCGAGAAGATCATCGCCGAGGCCAGCGAGCGCTTCGTGTGCATCGTCGACCCGAGCAAGCGGGTGGACGTGCTCGGCAGGTTCCCGCTGCCGGTCGAGGTCATCCCGATGGCGCGCAGCCTGGTGGCGCGGGAAATCCTGCGCCTGACCGGCGGGCAGCCGGTGTGGCGCGACGGGGTGGTGACCGACAACGGCAACCTGATCCTCGACGTGCACAACCTGTCCATCGTCGACCCGGTCGCGATGGAGCGCGAACTCAACCAGGTGCCGGGCGTGGTGAGCGTCGGCCTGTTCGCGCGCCGGCCGGCCGACGTGGTGATCGTCGGCGGGGAGCCGCCGCTGGTGCTCTGAACGGCGCGCGCGGCTAACGCAGGTTGGACACGCTGTTCCTGGCGGTATCGTGCCGCACCTTCAACCTGCCCGCCTCCACCCGGAAGCCGACGACGACCTGCAGGCGCTCCGGCGCCTGCGTGCGCACCTGGGTCTTCAGCGTGTCCTTCAACCCGCTGGTCGCCTTCTCCACGACCAGGGTCAGCAGGTAGTCGCCGTCCGCCAGGGGGTCCACGACGTCGATTTCGCCCGGCCCCCGCGTCGTCGTCGCGAGCCCTTCCTTGCCGCCTTCCAGCTTGCGCCCGGTGGCCGCATAGCTCGCGGCCGCGGCCCCGCCCCCGCTTCCCGCAAGGGTGCCGACCGACGAGACCGCCGCCGACACGATGCTGCCGCCCGGCAGTGCGCCGCCCAGCAGCGAGGCACCCTGGCCCGCTCCACGCGCGGCGTTCGCATCCGGGTCGCCGGTCTTGTTCGACTTCAGCACCTCGACGCGCCTGCGCTGCAGGTCCGCGCGGTAGCCCTCGCCATCCGGCAACGCGATGATGCAGGCCGCTTGTCCGCATTCGATCGCGATCGACAGGGAGGCGCCTTGGCTGATCGCACTGCCCGCGGCGTGCAGCCCGGCATTCACCTTCTCGCCGAAACTCGTGCCTTGCGTCTGCCTGGCCACGGTCACGTTCATCGAGATCCGGTTCGGCATCCCGTTGTTGATGCCATTGATCCCGCTTGCGGCCACGTCGCCGAGCGCGATGCACGCCACCGCGAGGATCCACCAGCCCTTGGACTTCATGTGCCGCGCTCCATTGATGGACCAAGTGGCAGTGTGGCGGGCGCGACTGCACGGCATCGCGCCGCTCGTCGGAAAGGGCGTCCGTCCGTCTCGGTTCCGGAGACGGCCGCAGGGCAACGTTAGTCGAATCGTGAAGCCTCGCAGCCACCGCTGCGACAAGCGAAGCCGATACTCCCCGCCCTGCCGGAGCGCCTTCCGCCATGACCCTGCGCTGCCTGTTCGTCGACTTCGATTCGTTCTTCGCCTCCGTCGAACAACACGACGATCCCGCGCTACGCGGGCGCCCGGTCGCGGTGATCCCGGTCGCCAGCACCACGACCTGCTGCATCGCCGCCAGCAAGGAGGCCAAGCGCGACTTCGGCATCAAGACCGGGACCGGCGTCGCCGAAGCCCTGGCCCGCTGCCCCGACATCGCCCTGCAACTCGCCCGGCCGGCGCGCTACGTGGGGGTGCACCACCAGTTCCTCGATGCCATCCAGTCCTGCATCCCGCACGGCAAGGCGGCCTCGGTCGACGAGGTCCCGTGCTGGCTGATCGGCCGCGAACGCGAGCGTCGCAACGCGGAGCGTATCGCCCGCGACATCAAGCGAGCATTGCGCGACATCGGCTTCGGCGACAGCTTGACCTGCTCCATCGGCATCGCACCCAACAAGTTCCTCGCCAAGACCGCGTCCGACATGAACAAGCCGGATGGGCTCACCGTGATCGAGCAGGCCGACCTGCCCCATGCCCTGCAAGGACTGGCGCTGCGCGACCTGTGCGGCATCGGGCCGTCGATGGAAGCGCGCCTGCAGCGGGCGGGGATCGCCACCACGGCGCAGTTGTGCGCGGCGTCGCGGGACCGCCTGCGCCGCGCCTGGGGAAGCATCGAAGGCGAACGCTTCTGGTTGCAGCTGCAGGGTTTCGACCTCCCGGAACGCACCACGCAACGCGCCTCCGTCGGCCATTCGCACGTGCTTGGCCCGGAACTGCGCACGTTCGCCGGCATGCGCTCCGTGCTCTTCAAGCTCCTCGCCAAGGCGGCGATGCGGCTGCGCGACGAAAGCCTCCTGGCCGGAGGGATGTCGATCGCCATCCGTTTCGTCGGCATGGAGGCACGCTTCGAACGGCACCTGCGCTTCGCCCCGCTCGACGACACGCCCGCGCTGCTGGAACTGCTCGGCCGCAACCTGCAGGGACTCGAACGCGCGGCCCACGAAAGGCGCTGGCAGGTGAAGCGGCATCCGCCGCTCTCGGTGGCCGTCACGCTCGTCGATGTCTCACCGCGCATCGCCGCCTGCGGGGAGCTCATGGCGGACCGGCTCCGCGCTCGCCAGGCCAGCGCGCTGCTCGACCGGGTCAACCAGAAGTACGGCAACAACGCGCTCTACATGGGCTCGATGGCCGACGCGGTGGAACACAATGCCGCGCCGATGCGGATTCCATTCCAGCAGATCCCGAAACCGGCACTGGAGGAGGAGTCGCCCCTCCACGGCATCGAACAAGCGCCCACCGACGCCGCCGACCTGCTGCAGCTACGCATGAACCAATTCAAGGTGCTGGCGGAGAAAACCCATCGCGAGCGGGCGGCGAAGCGCCATCTTCCTGCGGGTGCGGGCGGCTGGGGAATGCCGAGACCCATCCAATGCGGCCCGCAGCCTAGCCTGTTCTGAGCCGGATTCACGCAATGCCATCGCACGCTGGTTGGATGCCGTATATATGGCCAAACACCCGGACTGGAGACCCGTGATGTCGCGATGAAATCGCCGCAACAACCGAGCTTTGAGTGCAGGTGATTTGGTTTGGGAAGGGCCTTGGCGATCCTCGGGCGGGAGGCGAGGCGAGTTGCAGTCCGCGGCTGCGCGGCGCACCGCCATGGGAAGGGAGTATCGCGGGATGTTCCGCAAGCCCCGGGCTGGCAGTCCATTGCCAGGCGCCATAAAAGACAATACCCCGGACCTTTCGGTCCGGGGTATTGCGTATATAAAGGCCCTGGCGATGACCTGTTGCGGGTCGCGGCTG